>NZ_CAAAFO010000112.1:6528-17500 GCF_900634715.1 Candidatus Protofrankia californiensis | reverse complement strand
CCGGTGCCCCGGTCGCCACGATCACTCTCCAGCCCACCAGGACCTGGAACGGCCACCTCGCCGGCCAGTACGTCCAGCTCGGCGTCGAGATCGACGGTGCCCGTCGTATCCGGTGCTTCTCGGTCTCCTCGCCCGAGTCCGGCCGCGGCGACCGCATCACGATCACGGTGCGCGCCAACCCTGACGGCGTCGTCTCCAAATACCTCGTCGAATGCGCCCGGCCGGGCACGATCGTCCACCTTTCGCAGGCGGCCGGTGGGTTCACGATGCCCGAGCCGCTGCCGCACCGACTGCTGTTCATCTCCGGCGGCTCGGGCATCACCCCGGTGATGTCGATGGTCCGCACACTGCTGCGCCGCGGCTACGGCGGCACCATCACGTTTTTGCATTACGCACAGTCACCGGCACACCAGATTTTCGCCGACGAGCTCGCCGAACTGCCTCCGAACGTCCATGTCCACCTGGTCTACCCGGAGCAGAGCGGCCGGTTCTTCACGCCGATGGAGCTGTCCCGGCTCGTGCCGGACTACCCGGACGTCGATACCTGGGCCTGCGGCCCGGCGGGCCTGATCGAGAAAATCCAGGCCGCCTACGACGGTGGCGACAAGCTGCGCGTGGAGTACTTCAAGACGCCTGTCCTTCGTGGCACGGCCGGGGGCGACGTGACCTTCACCAAGGCCGGCGCCACCGCGGCCAACACCGGGACCACCCTGCTCGAGCAGGCCGAGGCCGCCGGGCTTACTCCCGAGTTCGGCTGCCGCATGGGCATCTGCTTCTCGTGTACATCCCATAAGGCCGAGGGCACTGTCCGCAATGTGCTCACCGGCGAGGAGTCGAGCCTGCCCGACGAAGACATCCGCATCTGCGTGTCCATCCCCGTCGGCAACTGCGCCGTCGAGATCTGACCCATCCACCACGCCCGGACTCGTGTGCCTCAATCGCGCACGCGAACGAACGCACCGCCGCAGACGAAATCGGCGAGAAATCGGAGAAGGAGCCCATCGTGACCACTCAATCCACCATGCTCACCCCTGAACAGATCGAGGTATTCGGCGCCGAGATGGATGCGATCCGGCAGCGGGTCATCGCCGACCTCGGCGAGAAGGACGCGGCATACATCCGCAAGGTCGTCAAGGCCCAGCGCGCCTTCGAGGTCGCGGGCCGCGCGCTCTTCTACGTGCCGCCGGCCTGGCCGCTCGCGGTCGTCTCGCTCAGCGTGAGCAAGATCCTTGACAACATGGAGATCGGCCACAACGTCATGCACGGCCAGTACGACTGGATGGATGACCCCGGCCTGAACTCCCGTATGTATGAGTGGGACACCGTCTGTCCCAGCGTGCAGTGGAAATACTCCCACAATTACATACATCACACATATACCAACATCATCGGCAAGGATCGTGACCTCGGCTATGGCATCCTGCGCATGCAGGAGAACCAGGAGTGGAGGCTGAAGTATCTCGGCAACCCGCTCTACGCCTTCCTGTTGATGATCTTATTCGAATGGGGCGTGCTCCTCCATGATCTGGAGGCTGAGAAAATCTTCGCCGGCGAGAGAACCTGGGCCGAGACCAAGCCCCTGCACCGCGGAATGCTGCACAAGGTCCGCAACCAGACGCTCAAGGACTACATCCTTTTCCCGCTGCTCACCGGCCCCTTCCTCCTGACCACACTGGCCGGTAACGCGCTCGCGAACCTGGTCCGCAACATCTGGGCCTTTAACATCATCTTCTGTGGCCACTTCCCGGCGGGCGTCGCCACGTTTACCGAAGAGGAGGCGGAGAACGAGACCCGCGGCCACTGGTACTACCGCCAACTGCTCGGCTCGTCCAACATCATCGGATGCAAGCTTTTCCACGTCATGGCAGGCAACCTGTCCCATCAGATCGAGCACCACCTGTTCCCCGACATCCCCGCCCGCCGCTACCCTGAAATCGCTGCCGAGGTCCGGGAGATATGTGAGCGCTACGGCCTGCGCTACAACACCGGCCGGCTGTCCAAGCAGCTCTTCTCCGTTGAGAAGAAGATCCTCAAGTTCTCGCTGCCAACGAAGAACAAGCCCATCGCGACCGTCGAGGACCTTCCCCTCGCGGCCTTCCCCTCGCGGCCCTGGCCACGGTCGGGCTGACCGGCAGGGAGATCGCATCAGGACTGGTCGCATCAGGACTGGTCACCTCCCGGTTGGTCGTCTCCGTGCGGATCGTCGAGAGCCACCTGTAGCGTGCCTACCTACCGTCCGCAGGAGCCGGGGCCCTCGGCTGTCGCAGCGCCACAGACACCCGAGCCGAGAGGTAACGGCGCCTGATACGGAAAACGTCGGCAATATGCCTCCATGACCCAGCCTCCACGACCCACATGCGCTTCCATGACCCATCGGCCGGTCACGAACGTCCTCGTTCGTGACGGTCACGAGACCCGGCATGCTCCTCGCCCGGTCCACGCCGTTTCACATCTCGATTCCGGTGGGAATACGGTGGAATCCGTCCTCGACACCACCGGCGCGACGAGATGCAGCCGGCGCGCTCCAAGCGTAAGGACAGCAGGTGTAAGGACAGGTAGTGTGCCTGTCCTCGGCGGGAGCCATGGTTCTCGACGATCGTCGACGGCCGAGTCGACCTCGACCATTGGCTCGCGGCCACCGTCGCTCGTTACCGGCAGCTGTCACCCGAGCGGATCCACCTGCCCCGCGAGGAGCCCTACCTCGAAGGCCACAACACCTGGATCGCCAACCGTCCCGGCTCACTGCTCGTGATCCCGGTCGCCGACTTCACCCAACACCTGATCGCCAACCCCGCGTTCTTCCTGCAGAAGGGGACGCCGTCCACGACGACATCAACCACCGGGCCATCCCCGGCGTCGACGACTTCGGCGAGCTACGCCACGCCGACGAGCCGTTCCCGCTGTCGTTCGTCGAGCAGTACATTTTTGCCGAAGCCAGCGCCGAACTGATCATCAGTGTCCACAACGGCCACCTGCTGCTCGGCGCGCTCGGCCTCGGCGGCTGGACCTTCGACGGCATCGACCGGCTCAGCATCCTCGGCGCCTCCGGCAACCCCGACGTCCCCGGTCTCGGATTCCACGTCCGGACCGACGACCGGTGGGCCATACCCAACCCCACGGGCCTACCCGGCGTTTTCGAGACCCTCTCCCGTCCCCACATCCCCGACATCGCCACCGCCGTTCGCCTGTTCACCGAACGCAAGTACGCAATCGGCGGGCCGTTCCACCCCGACACCCCGGGACCGTGGCGCGAAACCCCCGCCGTGCGATCCGCCGCCGCACGCCACGACCAGCGTTTCCTCGACCTGCTCACGCTCGAAGCCATCTACATCGACGACACCTTCGGCAAACTCCCCAGCCCCGACGCCGGCGGGATGTCCCGACGGTTGCCGAGAGTGTCAGCTATCGCCTCTCTGTGCTGCGGCGGTCGGCGTACAGATGCTGGCAGAACCCCGCCGGGGGCGCCGGTCAGGGTCTGCCCAAGAAACGGTGTAACGGACAGCGATGTTCAAGCGTCTCTGCAGGTCACGGCCTTACTCTGGAGATTACCGATCAAGATCCCCTGACACTCCCCCGGTCACTCGTAGTTACCAAAGGTCAGGCCATGTCTGGCTGTCTGGTGCGAGCCAGCGGGTGCCCGGGGCTGGGCGGCCCGCGGGCACCTCAGCCGGCGCTGAGCCGCGCCGATTCCAGGTGTTGCTTGGCGGTCCGCAGCGTCGCCAGGCTGTTGCCTCCGATCGCGGCGCGGACTGCCGCGCGCGCGTCGGCGAGCGTGCGCACACCCGGCAGCGCGATGGCACGCTCGGGGTGGAGCCGTACGGTGTGCCGGGAGGTGGCCCGGGTGTGCGTGACGTCGCCCTCGGCGTATGGGTCGAGCACCCAGCGGCCGGTGTGCACGGTGAGCGCGTCGGGCAGCGTGGTCTGCTTGTACGCGAGCGTGTGGGGCGCGAGGCTGACGCGGAAGGAACGGGTGGTGTGTGTCGTGCCGTCCGGCGCGCGGGTGTCCATTTCCAGCACCTGCTGGCCCGGCTCGTCCTCCGTAAGGGCGACGCGCGCCACGTGCGCGAGCCGCTGCGGCCACAGGTCGGCGCGGTCGAGGAAGTCGTGAACGACCTGCGGCGGGGCCTGCACGAGCACCGAGTCCTCGAAGGACAGCAGCAGTTCGCCATGCCGGGTGCCGTCGGCGACCTCTTCGGCGATTGCCCGCAGTGAGGCGAGCTCGCTGGTGCTGTTGCGGTCGGTGGCCTCCTCGATCCAGCGCAGCCCATCGGGGTCGTCGGCCACGGCGGTGAAGCGGTGGCCGAGTACGATCCGGCTACCGCCGCCGGCCCGCGCGGTGATCTCCCAACTGCCCGCCATGGACCCGACCGGCGGCGCGCTCACCTCCTGGCGGAAGGCGATGTGCAGCTGTCCGGCGGGCAGTTCGCGCAGTGACGTCCAGGACTTCAGCCGGCCGTCGGCCAGCGCCCAGATGCGCAGCCGCTCGCGTTGCGGGCCGGCGTCCTCGCGGATGACGTGCACGGTGGGCGGGAAGAGGTGCGGCCACTGGGTGGCGTCGGCGAGCAGCCCGTACACCAGCTCGGGCGGGGCATCGACGTCGACGGTGTGTAGCGTGTTGCGGACGGTCGGACGGCTCATGTGGGTTCTCCTCACCTCAGGTGCGTCCCGCCGTCGGCGAGCAGGACGCTGCCGGTGCTGTAGGGGGAGCGGATCAGGCCGAGCACGGCCTCCGCGACGTCGTCGACCGTGCCGATCCGCCGCAGCGGGGCCAGTGCGGCGACCTGCTCGCGCGGACCGGTCAGCGAGGCGGTCCACTCGGTGTCGATCAGTCCGGGTGCCACCGCGTTGACCCGGATCTCGGGCCCCAGTACCCCGGCCAGCAGGCGCGTCAGGTGCTCCAGCGCGGCCTTGCTGACGGCGTACGGGATGGAGCTGCCGGCCGGCCGGGAGCCGGCGATGGAGGAGACGGTGACGATGCTGCCGTCCCCGGTGGCCCGCAGGTATGGCACCGCGGCCACGGTCAGCTGCCAGGTGCCGATCAGGTTGACGTCGAGGATCTCCCGCCACACCTCGGGGGTGACGGACTCCAGATCGGCGTGCGGGATGTAGCGGGTCGTACCGGCGTTGTTCACCAGGACGTCCAACCGGCCGAACCGCTCGACGACGTCGGCCGCCAACTGCCGTGCCTGCTGCGGATCGGAGATGTCGGCCTGGAAGTAGGCCGCGTCCGGCAGGTTCTTGGCGACCTCCTCGCCAGCGTCCGCCGAACGCGCGGAGTTGACGGCCACCCGGTAGCCCTCCCGGGCCAGCCGGCGGGCCACCGCAGCCCCGATCCCCGAGGACGATCCGGTCACCAGTGCTGTGCGACGCTCGCTCATGGGTCCTCCCGTCGTGGCTGCGGGCCGTGGCCTCGCGCCACCTTCGCGCCGTGCGGTGGAGGACCGCTGGAGAACCGGTCGGCGGTCGGTCTTTTTTCGTAAGAATTTTTACGGCACTGTTGCACTGAGGAAAATCACGCACGCAGAAATTCTGGTCAGCGCTGTGCAGTTGTTTTTCACTCCTGCCGCGGGGCGGTCCAACTCTGGACGCTGGTTCACCCTGTGTTCTACAGTCATGTTCGAACGGTATATCTGCTCAGGGCTGTGGATGCCAGTGGCATTTGCCGGTTATTCCGTGCGGCGGAGGGTGTCGGGTAGCGGTGGCTATGGAATTCGGTGTGCTGGGTCCGCTCATCCTGGGGACGGAGAGGCAGAGTTTCCTGCCGAGCGCCCCCAAACCCAAGCAGTTGCTGGCCCTGCTGGTGCTGAACGCGAACCGGGTGCTGTCGGCGGCGTCCTGCATCGAGGAGCTGTGGAGCAGCGACCCGCCGGCGTCGGCGATGTCGACGCTGCAGACGTACGTGCTGCACATCCGCAAGGCGCTCGCCCGGGTGCCCGGGGTCGGCTCGCTCGCCGCCGCCCGGTCGGTGCTGACCACGCACGACTACGGGTACGCGCTGCAGGTCAGCCCCGAGGATGTGGACGCCTTCCGGTTCGGAATGCTCGTACGCGAGGGCCAGCGGGCCCAGGAGCGCGCCCAGCACCAGCGGGCGACCGAACTGCTGGCGCAGGCGTTGGCGGTGTGGCGTGGCGACGTCCTAGTCGACGTGCAGCTCGGCCCGATGCTCCAGATGCACGCGCGGGCGCTGGAGGAGGCCCGGCTCGGCGCGTGGGAGCGGCGGGTGGAGTCCGACCTGCGGCTGGGGCGGCACCACCTGCTGCTCGGCGAACTGGTCGGCCGCGCCGCAGCCCATCCGGTCAACGAGAACATCCACGCGCAGTTGATGGTGGCGCTCTACCGCTCCGGCCGCCCGGCCGACGCGCTCGGTGTCTACCTGCGGCTGCGGACGATGCTGCGGCGCGAGCTCGGCCTGGACCCGTCGATGCGGCTCCAGCAGCTCTACCACGCGGTGCTGCGCGCGGACCCGGTGCTGGACTCCCACGAGGTCGGCGAGCACGGGCTCTCGCTCGACCTCGCGATGCAGCGGACCGGCACCTGAGCTGGGACAACCCGGCGGGCGGCCGACGACGGGCAACGACGATCTGGACGACCTGAAGGAGGGGCGGAGCCGGTGGTGATCCTGGTGACAGGAGCGGGGGGCAGCGCGGCCGGGGGCGTGGTGGACGGCCTGGTCGAGGCGCGCCAGCAGGTGCGGGTCCTGCTGCGGCGGGACACCGGCAGGAGCTGGCCGAGCGGGGTGCAGGTCGTCTTCGGCGATCTGCGCGACCCCGTGGCCGTGCGGTCGGCGCTGGACGGCGTGGAGCGGGTGTTCCTGCTGATCGCCGAGGACGGCGGCGCGGGCTTCGCCGAGGCCGCGCGCGGCCTGCCGCTGGAGCGGGTGGTCCTGCTGTCTTCCAAGGCCGTCGAGGAGTTCGGCGGCCTCGACAACCCGCTGTACCGCAAGCACCTGCTCGGCGAGCAGGTGGTCGGTGCCCTCGGCGTGTCCTGGACGTTCCTGCGGCCCGGCGGCCTGGCCTCCAACGCGCTGCGCTGGTCGGGTTCGATCCGCGCCGAGGGTGTGGTCCGCGCGCTGTTCCCGCAGCTGGCCGCGCCCCTGCTCGACCCCGCCGACCTGGCCGAGGTGGCCGTGCGCGCGCTGCTCGACCCCGGCCACGAGGGGCGCACGTACACACTGACCGGGCCGGAGATCATCACTGTGCGGGAGCAGGTGGAGGTGCTGCGCGAGGAGACCGGGCAGGAGATCCGTTTCGAGGAGATCGCCGAGGAGCAGGCTCCCGCGGTGCTCGGGCCGAGCCTTCCGCCGGGTTTCATCGAGGTTTACGTACCCGTACAGAAGCAGTACCTGAAAACGACACCCGCGGTCCTTCCGACCTACTCCGAGATCACCGGAAAAACCGGTCGGACTTTCCGGGAATGGGCCCGCAGGCACGTGGACGCATTCCGCTGAACCTGCTGTCGGGAATGATTCTCGCCGGGTGGTCGGGCACACATCCGGTGAATGCCCGACCGCCTCCGGCCGGTAATGCGTGATCGCTTCAGGGTTGTGCGGCCCCCACCTCTTCCCGCCCGTGCGGGGTGTTCCACTCCGCCACCGTCCAGGTGGTCAGGGACGAGCGGGGGACGACCTGCTCCGGGTGCAACTGGTCGAAGTTGTCGGCGAAGTTCTGGCGGATCACGGCGAAGTTCGTCGCCTTCTTGAAGGCGGGCAGCGTGTACAGGTCGCGGGCGTAGGCCCACAGCGCCGGGAAGCCCTCCGGACGGGCGGTGTTGGTGGCCAGCAGCCCCGGGTAGGCGACGTCCAGCCGGGCCAGCGACAGCCACAGCCGCACGTCGGGCTCGGTGACGGTCAGCCCGAACAGGTAGCGCCGGCCGCGTAGCCGCTCCTCCAGGGTGTCGAAACGGTCGAAGAGCACGCGCAGGATACGGGCGTGCTCGGCCGGGTCCGCCGCGTTCCCGACCCGGTGCAGGGCGTTGTTGACGTCCTGGTGCAGCCACGCGTTGAAGGCGTCGATCTGCGAGCGCAGCGCCCGTGGGTAGAGGTCGACGTCCGGGTCGGCCCAGGCGTCGAACTGTGTGCTGAGGTCCAGGCTGATCGCACCCGACTCGTTGCTGATGATCCTCCCGCCCTCCCGGTCCCACAGCGCTGGCACGGAGGCGCGGCCCGGCCAGCCCGGCACCGTCGCCTCGTACGCATCGCGCAGCCGGGAGAAGCTGTTGATCGGATCCGGTCCGGACTCGCCGTCGAAGATCCAGCCGCGCTCGTCGGCGGAGTCGTCGACGTATGACAGCGAGACCACGTCCTGGAGGCCCTTGAGCGTGCGGACGACCGCGGCGCGCGAGGACCACGAGCAGCCCCAGGCGGCGTAGACGTGGTAGCGGCCGGGTTCGGCGCGGTAGCCGCTGGAGCCGTCGGCGGTGATCCGCCCGCGCAGCCTCTCCACGTCGCGGGCCGGGGTCGCCGGGGCCTGGTCGCAGAACTCGGCCTCGGGCGCGCAGGCGCTGTCGGGCACGATCGGGGGCTGCTCGGGGAAGTGCACCTGTGTCATGGGTACTCCGTGAGGGCTCGGACGGACGAACGGGACGAAGGGCGGGACACCGGACGGCGTGTCACGGCCGGCCACCCGGGGTGAGGGCGCGGGCGATCCGGTTGACCGCCACGGTGACGGCGGCGATGGTCAGGCCCGGCAGCACGGTCAGCCACCAGGCGGTACCGAGGTAGTCGCGGCCCTCGGAGACCATCGCGCCCCACTCCGGCGTGGGTGGCTGCGCCCCGAGGCCAAGGAAGCTCAGCGCGGACACCGAGAGCACCGCGGTGCCCAGTTCCAGTGCCGCCAGCGCCAGCACCGGGCCGCACACGTGCGGCAGCACATGGGTCAGCAGCACCACGGGACCCCGCACGCCCGCGGCGGTCGAGGCCTCCACGTACGGCTCCTGCCGGGCCTTGAGCACCTGGGCGCGGACGATCCGGGAGAAGCCCGCGATGCCCGCCAGGCCCACGGCGATCGCCGCGTGCGCGGTGCCGGTGCCCAGCGCGGTGACGACGGTCAGCGACAGCAGGATCGCCGGAACGGCCAGCACCGTGTCGACCATCCGCATCAGCAGGGCGTCGACCCAGCTGCCGAGGGTGCCCGCGGTCAGGCCGATCGCGGCACCGCCGGCCAGCGCGAGCCCGACCGCGATCACCGGGGCCCGCAGCGACAGCGACGAGGCGTGCACCACCCGGGACCAGACATCCCGGCCCAGGTAGTCGGTGCCGAACCAGTCCGCACCGCTCGGCGGGAGCAGCGCGCGGTCGGGCGCGGTGGCCAGCGGCGCGTGCGAGCAGAACACCGTGGGGAAGAACGCCCAGGCCAGGACGAGCACCAGCACCAGCACCGACAGCGTGAGCCCCGGGCTGCGCCACACGCCCCGCAGCGCCGCGGGGAGGCGGGTGCCGCCGCGGGCGGCCTCGTGGGCGGTGTCATGGGCGGCCTCGGGAGGGTTCAGGCCGATCGTGGTCTCAGCCATCCGAGGCTGCCCCTTCCCGTTGCGGGCCGCTCGGCCAGGCGCGGGTCGAGCAGCGGTGTCACCAGGTCGACGGCGAGGTTGACGGCGGCGAAGACCAGGGCGCTGACGACCACCGCGCCCTGCACCACCGGGATGTCCTTCGCCTCGACCGCGGCCGCGGTGATCCGGCCGAAGCCGTTGCGGGAGAACACCGTCTCCACCACCACCGAGCCGGCCAGCAGACTGCCGGTGATCAGCCCTAGCAGCGACAGCAGCGGCAGGACAGCGTTGCGGGTGGCGTGCCGCAGCAGCACCCTGGCCCGCCCGGCCCCCTTGGCCCGGGCGGTGGCGACGTAGGGCGACCGGAGGGCGTCGGCCAGGCTCCGGGCGAAGAGCTGCGCGATCAGTGAGGCCGTCGGAACGGCCAGGGTGACCGCGGGCAGCACCAGCCCGGTGCCGCCGGTGTGGCCGAAGGCGGGCAGCAGCTTCCACCGGAAGGACACCACCTCCAGCAGCACCAGGCCCACCACGAACTGCGGGAAGGACACCCCCAGCGCGGGCGCCGACAGCAGCAGCCGCGACAGCCGCCGCGACCGGGTGGCGGTCGCGGCCAGCGCCGTGCCCACCCCGAGCAGCACGGCCAGCGCCAGACCCGTCCCCGCGAGGGCCAGGGTCTGCGGCAGCGCAGCTGCGAAGGTGTGGGTGACGGTGTCGCCGCTCTGCACCGAGCGGCCCAGGTCGCCATGGAGGGCCGCCCACAGCCGGTCGGCGTACTGCTCCGGCAGCGGGCGCTCGAAGCCGTAGGCGGCCCGCAGTTGGTGTACCTGGGCGGGGGTGGCGTTGGCGGCACCGCCCTGGCCGCTGAGCATGATGGCGACCGGGTCCCCCGGCAGCAGGTAGAGCAGGACGAAGGAGAGTGTGAACGTCGCCCACACGGTGACCACCGCGTGCAGCAGCCGCAGCAGCAGGTGACGTACCGTCATGTTCCGCGCCTCTTCTGATCCGTGCTGTCCGGTTCTGATCCGTGCTGTCCGGCCGGTACCCCTGGCGGGTCAGTTCGCGAGCCAGGCGTCGAAGAACGCCGGCTGCGCGGAGCCGTCCAGGGCCACGCCGAGCACACGCCCGGTGAACGCCACGGACTGGGTCTGCTCGTAGACGGGGATCGCGTACGCCTGCTGGACGATCTGCCGCTGCGCCTGCTCGACCAGGGCCGTGCGCTCGGCGGCGTCGATCGTCTCGGACTGCTTCGCGAGCAGCGTGTCCAGCGGGTTGCCGGCGGGCAGGTGGGCGCGGTTCTTGGTTGTGGTGGAGAAGACGGTCGACAGCACGTCGGGGTCGGCGCGGGTCAGGCCGAACCACAGCAGGTCGTACCGGCCGGCCTCCTGGTCGGGCGCGAGCTGGTTCAGCGGCAGGCCGTTGAGCTGAGCGTCCACGCCGATCGCGTTCAGCTGGGACTGGACCAGTTGGAGCACGTTGCGGCTGGCGG
>NZ_CAAAFO010000112.1:0-6454 GCF_900634715.1 Candidatus Protofrankia californiensis | reverse complement strand
CCTGCCAGCCGCCCGCGTCCAGCAGGACGCGGGCGCCTGACGGGTCGTAGGCCAGATCGGCCGACAGGTTGGCGTACGAGGGCGTGCTGGAGGTCAGGATGCTGGTAGCCGGATGGTAGCGGTCAGTGAGAAGCGTCCTGACGATGGTGGCGCGGTCGATGCCCTTGGTGAGGGCCTTGCGGACGGACGCGTCGGCCAGCAGCGGCCGCTGGGTGTTGGCTGTCAGGTTGTATGTGACGCCCGGCACCGGCCGGGACAGCTCGGTGGCACTGCCGGAGGCGAGCCGCTGCTCGTCCCGTGCGTCGATCCCGATGACCGCGTCGACCTGGCTGGAGAGCAGGCTGCCGACGCGCACCCCGGACTCGGGCACCACCTTGTAGTCGATGCCGTCGAGGTAGGCCGCGCCCTGGTGCTTCCACACCGGCGAGCCCCACGCGTAGTCCGTGCGCCGCGTAAGCCGGATCTCCTGGCCCTGCACGGTGTCCTTCAGCACGAACGGGCCCGCGCCGGCGAGGCCGCGGCCCTGGCAGCGGTCGTCCGGGGTGCGGGCCAATGATGCGGGGGAGAGCAGCCCGAGCGCGGCCGTCGAGGTGGCCTGGGGGAACTGCGCGTTGGGACGGGAGAACGTGACCTTCGCGGTGTGGCTGTCGACCACGGTGGTGCCCTGGTAGCCGGCCAGGTAGCTGGCGGCGACCGCGTCCACGGCGCCGAGCTTGACGATGGTGTCGAAGTTCGCTTTGACCGCGGCCGCGTCCACCGGCTCGCCGTCGCTGAAGGTCGCCCCGGCACGCAGTGTAAAGGTGAACTCGGTGGCCGACGCGCTGGCCTCGAACTTCGAGGCCAGCCACGGCACGATCTTCCCGGTGGCCGGGTCCTGGTCGGTGAGCGAGGACACCAACTGGCGGCTGATCGCGGTGTTGCCGTTGGAGCTGTTGTTCTGCGGGTCCAGGCACAGCGGCTTGCTCGCCACCGCGACCGTCAGCGTCCCGCCGCTGCGCGCGGTGCCCGAGCCGCCCGGCGACGCCCCGCCGCCGTCGTTCGACGAGCAGGCAGCCAGCCCCAGGCACAGCACCACCATTCCGGGCAGAATTCGGCGGCCCGGCCCTCCAATATGTCTGCTGCGCACGGGAACAGCAGGGCTCGGCTGGCGAAACATGGATACTCCTGAAGCGGATTGTTGCGGAGAGGAAATCACTGGCGCCTCATCGTGGCGGGCGCCGGTCGACACGCGTACGGGCCGAATGCGGGCACGGAAATCAGGGGCCGCAGCCCTCGGCGTGGCGACTGGTGGTACCGGGGTGTGCTCGGTTGCTCAGTGACAGAGCGCGCTTGCCTGTCGGACGAGGTCGACGTCCAGGCGGCGCATCAGAATTACGACTCCCACGGGCACGTCAGGAGACTACCGTGACTATTCGGGACTAAGCCAGTGACAATTGACGCCGCCAGCCGGAGGCTGTTGACTTAACGGCCCCGCGCCACCGGAAATAGGAACGGAGAACTGGATATGGAGCTGAGCGGCACGACGAGCCCCGACGCGGGCGACTCGCTCGCCGACCGCATCGCCGTCGCCATGCTCACCAGGGCCTTCCCCGCCGACGTCGTCGACGGGGTGCTCGCCGACACCGGCAGGACCCAGATGCGCACCCGGCTGCTGCCGTCCCGGGTGGTGGTGTACTTCGTGCTGGCGCTGAGCCTGTTTCCCGGTCTTAAGTACGAGCGGGTTGCGCGGCTGCTGTCCCAAGGGCTGATATGGAGCCTGGGCCGGCCGACCACCTGCCCGGTGCCCACAGCCGCCGCGCTGTCCCGGGCCCGGGCCCGGCTCGGCGCCGAGCCGCTGGAGGCGCTCTTCCGTGCCACAGCCGCGCGGGTGGCCGGTCCGCCCACCTACCGGGGGCTGCGCGTGCTGTCCCTGGACACGCTCCGCATCGAGGCACCGGACTCCGAGGAGAACCTGGCCGCCTTCGGCCGCGATCCGGCCGCGGGCGAAGGCCCGCCGTGCCTGCGTGTCGCGGCACTCGCCGACGAGTCGACCCAGGCCGTCGTCGACGCCCGGCTGGGCCCGGACGCCGGCGCCGGGGCCGCGCTGACCTGGCCGCTGCTGAGGGCCCTGGCCGGGAACGAACTGCTGCTCGCCGACTTCGGCACGGTCGGCGTCCGGTCCTGGTGCGTGGCCCGCGAGCACGGCGTGGAACTGCTGTGGGCCGCGCCCGCCGACACCGCGCTGTCCCCCCACGCCGTGCTGCCCGACGGCTCGTACCGCTGTGTGCTGGACGGCGCCGGCGACTGCGCGGGCGAGGAGGACGAGACGGGCGTCGCGGTGCCCGTCCGCGTCGTGGAGTGCACCGTCGCGGGCACGCCGGTCCGCCTGGTCACCAGCCTGCTCGACCCGGCGCGCGCCCCCGCGGCCGAACTCGTCGAGTTGTACGCGAGGCGCTGGCGGTTCCGCGAGGCGCTGGCCGACCTGGCCGCGCAGGGCCCCGGCCGCGCCCGGCCCGCCGCCCCCGGCGGAGCCGACGGCGGGCCGGGGCGGCCCGGGCCGGTACCGATGCTGCGGTCCCGCTCGGCGAGCGGGGTTCGCCAGGAGGTGTGGGGCCACCTGCTCGTCCACCAGGCGATCACCGTGCTGCTGCGCGGGGACCTGCCGGGCCGCGGTACGGCCGCCGCGGCGGCGGCACCCCGCTTCACCGCTCACGGCCAGGGCCCGCAGCCGGTCCGCCGAATCGTCTGACGTCCGGGCGCGAGCGCTGCTTTCCGGCGTCCGGGGGCGGCACGAGCCGGATCGCGCCCGACGGGCACAGGGCCGCCGCCGTCTCCGCGTCCCGGCGCTGCGGGCCGACCGGGCGTGCGACCAGGAGCGCGACCAGGCCGTCTTCGTCACGCTGGGCGAACACCGCGGGGGCCAGGCGTACGCACTGCCCGGAGCCGATGCACGTACCGGTGTCGACGGACACCTCCGCCGGCGAGCCGCCGCTCACCAGACCACCGGCAGCCGGTGCAGCCCGTACACGGCCTTCTCGGGCGCGAACTCCGCGCCGTCGGCAAGCCGCAGCCCCGGCACCTGCAACAGCAGCGTCCGCAGCGCGATCTCCAACTCGGCGCGGGCCAGCGGCTGGCCGAGGCACTGGTGGATGCCGAACCCGAAGGCGACATGGCGGCGGGCGTCGCGCAGGATGTCGAGTTCCCCGGGCGACGCGAACTGCGCCGGGTCCCAGTTCGCCGCCGGGATCGACGCGATCACCCCCTCACCCTCGCGGATCGTCACCCCTGCTATCTCCACGTCCTCCAGCGCTACGCGGGGCACCCCGCTGTGCACCACCGACAGGAACCGCAGCAGCTCCTCCACCGCGCCCGTGAGCAGCAGCGGGTCCGCCCGCAGCGTGGCCAACTGATCGGGGTGGCGCAGCAGCGTCGCCACGCTCAGCGCGATCATGTTCGCGGTGGTCTCGTGGCCGGCGACGAGCAGCAGCAGCCCGGTGCTCTTGACGTCCTCATGATCCAGTTCCCCGGTCAGCTCCCGCTCCACCACCAGCCGGCTGAGCACGTCGTCGCCGGGCTTCTCGCGGCGCCTGCGGGCCAACTCCCCGATGTACTCGCGCAGGTCGACCACGGCCTGGGCGCTCTGTTCCAGCGTGCTGGACCGGGTGAGCATCCGACGGCCGTTGGTCTGGAAGAAGTCGTGGTCCTGGTAGGGCACGCCGAGCAGCCGGGCGATCACCGCAGACGGGATCGGCAGCGCGAAGTTCTGAACCAGGTCCGCCGGTTGCGGCCCGGCCAGCAGGTCGGCGAGCGCGGCGTCGACGATCTCCTGGATGCGCGGCCGCAGCGCGTCGATGCTCTTGACCATGAAGTCGCGGCTGAGCATGCGCCGGATGCGGTCGTGCTCGGGCGGGTCCATCCGGAAGAACGGGGTGCGCCCGCCGACGCTGGCGCGTACCGCCGCGGAGACGAAGGGGAACCCGTCACGCCGCGCGTCGGCGCTGAACCGCAGGTCGGACAGGACGCTGCGGACGTCCTCGAAACGGGTCAGCAGCCACGCGGGCGTGCCGTCGTAGAGGGTGATCCGTGCGGCCGGACGGTCCGTCCGCAGCAGTGCGTACTCGGGCGGAGGGGCCAGCGGGTCGGGCCGTTCCGGCGGAAAGGCGAGCGGCTGCGCGGTCCGCGTGGGCTGAGACATCGTCATCCTCCGACAGGGGACGTGGAACGGGACCCGGACACGAACGGGGATGCGGACCCGGCCGCCTCCACGGCGGCTTCGGCGTGGGCACGGGCGGCGTCGATGGTGGCGAGGCTGTGCGCACCCAGCACGACACGGACCCGGCGGCGGGCGTCGTCGGCGGTGACACCGGGGCCGAAAGCGGTGGCGATCCGATTCGGGCGCAGCGCCACCGTGTGCCGCCCGGTCACGGACACGGTGCCGTTCTCCGCTTCGGTGACGATCCACTCGCCCAGGTGCGCCGACGCGAACGGCGGCACGGTCAGCGGCGTGTAGACCACCCGGTCGGGCGGCAGGCACAGCCGCAGCGAGGGCACCTGCTGAACCGTTCCGTCCGCCGCCCTGATCCCGCTCAGCACGTGCTGCACCCCGGGGACCGGTTCGCTCAGCTCGACGGAGGCGATGTGCGAGACCGCGCCGGGCCAGCGGCCGGCGTCCCGCAGGAAGGTGTACACATCGGCCGCGTGGCCCCGCACCCGGACGGTGTCCTGGAAGGTGAAGACCAGGTCGGCCGCTGCCCGCCCGGCCTCGGCGCGCTCACGCAGGGTCCGTACGAAGGACGGGCCGAGAAAGGAGATGTCCGCGGGCGCGGCGGCCAGACGGAGCGTCAGCAGCGTCCCGCCGGCCGGCAGCGGCTGCGCCGACCACCGCCCGGCGAGCTCTGTGGAGCCGGCGGACCTGGCGGCCGGCGCGTCGCCGGCGGATCCTGGCGCTTCGGCGCCCTGCGGACGCGCCGACCAGCGGAAGTCGACCACCCCTTCGTCCGCCCGGACGGACTGGGTGCCGCTCCAGCGGACGACGTGCCGCTCGCCCGCACGCGTCCACAGCGCAGCCGGGCCGTTCGGGTCCGCGGCCGGCCCGGGCTCGGCGTACACCACGGGTTCGAACAGCACCGGCCACAGCCGGAGGTCGGTCAGCAGTGCGAGCACGGCGTCCGCGGGGGCCCGTACCCGGACGGACTGCTCGGCGTGCTCGGGGTCCTTGAGGAGCCCGGCGTGCTTGGTGCCGGGGTGCGTCGATGGCTCCACAGTGCCTGTCCTCGATTCGGTGGTTCGGGGCGGGGCGGGCCGCTGTTCTGGCGGCGACCCGGCCCGCCCCGAACCTCGCACCCGGCCGTAGAAGACCGCTGGAACTCGGTTGGAGCCGACCGCGCGGACCGGTGCCCACCACCGCCGAGCGCCTACCGGTCGCCTCGGTCGTCCGCCAGTCGGTTGCCGGTCAACCCTCCGATGCCGCCGGCTTCGGCCTCGGCGGCCAGGGCAGCAGCACCGTGATCAGCACGCAGCCCACCAGGATCGCGGCGGAGGCGAGGAAGGCCAGGTCGTAGCCGGAGGTGAGGGCCGCACCGCTCGGATGCGGCCCGGAGCCGCCGGTCTGGGAGCGGGTGTGTGCGGCGGCCAGCGAGGTCAGTACCACCAGGCCGAATGAACCGCCCACCTGCCGGGCCGCGTTGGCCAGGCCGGAGGCGACACCGGCGTCCTGCGGCCGCACGCCCGCCGTGGCCGTCACGGCGACCGGGGGCAGCGCGGCGCCGATGCCGAGGAAGACCAGCACGCCCGGGCCGATCACACCGAGTGCGACGAGCGTGTCCGTCCGCAGCGCGGCCTGCCAGACGAAACCCGTCGCCGAGACCAGCAGCCCCGCCGAGATCAGCACCGGCGGCCGGCGGCCCGCGGCCAGCAGGCGCGCCGCCGTCCGCGCGCCGACGACCGTGGCCACCGCGTGCGGCACAAAGACCAGTCCCGCCTCCACCGGGCTGTAGCCGCGGACGTTCTGCAGGTAGAGCGAGACGAAGTAGAGCAGCCCGAAGAACCCGGCGCCCAGCAGGAACATCACGACATTCGCCCCGGTGCGCAGGGCCGACCGCAGCAGCCGCAGCGGCAGCAGGGGCACCGCCGCCAACCGCTGCTCCACCACGACGAACAGCGCGAGCAGCAGCACCCCGACGACGATCGGCAGCCAGCTCCCCACCGGGCTCCAGCCGTCCTTGCCCGCCTGGACGATGCCGTACGCGGCCGCGGTGAGCCCGGCGGAGACCGTGACGGCGCCCGGAACGTCCAGGCTGCGCCCGCCCAGCCCCGGCAGGTCGGCCAGCCACAGCAGCGAGCCGGCCACGACGGCAACCCCCACCGGAAGGTTGACCAGCAGGATCCACCGCCAACCGAGGTAGTCCGTGAGCAGGCCGCCGAGGATCGCCCCCGCGGCGCCGCCAACCGCGCCGACCATGGTCCACGCGGCGAT
>NZ_CAAAFO010000111.1:48543-57481 GCF_900634715.1 Candidatus Protofrankia californiensis | reverse complement strand
CTACTGGCGAATCTAGGTCTGATGTCATCGTGGGCATGATCGCGACACGAACGGGCCCTTAACGGACACACGCCGTCCTCGTCGTTAGCGGTGGTTTGTTGACGGCGGGTCTGCGGTAGGCCGTGCGGTAGAGATGTGTGCCATGACTGCTCGTCTTCCGTGTTCGCCAGCACCGGGGCGGTTCAGCGTCGCGTCACGACCGGGTTCACTTCAGGCCGGAGTGGACGAAGGCGTTGACGATGTGCCGTTGGAGTACCAGGTAGAGGCCGAAGATCGGCAGGCAGGCGAGTCCCGAAGCGGCCATGATCCCACCCCAGTCGTTGCCCTCGGTTCCCCCCAGAAAGCCGCGCAGCCCGAGCTGGATCATCGAATTCGCCTGCTGGAGCACCATCGACGGCCAGAAGTACTCGTTCCAGGCATTGATGAACAGCACGATGCCGAGTGCGGCCAGCGCTGGCCGCAGATTGGGCACGACGACGGTCCACAGCGTCGACCACGACGACCGCCCGTCGATGCGCGCCGCCTCCAGCACCTCCCTGGGGAAGCTTTCCATGTGCTGGCGCAGCAGCAGGACACCGAGTGCGGTGCACAGCGTCGGGATGACCACTCCGGCGAGCGTGTTCAGCAGGCCGAGCCGGAACAGCAGCGTGTAGTTGGACACCATCGTCACCTGGAACGGCACCAGCCACGTCCCCACGAACAGCAGGTAGAGCAGCCGCTGCCCGCGGAAGCGCCAAGCGGTGAACGCGTACGCGGCGAGCAGCCCGGTCAGCAGCTGCCCGAGCGCGGTCAGCGACGCCACGACGAACGTGTTGAGCAGCATCTGCCCGATCGGGATCATGTCCGCGGCGTGCCGGTAGTTGCCGATCGACAGCGGCCAGGGAAGGACCGACGTGCTGTAGATGTCGCTGGGGCGGCGCAGCGACGTCGCGTACATCCAGCAGATCGGGAAGATGCAGGCAAGGCTCAGGACCGTCAGCACGGCATGGCCGACGAACGAGCTCACCGGTGACCGGCCGCTGATCGGCCCGCCGGTCCCGCCGTGGCCGCGACGTCCGTGGCCGTGGCGCCCGCCGTCATGAGGCCCGCCGCCGTGGTCCTCACGCGGCGGCGCACCCGCGTCGCCTGCCGGCGCGTCCAAAGCGGAGACGGCCATGAGTCACTCCTTGTAGTTTTTGCAGCGTTTGTAGTCCTTGTAGCCCTGATCGGGAGTCAGCCGGTTCGTGGGCAACCCCGGTAACCGTGGCAACCGCGGGAGGTCACCAGCGAGCCAGGTGGTCAGTTGTCGTGGAAGCTCAGTTTTTCGAACAGCCAGACGAGGAAGAGCGCGATCAGGCCGAAGCCCAGGAAGAAGGCCAGCCCGGCGGCGGAGGCCAGGCCCGCGTTGAAGCTCTTGAAGCCGTACTCCCAGAGCAGGTAGTAGGCGTTGGTCGTCGCGCCGTCGGGGCCGCCCTGGGTGAGCGCGTCGATCAGTGGGAAGGTCAGCTGCCCTGACAGCAGTACGGTCATGAGGGCCAGCAGGACCAGGGTCGGTGACAGCAGCGGCAGTGTGATCCATCGGGTGATCTGCCGCCGGGTCGCGCCGTCGAGCTGGGCTGCCGCCGAGTACTCGTCGTTGATGTTGGCTAGGCCCGCCGTGACGACGAGAACCGCGAAACCGAGCAGGTGCCAGCCGGTGATGCCGATGATGGCGAGCTGGGCCGGACCGCGTTCGTGCAGCCAGTTGATCGGCTGGCCCAGCATGCGGTCCACCAGCCCGTGCCGCGGGTCCAGCAGCCACACCCACATCGCCGCGCTGGCCATCGGCGGGACCAGTACCGGCGCGAACACCAGGGCACGGTAGAGGACGCTGACCCGTCCGCGTACCTGGCGGGTGAGCAGGGCAATGATCGTGGGCAGGACGACCGAGAAGGGCAGCAGGCACACGATCGTCGCCACCGTCAGCCACAACGAGTGCCTGAGCGCGGGAAGCTCGAGAACCTGCTGGTAGTTGTCCAGTCCGACCGGGACCTTCGGCCTGGTCGGCAACAGGTTCCACCGGTAGAAGGAAAGCTGGACGGCTTCGACCAGGGGGCGGTAGGTCCATACGATCAGGCAGCCGAGTCCCGGGGCGAGGTAGAGGAAGGGCGGCAGCGCCCGCAGCATCCGGCGCGGGACCGGCGGCCGGGCCGCCTTGATCGCGACGTGCTCGGCGGGCGCCGCGAGGGGAGCGAGCTCTACTAACACGCCGCTTGACCCTGCCGGGCCGATGCCTGGTCGATGACCGGTGCCTGGTCGATGGCTGACGTCCGGTCGGTGGTTGGTGTCCGGTCGATGTGTCGTGCCATTTCGCTCTCGTCGTTGTCGAAGAGTGTTTCCGTGGGAGCGAGCGGAACGACGCTGGCCACCACGGTGTCGGAGTAGATGTCGATACGGCTGCAGGCCGATGTGCGCAGTGCGCGCGCCCGGCCCACGGGCGAGAGCAGGTCCGCGCCGAACGCGGCGGCCGGTGACACCCAGACCGGGATGCCGGCGAGCAGGCCGCAGCTGGCGTGATGGGCGTGGCCGGACAGGATGATCCGCACGTCGCTGCCCGCCACGACCTGCGCGAGCCGGTCGGGCTCACGCAGTGTCATCAGCTCGACGACGAGCATCGGCGACGGTATCGGCGGGTGGTGCAGGACGAGCACCGTCCCGTCCGGGGCCGGTCGGGCGAGCTCGTCGCGTAGCCACGCAAGCTGGGAGGCGGTGAGGTAGCCGCTCTCGTGGCCCGGCGTGGTGCTGTCGAGCACCACGATCCGCAGGCCCGAGATCCAGTGGACGCTGTCACACGGTTCGGTCGTCGGCTCGGCGGACAGCAGCTCGGAGCGGAACGCCGCCCGCTCGTCGTGGTTGCCCATCGCGTAGATGACCGGGGCGTGCAGTTGGCGCGCGAGCGGTTCGACCACCTCCCGCAACCGCCGGTAGGCGGCGGGGGAGCCACCGTCGGTGAGGTCTCCGGTCAGCAGCAGGCCCGCCACCGCAATCCCGGAGTCCGCGACCGCGTGGGCCGCGGACTCCAGGTTCGCGTGTGTGTCCACCCTGCCGTACAGCAACTCCCCGTCCGGCACGATGTGGGTGTCGCTGAGCTGGATCAGGGTGTGCCGTGGCGTCCGGACCGACGTCACGGTCGTCATGGTGTCAGCCCTTCGGCAGGAGTTTGGTCGCCTGCTCCTGGGCCGCGGTCAGCGTCGACTGCGCGTCGGCTCCGCTGTAGACGACCTTCTCGACGGCGTCGAGGATGGTGTCCTTGATCTGGACGTAGTTGTCGCCGGGGAACGACGCCGCCGGGTGGAGCCGGGCGAGCTGGTCGATGTTCGGTTTGATCAGCGGGTTCTTGGCCGCCCAGTCCTTCAGGCCGGCCGGGTCGTCGAGCAGGCCCGTGCGCAGCGGCAGGTAGCCGATCTTACTAGTGATCTGCGTGTATCCCTCGTCGCTGGTCAGGAACTTGATGAGCTCCCAGGCCGCCCGCTGCTTGGCCGGGTCCTTGGCGAACATCAACAGCGCCGCCCCGGAGTTGGTCGGCTCCACCTTCTTGCCGTCGAAGCTCGGCTGGAGTCCGGCCCGCAGGTCCCACTGGGGGTTCGTGGTGGTGGCGCCCTTGCGGAAGGTCGCCTCGGCTGCGCTGGTCTCCAGGATCATGCCTATCTCGCCGCGTCCGAACGCCGGGTATGCCTGCTCCTGGGAGATCTTGGGGCTGAGGCCGGACTGGACCAGGTCCTGGGCCACCTTGACGGCTTCGACCGCGGGGGCCTCGGCGAAGGAGAACCTGGTCTGGTCGTTGGAGATCACGGTTCCGCCGTTGGAGTAGACCAGGGACTGGTAGCACCAGTCACCGGCCTTCTTGGTGAGGCAGTCGATGTAGACGCCGTCCTTGCCGGTCTTGCTCTTGATGGCCTGCGCGAACGTCTTCACCTCCGCCCAGGTGGTCGGCGGCTTGGCCGGGTCGAGGCCGGCCTGGGTGAACAGGCTGGCGTTGTAGTACAGGATCGGTGTGGAGAACACGAACGGTACGCCGAAGGTCTTGCCGTCGATGTCACCGAGGGTGCGCGCGGCCGGCGCGAACGGGTGGGCGCCGCCGAAGTTCGCCTGCACGACGTCGCGTCCGACCACGTCGTCGAGCGGGGTGGCACCCAGTCCCTTGACGGCGTATCGGAGATCTCCGAAGACCAGCTGGCCGACGTCGGGCGAGTTGCCCGCCGCGATCTGGCGCTGGATGCTGGCGGCCGCGGACGACCCGTAGTTGCTCGCGGTAGCGGTCGCGGGCTTCTGGGCCGTCACCTTGATGTTGGGGTGGGCCGCCTGGAACCTGTTGATCAGATCGGTGAAGGTGTCCGTCCACGGCCCGGCCTGCGCCAGGTTGTAGCTCTCAAAGGTGATCGAGACCTGCTGGTCCGGCCGGAGTTCGGGAACCACGGTGCTCGGTTGGGTGGGTGCGCTCGGGCTGCTGTCTCCACAGGCGGCCGCGGTCAGCGCCAGGGCGAGCGCGGCCGTTACCCCCCCGAGACGGCGCAGTTTTTTCACGGGATGCTCCTTGAGCGAGGCGAACACGGCACCGGAGAGGACCGGAGCCGGGAAAGTCGTAGGACGGTTCGACAGGTTTGACAGGTTCGAAAGATTCGAAGGTGGGGCGGTCCAAAAGGCCGAAGGGGCGGACGGTTCGAAAGGCGGGGACGTCGGAGGCTGGTGATCAGACGATGGAAGCGTCCAGAACCCCTTCGGGGGATTCGGCCACGGTCGGGTCCCCGTCCGTGGCACCGGGAGATCCCGGCCTGTCGCTGACACGGACGGTGACCTGATCGCGGTCACGGGGGATGTCAGCGCCGGTCGGCTGCCAGACCAGCCGGCGGCCACTGGCCCGGTCGAACAGGTGCACCCGGTTCGCGGGGATGTCGAAGACCACCGGTTCGCCGGGACGCAGACCAAGCGGCCGCGGCCCGCGGGCCAGCAGCCGGGCATCGCCCACCACGCACTGGGCGACCTCCTCGCCGCCGAGGTTCTCCACCATCTCCACCACTGCCCGGAACATGGGGGACTGCGACGCGGGGGACTGCGAGGTGGGGGATCCGGAGGCAGGCGGGACCCGGATCAGATGTTCCGGTCGGACGCCCAGGGTCACCTCGCGGGCGGGCTGGTCGTCCGCCGCCCACAGCGGAACCTCGACGCCGGGGGCGAGCGCCTGGACACGTCCGGCCCGGCTCTCGATGCGTGCGGGGATCAGGTTCATCGCCGGTGAGCCCAGAAAGCCCGCCACGAACACCGACGCTGGCTCGTCGTAGACGTCGGTGGGGGTGCCGACCTGCTCAAGGCGGCCGGCGTTGAGCAGGGCCACCCGGGTGGCCATGGTCATGGCCTCGACCTGGTCGTGGGTGACGTAGACGATGGTCGAGCCGAGCCTGTGGTGCAGGGCGCGCAGCTGGCCGCGGGTTGCGGTACGCAGCTTCGCGTCGAGGTTGGACAGCGGTTCGTCCATGAGAAAGGCGCCGGGGTCGCGGACCAGCGCCCGCCCGACTGCGACCCGCTGCCGCTGCCCACCGGAGAGTTCCCTGGGCCGGCGATCGAGCAGGTCGGCGAGATCGAGCAGCTCGGCCACCTCGTGTACCTTCTGGCGTATCTCCGCGCGTGGCCGCCGGCGCGACCGCAACGGGAACCCGATGTTGCGCTCGACAGTCAGGTGGGGGTAAAGAGCGTAGCTCTGGAATACCATTGCCATGTCGCGTTCCCGGGGCGGGGCGAACGTGACGTCGCGGCCGTCCAGGAGAACCCGTCCGTTGCTCGGCTCGATCAGGCCGGCGATCATTCGGAGCAGCGTCGACTTTCCGCATCCGCTCGGCCCGAGCAGGACGAGGAAATCGCCGTGACTGATGTCCAGGCTTACCCGGTCGACGGCGGCGACCTCGCCGAAACGCTTGGTCAGTCCTTCGACCTGGATCCGGCTCACAGCCTGGCTCTCCTTTCATGCCGGCCCGGCAGCATGCCGGATCGGCCTGGTGTTCCGCACCGGCCCGCTGCGGCGGGCCGGTGAGTTCGGATGCGGATCCCCCGGTCCGGGCGTACCCGGTCCGGCGGTCTCGCGGAAATTTTCCTAGCGCTTCTTATCGTCCGAGGACTGCTGGATTCAACTCCGGGTTCGTGTACGGGAAGGAAACATACCGGAAATTCGCGGTCCATCGAGTGTTGTGAAACTATCCGATCACGCTTTGTATCCAGCGTCGATTGGTGCCGCTGATTACCCGATAGAATTCATTGATAACCGCCGCACCCGTCGTTCCCATGTGGGTGGGATCGGCGCGGAACCCGTACCGGCCGGGTGGGTGGGGCGTTCGTTCTGCCGTTCCTCCGGCGTTCCGGCGTTCCTGGCGGGCGGTGGCAGGTTTCAGATGTCGAGGACCAGCTGGTCGGTTCGGGCCCGGGACACGCAGATCATCATGGCGTCTCCGGTGCGCTGCTCCTGGGGGCTCAGCACGGAATCGCGGTGGTCGACCTCGCCCTCGACGAACCGGGTCTCGCAGTTGCCGCAGGTCCCTTCGCGGCATGAGGAGGGCATGTCCAGGCCGGCGCGTTCGAGGGCTTCGAGGATGCTGCGGTTGACGGCCACCCGTACCTTCTGCCCGGTGCTGGCGATCAGGACGTCGAACGCGGTGTCCGCCGCAGCGTCGCCGGCCGGTTCCCGGGGCCGGAAGCGTTCGACGTGCAAGGCGCCGGACGGCCAGCTGCCGCAGGCGGCCTCGACCGCGCTGAGCAGGCCTTCCGGGCCGCAGCAGTAGACGGCCGTGCCCTCGTCGGGTCGGGCGAGGACGGCATCGAGCGGCAGCAGCCCACGCTCCTGCTCGGGGTGGACGACGACCCGGTCACCATGGGTGGACATCCCGGCGAGAAACGCCATACTCGTTCGCCGTCTCCCGCCGTAGAACAGCTTCCAGTCGGCGCCGCGTCCGTCCAATTCGGTGATCATGGGGAGGAGTGGTGTTATCCCTATTCCGCCCGCGATCAGAATGTAGCGCCGGGAGTCGACCAGGGGAAAGTTGTTGCGCGGCGACCCGACCTCCAGCGTCGACCCGGTGCGGACCTCGTCGTGCAGGTACACTGAGCCGCCCCGGCTGTTTTCCTCACGCAGTACCGCGATACGCCAGTTCGTACTGTCAGCCGGGTCACCGCACAACGAGTACTGCCGGATGGTTCCGGGCCCGATGGCGACGTCGACGTGCGCGCCGGGAGCCCACGGGGGCAGGGGTCTGCCGCCGGGGTCGGCAAGAACCAGAGAAATGACGTCGTCTGCCTCGAGGATCCTGTCGACGACGGTCAGGGGTGCCGTGGTTGACGGCGCCGGTACCGCGGTCGACTGATCGTGGGGTGCTGGCACGGACATGACCGACCTCCGGGCGGAATTTCAGGCGTGTCGGGACGGACGTGCGGGTTCTCGGCGCCTTTTCAGATCTTCTGTCCCATCTGCTGTCCGGTGCGCCGAGCGAACCAATGATCTGCATGCCGATCGGACGAGCGATCTACCGTCGAATTTTATCGGGAAGGCGGCCTGCAATGCATGACCTGACCAATCATCGCAGCTAACCGGAGAAAACAACCCGCTCGGACGATTGGATTGTTCAATGGACACCTCCGGGCTTCCTTCGCACCCGGCCGAAGGCGGTGCGATCATGTTTTTCGCGCCGCCGGAGGCCTCTACCGGTGACCGGGCCGAAGGCGGTGCGATCAGAAGGGTCCGGCCTCGTCGAGGGTGTCCAGCAGGGCGTCGACGACTTTGCTCCGGCGCGGTCGCCACACCACGTGGACGGACAGCATCGGGACGGGGTCGACGAGGGGTATGGCGATCGGACCTTTGGTCCTGCGGGCCCGTTCGACCGAGGCGAACCCCACCAGCGGGCGGGTGGCGACCACGAGGGCGGTCGCACCCGGATCGTCGATCTCGGCGGCGACCCGGAGGTTGATCCGGACCCGTTCGGCCGTGGTGACGATCGTGTCGTACATGGCCGGCGACTGGGTGCGGCTGAACAGGACGCAGGCCTGGTGCTGCAGTTCGCGGAACGCCACCTGTTCGCGGCAGGCCCAGTCGTGCTGCTCCCCGACCACGGCGACCAGTGGCAGTCGCAGCACCTCGCGGGAGCGCAGGTCGTTGGTGGGCGGCAGCCCGAAGATGAAGCCGATGTCGAGCTCGCCGCTGAGCAGGCCCTTGAGCTGGGGGCCGGTACGCCTCTCCCACAGGTGGGCGGTCAGCCCGGGGTGGGTGTTGTTCAGCCGTAACAGGGTCGGCTGCAGGACGCGCTGACCGGCCGGGAAGTTGTAGCCGATGTTGATCGTGCCGGCGCGGCCGGCCGCGGCGTCCCGCGCCGCCTGGACCGCCCGGTTCGCCTGGTCGATGATCCGCTTCGCCTCGACCTGGAACGCGACGCCCGCCGGGGTCAGCCGGACCTCGTGGGAGGTGCGGGCGACCAGCTTGACGCCGACCTCACGCTCGAGACGTTGCAGATGTTGGCTCAACGAGGGCTGGGCCAGATGGAGCTTGCCCGCAGCCCGTCCGAAGTGCAGTTCGTCCGCTATCGCTAGAAAAGACACCAGGTGCCGGAACTCCATCGAGCCTCCCCGCCGCAAACCCAGCACAGCCTACGTGCGGTGACTAACCGGCGGTGACGGGTAAGTGTTGTTCGGGAGAATTGTCGGGCCGGACGGCGCGGGGCAGGGTGGGCAATACCGCAACAGCGGTGCATATACGGACCGCTATGTATGCGGACCGGTGCGTATACGGACTGGTACGTATACGCACGTATACGGCGGTGCGGATATGACGTGACCGCATCCGCGCGGAGGGCATGCGGAGCGTCGACCGGCGCCGACGATAGCCTCGTTGTTGTGGCAACGGTCAATCTCCCCCAGGAGCTCGCTGCCGGACTCGACGGTGGCCTGA
>NZ_CAAAFO010000111.1:44948-48207 GCF_900634715.1 Candidatus Protofrankia californiensis | reverse complement strand
CAGCACCAACGACGTTCCGGTCAGGGCGAGTCGTTCGGTCGCCGAGATCGTCCGGGCCAACGTCCTGACCCGGTTCAACGCGATCATCGGTGCGCTCTTCGCCGTCATCGTGGTGATCGGACCGGTCGTTCCCGACGGCATGTTCGGGCTGATCATCGTGGTCAACACCGCGATCGGCATCGTCCAGGAGGTGCGTGCCAAGCGCACGCTGGAACGGCTTGCGATCGTCGGAGAGGCCCGGCCGCGGGTCCGTCGGGCCGGCCGAGCAACCGAGATCTCCGCCGGTGAGGTCGTGCTTGACGACGTCATCGAACTCGGGCCCGGGGACATGGTCGTCGTCGACGGGGTGGTGCTGGCCGCGGACGGGTTGGAGATCGACGAATCGCTCCTCAGCGGTGAGGCCGACCCCGTGGTCAAGCGTCCCGGGGATCCCGTCCTGTCCGGAAGTTTCGCGGTAGCCGGGACCGGGGTGTTCCGCGCGACCAAAGTCGGCCGCGAGGCCTACGCCGCCCGGCTGGCCGAGGAGGCCAGCAGGTTCACACTCGTGCGTTCGGAGCTGCGCGGCGGTGTCGACCGGATCCTGACGTTCGTCACCTTTCTGATCATTCCCGCCGGTGCGTTGACGATCTACAGCCAGCTCCGGCTCGACGACGCCACCCCGGACGAGGCCGTGCGCGGGATGGTGGCCGCGCTCGTCCCCATGGTCCCCGAAGGACTCATCCTGCTCACCAGCGTCGCGTTCGCGATCGGTGTCATCCGGCTGGGACGCCGGCAGTGCCTGGTGCAAGAACTACCCGCCATCGAGGGTCTGGCCCGGGTCAGTGTCGTGTGTGCGGACAAGACCGGCACCCTCACCGAGAACCGTATGCGGCTGGCCGAGGTGCGCCTGCTGCGCGCTGCCGTCGGGGTGGGTACGGCCGTCGGGGTGGGTACGGCCGTCGGAGCCGGCGAGGCCGGGGCCGACAGGGTCACCGGGCCTGCCGAGGTCAGCGGGCTTGACAGAGTTGATGGGCTTGATGGGCTTGACGTGGTCAGCGGGCCTGATGGGTTTGGCGGGTTTGACAGGGCTGACGGGACGGCCGGCGAGGTTCGCGAGGTGCTGCGTGCGTTGGCCGCCTCCGATCCGCGTCCCAACGCAAGCCTTGCGGCCGTCGCCGAGGCATTTCCCAGCGACGAGACCACCTGGTCGGTGACGGCGATCGCGCCGTTCTCCTCCGCGCGGAAGTGGAGCGGGGCGAGCTTCGCCGGGCATGGGCACTGGGTGCTCGGCGCACCCGACGTCCTGCTGCCGCCTGGGGATCCCGTGCTCGTCGACGCCGACCTGCTGGCCTCGCAGGGACTGCGTGTGCTGTTGCTCGGGCGGGCCGGCATGCCGGTGGACGCGCCGGGCGCACCCGGTGAGGTGACCCCGGCGGCGCTGCTCGTCATCGAGCAGAAGATCCGCGACGATGCAGCCGAGACCCTGCGGTACTTCGCCGCGCAGGATGTCGAGCTGAAGATCATATCGGGTGACAGTGCGGTGTCCGTCGCGGCGGTCGCCACCACCCTCGGGCTCCCCGGTGCCGACCAGCCCGTGGACGCCCGGACGCTGCCCGACGGCACCGCCCCGCTGGCCGGGCGGATGGCGGCGGCGTCGGTCTTCGGCCGGGTGGTACCGGACCAGAAGCGCGCCATGGTCAAAGCCCTGCAGGCCGGCGGCCACACCGTGGCCATGACCGGTGACGGGGTCAACGACGTGCTCGCGCTCAAGGACGCCGACATCGGCGTGGCCATGGGCTCGGGCAGCCCCGCGGCCCGGGCCGTCGCGCAGATCGTCCTGCTGGACAACACCTTCGCCGCTCTTCCGCACGTCGTGGGCGAGGGACGGCGGGTGATAGGCAACATCGAACGCGTGTCCGTCCTGTTCCTCACCAAGACGGTCTACTCGGTGTTGCTGGCCATTCTGATCGGCGTGGCGCAGATCAGGTTTCCGTTCCTGCCGCGTCATGTGACGCTGATCGGCTGGTTCACCATCGGCGTTCCGGCGTTCTTCCTCGCGCTCGCGCCCAACACCGAACGGGCACGACCGGGGTTCGTGCCGAGAGTCATGCGCCGGGCGGTGCCGGCGGGTGTCGTGGTGGCGGTGGCGAGTTTCGTGACCTATCTTCTCGTCCGCTCCGGTGGGGAGGGTACGCCCGAGCAGGACAGCACCGCCGTTGTGATCACGCTTGTCATGATCGCGACATGGGTGTTGGCCGTGGTGGCGCGACCGTATGTCTGGTGGAAGGCCGCGCTGGTCGCCACCATGATCGGCGGTTTTCTGCTGTGCCTGCTGCTGCCGGTGGGGCAGCACGTCTTCGAGTTCGACACGTCGGACACCGCCGCCGTCGCCGTGGCGGTCGCCTGCGGCGCGGTCGGCATGGCCCTGGTGGAGCTCGCCTGGCGGTTCAGCTTCGTTGACGCCGGGGAACAGCGCCCTCACCGGGACGGGCTGCGATCGTAAGCAGCCGTTTGTCATATGTGATGAACGCTTCCAGCCTGGCGTCGGGCTGGTCGATCAGCATCGTGGCGGTGGCGAGATGAATGGCGTCCGTAGAACATGACGTTCTACGTGGCGGCGGGCCGCTCCCGCACCCCGGGTGCCGCAGCCAGCCTGTGGCATCGGTGGCCACTGACATCCAACGGGCAGGCCCCGGCTCCGCCATCCCGTCACTGTGTTCGGGTAGTTCGGGTACGGGTAGTTCGGGTGACAGCACCGTCTTCCGCCGGCGACGCCGGGTCAGACATGTTGCCGGACATCGATGCCGTGGACCGGCCGGAGGGGTTAGCGTGTGTGTCCCCGGCACGTTCCGCCCCCATGTCGACAGGTCGGGTATGTCGCAGGTCGTCGAAGTCGGTTGCGGGGCCGAGCCGGTCGCAGATCGTCGAACTGGTCGTGGGGAAGACGCCGCGGGACGAACCGACCCGACCGGGTGGGCCGATTGCCGGCACGGTGCGAACCTTCGCCGGAGGGAAATAGACCGGTCGTCCCCGGCGCCGGAGAAACGTCTTTCTGCCACTGCTTCCCGAAAGTCCCTGGCCGGCGGTTGCGGGCGGGCGTCATGGTTGTTTTCCCGCACGTCCAACCATATATGTGACGGCGCTGTTGTCGAAATACCGTGACCGATAACGCGTGGGCCGTGAGACGACGATTTGACACCGCGAAACACTGTGGAAGCAATGCCTCCGTATAAGAAGGACGGGCGAGCCTCGTGGCCCGCTCTACCCACGGTCGAACCGT
>NZ_CAAAFO010000111.1:31186-44639 GCF_900634715.1 Candidatus Protofrankia californiensis | reverse complement strand
GGGTATGCCCCTCGCCGACCGTCGGTCATTGAGGAGGTCCACGTAAGTGGCCAAGCAAATCCAGCATCTGGACCGGGTAGCAATCCGGTTCGCCGGTGACTCCGGCGACGGCATGCAGCTCACTGGCGACCGTTTCGCTTCCGAGAGCGCCATCCTGGGAAACGACCTGTCCACCCTTCCCAACTACCCCGCCGAGATTCGCGCGCCATCGGGCTCGCTGCACGGCGTGTCCAGCTTCCAGGTACATTTCGCCGCCCACGACGTCCTCACGCCCGGTGACTCGCCGGATGTCTTGGTCGCAATGAACCCGGCGGCGCTGCGTGCCAATCTCGGGGACCTGCCGCCCAATGCGGAGATCATCGTCAACACCGACGAGTTCACCACACGCAACCTGGAGAAGGTCGGTTACACGAGCAATCCGCTGGAGAACGACTCGCTCGACGGGTTCACCGTTCACCGGGTGCCGCTGACGTCGGCGACGATCGCCGCCCTCGCCGACGTCGAGGTCTCCAAGAAGGAGGCCGAGCGGGCGAAGAACATGTTCGCGCTCGGTCTGCTGTCCTGGATGTACAGCCGGCCCACCGAGGGCACGGTGGAGTTCCTCAAGCAGAAGTTCGCCAAGAAGCCGCACGTCGCCGCCGCGAACGTGGCCGCCTTCCAGGCCGGCTGGAACTACGGTGAGACCACCGAGGACTTCGCCGTCCGCTACGAGGTCAAGCCGGCGAAGCTGGTGTCCGGCACCTACCGCAGCGTCAACGGCAACTCGGCGCTCGCCTACGGCCTCGTCGCCGCCGGTCTGCGCGCCAACCTGCCGGTCTTCCTCGGCGCCTACCCGATCACTCCGGCCTCGGAGATCCTGCACGAGCTGTCCGGATACAAGCGCTACGGCGTGACCACCTTCCAGGCCGAGGACGAGATCGCCGCGGTGGGCTCGGCGCTCGGTGCCTCCTACGGCGGCGCGCTCGGGGTCACCTCGACCTCCGGCCCGGGGCTCGCGCTCAAGACCGAGACCCTCGGGCTCGCGGTGATGCTGGAGCTGCCGCTTGTCATCGTGGACGTGCAGCGCGCCGGCCCGTCGACCGGCCTGCCGACCAAGACCGAGCAGTCCGACCTGAACATCGCCCTGTTCGGCCGGCACGGCGAGGCCCCGCTGGCGGTGATCGCGGCCCGCTCGCCGGCGGACTGCTTCTACGCGGCGTTGGAGGCGGCGCGCATCGCGCTGACCTACCGGATGCCGGTCATCCTGCTCTCGGACGGCTACCTGGCCAACGGCTCCGAGCCGTTCCTGCTGCCGGACCCGGCGGACCTGCCCGACCTGCGGGTGGAGTTCGCCACCGAGCCCAACGGGCCGGATGGCAAGTTTCTGCCCTACCTGCACGACCCGCACACGCTGGCCCGCCCGTGGGCGGTGCCGGGCACGCCCGGCCTGGAGCACCGCGTCGGCGGCTTGGAGAAGGCCGACGGCACCGGCGCGGTCTCCTACGTCCCGGCCGACCACGACCTGATGATGCGGCTGCGCGCCGCCCGGGTCGAGGCCATCGACGTGCCCGACTTGGAGGTCGAGGACCCCTCCGGGGACGCCCGGGTGCTGGTGCTCGGCTGGGGTTCCACCTACGGACCGGTCGGCGCGGCCTGTCGCAAGCTGCGGGAACGCGGTGTGTCCATCGCCCAGGCGCACCTGCGTCACCTCTCGCCGCTGCCGCGCAACGTCGGCACGGTGCTCGCCGGCTACGACCGCGTCGTCATCCCCGAGATGAACCTCGGACAGCTCGCCCACGTGATACGCGAGCGCTACCTGGTCGACGCCGTGTCCTACAACAAGGTCAACGGCCAGCCGTTCACCTCGGCGGAGCTGGAGACGGTACTGGAGGAGGTCGTACGCAATGACTGAGGTCCCCCTCAAGCTCACCGCCAAGGACTTCAGGTCGGACCAGGAGGTCCGCTGGTGCCCGGGATGCGGTGACTTCGCGATCCTGTCGGCCATCCAGTCGTTCATGCCGGAGCTGGGCATCCCGCGGGAGCAGATCACGTTCGTCTCCGGCATCGGTTGTTCGTCCCGCTTCCCGTACTACCTCAACACCTACGGGATGCACTCGATCCACGGCCGGGCGCCGGCGATCGCCACCGGTCTCGCGGTCAGCCGCCCGGACCTGTCGGTGTGGGTGGTCAGCGGTGACGGCGACGCGCTGTCCATCGGCGGTAACCATCTGATCCACGCATTGCGACGCAACGTCAACATCAAGATCCTGTTGTTCAACAACCGTATCTACGGGTTGACCAAGGGGCAGTGCTCGCCGACCTCGGAGTTCGGCAAGGTCACCAAGTCGACGCCGGTGGGCTCCAGGGACACCCCGTTCAACCCGATCGCGCTGGCGCTGGGCGCCGAGGCGTCGTTCGTGGCCCGCACGATCGACTCCGACCGCAAGCACCTGCACTCGGTGCTGCGTGCCGCCGCCGCGCACGAGGGCAGCGCCTTCATCGAGATCTACCAGAACTGCGCCATCTTCAACGACGGTGCGTTCGACGTGCTGAAGGACCCCGCCAGCCGCGACTCCGTCCTCGTCCGCCTCGAGCACGGCAAGCCGATCACCTTCGGCGCGTCGGGGGAGAAGTGCGTGGTGCGCGAGCCGCGCGGCTTCGGTCTTGAGGTCGCCGACACCGCCAGCGTCCCGCGCAGCGAGATCATCGTGCACGACGAGACGGTGGGGGGCCCGGCCTACGCCTTCACCCTGTCCCGGCTGTCCGACCAGGATCTGAGCAACACCCCGATCGGGGTGTTCCGCCGGGTGAGCCGGCCCACCTACGAGGCGATGGTCCAGGAGCAGAACACCTCCGCCCGCACAGGCAGCGCGGACGCCTCGCCCGACAAACTGCTCGCCGAACTGCTGCACACGGGCAACACCTGGACGATCCGCTGATCCGCTGATCCGTCGGGCCGTGTGATTCTCGGCGGACGGCGCTCCCGGGCATTTTCCGATTCCGGCCCTGCTGGCGTTCCCCGGTCGTTGGCGTCCTTCGGACGCGAGCGACCGGGGAACGCCTTTGTTGTTTTTGGCACGCCTGGTGAAGGCGGTGTCTGCGGACGTTCCCGCGAACACTTCTCGATCGCCGGTGAAGAACACTCCGGACCAGTCGTCCGGGCCGACGGGCCGGAATTTCCAGGCCATCTGAACAATGGGTCGGGTAATTGGTCACCGGGCTCGGCGCGTTCGTCCCGCAAGCCGCTGTGACGCCGTATTCGGTAACGGATCCCGGCGGTAAAAAAATTGGTGAGGCACGTTGTCGGACATTGCCACCAGGCAGGGTGCCGACCGGCCGACATCCAGGTGGTTACAGGCGTTGGCACCATTGGGCCCACCTCTTTCGGCCACCCGGCCCAGGTCTCTTCTGCTATTCGTCCCGGAATCGCGGATCGGCCGGAAAAGTAACTGGGAAGATACGGCGCTTAAAGAGCCCGAAACAACGGTGGGCGACATTTCTAATCGCGGCGCTTCAACGATGAGGCCCGCGGGGCGCCGGCCGGCGGATCGCGGATCGCGGATCGCGGGCCTGGCACCGGGCACCTGGCCGGCAGTGGCACGGCACAGCGCCATCTTCCCTATTCGGTGCAACCGACGGAGGGCACGCATGATGTGGAGCACGACATCGTGATCGGGTTCTGTGACACCACCTTGCGCGACGGTGAGCAGGCCCCGGGCGTTGCCTTCACCGCCGAGGAGAAGCTTGCCATCGCGTCCGCTCTCGATCAGGTGGGAGTACAGCAGATCGAGGCGGGTGTGCCGGCCATGGGCCCGTCCGAACGCGAGGTCCTGGGCCGTATGGCGTCCGCGGGTCTGCGGGCGGAGGTCGTCGCCTGGTGCCGGGCCGTCCGGTCCGACGTCGACGCGGCGGCAGCATCCGGCATCCGGCGGGTCCACATCAGCATCCCCGTGTCCGACCTGCACCTTCAGTACAAGCTCGGTCGTGACCGGGCGTGGGCACGCGGCCAGATCCACGACTGCGTCGCCGACGCCCTCGACCGGGGGCTGGCGGTCGGGGTCGGGTTCGAGGACGCCTCACGGGCGGACGACGGCTTCGTCATCGAGCTCGCCGGCGAACTGTCCAGGGCCGGTGTCGACCGCCTGCGCTGGGCGGACACCGTCGGGCTCCTCGAGCCGTCCGGGGCGTACGAGCGGATGTCCCGGCTGGTGGCGGCATCGCCCGCCAACTGGGAGATCCACGCCCATGACGACTTCGGGCTGGCCACCGCCAACACGCTCGCGGCGGTCCGGGCCGGTTTCGGTTTCGTCAGCACGACGGTCGCCGGGCTTGGTGAACGGGCCGGTAACGCGCCCCTGGAGGAGGTGGCGATGGCGCTTCGCCATCTCCTCGGATTCAGGGTCGACCTGGACACCACGTCGTTTCGCGCGCTGGCCGACCTGGTCTCGCGCGCGGCAGGCCGTCCGGTGCCCGCTGGAAAGGCGATCGTCGGGGAGTCGGCGTTCATCCACGAGTCCGGTATCCATGTGGACGGGGTGCTGAAGGCTCCGAGGATCTACGAGCCCTTCGACCCCGCCGAAGTCGGCGCGCGACGCCGCCTGGTCGTGGGCAAACACGCGGGGCGGGCGTCGCTGCGATACGCCCTGCGTGAGCACGGTATCGACGCCGACGAGGGCGTTCTCGGACCCGTCCTGGAGGGTCTGCGATCGCACGCCTCAATGCTCAAACGGCCGTTGCGCTCGAGCGAGGTCCGTGACCTCTACGAGCTTGCGGCAGCCAGCTGGGCCGCCGGCGCCAGCACCTGAACAAACAGCAGTACCGCAACAGACACCAGTTCCTGAGCAAGCAGCAGTTCCTGAACCAACACCGGTTCTTCCACAGTGACGCACGCTTGGGCGTGCGGTGAGGAGCACACACTCATGAGGCAGCTCGCGTTCTACGGCAAGGGTGGTATTGGTAAGTCCACCACTCAGCAGAACACGATGGCCGCACTGGCTGAGCGTGGCAACCGGGTCATGATCGTCGGTTGCGACCCGAAGGCGGACTCGACCCGTCTCATCCTGCACTCCAAGGCCCAGCACACCGTCATCGAGAAGGCGGCCGAGAAGGGCTCGGTGGAGGACCTCGAGCTGGAAGAGGTTCTGCTCGAGGGCGCATGGAACATCCGGTGTGTCGAGTCGGGTGGTCCCGAGCCGGGTGTCGGCTGCGCCGGCCGAGGCGTCATCACCGCCATCACCTTCCTGGAGGAGAACGGCGCCTACGAGGACCTCGACTTCGTCACCTACGACGTCCTCGGTGACGTCGTGTGCGGTGGTTTCGCCATGCCGATCCGTCAGGGCAAGGCCCAGGAGATCTACATCGTCACCTCCGGTGAGATGATGGCCATGTACGCGGCGAACAACATTGCCCGAGGCATCCTCAAGTACGCCCACAGCGGTGGTGTCCGCCTCGGTGGGCTGATCTGCAACAGCCGTCAGACCGACCGTGAGGACGAGCTCATCATAGAGCTCGCGCGGCGCCTGAACACCCAGATGATCCACTTCGTTCCGCGTGACAACATCGTCCAGCACGCCGAGCTCCGCCGTATGACGGTCATCGAGTACTCGCCCGAGGCGGACCAGGCCAACGAGTACCGCGAGCTCGCACGCAAGATCGAAGAGAACGACATGAAGACCATCCCCACCCCGATCAGCATGGACGAGCTCGAGGAGCTCCTGATCGACTTCGGGATCATGGAGCAGGAGGACGAGACGATCGTCGGTCAGAAGGCCGCCTCCACCGTCGGCGCGTGATCGCTCGCCCCCGCGTACCAGAAAGGTCTGTCATGACTCCACCCGTGACAACGTCTGCCGAGACGCAGGCGATGATCGACGATGTTCTGTCGGCCTATCCTCCCAAGGTCGAGAAGGACCGTCACAAGCATGTCAAGCCCAATGACCAGTCCGGGGGAAAGGAATGCGAGGTCAAGAGCAACGTCAAGTCCCGCCCCGGGATCATGACGATGCGCGGTTGCGCCTACGCCGGCTCCAAGGGTGTGGTGTGGGGTCCCATCAAGGACCTCATCTCCATCAGCCACGGCCCGGTCGGATGCGGCCAGTACACCTGGGGCACCCGGCGTAACTACGCCAACGGGCAGCTCGGTATCGACAACTTCACCGTCATGCAGATCACCAGCGATTTCCAGGAGAAGGACATCGTCTTCGGTGGCGACAAGAAGCTCGCCGCGATCCTGGACGAGCTGGTGGAGGTCTTCCCGCTGGCCAAGGGTGTCTCCGTCCAGTCCGAGTGCCCGATCGGTCTGATCGGTGATGACATCGACGCGGTCTCCAACGAGGGGACCAAGCGGCTGGGCCTGCCGGTCGTCCCGGTGAAGTGCGAGGGCTTCCGCGGTATCAGCCAGTCGCTGGGCCACCACATCGCCAACGACGCCATCCGCGACCACATGCTGGGCAGCCGGGAGCTACCCGAGCAGACCCCGTACGACATCACGCTGCTCGGTGACTACAACATCGGGGGCGACGCCTGGGCCTCGCGGAAGATCCTCGAGGACATGGGTCTGCGGGTCATCGCCCAGTGGTCCGGTGACGGCACCGTCAACGAGATGGCCACGGCCCACCTGGCCAAGCTCAACGTGCTGCACTGCTACCGCTCCATGAACTACATCGCCACCACGATGGAGGAGCGGTACGGCACCCCGTGGATGGAGTTCAACTTCTTCGGCCCCACGAAGATCGTGGAGTCGATGCGTAAGATCGCCGAGTTCTTCGACGACACCATCAAGGAGAAGACCGAGGCCGCCATCGCGAGCTACCAGGCCTTCTTCGACAAGGTCCACGAGACCTACCGGCACCGGCTCGAGGGCAAGACCGTCATGCTCGCCGTCGGCGGCCTGCGCCCGCGCCACACCGTCGGCGCCTACGAGGACCTCGGCATGGAGGTCATCGGTACCGGTTACGAGTTCGGGCACAAGGACGACTACACCCGCAGCTACCCCGAACTCAAGCAGGGCATCGTGGTCTACGACGACCCGACCGCCTACGAGATGGAAGAGTTCGCCCGCCGGCTCAAGCCCGACCTGATCGGTGCCGGCATCAAGGAGAAGTACGTCTCGCACAAGATGCGGACACCGTTCCGTCAGATGCATTCATGGGACTACTCCGGTCCGTACCACGGCGTCGACGGCTTCGCCATTTTCGCCCGGGACATGGACAGCGCCGTGAACAGTCCGACATGGAACCTGTTCGACGCTCCGTGGGCGAGTGCCAAAAAGGGCTGATTTTCCCGCGAAAGACGCGTTCTTTCGCCTGTGAACCGGAGGATTGCTGGTGTCCACCAGTCCAGACGCACTTACGGTGCGAGACCACAACACACTGTTCAACAGCCCTGAATACCAGGAGCAGCGCGAACGCAAGAAGCAGTTCGAGGGCGGTTCCGCGCCGGAGGAGGTCGCCCGGGTCGCCGAATGGACCCGGAGCTGGGAGTACCGGGAGAAGAACTTCGCCCGGCAGCATCTCACGGTCAACCCGCTGCGGGCGTGCCAGCCCCTGGGCGCGGTGCTCGCGGCCCTCGGTTTCGCCGGGACCCTGCCGCTGGTGCACGGTTCGCAGGGGTGCACCTCGTACTTCCGCGGTCACCTCTCGCGGCACTTCAAGGAACCGGTACCGACGGTGTCCTCGTCGATGACCGAGGACTCGGCGGTCTTCGGTGGGCTCAGTAACCTCATCGAGGCCCTCGGCACCTCCGTGCACCTGTACAAGCCGGACATGGTGGCGGTGTCGACCACCTGTATGGCCGAGGTGATCGGTGACGACCTGCAGAACTTCATCGCCAGCGCCCGTACCAAGGGCGCGATCACCGAGGACATCCCGGTCCCTTACGCCCACACCCCGAGCTTCGTCGGCTCGCACGTGCTGGGCTACGACAACATGCTGCGCGGGATCCTGTCCTACCTGACCGAGGGCAAGAAGAGCACGTCCAACGGCACGATCAACATCGTGCCGGGCTTCGACCCCTACGTCGGCAACATCCGGGAGATCAAGCGGCTGCTGACCCTGCTGGGCATCAAGCACGTCGTGCTCGGTGACCATAGCGACAGCCTCGACTCCCCGGCGACCGGCGAGTACCACATGTACCCGGGCGGGACCCCGCTCGCCGTGGCCGGGGACTCCATCAACGCCGACGCGACGGTGTTCCTGCAGGCCCTCGGTTCCAAGCGGACCAAGGAGATCGTGAACGGCTGGGCCGGCGAGGCGGTGCTGCTCAACCCGCCGATCGGCATCGCCAACACCGACACCTTCGTCACCGAGGTCGCCCGGGTGGCCGGGGTCGAGGTGCCGGACGAGATCACCGCGGAGCGCGGCCGGCTGCTCGACGCGATGACCGACTCGCATGCCTACCTGCACGGCAAGCGGGTGGCGATCGCCGGCGACCCGGACTTCGTCAACGGGATGCTGGGATTCCTGCTGGAGATGGGCATGGAGCCGATCCACGTCGTCAGCAGCAACGGCGACGCGACGTGGGCGGAGCGGGCCAAGGGGATCCTCGCCGCCAGCCCGTTCGGGGCGAAGGCGACGGTGTGGCCGGGCAAGGACGCGTGGCACCTGCGCTCCCTGGTGTTCACCGAGCCGGTCGACCTGATCGTCGGCCCGACGCACCTCAAGCACCTCGCCCGCGAGGCGAACGTGCAGCTGTTCCGCGCCGGTTTCCCGATCTTCGACCGGCACCACCTGCACCGCTTCCCGATCTACGGCTACGCCGGGGGGCTGCACCTGCTCACCCAGCTGGTCAACTCGATCCTCGACGAGGTCGACCGCAACGCGCCCGACCACAGCTTCGACATCGTCCGCTGACCGACATCGTCCGCTGAGGTGAAAATGGCTGCCCTGACGAAGATCGACGCCGCTGCGCTCTTCGACGAGCCGGCGTGTGACCACAACCGTGCCAAGGACCCCAAGGCCCGCAAGACGGGTTGCTCCCGGCCGAAGCCGGGAGGTACCGCCGGCGGCTGCGCGTTCGACGGCGCGATGATCACTCTGGTTCCGATAGCCGACGTCGCCCACGTGGTGCACGGCCCGATCGCCTGTGCCGGCAACTCGTGGGACGGTCGGGGCAGCCTCTCCTCGGGCCCTACGCTCTACCGCCGGGGTTTCTCCACCGACCTCGGTGAGCAGGACGTGGTGTTCGGCGGCGAGCAGCGTCTCTACGACACGATCGTCGAGGCCGCTCGCCGCCACCACCCGCCCGCGGTCTTCGTGTACTCCACCTGCGTCACTGCGATGATCGGCGACGATTTCGACGCGGTGTGCGCGGCGGCGGCGACCGCGACCGGCATACCGGTGGTCCCGGTGAACTCGCCGGGATTCGCCGGCAGCAAGAACTTCGGTAACCGCCTCGCCGGCCAGGCTCTGCTCGAACACGTGATCGGTACGGTGGAACCGGCGTTCACCACGCCGTACGACGTGAACCTGGTCGGCGAGTACAACATCGCCGGCGAGTTGTGGGACGTCACCCCGGTGCTGGCGAAACTCGGCATCCGGGTGCTGGCGAGCATCAGCGGCGACGCCCGGTACGCCGACGTCGCCGCCGCCCACCGCGCCAAGGCGACGATGGTCGTCTGCTCGCGGGCGCTGCTCTCGCTGGCCCGGGGGCTTCAGGACCGCTACGGCATCCCCTGGTTCGAGGGCAGCTTCTACGGCATCCGCGCGATGCGCGACACCCTGCGCGGTTTTGCCCGCCTCCTCGACGACAAGGAGCTCTCCTGGCGGGCCGAGGAGCTCATCGCCGCCGAGGAGGCCGCCCTGGCGACGGCGCTCGTCCCCTACCGGGAACGGCTCGTCGGCGCCCGGGCGGTGCTCTACACCGGCGGGGTCAAGAGCTGGTCACTGGTGTCGGCGCTACAGGACCTCGGGGTGGAGGTCGTCGCCTCCGGGGCTACCAAGAGCACCGAGGACGACGTAGACAAGATCACTGAACTGCTCGGTCCCGACGGGATCGTCATCCGCAACGGCACACCCGCCGAGCTGCTGCGGGTCGCCGCCGACACCCAGGCCGACATCCTGATCGCCGGTGGCCGCAACCAGTACACTGCCCTCAAGGGCAAGCTGCCGTTCCTCGACGTCAACCAGGAACGGCACCACGCCTTCGCCGGCTACCCGGGCATGATCGAATTTGCCCGGCGCCTGGATCTGGCGCTGTCCAGCCCGGTCTGGGAACAGGTAAGGGCGGCCGCGCCCTGGGACGACCCGGATCCGGCCGGCCCCACCGGCCAGCGGATCGCAGGCCCGGGGGGCGTGGCGGCCACGGCCGCCGCCGCTGCCGACGTAGACGTAGACGTAGACGCCGACGCCGACGCCGACATCGACGACGACGAGGTCTTCTGATGGCCGGTGTCACCAGCGGCGGGCGCGGGGCCGCGTTCGACCCGCTCAAGCACAGCCAGCCCCTCGGTGGCGCGCTGGCGTTCCTCGGCCTGGCCCGCTGCATCCCGCTGCTGCACGGCGCCCAGGGCTGCTCGGCGTTTGCCAAGGCTCTGCTCACCCGCCATTTCCGCGAGCCCATCCCGTTGCAGAGCACGGCCATCAACGACGTCAGCGCCGTCCTCGGTTCGTCCGACTCGCTGCTCAGCGCACTGGACACGATCAACGAGCGGCAGCGTCCGGACGTCGTCGGGGTGCTCACCACCGGTCTCACCGAGGTCAGCGAGGAGGACATGCTCGGCGTCCTGGGCTCGTCCCGGTACGCCGCGGGCTCCCGCGGCCCGATGGTCATCCCGGTGTCCACGCCGGACTTCCACGGCGGGCTGTCGGACGGATGGTCCGCGGCGCTACAGGGGATCGTCGCCGCGGTCCCGGCCACCGGGGTGACGGTCCCCGGCCGGGCCGCCGTGCTCGTCGGCCCGGCGCTGACCGCGGTGGATCTCGACGAGATCGCCGACCTCGTCCGGGCCTTCGGTCTCGATCCGGTGGTGGTCCCCGACCTGTCCGGGTCGCTTGACGGCCATCTCGACGAGAACTGGTCACCGCTGACCACCGGGGGGACGACGGTCGACGCCCTGCTGGGTCTGGCCAGCTGCGAGGTCGTCATCACGATCGGGTCCGCGGCGGCCGCCGCCGGCGGGGCGCTGGCGGCCAAGGCCGGTGCCCCCCTGATCTCCCACGACCACGCCAGCGGGCTGGCCGCCACCGACCGGCTCGTCACCGACCTCACCCGATACACCGGGGTGGCCGCCCCGGACGCGGCGCGACGCTGGCGCCGGCGCCTGGCCGACGGGCTGATGGACAGCCACTTCGTCCTCGGTGGGGCCAAGGTGGCCATCGCGCTCGAACCCGACCAGCTCGTGGCGGTCGGTTCGCTGCTCTACGACGTCGGAGCCGAGATCGTCACCGCGGTGTCGCCGACAGACGCCGACGTGCTGCGCTGCGCGCCGTGGGAGGAGGTCGTCATCGGCGACTTCGTCGACCTGTCCGAACGGGCCGAGGCGGCCGGCGCCGAACTGGTCGTCGCGTCCAGTCACGGGGCTGACGCGGCCGCTGTGATCGGCGCGGCGCATCTGACGATGGGCTTCCCCGTCTACGACCGGATGGGCGCCCAGCTGCGCGCCACGTCCGGGTACCGGGGCAGCCTCCAGCTGCTCGTGGACGCAGCCAACCGCCTGCTCGAACACCGTGAGTCACACCGTGCGACAGGTCCGTCGCGGGCGCGGCGGGCATCCGCCGAGCAACTGGAGGAACTGGCATGTTGAAGGTCGCCTTCGCCACCAGCGACGGCATCGTCGTCGATCAGCATTTCGGCTCGTGCCGCCGGTTCGACGTGTACGAGGTGTCCGGGGATCTCGCCTCGCTGTATGAGAGCCGGGTCCTCGACCCGGCCGCCGACGACGAGGCCGAGAAGATCGAAAGCCGGCTGGACGCCGTCCGGGACTGCGCGATCCTGCACGTCGCCGCGATCGGCGGGACCGCCGCCGCGAAGGTGGTCCGGGCCCACGTCCATCCGCTGAAGGTCACCGAGGACACCTCGATCGCGGACCAGATCGTCCGGCTGCAGCGTGTCCTGGCCGGCAACCCTCCGCCGTGGCTGCGCAAACTGCTGCGCCAGAGCGGGTCCGGCGCCGCCCCCAACTGGAGCCCGCGATGACCGTCGACATCACCGGCGGTGACACCACCGGCGCCGCCACGAGTCCGGCCGCGGACGTCACCACCGGATTCCTGCGTGACCTGGTCGATCAGCTGCGGGCCGGGGACACCTACGGCCAGCTCGACCGCCTCGGCGGGGAGAAGCTGCTGGACCCGTTCGTACTCACCCCACAGCGCCGCCGCGAGCTGGGGATCTCCTGTGATGTAGACCCGGCCACCGAGGGACGGCTGCGCGCCTACTACCAGGCGGTCGCCGCCGGCGTCGAGAAGGCGACCGGCCTGGTCACCGGCTACGTGCTGGATCTCAGCCACGAGGGCTTCGGCCGGGTCACGGTGTTCACCGGCCGGCTCGTGGTCGCCTCCGCGGTGCTGCGCGACGCGCACCGTTTCGGCTTCGACTCCATCGATCATCTTGCCGAGCGCGGCGAGGCGCTGGTCCGCGCCGCCGTCGCGCTCGTCCGTACCTATCCGGAGGTGGCCCGTGACGACTCCTGACGAGATCCCCGAGATGCGGACGAAGCTGAAAAAGCTCAACAGTCTCGCCACCCGCCTGAAACTCGACCTGCACGACCTGGCCGAGGACCTGCCGATCGGCTGGGAGCGGATCCTGGAGACGGCCACCTCCACCTACAACGCCTACGTCGAGATCCACCAGATCGAACGGGAACTGGCGAAGGTGGACGCGCGATGACGACGGGTACCGAGCGGTTGGCGCAGTTCCGCCGGTGCGGGACCGCCGAGGACTACTTCCAGGCCTTGGACGTCCCCTTCGACCCGCGGGTGGTTGCGGTCAACCGGCTGCACATCCTGCGGCACTTCTCCCCGGCCGTGGCCCGGATAGACGCGGAGAACTCCTCGCCCGAGGACCGGCTGGCCGCCTACCGCGCCGCCCTGGTCGCCTCCTACGAGGCGTTCACCACGGCCACCGCGCTCGACCACCGCTTGTTCAAGGTCCTGGCCGACCGCGCCCCCCAGGCGTTCGTCGCCGTGGACACCGTCACCGTTGAAGCCGAGAAGAGTGCCTGATGGACGTCAGTTTCGAGGAACCGTCGCTTTCCGACGCCACCTACGACGTCGGGGACACCGTTGTGGCCGTGAAGGACCTGCGTAACGACGGCACCTTCCCCGAACCGGGGATCAGCGTCGGGGACGTGCTGGTGGAGACCGGGACGGTTGGTCACGTGCACGGCGTGGGCGTCTACCTCCAGGAGCACATCGTCTACGCGGTCGCGTTCACCAACGGCCGGGTCGTGGGCTGTCTGGAGCGTGAGCTGGACCTGGTGGCCGCTGCGCCGGGTCGTGATGGGGGTGAGCAGTCATGACATCGCAGCCGACCCAGCCGA
>NZ_CAAAFO010000111.1:29425-30796 GCF_900634715.1 Candidatus Protofrankia californiensis | reverse complement strand
ACGCGCGACGCACCTTCCGCACGATGGAGCTGGTCGCCCGGGACTGCCCGGACATCAAGCTGTGCGTGTCTACGAACGGGCTCACCCTCGTCGACCACGTCGACCGTATCGAAGACCTCGGCATCGATCATGTGACGATCACCATCAACATGATCGACCCCGAGGTCGGCGAGCGGATCTACCCCTGGGTGACGTTCCGGGGCAAGCGCTACACCGGCCGGGAGGCGTCGAAGATCCTGTCCGAGCGGCAGCTGGAGGGGCTCGCAGCCCTCACCGAACGCAAGATCCTGTGCAAGGTCAACTCGGTGTTGATCCCCGGTGTCAACGACGAGCACCTGGTGGAGGTCTCCCGGACGGTCAAGAGCATGGGGGCGTTCCTGCACAACGTGATGCCGCTGGTGTCCGCCCCCGAGCACGGCACCTACTACGGCCTCACCGGGCAGCGCGGGCCGACCCCCCAGGAGCTCAAGGCGCTGCAGGACCGCTGCGAGGGCGACGACGGCGCGGACATGAACATGATGCGCCACTGCCGGCAGTGCCGGGCCGACGCGGTCGGGCTGCTCGGGGAGGACCGCAGCGAGGAGTTCGGTCCGGAGACGTACGCCGGCGAGGTCACCTACGACCTGGCCGGACGCCAGGCGGCCCATGCGGCGATCGAACGCTGGCGTTCCGACGTCCGCGCCACCCGCGAGGAGCTGCAGATCTCCGCGGGTGCGGCGAAGCCCGAACGGACGGTCCTGGTCGCGGTCGCCACCAAGGGCGGGGGAGCGGTCAACCAGCACTTCGGCCATGCCGAGGAGTTCTGGGTCTACGAGGCGGGCGAGAAGTGGGCGCGTCTGGTAGGGACCCGCAGCGTCGCGCGCTACTGCGACGGCCCGTCCGAGTGCGACGAGGACGACTCGGTGCTCGACCGGACCGTCCGGCTGCTGTCGGACTGTGCCGCCGTGCTGTGTAACAAGATCGGAAACGGGCCGCGGGAGGCGCTCGCCGCGGCTGGGGTCGAAGCCGTCGAGTGCTACGACATCATCGAGTCCGCGGTCGCGACGGAAGGTGCACGGCTCGCGGCGCAGGGCGCTCGGCGTACGGCGGAAGACGCCCGGCTCGCCGCGGAGGGTGCGTGCCGCCCGGCCGCGGGCCCGGCGGGATTCTCCGCGGATCTGCTGGCATCCGCCGACCTGCTGGAAGACACACCGGACGGACTGCCCGGCCCGCACTCGCAGGCAGCCGTACACGTCACGGCAAAGGTGGGATCATGATCGCCAAACTGCAGGTCGTGCTTACCGAGCGCGCCGGCAACCAGGTACGGGCACTGCTCGCCCGCGACGAGACGACCGCCGGCTACGGCCTGCGGGTCGTCGCGGAACCGGGCGG
>NZ_CAAAFO010000111.1:28715-29384 GCF_900634715.1 Candidatus Protofrankia californiensis | reverse complement strand
CCCGCCGCCGAGAAGGGCGACATCATCGTCCGCCAGGATGGGTTCGACGTGTTCGTCGCGTCCGCGTCCGCGTCGATCGTCCACGGGGTCCGCATCGACTATGTCGAGTCGTTGACGTCGTCGGGGTTCGCCTTCTCCAACCCGAACGCGTCGGATCCGTGCTCCTGCGGGTCGTCCTTCTCGGCACCGGAGCGGGACGGCAACGAAGACATCCTGTGGCAGCAGGTCGACGAGGCGATCCAGCAGGTACGGCCGTTCCTGCAGCGCGACGGCGGGGACGTCTCGGTCGTCGACGTCACCGGAGGTGTCGTCTCGGTCCGGCTCACCGGAGCCTGCGGGGGGTGTTCCTCCGCTCTGGACACGCTCGCGGGTGTCATCGAGCGTCAGCTGAAGGAATCGGTGCCAGCGGTCGAGCGAGTCGTCCTCGCGTCCTGACGACCGCATCTGGAGGTGGACCAGTGAGTATCGCTATCAGCTTCACCGAACGGGCGGCAGGCCAGGTACGCGCGCTGCTCAACCGGGAGGGGGCCGCCCCCGCCTCGGGTCTGCGGGTCGGCGTCGACACCGGCGGTGGCTGCGCCGGGCACCGGTACCGGCTGACCGTCGAATCCGTGCCGTACGACGGCGACGTCGTCATACGGGTAGAGGACCTCGACGTGTTCGTTGCCG
>NZ_CAAAFO010000111.1:25768-28227 GCF_900634715.1 Candidatus Protofrankia californiensis | reverse complement strand
GGGTGGGGTAGGCGGAGCCGTCGCCACCTACCTCGCCGCGGCTGGCGTCGGGCGGCTGGTCCTCGTGCATCCCGGCGTCCTCGAGACACCCGACCTCAACCGACAGACGCTTATGCGACCCGACCGGGTCGGTGAGGCGCGGGTGGCCTGTGCCGCCGACACGTTGCGGGAGCACTACCCCGACGTCACGGTCGAGGCATGGGACCGTGACCTGTTCGACCCGCACCTGCCCGGTCTCGTCGCCGGTTCGGACGTGGTCGTCGACGCCCGCCACAACTTCCCCGAACGGTTCCGGATCAACCGGATGTGCCTGGACCTGGGCGTGCCGCTGGTCTTCGCGGCTATGAACACCACCGAGGCCCAGCTGCTCGCGGTGACTCCCGGTGGGCCGTGCCTGCGCTGCGTGTTCGCGGACGGTGACCCGCAGTGGGATCCGCTCGGCTTCCCGGTGCTCGGCGCGGTGGCCGGCACCGTGGGATGCCTGGCCGCCATGGAGGTCATCAAGATTGTTTCCCGGTTCGGTGAGCCGTCCACCGGGAAACTGCTCACCTTCGACCTGTGGGACATGGACTTCCGGTCGTTCCCGGTGATCCGCGACCCGCACTGTGTCGACTGCGGGTCCTCCCAGCAGCAGCGATCATCCCACTCGCAGCAGTACCGGGTCCACCGGGTCCCCCTGCCGGGTGCGTCGGGTGCGGCGGGCATGCCGGCGGCGGCTGGGATCGGTCCCTGCGTCCGGCGTGGTCACGGTCACGATGATCTGCTGTGACCGCGATGATCTACTGTGACTACAACGCGACGACTCCGGTCGACCCGCGGGTGCTCGAGGCGATGCTGCCGCTGTTCTCCGAGGACTTCGCCAACGCCTCCAGCGGGCATACCGCCGGCCGCGCGGTCGCCCGCCTGGTCGAGCAGGCCCGGGGGCAGGTCGCGGCCCTGGTCGGGGCCGGGCGGCGCAATGTCGTGTTCACCAGCGGCGCCACCGAGGCGGCCAACCTCGCGATCCGCGGTGTCCTCGCCGGTGCCGAGCCCGGCCGCCGGCGCATCCTGGTGGCGGCCACCGAGCACAAGGCTGTTCTCGCGGCGGCCCAGGACGCCGCGAGGATCCACGGCGGCTCGGTCGGGCTGATCCGGGTCCTGCGCAACGGCACCCCGGATCTCGACCATCTCGCCTCGCTGCTGTCGAGGGACGTCGTGCTGGTCGCGGTGATGGCGGCGAACAGCGAGACCGGCGCGATCGCGGACGTCCGGCGGGCCTGCCAGCTCGCGCACAGCGCCGGCGCCCTGTACCTGTGCGACGTCACGCAGGCTGCCGGCAAGATCCCCGTTGCCCTGGAGGCGCAGGAGATCGACCTCGCGGTGCTCAGCGCGCACAAGATATACGGGCCCAAAGGGGTCGGCGCGCTCGTCGCCAGCCGTCCACTGCAGAACCGTATGACGCCGCTGATCGTCGGCGGGGGCCAGGAGCGGGGGCTGCGCAGCGGCACCGTCAACAGCGCCGGCATCGTCGGGTTCGGCCGGGCCGCGGCGATCGCCGCCGCGGAGCTCGCAGCCGACGCCGACCGGCTGCGCCACCTGACCGCGCTGCTGCACCGTCTGCTGGCGGAGAAACTCACCGGCGTCGAGCTCAACGGCCCGACCGTCACACGCCTGCCGAACACGCTGAACCTGCGCTTCGTCGGCGCGGACGCCGACGCGGTGATGACGTCGATGCCGCAGGTCGCGGTCTCGGCGGGCAGCGCCTGCAAGGGCTCGAGCACCGAACCGTCCCACGTACTGACGGCGATGGGGCTCGATTCCGCCGCCGTGCTGGAGAGCCTGCGCTTCAGCCTCGGCCGTCCCACAACGCAGGACGAGGTACACACCGCGGCCGACCACGTGGCCACCGCCGTCGACCACGTCCGCTCCCTGCACCACCGCCCCCGCTCCACCTCCCGCACCCATACCCGCACCCACACCTGACCGGTACCCCGGCCGCGTTCCCCGGCCGCCTGACGCACCTTTCAGCCGCCTGACGGAGCTTTCAGGGGGTCGGACCCGAGCCGGGGCCACCGATGGATGCGGCCACAGCACCGTCAGGGCCGAAGGCGTAGGTGAAAACTGTCGTTGTAGCGCCGGTTTCTACCTACAGCTTCCGCATCCGTAGATGGAAACCGTCGTTGTAGTAGCGGTTTCTACCTACAGACAGGTGCAGCCAAATAAGATCGTTGCAGTCGATCGGAATTACTCGGAGCTCATGAGAGATCGATGGAACGCAGCGATGTCCTGGTAGCGGTGTAGATGAACGGTCCGGTTGCGTTCGGTAAGATTTCGATGGCACGCCACTGGCACATCAGGATCTCAAGCTGGTTGAACGTGTTTCCGGCGTCTTTCCCGGACAGTGCGACCATGCGGGCACCGGTTTCCCGGACCGCATTGATCTGCTCGGTTCTCCTGAATTCTGCTGTCTTGGGTGATTG
>NZ_CAAAFO010000111.1:18232-25181 GCF_900634715.1 Candidatus Protofrankia californiensis | reverse complement strand
CTAGCCAGCCTCGCTGGGCAGTGATTGGTATCCACTCATGATCCGGGGTGCTGGGAGTCGTGATCGGGCATGGTGGCCGCTGTCGTTTGTGAACGATCCCTCCGGGGTCACCGGGATAGGTGACGTCGGGTCGCATCGATTTCAGGATTTTTGCGAGGCCGAGGACGTCGGCATCGATGTGGTAGCGGACAACAGCGGGTCTGGTCCTGCTCACGCTGCCCGGGCCGACGTCTCGTACGCGAGTGCCCAGCGCACGTCGTCGACGGTCAGGTCGAAGGCTTCGGCGACCTCGTCGATGTCCTCGCAGCCTTCGACGTGTTCCCAGAGAACCACCGTGCTGATGCCACCCACGGCGGGCCGGCCGAAGCGCAGGTCGGGCCGCATCCGTACGGGCGATGCAGGATCGGCATGGGGTCGCCATTCCACGGCGTCATCGCCTTCCCAGGTGACCCGCTCGACGAACGCGTCAGCGGGGAACGTGAGCACGGCTTGTCCCTGGACGGTTGCGACCAGGCAGAACTCGGCGTCCAGCCCGGACTCGTCCTGAGCCGCGAGGAGGAGCTCACGGCCGGCCGAGACGAACGGCCGTCGGTCGGCGAGCGGGTAAGGGACGCTGAAATGGCCCCGGAGCAAGGTCGATGAAAGCCCGCAGTTCTGCCATGGGTCCCTTGTGGGTCCGGCGATACTCCCGTAACAGTGCGGCCTCGACGAACTCGGCCCAGGTCACGGACGCATGACCGCCACGGGGCTTCAGTCGGATCACCGGACGGTAGTTTCTGCCCAAGAGACCTTGACCTGGCTGGACGACAACGACTCGCTTCAGGGAGATGGTCGCGACGTGGCTTGGCCGCCGCAACGCAGCGCGGCGCACCCTGCTGGTGCGGTGCGAGGCGAAAGTAGAAGCGCTGTGGTGAACCCGGATTCGTTGACGTCGAGGTACCCACCTCGTCCCGCTCGTGCCGAGGACCGAGCTTGATCGTGTGGATCCGCCGGTCCGGTGGCGCGGCGCCGTTCCGTCCGAGATTTTCCTGAGCCAGCTGCACGATGTCATTCAGACGGCCATGGGCTGGAACGTCACACGCCTGTACTTGTTCGAGAGCCACGAGGTCACCGCCATGGATTCACGATCGGACAGGTCGGGGCGGGTTGTCCTCGCCGTGCCGGTCGCCGACCGCTGTTTGCCGAGACACACGTCCCGGCGTGCCCGGGGACGCGGGTCCTTCGGTGGGACCTTCCTGATCATCCGACCGGCCCGGCCGGCTCAGGTTCGGACCACGGTGTACATCACCTATTGGAAGACAGGGTTTTGGTAGGTCAGCATTACTAGAAACCTGGTTTCTGGTAAGATCCTGCACGTGCGTGACGATCAGATCCGGGCTCGGCTGGCCGCGACCAATCCTTGGTGGGGTGCGGTTGCGACCGGCGCGAGCCCGACGGCGTGGATGGCGACAGACGTGTCGCTGCGGGGCCGGCGCAGATTTGATCTCGGCTACCGCGCCGCGGTCCTTGCCGACGTCGCCACCGAGCCCCTGGACGACCGACTGATCGTGCTTCGGGGGCCGCGAAGAGTCGGCAAGTCGGTGGTGCTCAAGGACACGATCGCCGCGTTGTGCGCCCGCGCCGACGTCGACCCCAGGCAACTGATTTATATCGCCGCGGACGAGATGACCGCGCAGGATCTGAATCGCGCGATCACTGTGGGTCGAGATCTGACCCGTTCGGTCGACCAGACCGAGCCACGACCTCGGGTCTGGCTGATCGATGAAGTAACCGGGATGGCGGGCTGGACGACAACCCTGAAGTTTCTCCGGGACAACACCCTGTTCGGACTCGACCTTGTTGTCTGCACTGGTTCGTCGTGGGCCGACGACGCCGAGGTGGGGCGGGATCTGCTTGCCGGCCGCGCGGGAATGACCAATGTGCGCCGTACCCGGATCCTGGTACCGATGTCGTTCCGTGACTTCATCGCGGTGTCCCGACCGGAGCTGCCGCGGCCGCCGTCCGTGCCGCTGTGGGATCTTCAATCGGCGGAGGTAGCGCACATCGCCGGCCTGCTCGCCCCGAACTCCGACGATTTCGACCTTGCCTGGCAGGCCTACCTCACGTGCGGCGGGTATCCGCGGGCGGTGAGCGAATACCACGGCACCGGAGTGGTAAGCGATGCGTTCCTGACCGACATCGAGCAGTGGCTGCATCGCGATGTGGACCGAAACGCGCCGGAGGAATCCATCCCCCAGCTGCTCGCCGGTCTCCATGGCCGTTCCGGTACCCCGATGAATCGAACCAAGGCCGCGATCGATCTGGGATACCCCTCCCGTCAGGCATTCGACCTGCGTCTGGTGAAGCTTGTCCGGACGTTTGGAGCAATCTGGTGCCATCAGGTCAACGCCGCGGCGCGTCGGGTAGCGGGCGCGCAGGCCAAGCTGTACCTCTCCGACCCGATCATGGCTTGGCTGGGTCCTCGGCTGCGGGCCGGCCTCCCCACCCCGGACCTGACGAAGCTTGCCGAGTCGACCTTGGCTGTCGCGTTTGCCGCCGCTGTGGAAGCACGCCAACCCGGCCGATGGGCCACGGACGAGGCTATCGGGTACTTTCGGACAGGTAGCGGTACCGAGGTGGACTTCGCGCCGCTTCCGCTGCCTACCGCCAATGGTGAGCTGTTCTCCACGCCTATCGAAGCGAAGTGGGTCACACACGGCTGGCGGTCCGAGGCGCGAGCCATCGAGAATGCCTTTGGCCACGGCATCGTGGCAACCAAGAACATTACGGACACCGGCCACCGGAGTTGGGCGTTGCCGACACCTCTCCTCACCCTGCTGCTGGGCTGATGAAGGCCCGTCAACCGTCCACCGCGGAGGCACGGTAATCGCCACATCCGCCAACCCGCGAAGCCCGACAGAACCGGTTGGACACGACCCGCAGGTCATGGGCGTTTCGCCGGGGCAGTCGTGGGTCGCTCCAGGTGTTGCGGGTACTGTCCCGAGGTGGACGCAATCAGCGAAGAAGAGCTCGACGCGATGGTCGCGGAGGCCACGGTCGACGCTTACAATGACGACGAGCAGGTGAGCGGCCTGTTCACCCTGATCGAGGACAATCTCGTGGTTCCGTTCACCACGCAGGTCCTGGGCGTGGACGTCACCGTCGAGCGCGTGGACCTGTCGCGGGGCGGTGAGATCGTCGCTGTCTGTTCCCGCGAGCGCTCGAAGCAGGCCATCCCGATCCTCGATCTGCCGTTGCCGACGCCACCACCGCAGGGCGCGGAGTGGATCGAGGCGTACCGGCACTGGCTGGGATAAGCGCGGAAGTCGTGAAAGCCGCACGGGCGGCGGGTTGTAAGCAGATTATCGGGGAGCTGCTGGTGAGTGAGTATCAGTACTACGAGTTCCTGGCGGTGGACCGTTCCTTGGACGCTCGCCAGCGCGATGAGCTTCGGGCGTTGTCGACCCGGGCGCAAATCACTTCGACGAGTTTAATCAACACCTATCACTGGGGCGATTTCCGGGGGGATCCACAGAAGCTGGTGGCGCGGTACTTCGATGCCTTCCTCTACCTCGCCAACTGGGGGACGCGCCGGCTGATGCTCCGGTTGCCCAAACGGCTGCTTGACCTGAAGACGGCTCAGAGCTATTGCCTGGGGGACGCGGCGTCCGCGTGGGTCGACGGCGAGAACGTGATTCTCGACCTCAGCTACCACAACGAGGGCGACTGGGAGGACGAAGGCGGGGAGGGATGGTTGACGTCGATCATCCCCGTGCGGGCGGAGCTGGCCTCAGGCGATCTTCGCCTCCTGTATCTCGCCTGGCTGCTCACCGCCTCGGCCGGGGAGCTTGATGATGATGCTGTCGAGCCGCCGGTTCCGCCGAACCTGTCGACGTTGACCGCGTCGCTGCGAAGCATCGCGGACTTCCTCCGTCTCGACGAGGATCTGCTCGCGGTCGCCGCCATGGCCAGTGAACAGGTTCCAGGCGATGAAACCTCGGAGGCCGATCTTGTCAGGTGGGTCGCGGACTTCTCGGTGACAGAGAAGAACACGCTGATCATGAGGGTCCTCAGGGGTGATGACGCCCACCTGCGGGTGGAACTGCTGCGGCGTTTCCACAAAGGCGCCCCGGTCAGCACAGCGGGCGCGGGAAAGCGCACGGTGGCCGAGTTGCTCGACGCGGCCGAGGTCCGGCGTGTCGAGCGGGAGCGGCTTGCTGAACAACAGCGGGCGCAGGAACGTGCCCGTCGTGAGCGCCAGGCGGAGATTGCCCGTGACAAGCGCCTGGAGGCACTGGCGCTCCAGGAGGAACAGGCATGGCAACGCGTGAGCATGATGATCGATACAAAGAAGCCGGGGGAGTATGACAACGCTGTCACGCTTCTCACCGATCTGCGGGCCGTCAGCGAGCGTCAGGGCCATCCCGAGGTGTTCGAGCAGCGCTTTGAACACCTGCGCGACCAGCACCTGAGGAAGCCCAGCCTTCTCCAGCGTTTCGACCGGGCCGGCCTGGGCACGACGGCCGGGGCTCCGAACTGATCCGGAGCCCGGATCGACGAGGCGTAGGTGGTTCCGGCGGTTCCGGCAGCCGTTTTTACCTACCGCCGGCACTGGCACCGGCACCGTCGCCGGGAACGGGCGCATCCCGGCACCACCACATGGAACAGGACCCGCGCCCATAGGGCCAGGACGGCCGATGGCCTCGTGGCTACGGCGTCGACGAAGTCGTCGAACACCGCTCCCTTCCCGGACAACAGCGACGAGAACGTCGAGCGTAGGCAGCGCAGCGTTCCTCCCGCGGTGAAAAGGTCCGGAGCCACGGCCAGGTAGCCGGCCGCGGCGAGGCGGTCCGCCTGCTGTCGGGTGTCGTTGGTGAGATCGAATGCCTCGTGTAGGACGACGACCCCAGGCTATGGCCCCTCGCCAAGGGGCGGTATGGCGAAGTGTGCTCTGAGCGCGGCTGCGGTTGTAGCGCCTGGAATGGTCGTTGCTGGCATCGGCTTCTCATCCTTTCCCTGCGTATGAGCGACGGTCGCAACCTGGTAGGCCTAGTGGCCAAAGGGTGTGCGATCATGGTTCTTTTCACGCGCCTGGAGGCCTCAGGGAGTCAAGAGCGCCCGAGGGATAGGCGTTCGGTCAGCGAGCCGGGGTTTCTGATCATGAATGACCGAATTGTGGATGGCTGAGGAAGCCGGGAGGCACGTGGCTGGCCAGCCAGACCCCGTTGGCACTGCGCCGGAACCGGTGACCGGCGTGGTGCATCGCGCCCGAGTCGACGGTGAGGATGACCGGTTGGCCACGGCGTGCGCCGACCCGTCGCGCCGTGGCCGAATCAGTGGACAGGTGGACGTCGTGGCGTCCCATCGGGCGCAGTCCCTCCCGGCGGATCGCGGGCAGGAAGGACTCGATCGTACCGTGATAGAGCACTTCCGGTGGAGGCGTCGTCTCCAGGCCCAGGTCGACGCGCACTGAATGACCCTGATTGGCGCGTATGCGCTGCCCGGTGTCGTCGAAAGCGAAACGCTGCTTGTCGCTCGTCGCCACGACCTGGTCGAGCTCGGCACGGCTGATCGGGAAACCGGACCGGGCGCAGGCATCGAGCAGATCGGTGACAGGTGTCCACCCTGCGGCGTCGAGGACAACGCCGATGGCGTCTGGCGCGTGCCGCAGATGCCGTGACAGGTACCGCGATACCCGCTCCGCGCGACGCGCGTTCATATCTGCCATAAGCGTTTAGAGTATCCACATCTGATCTCGCGGTGCGGTGACCAGAGACCCTTGGGGGCTCCGGCCGCGCGAAAAGAGCCATGATCGTGCAGCCTTTGGCCTACTGGGAGTCGTGAATCAATCACCCTGAATATCGGGGATTCGTGGCGACAGGGGAACCTCGGCGGCGGTGGGACGATGCCGAGGTGCCTATGCCGTGGCGAAAGGTCGTCGCGGGGACGAGGAGCCTGGTGCATGAATGGCCGCGGTGAGGAGCTGAGCGCCTCGGATCGCTATGGCGGTGAGGTCCCGCGGTTACCGGCCGGGGTGCGGTCGATGCCCGGGGATCCGCAGCACATCGGCGGGTACCGGGTGTTGGGCCGCCTGGGCGAGGGCGGCATGGGCGTGGTCCATCTCGGGCAGGCGCCCGACGGTCGACTGGTCGCGGTGAAGGTCGTGGCCTCCCGCTACGCCCGGGACGAGGAGTTCCTGCTCCGCTTCCGCCACGAGGGTGAGCACGCCCGCCGGGTGCCCCGGTTCTGCACCGCGGAGGTTCTCGACGTCGACGTCACCGCGCAGCCGCCGTACCTGGTGACCGAGTACATCGACGGCCCCACGCTGAACGAGGCGGTCCGCTCCGGCGGTCCGTTGCGCAAGGCCGAGCTCGACCAGCTCGCGGTCGCGATGGCCACCGCGCTGTCCGCGATCCACGGGGTGGGGCTCGTCCACCGTGATCTCAAGCCGGGCAACGTCCTGCTGTCCCGGATGGGCCCCCGGGTGATCGATTTCGGGATCGCCCGGTCGCTGGAGACGCCCGCCGGGCTGACGGCGACCGGCATGGTGCTGGGAACCGGCAGTTACATGGCACCCGAACAGCACATGGGCGACGGCGTGAGCGCGGCCTCGGACGTGTTCGCCTGGGGCGGGGTCATGGCCTTCGCGGCCAGCGGTCGCGCTCCGTTCGGTAACGGCCCGCCGCACGTGATCGCCTATCGTGTGGTGCACGGCGAACCGGATGTGGCACCGCTGGACCCACCCCTGCGCGACGCGGTGACCGCGGCCCTGCGCAAGAATCCGGCCGAGCGGCCCACCGTGGGGCAGCTCCTGCACCTGCTGGGAGTGCCAGGCGGCGGTATGCCCGTCCATCATCAGCAACCGTTCGTCACGCCCGCGCCACCCCTCGGCTCGCCGTGGCCGGTGCACCCACCTGTGGCACCGACGCCGGCAGCCCGCGCAGAGCCGGCGGGTACGCGTCGATGGCTG
>NZ_CAAAFO010000111.1:15723-17904 GCF_900634715.1 Candidatus Protofrankia californiensis | reverse complement strand
GCGGTCGTGGCTGTCGCGCTGGTCGTCACCGTGGGGGTGGTCCTTTCCGGCGCTGGTTCGGGTGACTCCGGTGACTCCGGCCTGGCCGCCGCGACCACGGTGGGCACGGCGGCCACGGCGAGTGCTCCGAAGGCGGCCAACACCGCGAACACCGCGCCGAGCGGATCGCCGAGCCTGGCCGCCGGCCCTCTTGACGGCCACTGGATCGGCAGCTGGGACACTGGCGATCACGACCACTTCGTGGCAGTGGACGGCACGGACTTCAGGATGATCTACGATCTCGATGACGGTAGGGTAGCCGGTACACTGCGCGACGGCATGGTCGACGGCCGCTGGGCCGAGGGGCCGCTCGGCGCCCCACCGGTCCGTTCCGGGTGGGTGCGGTTCCGGGTCGTCCGGGAGGGCACCACAGTCCGCCTCGACGGGCTCTGGGGCACCGGCCCTGGCGTCACGTCCGGCACCTGGCAGATCCGGCGCGTTAACGGCACGTTCACCCGGGAGGCCGTCGTCCGGTTTGCGCGCAGGGCGAGTTTCCCGGCCCCGCCGTCATGACCGGACGTGGGGTGCCTGGTTCCTGCTGACCGTGTCGATGATCTGGGCGGTGGGGCCGACCACGAGTACTTCGTCACCGGGCCGAAGCCGGGTGTGGCGGGTCGGCCGGTAGTTCGGCGAGCGGTCGGCCGTGCCGTCGTGCTCCGAGGAGGTGGCGACCGCGAGCATCCGGGTACCGGTCGACAGCTCCTGCAGGGTCGGGCCGTCCAGGCCACCGCCCGCGGCCACGGTGATCCGGGCGACCAGGAAGGGCGCGCGGTCGATGTAGAAGGTACTGACGACTTCGTAGTCGAGGGCGGCACCGACGAACCACACTGTGGCCAGGGCGGACGCGCTGCGGGCGGTGTGGATGGCGAACCTGCGCTCGGCTTCGTCGGCGAGTGTGGTGTCGAAGATGCGCAGCACCACCCGTAGCCCCGGCTCGGCTCCGTCACCGTTACCGGCATTGGTACCGGCCCCGTCGTTGACATTGGCACTGGTTCCGCTATCAGCACCGGTTCCGGTTGGGACGGACGGCCGGCGTCGCCGGCGGCCACGTGGTCGACGCTCGGAGCGAAGATCGTTGGATGCTTCCCGGCCGGACAGGACGGTCTCCAGGTTTGCCACGTCGTCGCTGGTCAACGCGGCAAGCGTGGTCGCCCGGGCGAGGCCGGCCTCCATCAGGGTCGCGCGGACCGTTGCGTCACCGAACACGACCGGCACCTTGAGGTCCCGGACGACCGAGAGGAAGCGGTTGTTCTCGTCACGTTCGACGATTACGACGTCGCGCCCGGCGGCGAGTAGGCCTTCCACGGTCGCGAGCCCTACCGAACCGAGCCCGCAGACTATGACGTGATCACGCGTAGTGGTGGCGCGTCCCCGGCCGATCGCTCGTTCCAGTCGACGGCTGATGATCACATTGGTGATGAACGCGTACACGACCGCGATGGACAACGCTCCGATCAGGATCAGGGCGATACCAAATGCCTGCAGCCAGTCTTCCGCGGCACCGAAACTGAAGTCGCCGTAGCCGACGGTGGCCATAGTGGTCACGGTCAGGTAGAGCGCGTCGAGAGGGCCGAAGTCGACCGGTGCGGTGGGGTCGTTGTCGGCGTAGGTCAGTGAGAGCACCAGCGTGCCGACAGCCATGATACTCAGCACGGCGCCGAGGGCGATCCGGAACGGACGGTCGAACTCGGCGGCCGTGGTCACGGCGACGTCTCGTATCCAGGCGTGGGGACGGCGACGTCTGCCACGGCCCGTCAGCGGGTTGGCGTGGCGTACCGACAGGTTCGCGAGAGCGTTGGCGTCGTCAGCACTGACCACCCGCACACCGTTGTCGGCGAAGTCCTCCAGCCTGCCGAGCAGGGCGAGGCGGTCGCCAGTTGTGACGGGAGTGTCGCGACTCGGGCACACTTCGGCCAGCCGTTCACCCGGCCGGCGCAGCGCCACCGGTGTCAGGTTGCCGAAGATCTGCCGGAACGCTCCGGATGAGCCGACCGGGACGTCCACCACCGCGAAGACCTCCGTCCCGAGGCGGAAGGCGTGCCGGACGTCGGACCTGATGCACGCCTCGACGAAACTGTGACCGGCCTTCTCCGCCAGGTTCAGCACCCGGGCGGTTGGCAGGGCTGCGGAGAGCTGGTCGCC
>NZ_CAAAFO010000111.1:13706-15426 GCF_900634715.1 Candidatus Protofrankia californiensis | reverse complement strand
CGCAGCTCGGGCGCGATCTCGGTGGCGACCAGAGCCGTCTCAAGATTGTCGAGGTCGGTGTCGTGGCAGGCGATCAGCGCAACCGCGTCCCTGACCGACGCCTGGACCAGCGCTTCACCCGTGTGCGTCGAGTCGGTGAGGACCGGGACTCCCCACCGCTCAAGGCGGCGCCGCAGCGGAGTGACGTCTCGTCCCTCGATGACGACGACCGGCACCCCGGCTGCGTGCAGCTGTTCGGTGATCCGGTAGCCCAGGTTGTTCAACCCGCAGACGACGACGTGACCGGGCACGTGACCGGACAGGACTGTCACCGCACCTCCATCCGCATGTTCGACCCGGCCACCCTGGACGCATTATCTCGTCCCTCGTCCCTCGTCCCTCGTCCCTCGCCCTTCGCCCCGGCCCCGGCCCCGGTTCCGACACATGCGGATGACTGCTCTCCGTAGTGAATTCTCAAACGCGCTCTTACTTACGGGCGGGGCGTCGGGTGGCTCTCAACCGCACCGGCGAAGCCGGCGGCAAGCTCCCGCATTGCGGCGTCCAGCAGCTCTGTGAGCTCCAGGTCCTCGTGGCGCAGCCACTGTTCGTAGGCTGCGATCGCCACGCCCAGGGTGGCGTACGCGATCGCCTGCGGGGCCAGGGACTGTTCGGGCTGGCCGATACGGCTGCCGACGAACTCGGCGAGGACCTGCCGCCACGCGACGTAGCGCAGGGTCGAGTGCGCCTGCAGGGCAGGTGTGCGCAGGATGAGCTGCATCCGCCGGCGGTGCCAGGGGATCTCGGCGGGGTCGACCCGGTTGAAGTCGATCAGGGCCTGGCGGACCGCGTCCATCAGCGGGACGGTGGGCGGGCAGGCCCGCAGGTTCGCGCGCAGGCGGGTCAGCTCCTCGTCGAAGCCGCCCCAGACAATGTCGTTCTTGGACGGGAAGTAGCGGAAGAACGTCCGCCGTCCGATGCCCGCGGCGCGGGCGATGTCGTCGACGGTCGTCCTGTCGAAGCCGTGTTCGGCGAAGAGGTCGAACGCCAGGTGTTCCAGCTCGGCGCGGGTGGTGACGGGGTTGCGGCCACCCCGACCGCGGGATGCGCCGGGCGCGCCGGATGCCTCGTCTCTTCGCTGGTTCCGCATTGCCTCTTCCATTTGGCATTGGGTGCCAATATAGTATGCGTGCTGGCGGTCACAGCGGTTCAGTTGTCGAACAGGAGCATTCCATGTCGCGGGGATGCGCGCGGCAGCCGGCGGTCGGCACGCGCCCGGTGCACGTCCAGAAGGTATCGGATGCTGAACGTGATTGACCGGCTGCTCGACTGCCTCCGCGGGTACGGTTACCGGCCGCGGGAAGGACAGTGACCGCGGCAGCGGCGGCAACCGGGGACGCGGCGGCGACCGGAGGAGCAGCGGCGAGCACAGCGGCAGCGACCGGAGAAACAACAGCGAGCACAGCAGCGACCACCGGCCGGGTGGCGGTGGTGACCGGGGCGGCCCGCGGTATCGGCGCGGCCGTGGTGAACCAGCTGGCCGCGCAGGGGTGGCGGGTCGTCGCGGTGGACGTGTGCGCCGACCTGCCCGGCGTGAACTACCCGCTGGGAACCAGGGAGCAACTGCGCGCGCTCGCGCAGCGGTGGCCCGGCTCTGTCCGTGACGTCGTGGCCGATGTGCGCCAGGCGCAGGCCCTGGTCGAGGCCGTCGAGCTGGCCGAGCGTGAGTTCGGGGGAGTGCACG
>NZ_CAAAFO010000111.1:12744-13273 GCF_900634715.1 Candidatus Protofrankia californiensis | reverse complement strand
GGTCGCCGCCACCGTGTGCTGGCTGTGTGGCGAGAGCTCGTCTGCGATCACCGGCACCGTGGTGCACGCCGACGGCGGGTTCACCGCATGACGGACTCCCGTGTGACGGATGCCCGCAGTGCGGACTCCTGTGTGACGGATCCCCGTAGTGCGGACCCCTGTGTGACGGACTCCGTGCTGCGCCTGGTCTTCGACCCCGGTACGCGCCGGTGGGCCGGGGGACGGGTGCTGCTCGGTGGCTCCCCGCTGCGGGTCCTGCGCCTGCCCGAGGCCGGCGCGCGGCTGGTCGAGGAGTGGACGCGCGGGCAGCCGGTCGGGGCTGATCCGGCGCAGCGCCGGCTGGCGGCCCGGCTGGTGACGGGGGGAATCGCCCATCCGGTCTACGAACGGCCCCGGCTGCGCCCGTCGGACGTCACGGTCGTCGTGCCCGTGCGTGACCACGCCGACGCCCTGGACACGCTGCTCGGCGCGGTGGGGAAGGTGGCGGAGGTGATCGTCGTGGACGACGGATCCGTAACACCCCTGCCCC
>NZ_CAAAFO010000111.1:11357-12428 GCF_900634715.1 Candidatus Protofrankia californiensis | reverse complement strand
GCGCGCAACACCGGCTGGCAGCGGGCGGGCACCGAGCTGGTGGCGTTCCTGGACGCCGACGTGAAGCCCGAGCCGGGCTGGCTGGAGCCGCTGCTGGCGCACTTCGACGCTCCTGACGTCGCCGCGGTGGCTCCCCGGGTGACCAGCCTGCCCGGACGGTCGCTGCTGGCCCGCTACGAGCAGACGCAGTCCTGTCTGGACCTCGGCGGCGCCGCGGCGCCGGTGCGGCCGGCGAGCCGGGTGAGCTACGTCCCCTCGGCCGCGCTCGTGGTGCGCACCTCGTCCCTGCGGGAACTGCACGGTTTCGACGAGCGGATGCGCTTCGGCGAGGATGTGGACTTCGTGTGGCGGCTGGCGCGAGGGGGAGCACAGGTCCGCTACGAGCCCGCGTCGCGGGTCGGTCACGCTCCCCGCGGCCGGTGGACGGCGTGGCTGCGCCAGCGCTTCGACTACGGGACGTCGGCGGCGCCGCTGGCGGCCCGGCACGGCACGGCCGTCACACCGGTCCGGGTGTCGGTGTGGAGCGCGCTGTCGTGGGCGGCGGTGGCCGCCGGCCGGCCGCGGACCGGGCTCGCGGTCGCGGCCACCACGACGGTGTTGCTGCCACGCAAGCTGGGACGTCTCGGGGTGCCCGCCGGCGGGGCGCTGCGGGTGGCGGCCCTGGGCCATCTCGGCGCGGGCCGGTTGCTCGCCGACGCGGTGACCCGCACCTGGTGGCCGGTGGCCGTCCCGGTGCTGGCGAGCACCCGGCGGGGGAGGTGGCTGCTGGCGCTGGTGGTGGGGCGTCACCTGCACGGCTGGTACCGGCGGCGTCCGCCGGTGGATCCGCCGCGCTGGCTGGTGGTGCGGATGCTCGACGACTTCGCCTACGGCGCCGGGGTCTGGTGGGGTGCCGTGCGTGCGGGCACGTTCACGCCGCTGCTGCCGGACCTGTCCGGCTGGCCCGGCCAGGCCAACCGGCCCGGACTGCCCGGTTGGCTCAGGCTGTCCGGCCGGCTCGATCGGGCCAGGGGCAGGGCCGCCAAGAGCAGGGCCGGGGCCGGGGTTCGCGGGCAACAACCGTGACAACTT
>NZ_CAAAFO010000111.1:10323-11205 GCF_900634715.1 Candidatus Protofrankia californiensis | reverse complement strand
GCCGCTGCGCGGCCCTGGCGACTGGCGGAGCTCACCTGGCCCGAGGTGGCCGAGCGCGCCGCCGCCAGCGTGCTCGCCGTCCCGCTGGGCGCGACCGAGCAGCACGGGCCGCACCTACCGTTCACAGTGGACACCGAACTGGCCGACGCACTGTGCGAACGACTTGCCCGTGCCCGCCCCTGGGTGGTGGTGGCACCGGCGGTGCCCTACGGTTCCAGCGGCGAACACGGCGGCTTCCCCGGCACCCTGTCGATCGGGCAGCAGGCCGTCGAGCTGCTCCTGGTCGAGCTCGTCCGCTCGGCCGACGCCTTTGCCGGGGTGCTGCTGGTCTGCGGGCACGGCGGCAACGCCGTACCGCTGCGCCGCGCCGTCGCCCGGTTGCGGCACGAGGGCCGTCGCGTGCTCGCCTGGCTGCCCGACGGACCCGCCGACGACGCCCACGCCGGCCGCACCGAGACCTCGGCGATGCTCGCCCTGCGCGGGCAGGCGGTGAAGCTCGACCGCAGCGAGCCCGGGGTGACGCGCCCGCTGGGCGAACTCCTGCCCGTGCTGCGGGAGTCCGGCGTGCGCGCCGTCAGCCCCAACGGCGTCCTGGGTGATCCCACTGGTTCCTCCGCCCACGCCGGAACACAGATTCTGGACGCCTGGGCCCGCGCGCTCGTCGCCGAGGCCGACCGGTGGCGGGACGGCCTACGGTAAAACCGGAAGCCGTCCATGATATCGGTACTCGCATGGCATCAGCGCAGCCGTTTCACGGGTCGGTGCTGGACGCGGTGCTGGAACGGATCACCTATGCCAACGAGGAGACGGGATACACCGTCGCCCGCGTGGACGCGGGGCGTTCCGGTGATCTGATCACGGTGGTGGGTGCGCTGCTGGGCG
>NZ_CAAAFO010000111.1:9370-9997 GCF_900634715.1 Candidatus Protofrankia californiensis | reverse complement strand
CGCAGCCGGGTGAGTCGCTGCGGATGCGGGGGCGGTGGGGCTCGCATCCACAGTATGGCAAGCAGTTCCACGTCGAGGACTACACGACCGTGCTCCCGGCGACGGTCCAGGGTATCCGGCGGTATCTCGGCTCCGGGCTGATCAAGGGTATCGGGCCGAAGCTCGCCGAACGTATCGTCGAGCATTTCGGTATCGACGCCCTGGACGTCATCGAGCAGCATCCCGAACGGCTGATCGAGGTCCCGAAACTCGGACCCAAACGGACCAAGGCGATCGCGGTGGCGTGGGAGGAACAGAAGTCCATCAAAGAGGTGATGGTTTTCCTCCAGGGCGTCGGGGTGTCGACGTCGTTGGCGGTGCGGATCTACAAGCAGTACACCGACCGTTCGATCGAGGTGGTGCGCACGGAACCGTACCGGTTGGCGACCGACGTGTGGGGCATCGGTTTTCGTACCGCGGACACGATTGCCAAGGCCGTCGGGATTCCGCATGACAGCCCGCAGCGGATCAAGGCCGGGCTGGTGTTCACATTGTCGGAGTCCACCGGGGACGGGAACTGTTTCCTGCCCGAACAGCGGCTGATCGCCGAGGCGATCAAGATTCTGCAGGTCGACACCGGCGCGGTGA
>NZ_CAAAFO010000111.1:2542-8849 GCF_900634715.1 Candidatus Protofrankia californiensis | reverse complement strand
CGCCCAGGCCAAGGGCGCGAAGATCGTGCTGGCCGCGCCCACCGGTCGCGCGGCCAAACGGCTCACCGAACTGACCGGGCACGACGCCTCCACCGTGCACCGGCTGCTGGAGCTGCGCCCCGGTGGGGACGCCGCCTACGACCGCGACCGACCCCTGGACGCCGACCTCGTCGTGGTCGACGAGGCGTCCATGCTCGATCTGCTGCTCGCCAACAAGCTCGCCAAGGCCGTCGCGCCCGGGGCGCATCTGCTCCTGGTCGGCGACGTCGACCAGCTCCCGTCCGTCGGAGCCGGCGAGGTCCTGCGCGACCTGCTGGCGCAGGGGACGCCGGTCCCGCACGTGCGGCTGACCCAGGTCTTCCGCCAGGCACAGCAGTCCGGGGTGGTCACGAACGCACACCGCATCAACACCGGCGACTACCCGCTGGTGCGCGGCCTGGCGGACTTCTTCTTTTTCTCCGCGGACGAGGCCGAGGACGCCGCGGCGATGACCGTGGACGTGGTGGCCCGGCGGATTCCCGCGAAGTTCGGGTTTGACCCGCGCCGGGACGTGCAGGTGCTCGCGCCGATGCACCGCGGCCCAGCCGGCGCCGGCGCGCTGAACACCCTGCTGCAGGACGCGCTCACCCCGGCGCGTCCCGACACGCTCGAACGCCGGGTCGGTGGCCGGATCTTCCGGGTCGGCGACAAGGTCACCCAGATCCGCAACAACTACGACAAGGGAGCCAGCGGCGTCTTCAACGGCACCCTCGGCGTGGTCACCGGCATCGACCTCGACGAGCAGAAGGTCACGGTGCGCACGGACGAGGACGAGGACATCGACTACGAGTTCACCGAACTGGACGAACTCGCCCACGCCTACGCCGTGACCATCCACCGTTCGCAGGGCAGCGAGTACCCGGCCGTGGTCATCCCGGTCACCGCCAGCGCCTGGATGATGTTGCAGCGTAACCTTCTCTACACTGCGGTCACCCGGGCCCGCAAACTGGTGGTCCTGGTTGGCTCACGCAGAGCCATCGGCCAGGCCGTACGCACGGTCAGTGGTGGGCGCCGTCACACCGCGCTCGACCACCGGCTACGGACGTCCACTCCCTGAGCCAGAACGTCTGCCGCAGCCGGCAGGTCAGGTCTTCCCGGGCCGGCAGGCCCGGGTCCTGCGGAGGGGTGGTCGATCTCCGGAAAGGTCGCGCAGACGGTACCGGTGGACGCGCTGTGTGATCGCCCTTACTCTCAGTAGGGGGTCAGTCTGGACCGAAACGTTGTTGCCGCGAATGGGTCAGCGGCCCCGCCGGCCCCGGTCCCGGGGTTTTCCCGGCCCGTTCGGTGGAGGGGGACACCAACATGCACAGATCCTTGATTGTTGCCAAAATCACGCCCGGCGCTGAAAAGGATGTCGCACGCATCTTCGCGGAATCGGACGCGACCGGACTTCCGCGGATCGCCGGAGTCGCCCACCGTTCGCTCTATTCGCTCGGGGATCTCTACGTCCATCTTCTGGAAACGACCGGGGACGGTCGGCAGGCGGTGGACAACGCGCGTGGTCATGAGGAGTTCAAACGCGTCAGCGACCGCCTGTCGCGCCACATTCAGCCCTATCTGCCGACCTGGCGGTCACCCCAGGACGCGATAGCGCAGTGCTTCTACACCTATGAAACCGAGTCCGCCGGAGAGGCCGCGTGAGGGCCGCGGTCGCCGAGGTGAGCGCGGTTCCCTGGACCCGGTGCGGATCCTGCGCCGCGCTCGTCTACGGCAAACGGCTGGCCCGCAACCTGTTCGTGTGCCCCGAATGCGGCCACCACGACCGGCTGACCGCATCCCAGCGGATCGAGCAGCTCCTCGACGCCGGAAGCTTCAAGCCGCTGCTGGTCGAACCCGTGCACTTCGACATTCTCGGGTTCACCGACACCCGGCCGTACACCCAGCGCTGGGAGGCGGCGCGACAGGAGACCGATCTGGCCGAAGCGGTGCTGTGCGGCACCGGAGCCATCGGTGGCCACGGGCTCGTCGTGGCCGTGATGGACTTCCGTTTTCTGGGCGGCAGTCTCGGCTCGGCGGTCGGTGAGATGATCACGCTCGCGGTGGAACTCGCCGTGGACGAGGCGCTTCCCCTGCTCATCGTTTCCACCTCCGGCGGAGCCCGGATGCAGGAGGGCTGCCTGTCGTTGATGCAGATGGCCAAGACCGGTATTGCCATCGAACGGCACCGGGAACACGGCCTGCTGTCCATCAGCCTGGTGACCGACCCGACCTACGGCGGGGTGGCGGCGTCGTTCGCGACCAACACGGACGTGATTGTCGCCGAATCCGGCAGCCGGATGGGTTTTGCCGGGCCTCGGGTCATCCGGCAGACCATCGGGCAGGAACTGCCCGCCGAGTTCCAGAGCAGTGGTTTTCTGGCCAGCAAGGGCCAGGTCGACATCGTCGCCGACCGGACGGACCTGCGGACGGTGCTGACCCGGCTGCTCGCGGTCGGACGGCGGACGGACCGAGGAGTCGATCCGTCGATCGACTCCTCGATCGACTCCTCGATCGACGGATTGGTCGACGGATTGGTCGACGAGTCGATTGATCCGTCGACTGATCAGCCGGTCGATCTTCCGGCGCCGGCAACCTCCGGTGTCCTCATCACCGACCCGGAGCGACTGGTCCAGCGGGACCCGTGGGAGACCGTCCGGCTTGCCCGCGACAGCGCCCGCCCCACCGTCCGGGACTACCTCGCCCGGTCGTTCGACTCCTTCGTCGAGCTGCGCGGTGACCGGCTGTACGGGGACTGCAACGCCGTCGTGGCGGGCATCGCGGAAATCGACGGACTCGCTGTGGCCGTGGTCGGGACCGAGAAGGGGCATTCGACCACGGAGCTCATCGCGCACAACTTCGGCATGCCCCAGCCCGAGGGCTACCGCAAGGCCATGCGGGTGATGTCGCTGGCGGCACGGCTCGGCCTGCCCGTGGTGACGCTGATCGACACGCCCGGCGCCTACCCCGGCCGGGAGGCCGAGGAGCGGGGGCAGGCGTCCGCGATCGCGCACGCCATCCAGCGGATGTCCGCGCTTTCCACGCCGGTCGTCGCCGTGATCACCGGCGAGGGTGGCAGTGGTGGCGCGCTGGCGCTGGCCGTCGCCGATCGCGTCCTGGTCGCGGAGAACGGCGTGTTCTCCGTCATCAGCCCCGAGGCCTGCTCGGCGATTCTCTGGAACGACGCACAGGCGGCGGCCGAGGCCGCCCGCGCGCTCGGCCTGAGTGCCCCGTGGCTGTTGCGGCTGGGCATCGTCGACGCCGTGGTACCCGAGCCGCTCGGCGGGTCCCAGGCGGATCACCTCGCCGCCGGCAACCTGCTACGCCAGGCGGTGCTCGAGGCCCTGCGGCCGCTGGTGTCGCTGCCGGCGGCCCAACTGATCCGTGCCCGCCGCTCGCGCTTCCGTCGCTTCGGCCAGGCGGCCGTTACCACCCCCACCGACATCGCGCCGCCGCAGCCGCGCGAACGACAAGAGGAGAAGGCCGTATGAGGCCGGCCAACGCGATCGACCAGCGCCAGCACGTCCTGCGCTCCCTGCACGAGCACGCGACCCGGTTGGCCGGGGAGCTGCCCGGCCAGCTCGGCCGTATCCGCGTCTGCTCCGGGGACGTCACCATCGAGGTCGAGTGGTCGCGGCTGGCGTTCGGCGTGGATGCCGCGGCGCAGCTCGAACGGGTCGCCTCGCTCGTCCCGGCGCTGCCTGCCGGAAACACGTCCGCCGGAAACACATCCACCGAAAGCGGATCCGTCGAGAAGACGGCTGCCGCGGGGGTGGCCACCGGAAACCCGGCCGACGGCAACGGCGCCGCTGTGAACGGTGCCGGCGGAAACGGTGCCGGCGGAAACGGTGCCGGCGGGGACACCGCGGATGCCGACGTGGCCGTTGTCACGGCACCGATCGTCGGGACTTTCTATCATGCGCCCGAACCGGGGGCGGAGCCCTTTGTCACGGTTGGCAACGTCATCGACGCGGGTGCGACGATCGGCATCATCGAGGCGATGAAGCTGCTGAACCCGGTGACCGCCGACATCGGTGGAAAAGTGGCCCGGATCTGCGTCGGGAACGGGGAGGCGGTCGAGTTCGACCAGGTTCTCGTCGAGATCGCGCCGTAGCGGTAATCCCATTTCACGCGGGGGGGTGAAGATTTGTTCCAGAAAGTTCTCATTGCGAACCGCGGCGAGATCGCATTGCGGGTGGCCAGGGCATGTCGCGAGCTCGGAATTCGGACCGTCGGCGTCTATTCGACGGCGGACAAGGATTCTCTCGTCCGTCGCTACACCGACGAGGCGGTGTGTATCGGGCCGCCACCGCCGCGGCGCAGCTACGCCAACGCGGCGGCCATCATCGAGGCAGCAAGAATGACGGAGGCGGACGCCGTCCACCCCGGCTACGGGTTTCTTTCCGAGGATCCAGACTTCGCGGAGATATGTGCCGACGCCGGCTTGGTCTTCATCGGTTCGCCGCCGGAGGTGATGGCCTCGCTGGGGGACAAGAGCGTGGCCCGGGCCCTGATGCGCCAGGCAGGCCTGCCCCTGCTCACCGGCAGCGCCGATGTCGCGCGCAGTATCGCCGACGCGCGTGACATCGCCGACGCCATCGGATATCCCGTCATCATCAAGGCCGCGGCCGGCGGCGGGGGCCGTGGTATGACGGTCGTCCGCTCGGCCGCGCAGCTCGCGACGGCGTTCACCGACACGCGGGCGGCGGCACGGGCGGTGTTCGGTGACGACCGGATCTACGTCGAGCGCTTTCTCGAGCGGGCCCGCCATGTCGAGGTGCAGATCCTCTGTGACGCCCACGGCGGAGGCATCCACCTGGGCACCCGGGACTGCTCGGTACAGCGCCGCCACCAGAAGCTGGTGGAGGAGGCGCCCGCGCCCGAACTCGATCCCGACCGGGTGGCTGAGATGTGCCGGGACGCGGTGCGGGGCGCGCTTTCGGTCGGTTTCACCGGCCTCGGCACGGTCGAGTTCCTGGTCGACGAGGACCAGAACCACTATTTCATCGAAATCAACAGCCGTATCCAGGTGGAACATCCGGTCACCGAAATGGTGACGGGCTGCGACCTCGTCCACGAGCAGCTCCATGTCGCGGCCGGCACTGCGTTGCGGCTGCGGCAGGAGGACGTCGTCATACGCGGCGTCGCCGTCGAGTGCCGGGTCAACACCGAGGATCCCGACCGGGGATTCGCACCGGCCGCGGGCCGGCTCGACCGGTTCACCCCACCGTCCGGTCCGTTCGTCCGGGTGGACACCCACGGTTTCCCCGGATATCGGGTCAGCCCGTACTACGACTCGTTGCTGGCCAAGGTGTCGGTCTGGGCACCCAGCCGGGCCGAGGCTCTGAGCCGGGCCGAGCGCGCGCTCGGCGAGTTCGACGTCGACGGGCCCGGCGTACGTACCACCATTCCTTTCATCAAACGCGTGCTGGCCGACACCGAGTTCCGTAAGGGCCAGTACTCGACCAGCCTGGTCGACCGCCTGTTCACGGACTCCGGAAAGGTACGGCGATGAGTGTTGAAGCCACCGGGAACACCCGGTCCGTCGTGACACCGACCACGATCTGCGAGATTCTCGTCGAGCGGGCCGGTGCGGATCCCGATGTTTTTCTCGGAAACGAGCATCTCTCCCTCACGGAGCTGCAGATCGACTCTTTGGCTGTCCTCGAGCTGCAGGCGGTGATAGTCGAGAGGTTCGGTGTGGAGATCCCCGACGAAGCCGTCACCATGACCGTGAGCGAAATTGCCGCCGTTGTGAACGAAAATCTGTGAACGAAAATCTCGAGGAGGTCTCGTAGGAGATGCCGGGACACACGCAGAACTCAGTGTTCATCGCTGCACCGTTCGACGTCGTCTGGGATGCGACGAACGACCTGGAGAACTGGCCCGACCTGTTCACGGAGTACGCCTCGGTGGAGGTTCTCGAACGTGCGGGGGACACCGTCCGTTTCCGGCTGACCATGCATCCGGACGAAAACGGGCGGATCTGGTCGTGGGTAAGCCAGCGGACGGTCGACCGCGGCCTGCGTGAGGTGCGCGCGCACCGGGTCGAGCCCGGTCCGTTCCAGTACATGAACATCTACTGGTCGTACGAGGATGCCGGCGACGGCGTCCGGATGACGTGGGTGCAGGACTTTGCCATGCGTCCGGACGCGCCGGTCGACGACGAGGCGATGACCGCCCGGATCAACGACAACTCGGTGATCCAGATGGAGGTCATCCGCGACAAGGTCGAGAAGCTGGCGGCCGGCGGGGTCGGTGTGGCCGGCGGGGCCGGCGGGGCCCGCGACGC
>NZ_CAAAFO010000111.1:0-2438 GCF_900634715.1 Candidatus Protofrankia californiensis | reverse complement strand
GGCGTCGCGGGGGAGAGCTGCGCGTGCTGCTCGGTCCGCGCACGGTGGGTAGCACCTCGGGCTTCATGGGTGTGGCCACCCTTCTTCCCGGCGAGAAGATCGCCGAGCACTACCACCCGTACAGCGAAGAATTTCTTTACGTAGCCACAGGGGGCATCGTCGTCGACTGTGACGACGTCCCGGTGGTCGTCGGGTCCGGCGAGGGGCTCTACATCCCGATCGGGACGCGCCACCGGCTGCGCAACACCGGCGCCGAGGAGGCGTCGGTGGTCTTCCACCTCGGTCCCCTGGCTCCCCGTCCCGAGCTCGGACACGTGGACACCGAGGATGCCGCGAACACCGACCATGTGAACACCAACCACGTGAGCACCAACCACGTGAACACCGAACGCGCTGACGGTGACCCGGTGGCCTCGACGTGAGCGCCCACCGCCGCGTTGTGGTGACCGGTGTGGGCGTGGTCGCACCGGGTGGGGTGACGCGGGAGGCGTTCTGGTCCACCGTGACGCAGGGACGGACCGCCACCCGGCGCATCACCCTCTTCGACCCGTCGCCGTTTCGCTCCCGGGTCGCCGCCGAATGCGACTTCGATCCGGCGTCCGCCGGGCTTTCCCCCCGCCAGGCGCGGCGCTCCGACCGCTACATCCAGTTCGCCATGGCCGCCGCTGCCGAGGCCGTCGCGGACAGCGGGATCGTCTTCGACGAGCCGACCGCGAACGCCACCGGTGTGGCGATGGGTACGGCGGTCGGGGGCACGACGGCGCTGGAAACCGAGTACGTCGTGGCCAGCGACACCGGCCGGCAGTGGCTGGTCGATCCCGACTACGCCGCGCCGTTCCTGTACCAGGCGCTGATGCCGAGCAGCCTGGCGGCCGACGTCGGCTGCCAGTTCGGGACCCACGGCCCGGCGCAGGTCGTCTCCACCGGCTGCACGTCCGGGATCGACGCCATCGGCTACGGCTACCAGCTCGTCGCCGACGGGGAGGCGGACGTCATGATCGCCGGTGCGTCGGACTCCCCGATCTCCCCGGTCACGCTCGCCTCCTTCGACGCGATCAAGGCGACGTCGCCGGACGACTCCGACCCCGAGCACGCCTCCCGGCCCTTCGACCGGGACCGCAAGGGCTTCATCCTGGGCGAGGGGGGCGCCGTTCTCGTCCTGGAGGAGATGGAGCACGCCCGCCGCCGCGGCGCGCACATCTACTGCGAGGTCGCCGGTTTCGCTACCCGCAGTAACGCCTTTCACATGACCGGGTTGCGTCCCGACGGCGCGGAGATGGCCGTCGCCATCAGCGACGCGCTGGCACAGGGACGGCTGGCGCCGACCGAGGTCTCCTACATCAACGCTCATGGTTCGGGGACCAAGCAGAACGACCGGCATGAGACGGCCGCCTTCAAACGCGTTCTCGGTGAGCACGCCTACAAGGTGCCGATCAGTTCGATCAAGTCCATGGTCGGCCATTCGCTCGGTGCGATCGGTGCGATCGAGATGGCCGCCTGTGCCCTGGCCATCGAGCACGGGGTCGTCCCGCCGACGGCGAACTGGGCCAATCGGGATCCGGAGTGCGATCTCGACTACACGCCGAACACGGCGCGTGAGCAGCGGGTCGATGTCGCGCTGTCGGTCGGCAGCGGCTTCGGGGGGTTCCAGTCAGCCATGGTCTTCAAAGCGGACGCCCGAAGCGGCCGGCATACTGGGCGGAGCCTGCCGGCCGCGGAGAGCCACCAGCAGGTGGAGGCCGGACGGTGACGCCGCGCGCTGTGATCACCGGGATCGGGATCGTCTGCGCCAGTGGGATCGGCGCGGACACGTACTGGAAGACCGCGCTCTCCGGGGAGAGCCGGCTCGGGCGTATCACCCAGTTCGACCCGTCGCGCTACGACACCACCATCGCCGGTGAGGTCGACGGTTTCGGGGCGGCCGAGCACATGCCGAGCCGGTTCGTCGTGCAGACGGACCGGTGGACGCACCTGGCCTTCTGCGCTGCCGACCAGGCACTGGCGGACGCGGGGATCGACCCGCAAGCCCTCGACCCGTATGACATGTCCGTCGCGCTCGCCAGCGGCTCCGGCGGAAACGCGTTCGGTCAGCACGAGCTCCAACGCCTGTGGAGCTCACCGTCGTGCACGGTGGGTGCGTACCAGTCGATCGCCTGGTTCTACGCGGCCACGGTGGGGCAGCTGTCGATCCGGCACGGCATGAAGGGGCCGTCGGTGGTCCTGGTGTCGGAGAGCGCCGGTGGCCTGGACAGCTTCGCCCACGCGGCGCGGCTCGTCCGCCGCGGGACCCCGGTGGTGCTCGCCGGTGGGACCGAGGCGCCGCTGTCCCCGTACGCGTTGACCTGCCAGCAGCACAACCATGCCATGACGTCCCGTACCGATCCGGCCCGCGCCTACTGCCCGTTCGACGTCGATGCGGACGGTTACGTTCCCGGGGA
>NZ_CAAAFO010000110.1:8937-10174 GCF_900634715.1 Candidatus Protofrankia californiensis | reverse complement strand
ATTTAGGTCTGACACCTCAGGCCGTTCGCAAGGGAGTTGGGCGGTTGTCGCCGATGGCACGGCGGAGACCACCGTGGGTGGAACGGTCGCGGGCGGCTTCGGGATTGAGGCAACGAAGTCGTTCCTGGCGGGGGAAACCGCTGGGCGATGGTGGTTCGTCCTGGCATTCGTCGCCGGGCTTGCGCTCGTTGTCCTGGGGCTCTGGCTGAGGACGCGGGCACGCCGCCAGGTACGTGTCGGCATCGTGGTCACCGCAGCTGACGCCCGCCGCGGGCCGGCACGCGCTCAACTGCTGGAGCAGCAGGCTGAGATGTTCAGCCGGAGCACGTGCACGGTGACACTGAAAACCAACATCGAATTGTCCGGTGACGGACTGTGGGACCGGAGACTGGTCGACGCTCTCGCTGACGAGACCTTGTCGGCCATGACGCTGGCGGAACGTCTGACCCCCGACGCCGCCCGGATCAATCTGATCCCGACCATGCCACTGCATGTTGCGTTCTGGTTCGGCGCCAGGTTGGGGTACACGCATGCTCGCGAGGTCGTGGTGCACGCGATCCGACAAGCTGACGGGGCTCCGGCTTATTTTCCGGCGACGTCGCTGCGTGCGGTCGAATCCAGCAGCGAACTGCTGATCTTGGACGGGCTGGAGGCCTTCGACGATGGCGACCCGACCGTGGTCGCGCTCGCGCTGGACCTGCAGGGCCGAGGGGACCAGTTCTTCGACCAGGTGCTGGCCGCGTGCCGCCAGCACGGCATCGGCTACCTCCTCCGGATACGCAGCGAATCATCACGATTGGCTGAGGACAGCGCGACCTTCACCGGTGTGGTGGAACAGACCTGCCGTACATGGCGGGATGCGCCGCTGACGGCAGGCGCTCGAACCGGCCGGCACGCAATCTTTCTCAGCGGACCAGTCGCAATCGCTGTAGCGCTCGGTGCTCGGCTGGCTTCGCCTGAACATGGCCGGTGGACCGCCTTCACGTTCGATGCGGCCAGCAACACCTACGAGCCTTTCCCAGTACCTGCCTCCGCCTGAACATCCGGCCCGGAAGCACCAGAACTAGTGTGCGCATGAGCGATCAGTGGATCGCGAGCACCAAAAAATGACAGTCCATTCGCCGCATCCACTGTTTCAACCCGACTCGGATTTTTAGATCACGGGCACCCACCATGGACGGCGCCACCTGGCGTCCCACGAGTTTCAATCCGACTCGGATTTGTAGATCACGGGCAC
>NZ_CAAAFO010000110.1:6676-8556 GCF_900634715.1 Candidatus Protofrankia californiensis | reverse complement strand
GTTTCAATCCGACTCGGATTTGTAGATCACGGGCACCGCTGTCCGAATCGTACCCCATCCGACCTGCACGTTTGCAAGATCAAACCACAACCTCCGCTTGAAGATTTTTTGGATCATATCGAAATGATCTAGATATCCCGCATCGTTGCACGTCAGAGTGCATATTGATCTCTCACCACAACCTCCCGCGTTCGTCGGCGTGTCGGAGGTTGTGGTGGTGGCGAGCCGTGTCCGTCTGCACTGGCTGACGGCGGTACCGACCGGTGCCCTGGTCGTGGCGAAGGAGTGAGGCGCATGGCTCGCTGGTTCGGTCGAACGGAACCCCGCTCCACGGCCCTCCACGGCCACCGAACATCCGGCCGCAATGGTCCGTCGCGAAACGGTGGCTCCCAACCCGTGGCCTCGCGAGACGTGCTGGCGGCCATGGGCCGGCCGGCGGTGCTGTGGGCGGCGTGGGCGCGGGTCGCAGCCGGCAGCGGGATGCCGGGCGCCGACGGCCTCGCTGTCGCCGACTTCGCCGGACAACTCGGTGCGCGCCTTGACCGGCTCACCGACCAGCTCACGACCGGCACGTATGAGCCCCAGCCGTTGCGTCTGGCCACGATCCACCGCGGCGGGCGGCGGAGAATCCTCGGGCTGCCAACCGTCCGGGACCGCATTGCCCAACGCGCCTTCCTTGAGGTCTGCCACGACCAGCTTGACGCCACGTCCGTGGAGGTGAGCTTCGCCTACCGCAGGGGCCGGTCCTGGCTCGACGCGCTGGCCGAGGCCGAACGCTACCGGGACGCCGGGCGCACGACAGTGCTGCGCACCGACATCGCCGACTATTTCGCGTGCATTCGCCATGACCTTCTCCTGGCCGCTCTTCCTCCTGGGCTGGCCGGTGAGGCGACAACACTGATTGGCCGTTGGATAGCCGCGCCGCTGCTCACCGAATACGGAATCATTCCACGAACCAAGGGTATCCCGGAAGGAGCACCCCTGTCCCCCGCCCTCGCCAATCTGCATCTCCGTGCCTTCGACACCACCGTCCATCGTAATCCCGGCAATCTCGTGCGCTACGCAGACGATATCGCGGTGTTCTGCACCGACACCGACACCGCGATCGATGCCGCCCACACCGTCGGCCGCGCGTTGGCGGATCTGGACCTGGAGATGAATGCCGCGAAGACCTACATCTCAAGCTTCGACCGGGGTTTCTCCTTCCTGGGATGGGTTTTCTACCGTGACGGCGGGTGGGAGGCCGAACCGACCGCCGGGTGGACACACCCGATGTCCGTCGGACGGCAGCGCGATACCACCCGACCGGATCCGGCTGCCTACACCGGCCCACCGGACACGTCCGCCCGCGCGGCGACGAACCGGAGGGCATCGTGAACCGGCCGATAAACCAACCGATCAACCGGCCGACCCGCCGTCCGCTGTATGTCGTCGGTCACGGTCTCGTGCTCGGGCGCAGTGGCGGCCGACTGGTCGTGAGCCGGGACAGCGCAGTCATCACATCGGCACCGCTGGGCCGGATCAGCGAGGTCGTCGTTTTCGGCAACGTCGGGATCACGACTCCGGCGATGACCGCCCTCCTTGCCGAGGACGCGCCGCTGGTCCTGCTCAGCGCGGACGGCCGGGCCCGCGGGCGGCTCGAACCGCCGAAGGCGTCACACATCGAGGCCCGCCGGCGGCAGGTGCTCCTCCAGCACGACGACGCCGCCCGGCTCGAACTCGCCCGCGCGTTCGTCCGCGGGAAAATCCACAATCAGGACATCCTGCTGCGCCGGCGAGCGGCAACGGCCGACGAGCCAGCGGATGTCTGGGCGTTGGCCCGGCGCGTCGCCGCGGCCGGTACGGCTGTCGACAACGCCGCTTCGATCGCCGAGCTCGTC
>NZ_CAAAFO010000110.1:4310-6160 GCF_900634715.1 Candidatus Protofrankia californiensis | reverse complement strand
GCCGAGCTCGGCTTCCGGCGGCGTGAACGCCTTGACCCCGACCTCGTCAACGTTCTCATCAACTACACCTCCGCCCTGCTTCGCGAGGTCGTCTTCGGCGCGGTCGTCGCCGCCGGTCTCGATCCGTACGTGTCGTTCCTGCACGCCCCACGGTCGGGCCGGCCGACTCTTGTGTTCGATCTGATGGAGGAATGGCGCGCCGTCCTGCTCGAGTCGACCGTCCTGGGAGTCCTCGGACTGCGCATGATCCGCCCTGAGGATCTCACCACCGACCCCGCGCCCCGGACCGGCGACAGCACGGACGGGCGTCCGCGGCTCGGCCCGTCGGCGAGCGCGGCGGTCATCGCCCGCTTCCGGGCCCGGGTGGACTCCCCTGCGCGGAGCTGGACGGTCTCCCCCGGTACCACCTACGCCACCCTCATCCGCGAGCAGAGCCTCGTCCTGCGCAGGAGACTGATCGACGGCGTTCCCTACGAACCGTTCCGCTGGTGGTGACCGCCCGATGGCAGATCCCGACGGCAGATTCCTGGTGAGCTTCGACGTCTCCTCCGACCGGCGCCGCCGGAAGGTCGCGACGGCGCTGGAACGACACGGGCCGAAGGTACTGCGATCGGTGTACGACCTGGATCTGTCGGTCGGAAGGCTGGACAGACTCGCCGCACGGCTGACCGGGCTCGTCGAGCCGGACGACCACATTGTGATCGTTCCGTACTGTCCGCGCTGTCGACAGTAGTGGCACGCACAGAAAGTGCGGGGTCGCCTGAGAAGTACGGCACACGCTAGAGTTGTGCCCGTGATCTCTGAGTGTAGAGGTGGAGGGTTGGTGCATGTTCGCGCTTGTAGTGCGGTTTGACCTGACCCCGGACGGGGCTGACGGCTTTGATCGCCTGGTCGCCGAGACGGTGCCGCTGATCCTGGCCCGCGAGCCTGGAACCTTACTCTACGTGACACACAGTGTGGAGGATGCGCCGCTAGCGAGGGTCTTCTACGAGGTGTATGCCGACCGTGCGGCGTTCGACGCGCACGAGGACCAGGTCCACGTGAAGCGGTTCCTCGCGGAGCGAGGACAGTACCTGTCCGCCCCGGCGCGGGTCGAGTTCGTCACACCCGGGCCGGCGAAGGGCCTTCCGGCCGGTACACGATGACCGGGTCTTCCACAGTTGGTGAGCGACTGGCGTTCCACCGGAAGCGGCGCGGCCTGTCTCAGGTAGCGCTGGGGAAGCTGGTCGGCCGTTCGGAGAGCTGGGTGTCGCAGGTTGAACGCGGTACGCGGACGGTGGATCGGCTGTCGGTATTGGCGCAGGTCGCCGACGCGCTGAACATTCCCGTTTCGGAGTTGGCACCCGACGTCCCGCAAGATGCGCTGCCGGCCGAGTACAGCCCGTACATCGTCGAACTCCGGCGGGCGTTGACCGGGCATCCAGCGTTGACGACAGTGCTCGGCGAGGGCAGCCCCTCTGCGCCGTCGGCGGCGGATGTCGAGCGGTTGACGGTGCGCGCCGGATCCGTCTGGCCGCTCGTGCACGCGTCCCGCTACGCGGAAGCAGCGCCACTGCTCGCAGAGTTGATCCCTGCCTTGGAGGTGGCAGGCCGCAGTCTGCCGCCTGGCGAGCAGCGGGCGAACCTGTTCCGGAGCGGGTCGATGGTGTACCAGGCTGCGGCGGCGTTGCTGGCCAAGCTCGGGGACGTCGAGTCGGGCTGGATTGCGTCCGACCGGGCGGTGATGGCCGCGGAGCACGCCGGAGAGCCGTTGCTCGTGATCGCTGCGCAGTACCGGATGGCGCATGCCCTCATGAGCCCGGCACGGCTGGCGCATGCCCGCTACACCGCGCAGGCTGCGGCGGACGTCC
>NZ_CAAAFO010000110.1:3040-4229 GCF_900634715.1 Candidatus Protofrankia californiensis | reverse complement strand
TTGGAGACCGTCTTGCCGGGGCTCGGCCAGAAGTGATCTCTCTGTGGGGTGGGCTCCATCTGGTGCTTGCAATCATTGCCGCGCGGGAGGGGAGCCGCGGCAAGGCGTGGGAGCATCTGGACAAGGCTGCGGAAGCGGCGGCGCGGGTCGGTGAGGGACGCAACGACTTCGATACGGAGTTTGGTCCGACCAACGTCCGCCTGCACGAAGTGTCGGTCGCGGTCGAGTTGGGCGACGCTGGCGAGGCACTCGATCGAGCCACAGGGGTGGACAGGTCCGGGCTTTCACCTGAGCGGCGTGCACGGTTCCTCATCGACCTTGCCTGTGCCTATGGTCAACGTCGTAAGACGGCCGAAGCGGTGGCGAGTCTCCTCGAAGCCGAGACGCTAACTCCCGACCAGGTACGGGAGCATCCCCGCGTCCGTGAGCTGGTCGCTGACCTCCAGCACAGCGAGGGGCGCCGGGCCTCCGCAGAACTGAAGGCGCTTGCGCATCGCGTAGGCGTCCTCCCCTGACAAGCAACTAGTACAGAAAATACTAGACAGTACTTCCCATTCTAGGTACTGTTCATCCTGGTGATCGACCACGCTCCAGGCCCAACGTGAACGGGGATGCTGTGTCAGTGAAGCCGTTACCCGGGGTGATCCCTGTCCGCTACCAGCGGCGGACGGGAACCTGCGCCGCCCCAATGTCCACCCATTCCGCGGTTCCGGCGGACGCGGTGCTGTACGCCTTGGTGGTCTACGGGCCGGACGCACTGCCGGTGGAAGTCCGTTTGCCGTTCCCCTCGGCTGTCGCCGCCGACCACCACGCGACAAGCCACGGCATCGACGGACGCGTGGTCCCCATCGTCTTCCCGGTCTACCCCGAATCGGGGACCTGAGCTCGGCTCTCCCCGGCTGGACCGTGCCGCCCCATCCGGGGAGAGCCGGCACAAATACGCGCCGGCCGAATGTCGGCGTATTACCGCATGCCGCGGACCCGGCCGGGTCGTGCGGGAGAAGAGCGCGCCCTATGACCGCCGGGTAGCGGCGACGCCAGCAGCGCGGGAACAGGGTCCCTGCCCGATCTTTCGAGCCAGGAGGAGACAACCGTGCACGAACTTATCGCCAGTCCTTTTCTGGATGATTATCTTGTGCTCCGTACGGGCAGTCCCCAGGCGTTGAAGATCCCGCGGGACAAGTACCTA
>NZ_CAAAFO010000110.1:0-2482 GCF_900634715.1 Candidatus Protofrankia californiensis | reverse complement strand
CAACTCGCGCAGGCTTCCACGGCCGGTGACGTCTCACCGACATGGCTGATCGATGCCGTGCGCCGATCCTGGAATCTGGACATCACGGAACATTCTCTTGGTCAGAAGGTCCTCGTCCGGAAACAGTCCCCCTACGGGTACGGTCGCGCTTCTTATGAGCTGAATCTCGGCTGTAACTATGATTGCGAGCACTGCTACCTCGGTCTCAAGAAGTTCGAGGGGCTGTCCTGGCCCGACCGGGAATGGCTACTGCACATCATGCGTGACGCTGGGGTGCTGTGGCTGCAGCTCACCGGCGGCGAACCAATGATCGACAAGCTGTTTGCTCAGGTCTACGAGCTCGCGTACGAGCTTGGCATGATGCTCAGCATCTCCTCGAACGGATCACGGTTGTCAAACGCGAAGATTCTCGACCTTCTCGCCTCCCATCCCCCGTATCGACTCACCCTCAGCGTCTACGGTGCTACCGCTGACAGTTACGACGGGCTGACGCGACGGCGTGGATCGTTTACCGCTTTCACGCGGGGTCTGGCCGCCGCGCATGAGGCCGGTCTACCGATCAACCTGAGCCTGATCATCGCGCGGCAGAACGCCCACGAGATCAACCAGATGAAGGCCATGGCCGAACATCTGGAACTGCCTTACACGGTGTACACGAACATGTCTCCTACGATCTACGGCAGCCCTGAAAGCCTGCCGGCTCAGTCCGAAGAGCACCTACGGAAACGCAAGATTTTCACCGGCTGCAACGCCGGACACACCTTTTTCCATGTCGACCCGCACGGCATGGCTTCCATCTGCAAGGTAGGCCGCGACCCGCAGATCCCGCTCATGGACGAAGGAGTCGACGGCCTGCGCCGCCTCGGTGAGATCGCCGATGCCCTCCTACTTCGCCAAGGGGGCTGCTCCGGCTGCGCCTTAAGCGGTACGTGCGGGACGTGCATGCCGCTCGTCACGCTTTACCGCAAGGCGAAGGCGCCACTGTCCATGTACTGCCAGCACTGAAGGGAGGTAGGTCATGACAGCCGTTCTCGTGGAAATCACACCCGGACCCACGGTCGACAACGAGATCGTCTTCATCGATGATGTGGATGCGCTCGTGGAGTCGTCGAAGTGCAGTTGCAACGCCGGTGACGACAATCCGTACTAGTGTCTCGTGATTCCGGGCAATTTACGTTACTCTAAGTCATCTACGCTGGTCGCGGGCTTGATCAGAACCTTCGATCGAGTAAGTGAAGCGGAATCACGAGACACTAGCCGATCAGACGTCGGGTCACCCTGGTGCCGACCACGCCGGGGTGACCCGCCACAGCACCCGTGGGGAAACACCGTGTCCGTGCCACGTATCCACTGGGATGACCTGCCGCAGGCTGTCCGGAGCGTCGTGCAGGAGTATGCAGGCCCTGTCCTGAAGGCGCAGACGGCCTCGGGTGGAGCCAACTCCGGGATCGCCGCGACTCTCCACACGTCCACGCAGAAAATCTTTATCAAGGCCGTTCCCGGCGATCATCGACAGGTCTACACCCAGCGACGCGAGATGGAGATCAATCCGTATATCTTCCCGGTCGCCCCGCGGGTGTTGTGGCAGGTCGAGGCCGGCGGCTGGAACGTTCTGGGGTTCGAGCACATCGACGGTAGGCACGCCGATTTCTCGCCCGGCTCTCCCGACCTTCCGAAAGTCGCCGATCTCGTGCGGCGACTCGGGCGGATTCCGTGTCCCAACCTGCCGTTGACGAGCGTTAAGCAACGCTGGGTCGATTACGCGGACGAGTCGGCGTTGGAGTTCCTGACGGGAGATGCCCTGCTGCACACCGACTTCGCACCTCACAACGTGCTGGTCAACGGCAGGGGATACCTCATCGACTGGGCCTGGCCCACCCGTGGACCCGCCTGGTTCGATGTGGCGGTTCTCATCGTGCGACTGGTTGATGCCGGCCACACCCCCGCGGAGGCCGCTACGTGGGCACAGCAGTTCCCGGCGTGGCAACACGCTTCCGCGGAGGCCGTCGACGCCTTCACGGTAGCGAACCGTCGCATGTGGCAGGAAGTCGCACAGGCGGATTCCCTGCTGTGGAAGAATCGGTTGGCGGCGGCAGCGCGGAAGTGGAGCGAATACCGTCTTTCGTGACTGCGACGACTCCCGTTATGGCCATATCGCCTTACCTCGCCTTCCGGCTTGTCTGGGATTTTATTTGTCTCGACTCAAACTGTTAACACATGGCGGAGGGGCTGCCGACGCATGTACGTGCGCGGAGACGTTGTGTTTCCTTCCCGGGAACGTACAGTGTCTGTAGATCTCACCCGGCTGCCGATGCTCCGGTTATTGGCCTGAGCGTAGGCTGCCGGGTCTGTCGTGACGGAAGCGGACGTCCAGCGAATTTTTGATCGATGCCGATGACAAGAAGGGTGGTCGGGAGCTTGAGCGGCGAACAGTACCTTTATGCAGTGGTAGCGTTTGACGGGCGGCAGGTGAAGAGCGTGT
>NZ_CAAAFO010000109.1:6338-15732 GCF_900634715.1 Candidatus Protofrankia californiensis | reverse complement strand
GCCGACGAGGAGGAGGCGTTCGAGCAGGCGTTCCTCGACGTCGCTGAGGCCATGCACGGCGTCGCCGGCCGCATCCGGGAGGAACTGCTGCACGAGCCCGGCACGCGGACGTTCCACCTGCTGGCGGAGTGGACCTCCGAGAAGGCGTTCCTGGCCTGGGTGGGGGATCCGCACCACAGCGACCGCACCAGCCAGCTCATTCCCTTCCTCGACCGTGGTTTCTCCCGTCGCATCTTCTCGATCGTCGCTCGCCCTCCGGAGGCCGAGATGAACGCCGACACGAACCCCGACACGAACCCCGACACGAGCATCGGCGCGAACGCCCGCTCCGACCAGGGCACGGCCCTGGAGCAGCACCCGGCCGGCGCCCTGACCACGACCATCCGGCCGGAGGTCGCCGGCGCCCGGCGGCCCGAGGCGAACGCGACAACCGACGTGCTGGTGGTCGGCGCGGGACCGACCGGGCTCACCCTCGCCATCGAGCTCGCCCGTCGCGGGATCGCCTGCCGGCTGGTGGACAAGAGCACCGAGCCGCCGGGCCAGGCGGACAAGGCCATCGGCGTGCACTGCCGGACGATGGAGATCTGGGAGGATCAGGGCATCGTCCAGGAGGCCATGGACGCCGGCATCTGGCTCGACGGCCAGATCGTCGTCGTCAACGGACGCCAGACCCATCGGGTCGAGTGGGACCTGCCGGAGCTGCCGTACGCCCACCTCGGATTGCCGCAGTACGAAACGGAACACATCCTCACCGACCGCCTCAGCGCGCTCGGCGGGTCGATCGAGCGGGGCGTGGAACTGCTCGGCCTCACCCAGGACGCCGCCGGTGTGACCGCGCGGTTGTCGACCGCCGGCGGCGAGACAACAGTGCGGGCGAAGTACATCGTGGGATCCGACGGCGCGCACAGCACCGTCCGCAAGGAACTGAACCTGTCCTTCAACGCCGGCTCCGGGCGTTTCCCCCAGCTGTTCATGCTCGCCGACATCGAGGTCGACTGGTCGATGCCCGAGGGCTACCTGCTGCGCTTCCTGCACGAGACCGACGGCCAGATGGACGGGATGCTCGTGTGCGTCCCGTTGCGGGGCCACGGCCGCTATCGCATCGCGACCATGGCGCCGCCGCGCATCATGGCCGAGGCCGCCCGTACGGACGTGCCGCCCGGTTTCATGAAGGAGTACGAGCCGCCGACACTGGCCGAGTTCCAGGTCGCGCTCGATCGGCTGGCGCCGCCCGGGACCACCGCGCGCAACCTGCGCTGGTCGTCGATCTTCCGGATCAGCCACGGGATCGTCGATCGTTACCGGGTCGGCCGGGCGTTCGTCGCCGGTGACGCCGCGCACCTGCACCCACCGGCGGGCGGTCAGGGCATGAACACCGGCATCCAGGACGCCTACAACCTCGGCTGGAAGATCGCGCTCGCGGCGGGTGGGCACGCAGGGCCGGACCTGCTCGACAGCTACGAGGCCGAGCGCCGCCCCGCCGGGGAGTCGGTCATGGGCCGCGCCGTACGGGTCGCGTTCACCGACGAGATGGACAACGAGGACGAGAAGGCGCAGTTCCTCGACGAGATGCAGATGACCCTGACCTACCGCGGCACCCCCTGGGTCGGGGAGGCGTTGGGCTGGGACGCCCCGGACCGGGGGCCGGCGGCCGGCGACCGCGCACCTGACGTGCACGGGCTGACCCGTCGCGGTGTCGGGCACCGGTTGCGACTGTTCGAGCTGATCCAGGGCACCGTGCACACACTGCTGTTCTACGGGGACGCCTCCTCGACCGAGGAGGACCTGATCGGCTACGAGAAGATAGCCGTCGCGGCCCGGCGGCAGGCCGCGGGACTGATCAATATCTATGTTGTGCTGGCCCCGGACGCCTTCACTCCCGCGGGTATCGACCTTCCCGTCATCCGCGACACCGAGCGTGACTACAGATCCGTTTACGGGACCACCGGGCCGTGCGCCTATCTGATCCGGCCGGACGGACACGTCGGTTTCCGCACCAGGCCGGTCCTCGCCGGCGCACTTGAAGATCATCTGCGCACCGTTTACGGCGGTGATGGTGGCTGATCTCGTCACAAGCGGAGAAAAGGACGATCCGGCCACGGAAGGCACCAGGCAAGGGCGTCGGGGGGCGCGATGATCGGATACGCAGAACGGGGAGTTGAATGGCAAGCAGCAGGCGGCTGCAGGTCGTGGTGTGCGGCGCCGGGGTGGCGGGGACGACGGTGTCCCTCGCGCTGGCGCGGCTCGGGCACGCGGTCACGCTGATCGAGCGTGATACCGCGGTGAGACCCGCCCGGCTCGACGAGGCCGGTACCTGGAAACGGATCGGGGTCGCGCAGCTGCACCAGCCGCACGCCTTTCTCGCCCGGATCTGTTCCGAACTCCTCACGGGTCTGCCTGACATTGTGGACGCCCTGTGGGTCGCCGGTGCGGTCGATTTGTCCCTGCCGGAGGGCGTGCGCCTGTTGCAGTGCCGCCGCAGCACGCTGGAATGGGTGCTGCGGCGGGGTGTCGAGACGGAGCCCGGGATAGACCTGCGGACCGGGACCGTCCAGCGGGTGGAGACGCGGCAGGGGGCGGTCGTCGGTGTGCGCCTGGCCGGGGGCGGGCTGTGCCCGGCCGATCTTGTGATCGACTGCGGTGGCCGGCGCAGCCGTCTCACCGCCGGCATGCGGGCCGAGGAGGCCTTCGACGAGCCGGCCAACGAGGTCTATGTCTCCCGTCGCTACCGGGCGCTGCCGGGACGGCAACTCGGTCCGGTCAACCGTGGGGCGGTCGGGGTCGAGGAAGCCGACGGTTACGCTCTGCTTGTCTTCCCCCATGACGCCGGCACCTTCACCGTCGCCTTCGTCCACATGCCGCGGGACAGGGGTCTGGCCGCGCTGCGCAGGACGCCCGTGTTCGAATCGGCCGCGCGGATCATGTCGCTCGGGGCGGACTGGACCGATCCCGACTTCGCCGAGCCGATCTCCAACATCATGGTCATGAAGGGGCTGCGCAACGCGTTCCGGCCGTTGGGTCCGGCCGCGCCCGACGGCCTGCATGCGCTCGGTGACACGGTCTGTACCACCAACCCGCATTTCGGTCGAGGCGCATCCCTGGCTGTCGCGCACGCGTTCAGGCTCGTCCAAGCGGTGGCCGAGGACCCCTCCGATCCGGCCGCGTGGCGTGACCGGGTCGATGCCTGGGTCCGCGACGAGCTGTGGTCGTGGTTCGACGACGCCCGACTGCTCGACCGGGCGCGCTCCGCGGCCTGGGGGGCGGTCATGGAGGGTGGGCTGCCGTCCATCCCGTCGATGAGCCCGCCGAGCCCGGTTTCGGTGCCGCGGTTCGTGGTGCTCGCCGCCGCCGGTGCCGATCCGGTGGTCGCGGCGGCGGCGCTGCGCCACATGCAGATGGTGGATCCGCCCGACGCACTGGACGCGGTGGAACCACGGGTAGCGAATCTGATCGCCAGGGGGTGGCGTCCGAGCCGTCCCCCGGGCGTTCCCACCCGGGCGGAACTGGTCGATATGATCTCCGCTGTCAGCGTCCCGGCACGGTGATCGCCGTGATGACCAGGCCGTTGCGGGCCAGCCAGCGGCCGGTGAAGCCGGTCAGCCGTTCGGGGACCCGGGCTTCCGGGAGCGCGGAAAGATCATGGTTGCGCTGCCCACGGCCCGGTGGAACGCCGCCGGGGAGCACAGGTCCGTCCACCAGCAGCCGGGCGGAGAAGGTACCCCCGAGCGGGTCGACCGTGATGGCCGCATCCTCGAAACCGAGCCAGCGTCGGGCCAGCGGAAACCAGGCCTTGTAGACCGACTCCTTGATGCTGAACAGCAGCCGGTCCCAGTGCACGGCGGGATCGCCGCGCATCAGCGGGCCGAGCCAGTCGTGTTCCTCGGGCAGGGCGATCTGGTCGAGCACACCCTCCGGCAGGACCTCGTTCGGTTCGGCATCGATACCGACCGTGACTATGTCGGTGGATCGGGCTACCACAGCGGCGCGGTAGCCGGCACAGTGCGTGATGCTGCCGATCACCCCGGAGGGCCATTGCGGTTCCCCCCGGGGTCCGCGCAGTACCGGCACCGGCGGCACGCCCAGGCCCGCGAGCGCGCGGTGGGCGCATACCCGGGCGGTGGTGAACTCCCGGCGACGTTTGTCCACGGACCGCGCGAGCGTCGCCTCCTCCTCGGGGAACAGCACAGCATCCGGATCGTCGGTGAACGCCTCCACCGCGACCACGGCGGGGGGAAGCAGCGTCGCGAGCAGCTCGGTCCCAGGCATAGTGATGCCGGTCACGTCGCTTTCGGGTATACCGGTACCAGGCATGCCTGTTCCAGACATCTCGGTACCGGACATCTCGGTCTCAGTCATGCCGGTCCGGCTCCGGCAGTATCTGTCGGGGGATGCTGCGGGGGCCGTTCCACTGGCGCCACTCCCGGGGATAACCGATCGAAACCTCCTCGAACCGGACGCCGTCATACCACGTTGTCCGGGGGATGTGCAGGTGGCCGTACACCACGGCGGCGGCGCGGAATCGCCGGTGCCAGTCGGCGGTGTTCTCGGTACCACACCACTGCGCAAACTCCGGATAGCGCAACACGTATGTCGGATCCCGCACGAGCGGGAAATGATTCACCAGGACGGTGGGTAGCTGCGGATCGCATTCGGCGAGCCGTTTGCGGGTGTGTTCGACCCGGGCCCGCGACCACGCGTCCACACTCGGGTAGGGGTCGGGAACCAGCAGGTACTCGTCTGCGCAGACCACGCCCGTCCGGTGCGCCAGGGCGAGCGCCTCCTGTTTGGAACCGGTACCGGGCGGGCGGAAGGTGTAATCGTAGAGGAGGAACAGCGGAGCCACGGTAACCGGACCGCCGGCACCCTCCCATATCGGATACGGATCCTCCGGGGTGAGAATGTGCAGGCTCCGGCACATCTCCACCAGGTGGTGGTAACGCCGCTCACCGGTCAACTGCACCGGATCCTTTTTCGGCGTCCACAGCTCGTGGTTGCCCGGCACCCAGATCACGGTGGAGAACCGGGAGCGCAGCAGCGCCAGCGCCCATTCGATTTCCGCGACGATCTCACCGACGTCACCGGCGACGATCAGCCAGTCCGCGTCCGATCCCGGTCGTAGTTCCTCGATGATTCGGCGGTTCTCGGCATACGCCACATGCAGATCACTGATGGCGAGCAGTTTCCCGGCCGCCCGGAACGTGGTCACCTGTCCGACCCTACCTATTCTCCCACCGGATCCGGTGGGAAGTTCCGCGGAATCGCTCGACGCAGTCGTGCGACGGTTCCCGTCCGACACAGCGGTCCGACACAGCGGTCCGACACAGCCGTCCGACACAGCCGTCCGACGGAGTTGTCCGACGGAGTTGTCCGATCGAGCTGTTCGATGGAATCGTTCGATCGAATCAGCCAACCGGGTCAGTCGATGACCTCGGGCTCCGTGCCCGCGTCCAGCCAGTCGGAATAGGAGTTCCCGGTCACCTGCTCAAGGAGGGCGATGTCGCCGACGAAGTACGGCAGGACGGCCCGGCGCTGCGCCGGGGTGAGTTTCGGCCGTCCACCCGAACTGCGCTGCAGCGCGGTCAGCAGAGGTCCGCGGAAGACCTTGCGCACCGGCACCGGGAAATACTGGCCGATCCTGCCACCGTTGCGCAGCAGCGCCCGCAGGACGGTGTTCAGCGGGGTGTCCGCGACATAGGAGGAGACGTTCTCGGACGGGACGACGTCGAGCACGCCGGTGGAGACCTCCAGGAACTCGCAGACCTGATCGAGGGTGGCCGCGGGGGAGTCCCGCAGGTCGCGGTAGCGCAGCAGGAGCACCTGCTCGCGGGCGAACAGGGTGTACAGGTGCTGGATCTGCTCGCCGTAGCGGCCCTGGGAGACGTAGTGCCAGAAGTCGGCCCAGCCCGCTGCCTTGCGGGGCTGCTCCAGCGCGCACGCCCGCACGAAGTCGCGTTCGGGCTCCAGACCCGCCGCCCACAGGTGGGTCCAGTTCGAGTGCGCCCGGTCCACCGGGTTACGCAGGAGCACGACCAGCTTCGCCTTGGGGAGCAGGCGCTTGATCCTGGCCTGCGCGTCGAGGTCGTAGAGGTAGAACGGAGTGGCCTCGCCGCGCAGCGTGCCGTGCGGCGCCGTATTGAACAGCGCTTCGTAGTCCTTACGCTTCCAGACGTGCTCCTGGTAGGTCTGGGCGTCGCCGGGCCCGCCCTGAGCCGGCGGCGGGCCGTCACTGAGGAAGAACTTCGGTTCCTTTACCGTGGAGAGGAACAGCTGGGGATGCCGGGTGAGCGCAGCGTGCAGCGCCGTGGTGCCGGCCTTGGGAACCCCGAGGATGAAGAAGTCGGGCAGGGACATCTCCCGGGAACCTCCAGCAATGTGATCGATCGATGCCCGATGCGTACGCGGTTAGAGCACGTGGGCAGTACCTACGTCCATAGTCGACCTATTCGGTGGAGAAGTCGCGCAATCCGTCCCGTCCGACCGGACCGTCCGCCCGGAACTAATTGGATCAAAAGGACCAATCGAACGAGCGGACCTACCGAATCGCCCGGACCGACCGAGCGGACCGGATCGAGCGGATCGAGCGGACCAACCGGACCGTCTGACCGGGTGGAGCGCAGGTCAGCGTCCGGTTCGTTTCGGCCGGCTGACGCTGTTGCCGAACTCGTCGATGAGACCGGCGCGTCGCAACGCGTCGGCGAGAGCACCGTCGGGCACGTCATTCGATCCGCCGCGGCGGGTGCGGGGCTGCGCCCCGCCGGACCGTGTTCCGCCGGATCGTGCTCCACGGGGTTGCGTTCCGCGGGGCGCACCGGAGGCGGTGGCGTTGCGCTCACGGGGCGTTGCCGACGGTGCGGCGCCTCGCTCACGGCGGCGTCCCGCACCCGATGACGCGCGCTGGTCGGCACGGCCGGCGTCGGCGTCGGCGTCACCGTCGAGCCGCAGCGTCAGCGAGATGCGTTTGCGGGCGATGTCGACATCGAGCACCTTCACCCGGACGATGTCGCCGGGCTTGACCACCTCGCGCGGGTCGGAGACGAAGTTCCTCGACATCGCCGAAACGTGGACGAGGCCGTCCTGGTGCACCCCGACGTCGACGAACGCGCCGAACGCGGCGACGTTGGTGACGACACCCTCCAGCACCATGCCGGGTGTGAGATCGGCGAGCGTCTCCACGCCGTCGGCGAACGCCGCGGTCCGGAACGCCGGGCGCGGGTCGCGGCCCGGTTTCTCCAGTTCCCTGAGGATGTCGGTGACGGTCGGCAGGCCGAAGGTGTCGTCGACGAAGTCTGTGGGCCGCAGGGCTCGCAGTGTCGAGCTGTTGCCGATCACCATCGTGATGTCACTGCTCGTAGCCGTAAGGATCCGGCGTACCACCGGATATGCCTCCGGGTGCACACTGGAGGCGTCCAGCGGATCGTCACCGTCGCGGATGCGCAGGAAGCCGGCGCACTGCTCGAACGCCTTCGGGCCCAGCCGGGAGACGTCGGTGAGCGCCCGGCGGGAACGGAACGGGCCGTTGGCGTCGCGGTGGCGCACGATGTTCTCCGCGAGCCCCTCGCCGATGCCCGACACGCGCGTCAGCAGCGGCACCGAGGCGGTGTTGACATCGACGCCGACGGCGTTGACGCAGTCCTCCACCACCGCGTCCAGCGAACGCGACAGCTTGACCTCGGACAGGTCGTGCTGATACTGGCCGACCCCGATCGAGCGGGGGTCTATCTTGACGAGCTCTGCCAGCGGATCCTGCAGCCGGCGTGCAATGGACACCGCGCCGCGCAACGACACGTCCAGCTCGGGCAGTTCCCGCGAGGCATAGGCAGACGCGGAGTACACCGAGGCGCCGGCCTCGGACACCACGATCGTGGTGAGCTTGAGCTCCGGGTGCCGCTTGGCCAGATCGCTTGCGAGCCTGTCGGTCTCACGGGAGGCGGTTCCGTTGCCGATCGCGACGAGTTCAACATTGTGGGTACGCGCGAGCCGGGCGAGGACGGCGATCGACTCGTCCCAGCGTCGCCGCGGTTCATGCGGATAGATCGTCTCGGTCGCCACCACCTGGCCGGTCGGGTCGAGCACCGCGACCTTCACGCCGGTACGTAGGCCCGGGTCGAGCCCCATGGTCGCCCGCGCGCCGGCGGGCGCGGCGAGGAGGAGGTCCCGCAGGTTCACGGCGAACACCCGGACCGCGGTGTCCTCCGCCACCTGCCACAGGCGCATCCGCAGGTCGATGTCAAGGTGGACGAGGATCCGGGTCCGCCATGCCCAGCGCACCGTCTCCAGCAGCCAGCGGTCGGCCGGACGGCCGTTGTCGGCGACGGCGAAGCGCTCGGCGACGGTGATCTCGTAGCTGCTGGGCTGCGCCGTCTGCCGTGGCACTGTTGCTGTCTGCCCGCCGGTGGCGTCTCCGTCGGCGGCCTGGCCGTCGGCGCCGTCTGTGTCAGCGGCCTCCGGTTCGAGGGTGAGGTCGAGGACCTCCTCCTTCTCGCCGCGGAACAGCGCCAGGATCCGGTGCGAGGGCAGGGTGGTGAAGGGCTCGGCGAAGTCGAAGTAGTCGGCGAACTTGGCGCCGGCCTCCTGCCTGCTCTCGCGTACCCGGGAGGTGAGCCGGCCCCGCGACCACATCCGTTCACGCAACGTCCCGATCAGGTCCGCGTCCTCGGCGAAGCGCTCGACCAGGATGGCGCGCGCACCCTCCAGAGCGGCGGTCGTGTCGGCGACTCCCTTGTCGGGGTCGACGAAGGCGGTGGCGGTTGTCTGCGGATCCTGCGACGGATCGGCCAGCAGCGTCTCGGCGAGGGGTTCCAGACCCGCCTCCCGGGCGATCTGGGCCTTGGTGCGGCGCTTGGGCTTGTAGGGCAGGTAGATGTCCTCCAGGCGGGCCTTCGAGTCGGCCGCCATGATCTGCGCCTCGAGCGCGTCGTCCAGCTTGCCCTGGGAGCGGATCGACTCGAGGATCGTCGTGCGCCGGTCCTCCAGCTCACGCAGGTAACGCAACCGCTCCTCGAGGGTCCGCAACTGCGCGTCGTCGAGCATGCCGGTCGCCTCCTTGCGGTAGCGGGCGATGAACGGCACGGTGGCCCCGCCGTCGAGCAGGTCGACGGCCGCGGTCACCTGCCCCTCACGCACGCCGAGCTCCCCGGCGATCCTGCGATGAACCGACGTCGTCACGATCTCGATCCGCCTTCGTAGCTGAGGTCTGAGAGGTGTCGGTGACCAGCTTGCCTGACCACCGGGCCCACCGACGCATCAGCCCCGTCTCATCAGGTCCGGATCAGTCCGAATCACTATTGATCAGTCTGGATCAGTCCGGACTGTCCGGATCAGCCCCCGTCCAGCCGGGATCGGCGGGACTTCCGAAGATCGGAAAGAGCCCGTCCGTGGGGATGACGACCCCCAC
>NZ_CAAAFO010000109.1:0-5775 GCF_900634715.1 Candidatus Protofrankia californiensis | reverse complement strand
GGACACCGACCATTACCCCACGGTAACGTGGGTTGATCTTCACTTCGGCTCGTACCGTCTGGGTGGCGGGCTGGTAGGTCAGGCGAAGGCCGAGCTGGCGGTACACCTCAGCCTTGTCTGTCGGGTCGGCCTCGGTGAGGGCGGTCAGTATGTCGCCGAGGGCTTCGACCAGGGCGGCGATCTCGTCCCGGCTCATCCGCCGGTCGCTGTCTGTGGTGGCTTCGCGGAGTTGGCGTTCGGCGGCTGCCCGGTCGGCCTGGGTCTGGGCGATCCAGTTCGTGACGATGACCGGGTCGGCACCGGCGTCAAGGGCGGCTCGGTAGCGGGTGAGCTTGGCCGTGCAGTCCGCGATGGCCAGACGTGCCCGCTCCGCGGCCTGGTTCTGGCCGGTGGGAACGGTCTGGGTGGCGGCCATCGCGTCGAGGGTGTCGGTCAGTCGTGGTGGTGTGAGGGTGGTGGCGAGCCAGGTATCGAGGGCGGGCAGGACGGCGTCTTCTCGGACGTAGACGTTGCTGGGGTGGTGGATGTGGTTCGCCAGCGCGTATTCCTGGGGGTAGCGGCAGCGGTAGTAGGCGGCGTTGCGGACCCAGTGGCCCTGCATTTTGCGCTGGCAGATCCCGCAGTGGAATGCTCCGCGCAGGACGTAGAGGTGGCGGGTTCGCGGGGTTTTCTGGTCGCCGGGTCCTCGTCCGCGTCTGGCGAGGAGCTGTTGTGCGTCGGTGAACAGCTTCGGGTCGATAATTGCCGGATGGGCGGTGTTCTCCGACCAGATCCATGTGTCGGTGGGGTTCCAGCGCAGTTTGGTGGTGTGTCCCAGGCTGACGTCCTCGACGTCGAGGAGGACTTCGTCCTTGCGTTGCCGGTTCCATACTTGCCGGCCGGTGTAGCGGGGGTTGGTGAGGATAGCGCGGATCGCGCCTTTCGACCAGGCTGCGCCGGTGCGGTGGGAGTTACGGGCCGGGTCATGTGCCGAGGGGCAGGAGATGCCGTCGCGGGTCAGCCCCTCGGCGATCGCGAACAGGCCGCGTCCACTGACGAACTCGGTGAAGATTCTCACCACGACCGGTGCGGTTTCTTCGCACCGCGCGAGGCCGTGCAATCGTCGGCCGTCGGCGGCCTTGGCTGGGTTCGGGTGTGGTCCCAGGTCGCTTAGTCGGTAGCCGTAGGGTGGCCGGCCGCCCAGGAAGCGGCCTTCCATCGCCGCTTGGGCGGCCATAGCGGCGCGGACTCGTACTTTGATCCGGTTGCGTTCGCCTTTTGACATTCCCCCGAACACGGACATGATCAGGTCGTGGGCTTCGTTGTTCGGGTCGATCGGGCCGCCGATCTCGGGTACCCACAGTGGCACGCCGTAGTGCGCGAACAGGGGGAAGACCAAGCCGAACTGGTTGCCGTAGAACGCTCGCTGCGGTTCCCCGATGACGACCGCGTCGAATCCCCGGTTGGGATCCTTGAGTGCCTGTAGTAGATCGTTCGCTTTTGGCCTACGTTGCCAGGGCACGGCCCGGGACTGTCCGGCGTCGAAGTACTCGACGACGATCTCCCCGCCGTGTGGTTCGATCAGCGCCTTCGCGCGGGTAACCTGCCAGGCGCGTGATGATTCGGGGTCCTGCTGGTCCTCGGTCGAGCATCGTCCTTCGAACGCAAATCTGATCATTCAGAATTCCCTTCCTGTCGTTCGGTCGTGTTCTCCCGACGTGACGGGGAGTTTTTGCCGGCTGCGGTCTTTGCGTCCATGCGGCGGCGTAACAGGCGCAGCAGGCTCGTGGCCAGGCCCGGTGTCAGGGTGGGCGGCTGGTCGGGGACTACCACCTTGAGGGGACGAAGTGCACCCTCCTTCTCATCTTCCCTCACGACGTCTCCGGTCCGTGCAGCCGGTAGGACGGGGACGAGTAGTGCGATCGGGTTGGGTTATCGGTCTTTCTGGCAGTGTCGGACCAGCGCGACTGACCAGTCGAAAACCACGGTGTGGAGAAACGCCTTTCTATATTAAGCTTTCCCAAACAGGGAAACGTATGATGGAATAGATAGACGACGGCATTGATTATCGCTCGACCGGGAACGCGGCACCCCTGGTGGCGGCTGGTTATTTTCCGCCGCGGATTCCGCGGTGCCGTTCGAGGCGCAGATGAAGATCGAGGAATTCCGCGGGCGTGGTGACCACATCGGTGAACCACCGGGCGGCCATGGTGATCAGAGAGATGCTTGCCAGCCGCAGCGGGGTGTTGTTCGGCCCGGCCTATTCCAGGCGAGTGTCGCGCAGGTAGGGCTGGTGTGCCGGTCCGCCGCGTGCAGGTGGGCAGGCTGGCGGCGGGGCAGCGCTGTCCGCGCCGGGGTCTCGGGTAGCGGCCTCTGACCTGATGGTGAGCTGACTCTGATCTGACGGATGGTGCGTGTGGACTGTCTGTCAGATCAGAGTCAGGTCCTGCTGATACCGCCGTCAGGTTGCTCTTTTCCCTCGTCACGGCGCATACAGACCGATGAGGGGAGGTCAGCGAACCGCTCATCGCAGCGGCCTGTCCGTGTCAGATCCGCTGCCGGCCGTGCATAGGAGGAGGACGTCTTCGTGAGCGACAGCGTGTAGCGGGATGCCGGCGTCGCGGGCGACGCGGGTGTTGTGCAGGGCGAAGAACGTGGTCCTAGGAACCAGGCGGGTGCCGCGCAGCCCGGTGAGGAGCGCGACCGCGCGGCCGGCGCGGACCAGACCGGCGCGCGGGGCGAGGTCAAGGATCGCGCCGGGCAGGTCGACGAGTTCCCCGTCCTGTCTGTAGGGGCGGACGGTAATAGCGACAATCCCGTCGGGCTGTAGCAGCGCAGCAGCGCCAGTGAGAATGTGCTGGAATCCAGTAAGCAGGCCGTGCAGGTCCTGGTGGGCGAGGTTGTCGGTGCCGGGGCCGTAGTGGTAGTCGCGTTTGTGGACGCCGTGGCTGCGGTCGGCGTGGACCTGTCCGTGGGTGGCTTTCCCATACGGCGGGGACGTGAGGACCAGCGCAACCTTTCCCGCCGTATCCGAGGGTGCGAGCGCGGGCAGTCGGCGGGCGTCAGCGGTGAGAATACGGATGGTTCCCGTGGCGCCCTGGCGGGCGGCGAGGGCGGCGTTGCTACGGGCGATGGTTGCCCAGCGGGGTTCGTATTCGATACCGAGGGCGTGGCGGCCGAGGTGCGCGGCTTCGACGCAGCTGGTCCCGATCCCGCACATCGGGTCGAGGACGAGTTCGCCTGGTTCGGTGAAGGTGGTGATGATGTGCCGGGCGAGCGCGGGTAGCATTTTCGCCGGGTGGGCTGTGGAGGCCGGAGTGTAGCGGGTGGTGCGTTGGCTACGGGGGTGTTGTTGGGCGGCGGCCCACACCGACAGGGGACGCGGAGGGCGCCGGTCAGTCACGGCGGCCTCCTGCTGTGGTGAAGACCGCCAGATCGGTGTGCACCGGAACGACGAGACCGCCAGGTGGGATATGCGGGTGTCCGGCGGGATGGAGCCGGCCGCCGCTGATGGGGGTGGTGAGCACGACGATGTGTTGGAGGTAGCGCAGCCCGGCGGCGCGGGCGGTGGTAATGCCGGTGGTAAGCGGGTCGGTGGCACCGGCGGTGGGGGTGTGAACGGTGAGCAGAATGCCACCGGGACGCAGCAGGCCGGCCGTCTGGACGAAAGCGGGGAGCAGAGTCTGCGGGTCACCGGCCGGTGGATAGTCGATAACCAGGCCGGCGTATCCGGCCGGCGACGGCCATGCGCGACCGCCGGTATCTGCGGTCGGGCGGCTGACCGCGGTGTATCGGCGGTGGAGGTGGATGGCGGCGTCGCGGATTATCACCGGCCCGTCGATGACGACAATCAGGTCGTCCGGCTGGCTGAAGGTGGCGATAGCGCGGGCGGCGGCGGCTGGGGGGATAGCACCGGGCTGGGTGTCTGTCAGGGTGGGCCAGACGGTGAGCGGAACGGTGCTGGATGTCTGGTCGCCGGTGGCGGGTGGGGCCAGGGACACGGATAGTCCTCCGTCCACGGGTGTTACCGCACTCGAAGCCGGTGTATGGGCAGGCCGGGTGCGGCGGCGGGGAGACTTTCGCGGAAAGGCGCGGCGCGGGCCGCGGTTGTAAGTGAAACCGACGGCGGCTGACAGTGATCTGACACGCCGAGCGTGCTGGTCGCTGTCAGATCACCGTCAGGGATATGTCCGTGTCCTGTCAGTCGCTCGCGCTGTCTGTACGGCCGTGGCGGATAAGTGTCTGATCACTGTCAGGTCGGTGTCAGATGGGGTGTGGCGTCCTTGCATTCCAGCGTTTGTCGGCGCTCGCATGAAAGGACACTCAGAGATGACCAGACCTGATCGTTCTGTCCCGCCGGATGGTTCGGCGTTGGATATCGCCGAGGCGGCTTTCAGCACGTTGACCACATCCCCGGACGGGCTGGTGGTCAACGGCGCGGATATTCATGCGGGGTTGCCGTCGCGGCCGGTCGGGTTGCGGGAGCTGCGGGTGCTGCTGGCGCATCCGGCGACGTCGGCGGCAGCGTGGCATGCGGCGTGGGCGTATCTGGTGGGCCGGCGCGACGAGCCGGCGTGGCAGGTGGGCGCGGTCGGGGTGGCGATGCCGCTGCTGCGGCGGACCGCGGGCGGGCTGGCCGCCGGCTACTGCGGGGATCCGGCGGATCTGGACGCTGAGGTACTGATCGGCTTCCTGGGCGGGTTGCGGCGGGTATCGCCGGCGGCGCCGCGGCTGGGGGTGCGGTTGGCGTGGGCGGCCTACCGGGCCGGGGTGACCGAGGCCCGCCGGCACAGTGTGGCGCTGCCGGGGGGTGGCAGCGGGGTGTCGGTGGCGGCGGCGATGCCCCCGGAACCGTGGGGTGCGCCGCGGGGGGTACTGGCCCAGGCGGTGGCCGCGGAGGTGCTCTCGGCCGCCGACGCCGCGCTGATCGCGGTGAGCCGGCTGGATGGGATGCCGCTGGCGGTGTTGTCCACGGTGTCCGGGCCGGGAGAGGAACTGGCGGTGCGGCTTGGCCGGGCCGAGGACCGGCTGGCGCAGGCGATCGTGACCGGCCGGGTCGGGGTGAGGGTGCCGTGCTGACCCGATCCCCCCGGGCGCAGCGTCCGCGGCCCCGTCCGGTGCTCCGCCCGTTTGTGGCAGGGGTCGTTCGTCGCGTCGCTGTCCTGGCCCGCCGGGCATGGCGGGGGATGGCGGTGTGGGCGGAGACCGCCGGTGCTGTGGCGGTCATGCTGCTCCTGACCGGGGCGGCGGTGGCCGCCCAGCAGCGGCTGGGCGGGGCAGGTGGGCCGTCTTCCGGCACGCTGCTGCTCGTCGCGGCTGTCGCCGGGGTGGTGGGGATGCTGACCGGCCGTGTCTCTGGGGTACCGAGGGCGCGTCGGGTCGGGGCGGCTCCCCTGGGTTGGCGAGGGTGGGGGTGGCGGGCGGCCGGGCTGGCCTGGCTCGTGCTGCTGCTGGTCGTGGTGCTGGCGGTGGGGGTGGCGTGGGCGGACCCGGCGCATCTGGCGCAGCAGGCGCCCCCGCCGCCGGCACCGACACCGTCGTCCCCGGACCTCGACACGGTGATCAGAAATTTGCGGAACTGGCTGATCGGGATCTGCGCCGGGGCCGCGACCTTGTTCTTCAGCCTCGGGGGGCTGCGGTACATGGGCGCGAACGGCGACCCGGGGGAGATCGAAAACGCGAAACGGGCCTTCCGTAACGCGGCGGTCGGCTATGGGCTGGCGATCCTCGCCCCGTTGTTTTTGAAGGCGTTGCAGTCCGTGGTGGGTGCCTGATGGCCGGGGCCGCCGGCCGGGC
>NZ_CAAAFO010000108.1 GCF_900634715.1 Candidatus Protofrankia californiensis | reverse complement strand
CATCTGTAACTCTACCCGATCTCGATCCCGGTTCGGGGACCGATCCGGGTGAACTCGTCCAAGCGCATGGATTCGGCCTTCGTCCAGGATCCCGCTACAACTTACGGTCGATCTGGGAGTCGCTGCGACCGCGTCCAGTGAGGTGGAGGAGGCAGTGCGGGTGCTGGGCGAGGCGGCAGGCCCTGCCATGGCAACCGCTCCTCACGACTTGCCCGGCACCTCGGTGCCGCCCGGCGCGGTCCGTACCTCCGACCACCGTCCTTTACGCCCAGTTCCGCTGGTCTCTGCCGGCCAACCCGTGTGACGTACCCAAAAGTGTGAAACCGGGAAGCCGCCGCAGCCTTGATGATCCGGCATCGGGCGGTGCGGTTCGCCGGGTCGAAGAGGCGCGATGCGGCATCCGAAGGCGAACTGGTCAGCGTGACAGCCGGACCGTGCCCATGATGCATACCGCATCAGATCGTATCTTTCGATCATTAATCTTTTGATACTAATTAGCTGTAGCGAGCTAATATCGCCCAGCTCACGTATGCGCATGGTGACGGTGGTGACATTAGGTGACGGTGGTGGGGGCGGGATGCGTGAGGGCCGGTGGCAGACTGTCACGGCGTCGCTGTTCCAGCATGAACGCGAGGCGCTCCAACACGTCCAGAACCTGCTACCGGACGCCGAGCCGTACCGCGCCTGGTCGAACTTCACGTTCACCGCGACGACCGGGCACGTGCGCGAGGTCGACCTGTTCGTCGTCGCACGCGGCGGCCTGTACCTGATCGAAATCAAGAGCCTGACCGGGCGGCTCACCGCCTCCGGCTCGAACTGGATACTGTCGAACGCCCGCGAGCGGGTTTTCGACAACCCGTTGCACCTGGCCGACTCCAAGGCGAAACAGCTCCGGTCGTTGTTGACCATCGCGGCCGGTCGCCTCGGGATACGGCAGCGGATCCCGTACATCCAGGCTGCGGTGTTCCTCTCCGAACCCGGCCTGCGGGTCGAACTGCCCGAGAATCAGCTGCACCGGGTGTACGGCCCTGAGCGGGCCGGCTCCGGCGCGCCATCTTCCGGGGCCGGCTCGGACGCGGGCAGGGCTGGGGTCGGTGCCGGCAAGGCCGTGAGTGTGGTGCTGCCGTCGATCTGGTCCGGCCTGCTGGACGAGCCGATCCGGGACGAGCGGCAACGGGTCAGCCCCGAACTGTCGAAGGCGCTGACCAGGCTGATGCCTGCCGTCGGTATCGCCAAGAGCCGCCGCCACCTGCGCATCGGCAGCTGGCAGCTGGAGTTCCCGCCGTTCGAGACCGGCCCGACCTGGCAGGACCATCTCGCGCAGCACACCCAGTTTCCGTCGGAGCGCCGGCGGATCCGCATCTACCTCGTCGAACGGTCCGCCGGCCAGGCCGAGCGTGCTGGTATCGAGGCGGCCGCTCGCCGGGAGATGCTGGCGCTGCACGGCATCAACCATCCGGGCATCGTCCAGGTCGACGCGTTCGAACAGCACGAGGCCGGCCCGGCGTTGGTCTTCAGACACCGGCCCGACGCGTTACGGCTCGACCACTACATGGCCCGCTACGGTGCCCGGCTCGACGCCGGCACCCGAGTCGACATGATCCGCCAGCTCGCCGAGGCGATGGCCTACGCACACGGCCGGCACCTGCACCATCGTGCGTTATCCGCGCGCAGCATCCTCGTTCTGCCGGCTTCACACCGCCGTGTACGGCCGACGGCCGTAGCCGATGGTCCCGGTTCTGGCGCCGATTCCGCCGTCGGCGGGGCGGCGGGTGGCGGCCACGTCGGGCAGTCGGCCACTGCAGACGGCCACGACCAGGGCTGGCTGACCCCCAGGCTGCAGATCAGCGACTGGCAGGCGGCGAGCCGGGAAACCGGTTCGAGCGCCGGCACCGCGGTCGTGTCGTTGCGGGCCGGGGCGGCCAGCCAGGTCGTTCCCCATCTCGAGCGCTCCGCGGAGGGTTACCTCGCACCGGAGCTCACTGCACCGCTGCCCGACCCGGTCGCGCTCGACGTGTTCGGTCTCGGCGCCCTCGCCTACCTGATCCTCACCGGCAGCGCGCCGGCGGCCCGCCGTGGCGAGCTGCTGACCAGGCTGGCGGACGAGCGGGGCCTGCACCCGTCCACGGTCGTCGACTCGATCTCCGACCTCACCGACGACCTCGTTGCGCAGGCGACCCGACCGGTGCCGGCGGACCGGCCGGGGAGCGTCCGCGAGCTGCTTGAACTGCTGGAAATAGTCGAGGAGGAACTCACCGCACCCCGCACTGCGAGCACCCCGCCGCTGTCCGTCGCGGGTGAGGCTGAGCCGGAGCCGGATCCGCTGGAAGCTCGGCACGGGGATCTGGTCGGCGGCGAGTGGCGGATCGAGAAGCGGCTCGGCACCGGCTCGACGAGCCGCGCGTTCCTCGCGCTCAACGGGCGGACCGGACAGCACGAGGTGCTCAAGGTCGCGCTGTCCGCCGACCGGGCAACCCGGCTGGAGCATGAGGCGGAGGTGCTGCGCCGGCTCGGCGACTCGCGGGTGATCCGGCTGGCCCGTCAGGAGCCGCTGCTGATCGGTGAGCGGTCGGTGCTGGTCCTGGAGCACGCCGGCGAGCGGACCGTCGCCCGCAAGCTGCGCGACGAGGGTCGCCTCACCATCGACGAGCTGGAGACGTACAGCGACTACCTGTTCGGCGCGGTCGACTACCTGGAGGGTGAGGGGGTCGCGCACCGTGACCTGAAGCCGGACAACAT
>NZ_CAAAFO010000107.1 GCF_900634715.1 Candidatus Protofrankia californiensis | reverse complement strand
ATCCACCCCCACCCCAGCCGCGCCACCGCCCTGCTCGCCCGCTTCCCCGACCGCGCCATCCGCCGCGGCCTCACCCTCACCCCCGACCAACTCACCCCTCCCGAAACCGACGGCATCACCGCACCCGCCCCCGTCGTTCCCGCCGCCGAGATCCCGCCGCCGCCCATCGGCCCAGCGCTCTGACCCGCCGCAAAGGAACCCGCCATGCAGCCGCTCACCCTCGACGACATCCGCCAGCTCCCCGCCGTCGTCGACCTCATGACCGCCGCCCGCGCCTTCGGCCTCGGCCGCACCCTCGCCTACGAACTCGCCCGCCGCGGCGACTTCCCCTGCCCCGTCCACCGCATCGGCCGCCTCTACCGCGTCCACACCAGCGACCTCCTCCAAGCTCTTGACACCACCCGCTGAACCCGTAAGACCCGCAGCCCGTCGCCATCCACAACATCGTGAAACCCAGCCGCAGCCGAATTCCGGCCGTGTCAAATAGCAGGGATACGGAACCGAGGAATATCTGTAAAGAATTGAACAATGAGGGGACGCGACCGCCCGCTACCCGAGCACACCGGTCGCCCCGTCGGTCAGCTCGCGCACGATATCGGCGTGGCCGACGTGCCTGGCCGTCTCCTCGATCATATGAACGTAGATCCAACGCAGTGACACCCGACCCAGCTCGGGATGCGGGACCACGTCGTCGAGCGCGAACCCGGCCGCGACCTCTCGGGACAGCGCGCACGCACGATCGTATCCCGCCAGCACCACGTCGAGCGTGTCGGTCTCGGCGAGAACCCAGCTCACGCCCTCCTCCCCGGCTGGCGGCGCGTCAGGGCTGTCGACCAGCCGGTGAAACCAGTTCCGCTCCACCACGGTCAGGTGTTTGACAAGGCCGGTGAGCGTGGTGAGCGAGGGCAGCAGCCTGCGCCCGGCGTCCTGGTCGCTGACACCGCGCACCTTGTGAACGAGCACATCTTGGTAGAAGTCAAGGAACGCCTCAAGGGTTTCGCGCTCGCCGGCGGTACTGGCCTGCATGACCCGCAGCACTGGCTGGCGTGGCGGTGGCATACCGGACACCGTAGCGCGCCCTGGAAACGCGACCTGAGGGTACTCAACCCTGGTGTGCGCGTCCTCGTCATCGGAACCTGGCCGCGCCAGCCCTACCAGACAGTGTGGCTGAAACCCCGTCACCCACCAGGCCGGTCACAGCACCACGACTGGACGGCAACAGGACAGCAAATCACCCACCAAAACCCGAAGCGATTCAATGCAATCCTGACCCCGTCGCCTGTATGCCCATCCACCGCCAGTCTTTTCAGCTCACTCTTCAGAAAGTTGACTGTCAGCGGCATGGGGACGGCCGATCGCTTCAAGGGCGGTCGCCGCCCAGTCACGAGCATCCGGATTCGGATGCCCCAACGCACGGAGAAGCCGCGGCTCAGCCACCGCCCCGAGCAGTCCCAGACCGTGGACCACAGCCGACCGGATCCGCCAGTACTCGTCCCCCATATCGCCCGCGTCATCGACCAGGGCGGCATCGTCGAGAGCTTCCAACTGCCCCACAAGAACATCGACCGCAACATCACCACCGATCGCGGCGATGGCCGCCGCCTTACAACAGGCCGCCGACCTGTCCTCCCACCCGGCATCGCGCCGCAACGCGGTGAGCAGATACGGAATCGCCGCCGGATCACCCGCCTGCCCCAACGCGGCAGCCGCCCGATCCGACCGCGGCCCGAACACCACCAACTCCGCGATCAACTCATCGTCCATACCACTTCCGATCATCCTGCCATTCGGAACACTCTCCGCAACAATAGACAAGCATCAGCCCGGCGCGCTTCACAGCCGGCGTTCCCGCTGCAACGTCGCCCTGTCCGGCCAGCGGCACACAACCACCTCCCGCTGGCCAGCAGACAGTGCAGCCGGAACAGCCCCATGATCCACCAGTCCGCACACCCATACCACGCCACCTCACCCGGAATACAAATGTGAGATTTTCACACTTCCGGCCAACATCCCCGGATTCCCCGGGAAACGATAACATCAAAAAGAAGAGGAAAACATTCCGCGGTCGACGACGACAGCACCGACCGTATCCCACCCAGCTTCCAATAATTGCCCCGCCGAACAGCACGCATCATTCTGACGTGCATGGAATACTCGGCCGCCAGCGGTAACGGAAAGCTACCGGATGGAGTCAGCCGCAACACCGGCTGCACAGCCGACCCAGCGAACAGCGAAAAAACGCTCACCGAAATACCAGCCGCCGGGGATACCGGATCACACCCCAACCCATCGCCCAGCGGTCCGGACGCCCTCGCCACAACCGTCCGCGTCATCCTCCCGGATGAACCGCCGGTACTCACTCCCGACGCCGCCCGCATCCTGCTGCGTATCCTATGGAAGGCGCGGCATGCGGCTCGCCTTGATGACGCGGCGCAACCCGCTGAGCGCCCGCCTCCTCCCGACTCGCTGTGAGTGCCGGTGCCCCCACGTCCTCATCCGAAAGGTAGCCCCATGATCCGGTTTGCCTTCTACGGCCGCGTATCCACTGAAGACCAGCAAGACCCAGAAGCATCACGGAACTGGCAGCTCACCCGCGCCCATACGCTGGTCGAACCCCACGGCGAGATCGTGGCCGAGTTCTTCGACATCGGTCTGTCCCGATCCATCCCCTGGAAACGACGCCCGCAGGCAAACCTGCTCCTGGCCGCTCTCCGCCAGCCCGACCGTGCCTTCGATGCGGTCGTCATCGGCGAACCCCACCGCGCCTTCTACGGCAGCCAGTTCAGCCTGACCTTCCCCGTCTTCGAACACTACGGCGTCGGCCTGTGGGTCCCGGAAGTCGGCGGACCCATCGACCCCACCTCCGAAGCCCACGACCTGATCATGTCTGTGTTCGGAGGCATGTCCAAAGGCGAACGCAACCGGATCAAGATCCGGGTACGGGCCGCCATGGAAGCCCAGGCCAAAGTCGAGGGCCGCTACCTCGGCGGCCGACCCCCCTACGGCTATCGGCTCGCCGACGCCGGCCCGCATCCCAACCCCGCCAAAGCCGCCGACGGCCGACGCCTGCACCAGCTGGAAGCCGACCCGGACACCGCCCCGATCGTCAAACGGATCTACACCGAATACCTCACCGGACGAGGAATGTTCGCGATCGCCGAAGGACTCACCGCCGACGCAATCCCCTGCCCGTCCGCCCACGACCGCGCCCGCAACCGGCATCGCGACGGCATCGCCTGGTCCAAAGGCGCCGTCCGCGTGATCCTGACCAACCCCCGCTACACCGGCCGGCAGGTCTGGAACAAACAACGCAAGGACGAAGTCCTCATCGACGTCGACGACATCGGGCAGGGACACCAGACCAAGCTGCGCTGGAACGACACCACCGCCTGGGTGTGGTCCACCGACATCGCCCACCCGGCAATCATCGACGACGCGCTCTTCCAGCAGGTCCAGGCACGGCTCACCGCCCGCCGGCTCACCCCACCGGACGAACGCAGCCCCCGCCGCACCCCACGCCGCTACCTGCTGCGAGGCCTGCTCTACTGCGGGCTGTGCGGCCGCAAGATGCAAGGCAACTGGATCCGCGACACCCCGCAGTACCGCTGCCGGTTCCCCACCGAATACGCCCTGGCCAACAAGATCCACCACCCGGGCAACGTCTACCTCCGCGAGACCATCCTCGTCGGCCCCCTCGACGACTGGCTCCACACCCGTTTCGCACCCCACCACGTCAGCGAGACCATCCAGGCCATGGCCCACGCCCAACCCGGCCACACCGCCGAGGACCCACAACGGGCCGCAGCCCGCCGCGAGATCACCGAATGCGATCAGAAACTGGCCCGGTACCGGGCCGCGCTGGAAGCCGGCGCCGACCCCGCCATGATCGCCACCTGGACCACCGAGATTCAGGCCCGCCGCACCGCCGCCGCCACCCTGCTGACCGCCACCCCAGCCCGCCCCCACCGGCACCTGACCGAAGAAGAGATCGAGGCCCTCATCACACGGTTCGACGACCTCCGCCGAGCCCTGCGCGACGCCGACCCCGACGACAAGGCAGCCATCTACACCGCCCTGGGAGTCAGGATGACCTACCAGCCCGCCCAACGCAAAGTGCTGGTCGAGTCACAACCCGATCAGCACCTGGTAGGCGTAAGGAACGTGTCC
>NZ_CAAAFO010000106.1 GCF_900634715.1 Candidatus Protofrankia californiensis | reverse complement strand
CACTCTGACCCGCCGCAAAGGAACCCGCCATGCAGCCACTCACCCTCGACGACATCCGCCAGCTCCCCGCCGTCGTCGACCTCATGACCGCCGCCCGCGCCTTCGGCCTCGGCCGCACCCTCGCCTACGAACTCGCCCGCCGCGGTGACTTCCCCTGCCCCGTCCACCGCATCGGCCGCCTCTACCGCGTCCACACCAGCGACCTCCTCCACACCCTCGACACCACCCACTGAACCCATATGGCCCGCAACCTCACCCAGCGCATCACCACCCATCCACCCTCATCGGCACGGTGCCGTCGCCGACGAAACCACCCCACCCACCCCCGGACCAAGGCCATCCTCGGCACCGAACATGACGCGGACCACCGCGTTCATCGGCATTCAGAGAGACGCCGAACAGCAAGCCAAGCGCCATTACCGGTCTCGTTGACGCTGTGACCGCACCACGGCTGGATGGCAACAGGACAGCAAATCACCCCACCAAAATCCGGAGCGGTTCAATGAACCCTTGATCCCCGTCGCCTGTATGCCATCCACCGCCAGTCTTTTCAGCTCACTCTTCAGGGAGTTGATCGTCAGCGGCATGGGGACGGCCGATCGCTTCAAGGGCGGTCGCCGCCCAGGCACGAGCGTCCGGGTTGGGATGCCCCAACGCGCGGAGAAGCCGCGGCTCAGCCACCGGCCCGAACAATCCCAGACCGTGAACCACAGCTGTCCGGGTCCGCCAGTACTCATCCCCCATATCGCCCGCGTCATCGACCAGGTCGGCATCGTCGAGAGCTTCCAACTCCCCCACAAGAACACCAACCGCAACATCACCACCGATCGCGGCGATGGCCGCCGCCTTACGACAGGCCGCCGACTCGTCCTCCCACCCGGCATCGCGCCGCAACGCGGCAAGCAGATACGGAATCGCCGCCGGGTCACCCGCCTTTCCCAACGCGGCAGCCGCCCGATCCGACCGCGGCCCGAACACCGCCAACTCCGCGATCAACTCATCGTTCATACCACTTCCGATCATCCTGCCATTCGGAACACTCTCCGCAACGGAAGACAAGCATCAGCCCGGCGTGCTTCACAGCCGGTGTTCCCACCGTAACGTCGCCCTGTCCGACCAACGGCACACGCTACCCACGCCACCACACCACCCGCCGGTCAGCAGACAGCACAGCCGGGACGGCTCCCATAATCCACCGGTCCGCACACCCATACCACGCCACCCCACCCGGAATACAAATGTGAGATTTTCGCACTTCCAGCCAGCCTCCCCGGATTCCCCGGGAAACGATAACATCGAAAAAAAGAGGAAAACATCCCGCGGCCGGCGACGACAGCACCGACCGCATCCCACCCGGCTTCCGATAATTGCCCCGCCGAACAGCGCGCATCATTCTGACGTGCATGGAGTGCTCGGCCGCCAGCGGTAATGGACAGCTACCGGACGGAGTCAGCCGCGACACCGGCGGCACAGCCGACCCAGCGAACGGCGAAAAAACGCTCACCGAAATACCAGCCGCCGGGGACACCGGATCACACCTCAACTCATCGCCCAGCGATCCGGACGCCCTCGCCAAGACTGTCCGCGTCATCCTCCCGGATGAACCGCCGGTACTCACCCCCGACGCCGCCCGCGTACTGCTGCGTATCCTGTGGAAGGCACGGAACGCCGCTCGCCTTGACGACGGGCCACAACCCGCCGAGCGCCTGCCTCCTCCAGACTCACCGTGAATGCCTGTGGCCCCGCTTCCTCCTTCTGAAGGGTAGCCCCATGATCCGGTTTGCCTTCTACGGCCGCGTGTCCACCGAAGACCAGCAAGACCCGGAAGCATCACGGAACTGGCAGCTCACCCGCGCCCACGCGCTGGTCGAACCCCACGGCGAGATCGTGGCCGAGTTCTTCGACATCGGCCTGTCCCGCTCCATCCCCTGGAAACGCCGCCCGCAGGCAAACCTGCTCCTGGCCACCCTCCGCCAGCCCGACCGCGCCTTCGACGCGGTCGTCATCGGCGAACCCCACCGCGCCTTCTACGGCAACCAGTTCAGCCTGACCTTCCCCGTCTTCGAACACTACGGCGTCGGCCTGTGGGTCCCCGAGGTCGGCGGACCCATCGACCCCACCTCCGAAGCCCACGACCTGATCATGTCCGTATTCGGTGGCATGAGCAAAGGCGAACGCAACCGCATCAAGATCCGAGTACGAACCGCCATGGAGGCCCAAGCCAAAGTCGAAGGCCGCTACCTCGGCGGACGGCCCCCCTACGGCTACCGCCTCGCCGACGCCGGCCCGCACCCCAACCCCGCCAAGGCTGCGGACGGCCGGCGCCTGCACCGGCTGGAACCCGACCCGGACAGCGCCCCGGTCGTCAAACGGATCTTCACCGAATACCTCGCGGGGCGAGGGATGTTCGCGATCGCGGAAGGACTGACCGCGGACGGAATCCCCTGCCCGTCCGCGCACGACCCAGCCCGCAACCGGCATCGCGACGGCATCGCCTGGTCCAAAGGCGCCATCCGCGTGATCCTGACCAACCCCCGCTACACCGGCCGGCAGGTCTGGAACAAACAGCGCAAGGACGAGGTGCTCATCGACGTCGACGACGTCGGACAGGGACATCAGACCAAGCTGCGCTGGAACGACACCACCGCCTGGGTCTGGTCCACCGACATCGCCCACCCGGCGATCATCGACAGCACCCTCTTCCAGCAGGTCCAGGCACGGCTCGCCACCCGCCGGCTCACCCCACCGGACGAACGCAGCCCCCGCCGCACCCCACGCCGGTACCTGCTCCGCGGCTTGCTCTACTGCGGACTGTGCGGCCGCAAGATGCAAGGCAACTGGATCCGCGACACCCCGCAGTACCGCTGCCGGTTCCCCTACGAATACGCCCTGGCCAACAAGATCCACCATCCGGGCAACGTGTACCTCCGCGAGACCGCGCTCGTCGGCCCCCTCGACGACTGGCTCTACACCCGCTTCGCGCCCCACCACGTCAGCGAGACCATCCAGGTGATAGCCCGCGCCCAACCCGACCAGACCGCCGAGGACTCGCGACAGGCCGCCGCCCGCCGCGAGATCACCGAATGCGATCAGAAGCTGGCCCGGTACCGAGCCGCGCTGGAAGCCGGCGCCGACCCCGCCATGGTCGCCACCTGGACCGCCGAGATCCAGGCCCGCCGCGCCGCCGCCCACACCCTGCTGGCCAGCGACCCGCCCCGTTCCCACCGGCACCTGACCGAGAAAGAGATCGAGGCCCTCATCGCACGGTTCGACGACCTCCGCCAAGCCCTCCGCGACGCCGACCCCGACGATAAGGCAGCCGTATACACCGCACTGGGAGTCAGGATGACCTACCAGCCCGCACAACGCAAAGTGCTGATCGAGTCACAACCCGATCAGCACCTGGTAGGCGTAAGGAACGTGTCCGAGGGGCGACTCGAACCATTACCCCACCACCGGTCACCCTCTCCGGTGAACTCATTCTCGCAGGTCACACAGTATGATCGAGGACGGATCCCGGTATCACCCACGCGACGGCCGCGCGTTCCGACGACCGGTGGCGTGAGCTGTCATGTGGGTCGATCACTGTGGTTTCGGCATCCTTGACCGCAGCCGCGAGCCAGTCGTCACAGGTGGCCAGGCCGCTACGCTCCAGCCCTCAGCGGATTCAGGTGCCTTCGCCGACAGATGCGAGTACCCGGCGCAGGTCGGCGGCGAACTGGGGTAGTTGCTCCCTGGCCGCGGTGTGCAGGATCTCGAGGTCGACGGACCAGTAGCCGTGGACGATCCGGTTGCGTAGCCGCACAGGCTGCTTCCAGGCGATGTCTGGAAACTGTTTGGTGATCTCTTCGGAGAGCTGGCTGGCGGCTTCGCCGAACACGGTGAAGTTCCACAGGAGCGCGTCGCGGCGCTGGCGGTCCGCCTCCAGACCGCCGGTGGTGATCCCGTCGGTGAGTTTCTGCGCCTGGTCGGCTGCTTCGATCATCTCACCGAGAAGGAGGGCGTCACGCCGCATACACGGGCCGTGCTTCAGCCAGGACGGACGACCGTAGCAATGGGTGGAGTCCGCGAACGGAGACCAGGTCGACGGGCCGTCCGAACAGGTCGGCGAGGTCATCGGCGAGCTGCTCGATGTCCCAGCCCAGACGCCGGCCAGGCTGAAGGGTGTACAGGATGTCGATGTCGCTGTCGGCGGTCGCGGTGCCGCGCGCCTGAGAGCCGAACAGCTGGAGTTCGGCGATCCCGTACCGATCGCAGATCGCGGCCAGGCGGGCCTCGTCGATCTCCACTCCCGCGATGGACCTCACCAGGCAAGGGTAGCCGCAGGCGTCACGCGACAGCGGCACCACCACCCTCGGACAGCCAAGGCGGGGTCTGTTGCGTTATGGGAAAGCAGGACATGGCGG
>NZ_CAAAFO010000105.1:15287-20171 GCF_900634715.1 Candidatus Protofrankia californiensis | reverse complement strand
GAACGAAGCCGACCGGTCCAGGATAGATGGCAGGAATTTCCTCGGGGCAGTCCCCGGCGGCAATCATCTCCCGTGCTTATGGGCTGATCGCAGATGACAACAGGCAGCGGGGCACCTGAGTTCACGCTGTCCGTACACCACGTCCGTCAGTGTGAGCATCGGCGCCGGCTCTGCGGTCTCGCTCCCCCATGCCCTGCCCGAAAAATCAAGACCCGCTCCACCTGTTCCACCTGTGCGGCCGTCGGCCGGTGCGGCCCGTGGAGCCTGGTGGACCAGCCGGATACGAAGCCTCGGCCTCCTCGATTTAAGCAATGCGTTCCGACGGGAACGCCAGTCGGAAGAAAATGCTATCATGACTTCCATGAATCATCCTCATCCTCAACCTCATGACAGGGCATCCCCTTCACTTGATTCCCACGGGTCGGATGAGACGAAAAGAAGAGCGCCAGAGCTCGTCGTTCTTCTCAGCCCTTCCGGGGATGCTGTCGGGGCCGCTCCGAAGGCGACTGTCCACGGGCCTCGAACGCCTTTACACCTGGCATTCTCCTGCTATGTTTTCGACGCCTCCGGCCACGTACTCGTCACTCGGCGCGCTCTCGCGAAACGAACGTGGCCAGGGGTGTTGACCAACACTTGCTGTGGGCATCCGGCACCCGGTGAGGACTTCCGGACGGCGATCTCACGACGGCTGGCCGAAGAGCTGAACCTGCACATCCAGCGTATCGACCTCGCGCTACCGATGTTCCGCTACCGCTGCGTGATGGACGACGGCACGGTAGAAAACGAAATCTGTCCAGTGTTTTTCACGCAGGCATCGGGAACTTTCCGGATCAACCCGGAGGAGGTCGCGCAGGCGTACTGGCTCCCGTGGTCGAAGTTCTCCGACGACGTACTGACCGGTTCGCTCCCGATATCACCCTGGTGTCGCCTGCAGGTGGAACAACTACACGCGCTCGGGCCCTCGCCGCAGGACTGGCCGGTGGCACCGGACGAGGCTCTACCGTCGGCCGGCCGCGGCACTGGTTTACGCCAGGTCTAGATCTGGCACACAGGCCTCCCTGCGACCGGCGGCCTTCTGATGTTTTGTTCCTCGGCCGATGCGCCGTGTCGCAATCCTCACAAGAGATGTCAGGCGGTGGCGGCCGGCGGCCGGCGGTGACGGAGCAGGCGCCGGGCGCAGTCGAGCATGTGACCGCGTAGCTCCTCATCGCTGATGCTCGCGACCCGAGGTCCGAACCCGGCTTCGCGCAACCCGGAGAGCAGCATGCTCGCGGCCACGATGGTGCCGGGATCGGGATCGGGTCCTGCGAGCAACGCCATGAGCCGGGTACCCAGTTCAGGAAACGCCCTGTGTTCGCTCAGGATGTGCGCGACCGCGAGATCGCCCTGCAGGACGGCGTAGAGGGACCGGTTACGAACGATCAGGTCAACGATGCCGACCAGCACGGTCTCGACCTGAGCGGCACGGGAACGCTTCCGCTCGGCGTCGCCCGCGATCACGGCGAGCTCCTCCATCCCCGGGCTGACCACCGCGAGGACGATGTCGTCCTTGGTCTTGTAGTGGTAGTAGACGGCGGCCTTTGTCACACCGAGCGCGTCCGCGATCATCTGGAGCGAGGTTCCGCTGACGCCTCGCTCGGCGAACAGGTCCAAGGCCGCCACGAGCAGCTTCTCCCGCCCCGCTCCCGTCCGGGGAACTGCCGGTTCAAGCTGTGTCGGCACCGCCTTCGACCTCCTGCCTGTTCGGGCGACCTGGATGCCGCCACCAGCCATCATCCTGCGAAACAGGTCCGCCGTGGAGGCATCCTTGCACACCGTCGATCTTAATGTTAGCCGAACGACAGGTCATCTACTAGCCAATCGGCTTGCTATTTCCTTGACGAACGGCTAGCTTTCCCCCTCGATGAAACCTGACGATCGGCTAGTGACTCCGGCAAGCGACGCGTAGCTGCACCACCTTCCCACCCGAGGAGAAGATCCGTTGGCCACCTACCTGTACCGGCTCGGACGCGCGGCCTACCGCCGCCGGCGGCTGGTCATCGCCCTGTGGGTCGTGCTGCTGGCCCTCATGGGAACCGGCGCGGCGACCCTGTCCGGCCAGACCTCCGACGCCTTCTCCATCCCGGGGACCGAGTCCCAGAAGGCGATCGACCTGTTGGAGGAACGCATGCCTGGCGCGGGGGCCGATGCGGCCACCGCACGCGTGGTCTTCACTGTTCCGGAGGGTTTGCTCACTGATCCAGCGCACGAACAGGCCATCGCCGAGGTCATCCACCGGATCGCCGCCACACCACAGGTCGCCCAGGTCAGCGATCCGTTCACCCACGACGACGTCTCCCAGGACGGGCGCACCGCCTATGCGCAGGTCGCCTACACCGTGCAACCGATCGAAGTCACCGAGGACTCCAGACAGAGTCTGTTCGCCGCCGCCGAGGCAGCCCGCGACGCCGGGATCAGCGTCGAGTTCGGTGGCACCGCGGTGGAAGGGGCGCCCGAACAGAGCCTCACCGAGGTCATCGGCCTGGTCGTCGCCGCCGTCGTACTCGTCATCACCTTCGGCTCACTCGTCGCGGCCGGACTCCCCCTGCTGACCGCGCTACTCAGCGTGATGATTGGCATGGGATGCATCCAGATCGCCACCGGGTTCATCGATCTCAGCTCCAGCACCTCGACGCTCGCCCTGATGCTCGGTCTGGCAGTCGGTATCGACTATGCGCTGTTCATCACCTCCCGCTACCGGCACGAACTCTCCCTCGGACTCGACGGTGAGGAAGCCGCAGGTCGCGCGGTGGGCACCGCGGGTTCGGCGGTGGTGTTCGCCGGTCTGACCGTCGTCATCGCACTGGCCGCGCTATCGGTCGTGGGTATCCCGTTCCTGACGTCGATGGGGCTCGCCGCCGCCGGCACTGTGGCCGTCGCCGTAGTCATCGCGCTCACCCTGCTGCCCGCAGTGTTCGGCTTCGCCGGCCGGCGACTCGTGGGCGGCCGCATCCCTGGGCTGCGTGCCCGCGACCCCGAAGGCGACAGCGCCGCCCCCACGATGGGCGAGCGGTGGTCACGCCTGATCGTGCGGCGTCGCGGCGTCGCCGTCGCGCTGTCCGTCCTGGCCCTGGGCCTGCTGGCCGTACCCGCGACCGATCTGCGGCTCGGCCTGCCCACCGACAGCACGGCCGCGCCGGACAGCACCCAGCGCAAGGCCTACGACCAGCTCACCGCCGGGTTCGGAGCAGGCTTCAACGGTCCTCTCCTGCTGGTGGTGGACAGCTCGTCCAGCGCCGATCCGCACGCGGCGGTCGAGCAGGTCTCCCGTACCGTCGCCGGACTGCCGGGCGTGGCCACGGTGACCGCGCCGACGTTCAACCGCGCGGGCGACACCGCGACGCTTTCTGTGACCCCCACCTCCGGACCGAGCGAGGCCGCCACCGAGGATCTGGTGCACACCATCCGCGGCCAGGCAGACACGATCAAGACCGCCACCGGCGCCAGCACCTCGATCACCGGCGAGACCGCGATCAACATCGACGTGTCCGAGAAGCTCTCCGACGCCCTCCTGCCCTACCTCGCGGTCGTCGTCGGCCTGGCGTTCGTGCTGCTCGTCCTGGTCTTCCGCAGCATCCTCGTGCCGCTGAAGGCGACCGCGGGATTCCTGCTCAGCGTCGTCGCCACCTTCGGTGCGGTCGTGGCCGTGTTCCAGTGGGGCTGGCTGATAAACCTCTTCGGTGTCGAGACGACCGGTCCCATCGTCAGCATCCTGCCGATCTTCCTCATCGGTGTCCTGTTCGGTCTGGCCATGGACTACGAAGTATTCCTGGTCACCCGGATGCGTGAAGAGTTCGTCCACGGCCTCGAAGCGGATGACGCGGTGGTCACCGGCTTCCGGCACAGCGCCCGGGTCGTCACCGCAGCCGCGATCATCATGATCAGCGTTTTTGCCGGGTTCATCCTGTCCAACCAAGCAATCATCCAGTCGATGGGCTTCGCGCTCGCCTTCGGCGTGCTCGTCGACGCGTTCGTCGTACGGATGACCCTGGTACCGGCGGTGATGTCCCTGCTGGGACGACGCGCCTGGTGGCTGCCGGCATGGCTGGACCGGCTCCTGCCCGACATCGACGTCGAGGGCAAGCAACTCATCGACCGGACGACCGTGCCCGACCAGCGCGAACACCCCGTCGCACCCGCCGGGACCGCGTCCGCGTCCCACGGCGTACATTCGGTCGATCTACACCGCTGATCCTGGAACCAGGGGGTTCCCGCTGCAGAAGTCGCCGGCCGGACCGGTGACGGTGGACTCGGCGTTCGGCGGCCCGTACCGCCATGTCCCGCCACCCGGCGCGGTCAGCTCGCAGAACACCTCGTGTGACGGCTCGCCGGTGAGAGCGAACGCGTACGGCAGGGAACGGTGCGCCAGCCCGAATTCTTTTCCGAAGATCGTTTGTGACGGTCTCAGAAATGTGACGGCCTCAGAAAAAGCTGAGTCCTCCCGCATCCACCCGGGGTGCGGGACGGCACCCGCATCCGGCTGCCCACGGACAGGCTTGCCGCCGGACGTGGCGACGTCTATCCCCGTGTGAACGTTCCCACCGCGCCCACCCATTAGCCCGTCTTCCGCACGTGCGTGCGGTGGGAATCTATTGATCGTTCGCGGGTCGTCCCCGAGATTCCCTCGAGACCCGAAGGTGTCCGAGCGGGTACGGCACGTGTCGTGCCCGCCGGGATCGAGAAACGGCCGGTGTTCCTGAAGCCTGTTGACGGCACATGCGACGACGTTGCGCAGCGCGTCGGCCTCAGCGTCAAAGACAGGTGGCCGTCCACCTCACCATCCGCGCCGGACCCTGTTCCTGACCGGCCCGGCCGGCTCGGGGACAGTCGCCTCGATCGTGCGTC
>NZ_CAAAFO010000105.1:12260-14969 GCF_900634715.1 Candidatus Protofrankia californiensis | reverse complement strand
TGTCGTGGCGCTGCCCGACGCTGGTCACCCACGCCAGGGGCCGGCAGCGACTGTCGGCAGCCAGGGGAATCTTCGTGGCCAGCCCGCCAGGGGAACGACCCAGCGCATCCCTTCCCTGATCGGCTTGTCGACGTCGGATTTCTCGTCATGCGACGTAGCCCTCAGGGTGCGGGCCGACAACACCGCCGACGCCAGACGCTCAGGCGCGATGTCCTGGTACGGGGGCGCGCCGTACACCGGCGGCGTGCTGGTGGGCACCCACCACGGTCGAGCCGATCGCGGCCGTCCATCCACAGCCGCCCCTGCCAGGAGTGGGCCGGCAGAGCCGGTTCGCCCCCTGGTCGTTCCAGCTGTCGGCCCGTCCGTTTCGGGTGATGCCTGGCACCCGGCACCTGGCCTTGCACGGCGGAGATCGAGGTGTCTCCGACAGCAAGGCCAGCGGCCGGGCCGCTGGAGGCCTGCAACCACCGATCTGGCTGGAGACACCGACCCGGCTCTCCGATCGGGCAGGCGCAGTGCACGGCGCCGCCGAGAACTGGTGCGCGGCGTATCCTGACGACCATGGGCCGGGCGGTGCACATCCCCTACTCGGTGGGGCAGGACGAGGACGGTATCTGGTGTGCCCACGCTTATGTCGGTCGCGTCGGGTGCAACGGCAGTGGGGACACCCGGGAAGAGGCGCTGGCGGATCTGCGTGATGCCGTCGTCATGGTTCTCGAGGATGACGGCGCTCCAGAGGAGCTCACTATCATGGTCGACGTCGCTTGATGCTGCCGGTCCCCGTCGGTGCCCGGCAAGGACGTCGTCAGAGCGTTGCAGAAGGCTGGCTTCGAGTTGATCCGGGTCAAAGGCAGCCATCACCGGCTCCGTAATCCTGACCCCGATGGACATGACGTCACCGTTCCCGTTCACGCCGGCCGCGACGTGCCCAAGGGCACGCTTCGTCAGATACTCGTGGACGCGGGCCTGACCGTAGAAGACCTGCGGGCACTGCTATAGGTCTGGTGCCGCCAGGCAAGTGATCTGGCTAGGAGACGGCCGCACTCGCGGTCGACGATGACGACTTCACGTGTCATTTCGCGTGTTCCTTCAGCCAGCGACGGATCTCATCGATACCAGGGAAGCCGACCTCTCTTCGCTGGTAAATGACATCGCCCTGGCACGTACTGTATCTGTCGAGAATGCCGATCCGCCGGAAGAGAACACCGCAGCCAGACTCGGCGACGGCCTCTGCCGCCATACTTCCCAGACCGCCTATGACGTTGTGGCGTCGCAGGTGAGAATCGGTAGGCCCGCCCTTGCCATCTCCTGGACCACGCGGTAATCAAAAAGCCCCCGCCAATCCCCTGGAGATCTCTTCCCGGTCCGCGAACGTCAGTTCCTCGCCCCGCACCTCACAGCCGATCCCGCTGGTCCGCCCGGAAAGGATCCTGCGCTGGCACCGCCCACTCATCCGCCGCCACCGAACCCGGCCACACCAGCCACCCCGTGCCCGCCACGGTTGGACGGAAGGCGTATAGATCGCCTGGTGCGCTGACGCGCAGCGCAGAAGCCCTGGTCAGGGCCTACGGACGGGTTCCGGTCACGGACCGGATCCCGCGGGCGGACAACGTGAGAACATCGTCGCCGTAGGGGCCTCGCGCAACGAAGCAGAGGGGGTGGGTCCGATGCATCGTGGACAGCGGGCGGTCACCGGCCGACCATCGCCCGCGCCCGCCGGCCTGCCCCCGGACGCCTGGCCCCTGATCGGCCGGGACGCCGAACTCGACGTGCTGACCCGCGCCCTCACCGGTGCGGCACCGCGCAGCGTCATCATCGTCGGCGCCGCCGGCGTCGGTAAGACCCGCCTGGCCCGCGAGGCGATGCGGATCGCCGCTGCGGCCGGCCGCGAGGCGCGCTGGGTGACGGCGACGCGCTCCGTGGCGCGGACTCCGTTCGGGGCCTTCGCACCCCTGTTAGCCGCGCCCGAGCCGACGGACGGGATCGGACCGGCGGACTCGTTCGAGGGACTGCTGCGGCGGACGGCCTACGCCCTCGTCAACCGTGGCGGCGTGGGCCGCCTGCTGCTGTTCGTCGACGACGCGCAGTTGCTCGACGAGGCGTCGGCGGGCCTGATCCAGCAGCTCGTGTCGGCGGACGCCGTGCTCGTGGTTGCCACGGTCCGGACGGGAGAGCCGACGCCCGCGGCGGTGACCTCGCTGTGGAAGGACGACCTCGCGATCCGGCTCCGCCTGAGCGATCTGGCCGACAGCGTCATCGACGACCTGCTGACAGCGGTCCTGGGGGATCAGATCGACCGTGCCGCCGTCGCCGAGCTAACCGCTCGCTGCCAGGGCAACGTGCTGTTCCTCCGGGAGCTTGTGCGTGGCGCGCTGGCGGACGGCACCCTGGTCCGCGACGGTGGGGTGTGGCGGATGACCGGAGCGCCGGCGCCCTCGGACCGGATCGTCGAGTTCGTCGACGCCCGCCTGGCCGGCCTCTCCCCCGACGCCCGAGCGCTGCTGGAGCTGACGGCCTACGGCGAACCGCTCGGGGGCGCGGAGCTCGACGCACTGGCCGCCGAGCGCCTGGTCGAGGAGCTGGAGCAGGAGGGCCTGCTTGTCAGTGCGTTCGACAGCCGCCGTCTGCAGATTCGTCTCGGCCATCCCATCTACGCAGACGTGCTGCGGGCGCAGACATCAGCCGTGCGGGTCGGCGCGATGGCCCGCT
>NZ_CAAAFO010000105.1:8986-11704 GCF_900634715.1 Candidatus Protofrankia californiensis | reverse complement strand
CCCTCGCCACCATCGTCGAGCGGGCCGGATGCCGCCGACGCGACGACCTCCTGCGGATCGGGCTCTGGCGCCTCGACGGCGGCGGTGGACAACCCGACGTGCTGCTCGAGGCCGCGCGCGCGGCCCGGTGGCACTATGACTTCACGCTCGCCGAACGTTTGGCACGTGCCGCCGTCGAGGCGGGGGCCGGCTTCGACGGCCGGCTGCTCGCGGCCCAGACGGCCGCCCTGCAGGGACGGGGGGAGGCGGCCGAGCGTGAGCTCGCGGAGCTCGCGGGCTGCGTGGCGAACGACGAGGAGCGTGCGCGCGCGGCGATCGCCCGGATCGACGTCCTGTGGCTCTCGCTCGGCCGGATGCAGGACGGACTACGCGTCGCCGAGGAGGCGGAGGCGGCCATCGCCGATGCCGGCCTGCGGACGGAGGTCTCGAGCCACCGCGCCGGGCTGGTGCTGGGGAGCGAGGGGCCGCGGGCCGCGGTGCGCGTCCTGGAGCCGCTGCTGACCGGGGCGCAGGGACGGTCGCTCGTGTGGATGGGCGTCGTGGGCGCGTTCGGCCTCGGGCGCCTCGGCCGATTACGCGAGGGTCTGGATGTGGCGGACCGCGCGTATGCGGCCGGCGTCGCCCTGACGGAACCTGACGACTGGTACCCGTGGTTCAACCTCCACGCCCGCTGTGAGGTCCTCGTGCAGGCGGGTCGGTTCGCGGACGCCGAGCGGCTGGCCCGCGAGCAGCACCAACGCGGCCTTGACGAAGGCAGCAGCGAGGCTCGGGCCTGGTTCCTCTGGAACCTGTCGCGCACCGTCCGCGATCGCGGCAACGTCCGCCCCGCGACCCGTGACGCTCGGGAGGCGGCGACCCTGCTGCATCGGCTCGGGCGGGTCGGGGTCCGACATACGCTGCTCTCACTCCTGGCCCAGGCGCAGGCCCTCGCCGGCGACGCCGCGGAGGCGCGGCGCTCCCTCGCGGCCATCGACGCCCTCGGGATCGAGCAGCCGCGGTGGAGCTGGACCGACCACCTCGCGGCCCAAGCGTGGACGGCCGTGGCCGAGGGGCGGATCGCTCAGGGCCGCGAGCTGCTCGCCCGCGCGACTCAGGTGGGCGAGCAGATCGGCGACCGCACCGGCGCAGCAGCCGCGCTCCACGACATCGGCAGGCTCGGGGCGCCGCGCCAGGTCGTGGACCACCTCGTTGCGCTCGCCCGGGAGCTGGAGGGCGACCTCGTCGCAGCGCGGGCCGCGCACGTCGTTGCCCTCGCCGAGGAGGACCCGCTCGCGCTCGACGTGGCCGCCACGACCTTTGAACACCTCGACGCCGAGCTGCTGGCCGCCGAGGCCGCCGCCGACGCTGCGGTCGCCTGGCGCCGGGCAGGCGACGTCCGCCGTGCGGATGCCGGGCTGCACCGGGCGGCGGTGCTCGCGGCGCGCTGCGAGGGCGCCGTCACCCCAGCGCTCGCGCCGATCGAGTCGCGGGTGCGGCTGACCGACGCCGAACGTGAGACGGCGCTGCTGGCCGCGGCGGGACACACCGACCGCGACATCGCGGCCGAGTTGCAGCTATCCGTGCGGACCGTCGGCAACCGCCTGCAGCGCGTGTACCACAAGCTCGGCGTGTCCCGGCGGACCGACCTGGCGCGCCTTCTCCGCTGACCGCGCCGACGGGCAACGCGCCGCGCGTGTCGTCCCCGCACTCGTCCGCGGACGCCCGCTCGTCTGCGCCCAGACAGAGTAGGTTTCTACTCTGTTGTGCCCGAAATGGCCGGTGTTAACTTCCGGCCATGGTCATCACGGAACACGCGATCACGAGTGCTTCGGAGGGCGTGGAGCGGCGCATCGAGGAGCTGCGTCGGCGCCACCCCGTCGAACCGACCGTCGATGAGGTCCTCAGCACGAAGCTGCGACGCCGGGGGCACGACGTGCACACCGCCCGCAGCGTGGAGGACATCAGCAAGCGCCTCCACGCCTTCCTCGCCCACCGGCTGGACGGCCCCTTCACCATCAGCGGCCTCGCCCGGCTGCCGGGCGGCGCGTCGAAGGAGCAGTTCAGCTTCGACCTCGAGTGGACGGAGGACGGCGAGCCGCGCCGCGACCGAATGGTGCTGCGGATGAACCCGCCCGCCTCCGTCGTGGAGACGCACCGCGTTCGCGAGTTCCAGCTCCTGCGGGCCCTCGACGGCATCCTGCCCGTGCCGCGCGCCTACTGGGTGACCCAGGACCGCGCCGAGCTGGGCGAGCCCGCGATGGTCTGCGGCTTCGCCCGTGGTGTCGCCGCGCCGACAAAGGGCGAGCGCAAGGCGTCCGGGCTCGGCACGGCCTACGGGCCGGAGCTGCGGGCCAAGCTCGCCCCCCAGTTCGTCGCCCACCTGGCCACGCTGCACACCCTGGACCCGTCGACCGTCGCCCTGGACGCCTTCGGGGTGCCGGCGGCCGGCACGACGCAGGGGGTCGACTGGCGGCTCGGGATGTGGGACCGGGTGTGGGAGGAGGACTCCTTCGAGCCGCACCCGACGGTCATGCTGACCCGCCAGTGGCTGTGGGACAACCGCCCGCCGATCGACCGGATCTCGATCGTGCACGGCGACTACCGCAACGGGAACTTCCTGTTCGACGAGGACACGGGCGAGATCACGGCGATCCTCGACTGGGAGCTCGGCCACCTCGGCGATCGGCACCACGACCTGGCGTACGCGATGCTCGGCGGCTGGGGCCACCTGGACGACGA
>NZ_CAAAFO010000105.1:6371-8664 GCF_900634715.1 Candidatus Protofrankia californiensis | reverse complement strand
CGTCGACGCGGAGACCTTTATCGCGGAGTACGAACGCCTCTCGGGCCTCTCCGTAGACCCGGAACGGCTGCGCTACTACACCGTGCTGAACATGTACTGGGTGGTGGTGGCCACCAGCGCATCGGGTGTCCGGATCGCCGAGGACCGCATGACGCACCTCGACGTGATGATGAATTTCCTCAGTGGCCTCGGTGCGTCATCCATGGCCGAGCTCAACCGTGTTCTCGAAGGAGCCTGAACCATGATCCCCACCGTCTCGCAGCAGTTACGGGGCATCCGCTCGGCGATGGCCAAGTCGATTGTCCCGGCGCTGCCTGCCGACGACAGTTTCGTCCAGGAGCAGGCCGGTCTTGTCCTGGCGACCCTGGACTGGGTGCTCGACGTCCAGGAGTCCGAGACCCTCTACGAGGCGACCGAACGCGATGAGTACCGCGAGCTGCTCGACCGCCTGTCGGCGCTGTCGTCCGTCCCCGCCACCGACGCGCACGCCGTCCCGGCCCCCAACCCCTCGGCGATCCCCGACCTCGCGCTCCTGCGGGCGGAGACCCGGGCGCTGAAGGTGGCGGTCGACGCGCGTGTCACGGCGATCGCCGCCGACGGCAGCGCTGAGGACCGCGCCGCGGCTCGCAAACTGCTGGTGGGCGTCGCCGCCCATCAGAGCGCGCGCGAGCAGGCGTGGTTCCGGATGACCGGGTTTCCGAGTGAGGTCCCCGGCGACGTCCGCTCCGTGCTGACCGGGAACGCCACGACGCCGGGACGGGACGCGGGGTGAGCGGGCACGTGCGAGAGGAGATGAGGGGCGGCGAGATCACCCCGTCGCGTGGCGGCCTGCCGGACCCGATCGACGAGCTCGGGATCTACCTGCTGCCGGGCCGGGTGAAGGACCCGGCCCGGGCGATCACGGAGGCGATCGACGCGGAACGCCTCGGCCTCACCTCCGCGTGGATCGCCGAGCGGCTGGACATGAAGGAGCTCGGGGTGCTCTGCGGCGCGGTCGCCGCGAGCACGCAGCGGATCCGCCTGGGCATGGGCTCGATCGCCGCGGGGAGCCGGCATCCGCTGATGACCGCGGCCGCGGGTTCCACGATGCAGGAGACGTTCGGTGATCGGCTGCTGCTCGGGCTCGCCCGCGGCCTCGGGTCGGTCCTCGGTGACCACGGCATGCCGGTCCCGAAGATGGCTGCGTTCGAGGACTACGCGTCGATCCTGCTGCGCCTGTGGGACGGCGAGACCATCGACTACGACGGTCCGCTGGGGCGGTTCCCGAACCTGCGCATGGTCGATCCACCGACGGCGCCCCGGCCGCAGCTCATCCTGAGCGCGTGGTCCCCGCTGCCGAAGGCGACGGCGCTCGCGGCCAGGTTGTTCGACGGCGTCTTCCTCGGCTCGGAGCTGACCGTCGAGGCCGTCGCCGCTGTGTCCCGGCGCCTGGACGAAGCGTGCGAGCGGATCGGGCGCGACCCGCGGTCACTGAAGCTCTACGCGATCGTCATCACCGCTCCCGATCTGTCGCCGGAGGAAGAGCTGGCAGTCGTCAACGCACGGATGATCACGCATCTGGACTTCGACGGCGTCGGCGAACTCATCCTGCGCGAGAACGGGTGGGACCCCGAGCCACTGCACCGTCTGCTGCATCGGGAGGAGCTGCAGGGCGGCGGCACGGCCGATCAGAAGTTCCACCGGAGCGAGCTCCTGGAGCTCGGTACGCAGCTGCCGCGGGAGTGGGTGGAGACCGGGTGCGTCGTCGGGTCCGCCGCGCACTGCGCGGCGCGCCTGCGGGAGTACCTCGACGCCGGGGTGGACCACATCGTGCTGCACGGCAGCGGACCGAAGCAGCTCGAGGGCCTCGTACGGGCGTGGCGCGGGACACCCGCACCCGGGATTCCCTAGTGGGCTCCTTCGGGCACTGTTGCATCCGTCAAGACTGGCCGATCTTGGCCGTAAATCTTCCGGGGGAGTCGTCATCCAGAGCCGGTCCGGGGTGTCTGAAGCCTCCGTGATTCGGTCACATGGGCTCCATCGACGGGAAGATCTGCAGTCAAGATCGTCGGTAATCGGTGAACGCAACAGTGCCCTTCGCCGCCCTGTGCGGTGCCAGTCCGATCAAGGCCTCGTCCGGTAAGACCCACCGGCACCGCATGGAACCGTGGCGGGGACCGCCAGGCCAACGCCGCTCTTTATCGGATCGTCATCACCCGGCTGCGCTGTGACGCCCGTACTCACGCTTACCAGCAGCGACGTATCGCGGAAGGCAAGACCCCACGAGAGATCATCCGCTGCTTGAAGCGGTACG
>NZ_CAAAFO010000105.1:0-5981 GCF_900634715.1 Candidatus Protofrankia californiensis | reverse complement strand
CGTAGCGGGTCCAGGGGCTGCCGCCGGCGGCGGCTCGCACCACGGATGCCCTCCCGGGTACGTTGCCGGATGACAACACCATTTGCCGTCCGGGATCCGGAAGAACCAGCATGACTCGGTCTGATCCCAGCCGGGTTCGGCGCACCCCTGGAGATCAATCTTGATGATCAAGGCTGAAATAGCTGCTATCGGCTGTGCCGCCGCGCTCGCCCTTGCCGCCTGCGGCAACACCGACGCTGGCGGTCCGGCTACGAATGACCCCTCAGCATCGGCCGACGAGTCGCCGAAGGCCGGCGGGTCGACGGTCTCGGCCAAAGAGTTGTGCGACTACCTGGAGAGTGAGCTGCCCAACCTCAAAGCGATCGGTTCGCAGGTGGGCGCAATGGCCCGGCTCACCGTCAACCTCTACAACTGGTACGACAAGCGGGGCGTGACTCCGAACGGCGCCGAGATGGACCAGAAGACCTCCAAGGAGTGTCCAGAAATCAAAGCTGAGGTGAACAAGGTCGCCGGTATCCAGAGCTTCGCGACCCTGTAGACGGTTTGGCTCGGAGACCATGCCTGCAATAGCGGCATGCGTCTCGGGGTAGTACTCCCGGCGGCCGAGGTAGCGCTGCAAAGGCCCTACTTCTTCTGCGCGAGCGTGTGGGATGCCAGAACTGGAGATGGGAAGAGCCTGTTACCGCTCCACGTGTCCCAGGTCCCTACCCGGCGCCACATGATCGCGTACGATCCGCTTGACGGAGGAAGGCTCAGGGAAGCCCTGCTCCTTGCGGTCCCAGACCATCGCGCCGTCCACACGGACCACGAACACACCGCCGGAACCGGGCAGGAGGGCGACCTCGCCCAGGTCGCCCTCGAAGGTCGTGAGCAACTCCTGGGCGAGCCAGACCGCTCGAGGCAGCCAACGACACTGGGTGCAGTACTCGATCGTCACTCTGGGCTTCGCTGCCGGCATCGACCCTCCGCTTCCCGCCACGCAATGGAACTGCCGATGTGACGACACGTCGGCGTGTCGCGAACTCTGCGTCCTCCTTTCCTTCTCCACCGATACGTAACGCGCTCGACCACGCCAGCCGGATACTCGGCTATAGACCCCGCTCTACTGTCACGTGACCCGTCGCCGCCGATCACCCCCATGCCGGCGCCGTTTCCTTATTCGACACCGCGGGCTCGGCCGAGCACGCCACGACACATTGCTCGACGGACGAAGGTCGGGCGGGGGTGGCCTCAGGCCGGCAGGTCAGCACTACACGCACCCGCCGCGGGCCCACGCCCAACCCGCGCGTCCAGAAGGGCAGCCCGACAGCCCTCACGCCCCCGGATCGACGCAGCCGTCGCTCACGGCGAGAATTACGGAGGCCCCGACAGCGGCCATCTGACTGCGATCGTTCACCGCAGCACGTTCGATCTCGTCGGCGAGCATCGCGGCCCACCGGCTGAGGCCCGCGGCGTTCACCCCGTAGGGCGGCGCGGTCGCGTAGGGCACGAGGTGGTCGACACTGCGTCGGAGCAACGCCGCAGCCCCAACGTCGTTGCCGCGGGCAAGGTGGGTCAGGCCCACGGCAAACTGGGCGAGACCGCGCCACAACTCGCGTTGCCCGTCGGGCGCAACCTTCCACACGGCCTCCAGCACCTCATGAGCCTGAAACGGCCGACCCGACTCGATCAAATGCTGTGCCCAGGCGAGAGCCTCAACCGGCGGCACCACCAAGTCGACAGGGAGCGAGTCCACCCCCGCCTCGCCGTACCCCAGCGGGCGCCCCAGCGCGTCTCGCGGCCGAGCGTTGCGGGCACGGCCCCGGACATCGCGGTCGCGCAACCCCGACTTTCCTTCCACATCCTCACCGTACGCGCCTGCCTCCAGCAGGCCACCGCCCGCTGGAGGCAGGGCGTAATCAGCCATACCGGATCCGCGTGCGGTGGCTGGCCGCCACTCGGACGAGCCAGCACTGTGGGTCAGTTGCGTTGAGCGGGGGCAGGACACGAGGGACCCCTGTCAGGCCGGTGATCAGACCGCCAGGGTGAGCTCGGCGAAGGGAGCCGACAGCCACAGATGCGCTCTGATCAGCGGCCCGGCGGGGCCTGGCATGTCTTGACTCCACTGCTTGACTCCACTGAACGCAACAGACCCCTCCAGCCGGCCCACGGCCGCGGCCGGCTACAGCCCCGTCGCGGCCAGGCCCACCGGGCTCTGTCGCTCGGCGAACGCGACGACCTGCCGCGCGACGGTCTCGAGCTGGAAGCGGGTCTGGTCGTCGACGCATTCACCGTTCTCGTCGAAGACTCGGTTCGAGACGTTGATCGCCGCGCCGAGCGGGCTCGGCCATCCCCGGAGCGCATGGACGGTCGCTCGCAGGCCGGCCAGGGTGGAGACCGTCGCCTGCCACCCGTACGCCACCGCCACGCAACCGACGGGAACGCCGTCGAGGTAGGGCCGCTCGGCGTCCCGAAGGTCCTCGATGTAGTCGAGCGCATTCTTTATCATTCCGGAGATCGCGCCGTGGTAGCCCGGCGACGCGACGATGACGGCGTCCGCTTCCCGCACGGCCTCGACCAGGCGGACAGCCCGGGGCGAACGCTCCCTGGTCTCGGTGTCGTAGATCGGTAGCATCAGGTCTCGGCTCGCGATCACGTCGATCGAGGCTCCCGCGGCGCGTGCCGCGGCGGCGCTCACCCTCAGGGCCTGTTCGGAGCTCGAACCGGGCCTCGTCGAGCCGCCGATACACAGTAAGCGTGGCTGCCGCATGTCAGCATGCATGATCTAGTTCCCTTCTGCCGTGGACGTGCGGCGAAACCCGCGATAGCCGTCGGCGGCGACCTCTTCGCATTCCCTGCGGTAGCGCCGCAGCCCGCCGGCATAGGGCATGAAGACACGGGGCTTGCCCGGCACCTCGGCGCCCAGGTAGTACGAGGCGGCGGCCAGGTAGAGCGTGCCCTGGGCAAGCCGGTTCACGTGCGCGACCCACGCCGCCTCGGCCTCCGGCTCGGCCTCGATCACCGGGGTCTTCGCCGCCCGTGACGACATGATCAGGTCGGCGAGGAACTCGACGTGCTGCTCGATGGAGACCATCACGTTGCCGAGCAGCGACGGGCTGCCCGGGCCGGCGACCACGAACATGTTGGGAAACCCGGCTGAGGCGAGTCCCAGATAGGTGAGGGGTCCGGACGCCCAGTGCTGGCGGAGTGGCTGACCGCCCCTGCCGCGGATGTCCGGTCGCAGCAGCGAACCGGTCATGGCGTCGAAACCGGTGGCGAAGACGATCACGTCGAGCCCGTACTCCGACGTCGTCGTGTGCAGGCTCGTCTCAGTTACCTTCACCAGCGGAGAGGCGGAGATGTCAACGAGGGTGACGTTGGGCCGGTTGAACGTCTCGTAGAAGCCCGTGTCGACGCACGGGCGCTTGGCCCCGTAAGGGTAGGTGCGCGGGCTGAGCAGCGCCGCGGTGGCCGGGTCGTCGACCCGCTCCGCGATCTTGCCTCGGATGAAGTCGGCCGCGGTGTCGTTCGCCGCCTGGTCGATCAGCAGGTCCGAGTAGGCCAGCAGGAAACCGAAGCCCGCCGAGTTCCACTGCTCCTCGTAGTACGCCTGCCGCTCCTCGTCCGTGACCTCGAGGGCGGACCGCGGGTTGGCAGGCACCGAGAGCCCCGTCGACGAGCGCCTGAGCCGCTCGCGCCGGGCGGGGAGCTCGGTGCGGATGGCTGCCCGATCGGCGTCGGTCAGCACGTAGTGGTGCGCCGGGACGCTGAAGGTGGGTGTCCGCTGGAAGACCACCAGCTCCGCGACGACCGGGGCGATCTCGGGGATGACCTGGATGCCGGACGACCCGGTGCCGATCACCCCGACCCGCTTGCCCACGAGGTCGACCTTGTCCTTCGGCCAGTCTGCGGTGTGGAGGACCGTTCCCGTGAAGTCCTCGACACCTGGGAGGTCGGGGCGCTTCACAGCGGACAGGCAGCCGGTGGCCATCACCAGGTAGCGACCCGAGACGACCGACCCGTCGTCGCCTCGTACCACCCACAGATCGGCCTGCTCGTCGTACACGGCCTCGGTGACCCGAACGCCGAGGGTGATGTCGCGGCGCAGGTCGTACAGCTCTGCCACGCGGTGGATATAACTCAGGATCTCCGGCTGAGCGGCGTAGCGCTCGGTCCAGTCCCAGGTCGCGTCCAGCTCCGGCGAGAAGGAGTACGAGTAGTCGGTGCTGTCGACGTCGCACCGGGCCCCGGGGTAGCGGTTCCAGTACCAGACGCCGCCGATGTCGTCGCCGGCCTCGATCACCGTGACAGTCAGCCCGCGCTCGTCCCGGAACGAACGAAGCAGGGCCAGGCCGGCGAACCCGGCACCCACCACGATGACGTCGACCGGGGAGTCGGGAGACGAGGTCGTTCTGTCACGCTGCGTCATGTCTCTCCTGTGATAGCTTGCAAGATCACGGAACGAACGTGGATCTCCCCGACCAGACTTGTAAACGTTAGCGTTGACACGCGCGAACGAGGTCGACGGGGGTCTCGGTCGGTCCGGCTCGTACGTGGGCCCCTCCCGCACGCGCTCGGAGCGGGAAGACGCGGCCCGGTCGGCGAAGCCACTCGCGCGCGGCGCCGTCTGCCGGGACGGCGACGGTGCGCGCGGTTCGCCGCGGGCACGCCCGTCCCGGTCCCGCCAGCGTCACGCCGACCGTCCGCCCCGTGAGGCTCATGACCCGTCCTTCGCGGGCCCGGGCGCACAGGACGCGTCCGCACCACCCATGTCATCAACATGAACGTTGACGTTAGAGGGTAACGGTGATCGGGTCAACGTCGGCGTCGACGACATTGAGAGTCCATGATCTCTCGTCAACTTAAACGTTGACATACTCCCTCCCGACGTGGTGGTCTGCCTGCGGGCGCCGGTGTGACCGACGTCGCAACCGTGACCCTGGGGGCACACCCCAGAGAGGAGCACCTGACATGACCCGTCGGCGGCTACGTTTCGGCGCGTTCGTCCCACCGCATCACGTGCCCGTGAAACAGAACCCGACCTACTCGCTCCAGCGAGACGTCGAAATCGTCCAGCTCATGGACAACATGGGCTTCGAGGAGGCGTGGTTCGGCGAACATCACTCGTGCGGCGTCGAACCCATCGGCGACCCGCTGATGTTCATCGCGCACGTGGCAAACCTGACCAAGGCCATCCGGCTGGGAACCGGCGTGCTGTCGCTGCCTTACCACAACCCGTTGTGGGTAGCCGACCGGATGGTGCTCTTAGACCACCTGACCCGGGGACGCGCCATGCTGGGTCTGGGGCCAGGCGCGCTGAGCACGGACGCCAACATGATCGGCATCGAGGCGAGCGAGCAGCGGGACGCCTTGGAGCAGGACACCGCGGTCCTCATGCACCTGCTCACCGAGGATGAGCCGCTGACCATCGAGACGCCCCGCTACAAGCTCGTAGAGGCCCGCCTGCAGCTCGACACGTACACGAACCCCCTGTTCGAGGTGGCGACGGCGGCGATCGTCAGCCCGTCCGGCCCCCGGCTGGCCGGCAAGCACGACCTCGGCATGATCTCCATCGGCGCGACCAGCGCCGGCGGGTTCGACGCCGTCGGCCACCATTGGGGCACGCTCACCGAGCGGGCGGCAGAGTTCGGTCACACGCCGGACCGCAGCCGCTGGCGGCTCGTGGCTCCCTTCCACATCGCGGCGACACGCGACCAGGCGCTCAAGGACGTCGAGCACGGCATCGACGCCTGGTGCGACTACCTACAGCACACCGCGTCGACGCCTCAGATGAAGGTCGAGGGCGAGACGACCAAGGAACGCATCGAGTGGGTCGTCGAGAGCGGCACCGGCGTCATCGGCACCTACGAGGACGCCATCAACCAGATCGAGCGGCTCTGGGAGCAGTCGAAGGGCGGCTTCGGCGCAATGCTGCTGTTCGACCACAACTGGGCGCCGTGGTCGGCGAAGAAGGAGCACTACCACCTGTTCGCCAACCACGT
>NZ_CAAAFO010000104.1:1924-5061 GCF_900634715.1 Candidatus Protofrankia californiensis | reverse complement strand
TACACCCAGCTGTTCGGACGCCGCCCTTCAGCGCTGCGGATCTGGCGCTGCGTCCAGACGCTCCGAGCGGTACAGGAGGGGCTACACGAGAGCCGTAACCGGCGGCGCGGGCGCGCGGAAGCCGTCGCCGAACACGGCGATCTGCTTGTGACACACATTGTCTTCGCCCACATCACGCTGAGCGGTGCCGACGACCCTGACGAGGACTGGCTCGCGCGGCTCAGCGACGTGTCGACCCTCGTCGAGCAGGCGGTCGGCTGGCTGGTGCTACGCATTGATGAGAGCTTCGGAAAGAACTCCTTCATCGGCAGCACCCTGACCTCTGCCGACCGGTGTCGGCCGCTGGTAAAGCGGGTCCTGTGGGACATGAGCACGGATCGTCCGGACCCTGTACTCCCAGACGACTACAACCCGGCCAAGGTGGCCCGCCGCACCCGGCGGCCGAACACGGTGGGGATCCTGGTCGATGCACGCAGGATCAAGGATGGCACCCGGCTGGTGTTCTCAACGATCAGCAAGCCCGAAGAACGCGCGGTCGGGGGCTGGTTGGCGGCAGATCCGCGGCGGGCTGAGGCAACCTGGGTGAACAGCCGCTCGAAGCCGTTGGTCTGGGCCGTGGACGGGCGTCAGTACGCGCCGTCCACCCTCGTACAGGAAATCTGGCGACAGGCCGCTTGGGAGCAGGCACCTGTCGCAGTCCAGGGGCCGGCGCGCTGGTCGGTGCCCGCAGAAGGATCATTGGTCGAGCTTGCCGAGGTCCTGCTGCGGGCGGACGCGGCTGGCGCAGCCGGCTGAACGCGGCATGGTCGCTGTCTGGTGGCTCTCGTGCATGCTGGCGGAAGCACAGGAGCGACCAGCGAGCGATCATTCGTGGCTTAGCCGAACGGGATGGCCGGCACCTGGCGGCTCGGTGCGGACTCCTCGGTGCCCAGCGGGTGCTGGCAAGACGCCGCTCGGTGCACGTGAGCAGGTCGTGTGCTGGTGGCCCGCCGGCCCGCGCTGGCCCCGTCCCAGGCACCGCGACCCTCGTTCACGATCTCGCCGAAGCCCTGGCTGACATTTGCAAATTGTGAACCTAGCGTTACTAAGATCACTGAATCTGAGGATGCGAACCGCCAAACACCCAGGTCAGGCGGTATGTGAGACCTACCCATCGGACGAGTGGTGGGCCTGGGGGAGACTCGAACCACAGGCTCCGCGGCGTAGACAGCGCCGAAGGCGAGGCAAGGCGGCATCGTCCGGATCTCCCATTCCTCCCGGTGGAGACGGTCAGTTTGACCCGGGGATGCTTCGCCAAATCGTGGACCATCTCGGCGTCGATCCCGACAACAATGCGGCTTTGATCGATCTCGCGGCGGTCACGGTGACGCGGATGGCGTGGCGCGACGGTCCGGTCGAGGACTGGCACGCCGGCCCCGAAAGCCAGCTCGGCGACGCGGAGATGATGCGTGCGAACGCGGCAACCACGCCTGGTGCGCGGCCTTCTGGCCATGTCGTGCGTCAGGATTCTTGGCACAGGGGTTTGTTGGCCCTGAGCCCAAGGAGATCAGTGATGAGTCGTCCCTCGCTGTTCCACGCCGAGGACAAGATCCGCATAGTGTTGCCGGCGGATCAGGACGCGGGACGGTAGGCGAAATCGGTCAAGGACACCGTGAGCTCCTCCCTGTTCTTCCGGTACTCGATGCAGTACCGGGTGGGGTACCAGCCCGCCACCTTCCAGGCTGCAGGCGCCTTGATCGGAGTGCAGGAGTCTGCCTTGCCGCCTGTCACTTCCGCCAGCCACGCCTTCGTGATCATCGGCTCGTAGAAGGTAATCTCGCCGTTGTAGGCGCCGTACATGAAGGTGTGGGTGAACATGTTGCCGTTGAACTCCGGCGAGCTCAGATCGGTCAGATGGTTGCCCATCGCGGACACCACGGCGCCGAAGTCGAAGTAGCCGTCCGGCCGGTAACGGTCGGACACAGGTACCCGGGCGGTGGCGTAGTCGTCGCCGTTGATGAGCCCTTCCCCGCTACCGGACCCGGTCCGGATCGCGTTTCGAGCGGCCAGGTCCTGAATGTAGAAGTGGAAGTCGAAGTGGGGAAGGCCGTAGACGGGATCGGGCGCGTGCCCGTGCGGGTCCCAGGTCAGCAGGGCCCACGTGAACGGACCGCCGACCTGCTCGGTGAACTGCTGGGGTAGTTCGAGCACGAAGTCGTGACTATGCACGCATTCGGCCTGCTCGTCAATCGTGCCGTCGCCATCGACGTCGTAGCAGTGCTGGCCGTCTGTATTGGCAGTGGGCAGGTTCGTCAGGGCGTTCTTGCCGAACACGAAACCCAGGCTGAACGGTCGGACGCCGTCGAGCTGAGCGTAGGTACGGATGCGCCCGTCGCCGAGAACGACCGGCTCACCGTACACCGCGCATGGGCCGGGATACGAGCGGGTCTTATGGTAGAGCTCGGTGGTCACCGTCGACAGGACCTTGACGTTGTGCTCCACGCCATCAGCCTCGACCAGGCACACCGGGCTGCCCGAGGGCTTGGCCGCGGTCGAGCCCTCGGGCGTGGCCGACGACGATACGGATGCGGCGGCAACCGCCACCCCGACGACGGTCCCGAGCATGAGGACGGCACCCAGAAGTCGCGTCCGTCGTGGGCGCGCGCTTGACATGGCAACGGTCCTTTCTGTCAGAAGAACAGCTGGTCCTGCATGACGTGGCGTGACTGGTTCAACAGCTCGCCGTCCACACGCACAAGCACGTCATTCACGACGCAGCTGGGTCGAACTACTGTGCGCCGCCGGGCCGTATGCTAATCACCTGGGTGTAGAAGGTGAAGCACATCCGGCGGGTCGAGAACGATTATGTTGAACTAGCGCCAGCGCACGACCGGGTCGTTGTCGAACCGTTTATGGAAATCGTGCGGATCTACCACGATGGCCGGGTGGCCCGGGGGGATCTCACCCCCGGGCTCCCACAGAACGGAGCGTGACGATCTCTCGTCACTCCGCTCTTCTCACCTGATCCGTCAGAACTCGGGCATCCACGCCCAGTGGGTGAACAGTCGGGGCTGCCTTCGCAGGAGCCCGTTCCACCAGCGCTTGGCACGCTTGAACGCCCTCAACCGTTTGAACTTCCGCCGCGCCCACCGCACCTG
>NZ_CAAAFO010000104.1:1094-1653 GCF_900634715.1 Candidatus Protofrankia californiensis | reverse complement strand
GGGGTGCCAGAAGTCGGCTTGGGTCTGTGAGCTGGGATGATGTGACGGCGCGGCTGTCGGCATGATGGTCAGCTATGTCCGTGCGCCTGCTCTATCTGATCTTCGTGCGGGTGTGTGGCTGGCTGGTCCTACTCGGCCGTTCGTCGGCGTCCAAGGACATCGAGTTGCTCGTGCTGCGGCACGAGGTCGGGGTGCTACGCCGCACCCAGCCCAAGCCCCGGTGGGACTGGGCGGACCGGGCGGTACTCGCCGCACTGATCCAACTTCTGCCGAAGACACTGCGAGCGCACCGGCTGATCACCTCGGGAACCGTCCTACGGTGGCATCGCTGTCTGGTTACACGGAAGTGGACCTACCCGCAGCGGACTGGACGACCGCCGGTCAGCACGGAGATCGCGACCCTCATCGAACGACTCGCGACCGAGAACACGACGTGGGGGTACCAGCGGATCCAGGGTGAGCTACTCAAGCTCGGCCACCGGGTCGGCGCGTCCACGATCCGCCGAATCCTGACGTCCCTCGGGCTGCCCCCGGCCCCGAAACGCCAGACCGACACGAC
>NZ_CAAAFO010000104.1:0-1018 GCF_900634715.1 Candidatus Protofrankia californiensis | reverse complement strand
TTGGCGGCAGTTCCTGCGCACCCAGGCATCGACTATGCTGGCGGTCGACTTCTTCCACGTGGACTGCGCCGTGACGCTCCAGCGTCTGTACTGCTTCTTCGTCATGGAGGTCGGCTCCCGTTACGTCCACGTCCTCGGGGTCACCGCCAACCCGGACGGACCGTGGACCACCCAACAAATCCGGAACCTCCTGGTGGACCTCGGTGACCGGGCGGCCGACTTCCACTTCCTGGTCCGCGACCGGGCCGGGCAGTTCACCGCATCCTTCGACGCGATCCTCGCCGACGCCGGCATCACCACGGTCACGATCCCACCCCGAACTCCGCGGGCGAACGCCTACGCGGAACGGTTCGTCCACACGGTCCGGACCGAGGTCACCGACCGGATGCTGATCTTCAGCGAGTGGCACCTGCGCACCGTTCTGGCCGAGTACTCGACCCACTACAACGGACGACGCCCCCACCACGGCCGTGACCTTCAACCACCACGGCCCGACCACCCCGTCGCAGACCTGACCCAGGAACGGATCAAGCGCCGGCCTGTCCTCGGCGGCCTGATCAACGAATACGAACGAGCCGCCTAAAAGACCAGGTCAACGCCGGTGGCCGAGTTCTGGCACCCCAAGGGGCAGGTCGCCGCCGCCGCGACGTAGAGGGACAGGTAGCCGGGTGGAATGTCGGCGATGCCGCTGCCCGCGGCCTGCCCTCCGCTGCTGCCGCCGGAGAGCAGGCCGCCGACGGCGGCGCCGGGGTCTGACAACTTAACGGCGTATATGATCTTGTTGGGGTTACTTCCTACCAGTGGTCAGGCGTCCGTCGAAAGTCACGTCGAATGCGTTCAATGCGCTTTTCCACTTATTCGACCAGCGCTTGCGGGCGGTGCCGGTGGGATCCAGGGCCATGGTGGCCAGGTAGAGACACTTCAACGCGGCCTGCTCGGTGGGGAAGTGTCCACGGGCGTTGGCCGCCTTGCGGTAGCGGGCGTTCAGGGACTCGATCGCGTTGGTGGCGCAGATCAC
>NZ_CAAAFO010000103.1:78516-83419 GCF_900634715.1 Candidatus Protofrankia californiensis | reverse complement strand
GTTCTGGACGAAGGCGTGCCCGGAGCCGATCACCTGGGCGGAGCGGAGACGTTTCAGGCCGCGCATCGGCCGGAACCGAGCCTTCAACCTTCCATGATCGGTTTCGATCGGGTTGTTCGCATAGCGGGCGTCGACATGGTGGGCGGCGGGAAGCTGCTCGTCGAGGACCCGCGGGTAGGAGGCGGCCTGGTCGGTGGTCACCTCGACAGGTCGGCGGCCGTGGGACCGTGCCTGGGTGAAGAACCGGCGCGCTGCGGCCAGGTCACGGTGTTCGGAGGCGAGCACGTCGATGACCTGGCCGAACTGGTCGATCGCCCGGTAGAGGTAGGTCCACCGGCCGTCGACTTTGACGTATGTCTCGTCGGCGAACCACCGGTCACCGGGACTGTGGCGGCACGGCCGTGCGGCGTCGATCAGCAGCGGGGTGAACCGACGCACCCAGCGGAACAGGGTCACGTGGTCGACGACGATGCCGCGCTCTGCCAGCAATTCCTCGACGTCCCGGTAGGACAAGGCGTACCGCAGGTACCAGCGCACCGCTAGCACGATCACTTCCGGTGGGAACCGGAACCCCGCGAACTCCGAGTCCAGAACCGCAGGACGGACACGACGACGATGCATCACTCGATCATGCCTGACCGGCCAGCCCAGCCGCCGCGCTCAGCCAACGCAACAGTGCCAGCCCGGCGCTCCGCACGTGGTCACCGTGCGGACCCCGGACGAACGGCTGGTCGGGTACACGCCGCACTGCACGCTCGGTCGGCTGCCGCGATCGCCGGCATGGGCATCCGCAATGGCTATGGCGGGGTTCTGGTCCGTGACGACTACGCCGGCTGGTACCAGTTCGACGGCCAGCTCGCCGGGGTCCAGCAATGCGTGCCCACTTGATCAGGCATGTGCAGGGTGTGGGAGCTGCACCCGGACTGGCAGAAATGGGCCCGGCAGGCTCAGGACATCCTGCGGGAGGCGAACACCGCCGTCGCTGCGGCCGTCGCCGACGAGCGAGGCCAGCTCGACCCGGATCTGCTCGCCGCCCTGCGCCGCCGCTACGATGCGGCGGTCCGCTGGGGACAGATCACCAATCGGTACCGGGGCTGGGAAGGCGGGGGCAACCATCCCGGTTATGTTCTTGCCCACCGGTTGGCCGCGAAAGCCGAACAGGTTTGGCTGTTCACCCGCCTGGTTCCCTGGACGAAGAATGCCTCGGAGCAGGCCGTGAAAGGCCCGAAGCGACATCAGCCGGTTCCGGTTACTGGCACACCATGGCCGCCCTCGCCCGGTACTGCCGGGTGCGCACCTACCTGGTCAGCGCCCGCAACCACGGCGTCCGCCCAATCGACGCCATCCACACCGCTCTCACCGGCATGCCCCGGCTACCCACCCCAGTGTGCCGCCTGACAGTCAGCGGCACACTGGGCCACCCGTGAATGGACACCGACCGGTCGCACCACTGCCGCCACCCGATCGGACGTAACCTCAACAACCCCGTCCGGCGAGCACAGTCACCCTTTCGCCTGGGACACACCCATCCCCGACATTGGGAAACAGTCATCGGTAGCTCGATTCACCGCACGCCGCACGACGACCAGTCCGGACTCTGACGGCCCGGTTGCCGAGCCGCGCGTGCGCCGTCGGCGGCTGGGTCGCCACCGGCCCGGCCATCGTCGCCGGGGGATCCACCCAGATCGGATACCTGACAGCATCCTTGAGTAGAGTCCGCACGTTGGCACGGTTCGTGATGGTCGTCACATCAAACGAGGAACCTGAGCGCACACTGTGACGTTGGGAGGAATAACTTTCCGGCTACGGTACGCAAGTGCATCGGGGGGATCGCGCATGGGGCGCAGAGCCGTGACGATCGTCACGCTCGTCGTGTCCGCCCTCCTGCTGCACGTGGGATTGCCGCATCACGGTGCCCTTGCGGCGGAGCGGTCCTCGGAGCGGTCGGAGCGGAGGGCGGACGGATACACGGCATACAGCACGGCTCATGCACACGTCCCGGTCAGCCACCACGGGAGCTATCTCGAGCCGATAGGTTCCCCGAACCGTAGCCGGCAGCTCGCTGCTCCGGCCGCCAACGATCTGGACGAGGGCGTCGCAGCCGACGCGTATGCCGTGCTCACCGGGTCCGCATACGCGCGAACCGCGAGAAACAGATGGGCCTCCAGTGCGGGAGAAGCCCCGACTCCCGTCATGTTGCAGACCTTCCGCTGCTGATCGGCAGCGCGTTCCGTACGACCTGACTCGCACCGGCACTCTGCCGGACGGGTGTGGCGTGGCTGTCCGGCCTACCCGCCCGGTCCCAGCCGACAGTGCATGACCGGGTTTCGGAGAGCACCTCTCCGCATCACTTCTCCCTTTTCCTTATTTTCCCTATTCCGCTGTCCCTAGTGAGGCCGATCATGCAGCCACTCATCGACCATGCCCGTAGCTTCCCGGCAAAGATCGACGACCGGCGGGAGGAATTCGCCAGACTGGCCCGCGGCCAGCGGCCGCAGGCGCTGTTTATCTCCTGTTCCGACTCCCGGGTGATGCCCTCACTGATTACTGGGGCTCGGCCCGGTGAGCTCTTCGAGTTGCGCACTGCGGGGAACATCGTCCCGAGCTACCGCCCGCAGGTCACCTGCGGCGTCGCCGGCACTCTCGAATTCGCCGTCAAAGCCCTGAACGTGCCCGACATCGTCATCTGCGGGCACTCCCACTGCGGCGCCGTACAGGCACTGATCCGCAGAGAGACCGTCCAATCCATGCCGCTGGTTGAGCGGTGGCTTGCCCGGGCCAGCCACCGCCCCGACAAACCCGAATCGGCCCGGGCCACGGGCGAGGATCCGGACGCGGTCGCCAAGCAGCACCTGCTGACCCAGCTGGACCACCTGCAGACCTACCCGTGCGTCGCCCGGAGCCTGGCGAGTGGGCGGCTGCGGTTGCACGCGTGGTTCTACACCGTCGAGACCGGTGAGGTGCTCGCCCATCGGCCCGGTGCGCGCGAGTTCCAGCCCCTGTAGCCGAGGACCTCCGGTACCCGCACTAGCACATGTCCGTCCACGTCCCTTGTCACGGAAAGAAACCCATGTCTTCCCTCACCGTGCCGCTTCGACGTGCGCTGCGCACCGACCTGACCGCATCCCTCGTGGTCTTCCTCGTCGCTCTGCCGTTGTGCGTGGGTGTGGCCGTCGCCTCCGGGGTGCCAGCCGAACTCGGCCTGGTCACCGGCATCGTCGGCGGCCTGGTCACCGGTTTGCTGCCCGGCAGCAGCCTGCAGGTCAGCGGCCCCGCCGCCGGCCTGACCGTCCTGGTCTACGAAGCCGTTGACGCCTACGGCCTCGCCTCCCTCGGCGTCATCGTCCTGGTTGCCGGGCTGCTCCAACTGGTACTCGGCGTCCTACGGTTGGGGCGTTGGTTCCGTGCCATCTCCGTCGCCGTCGTAGAAGGGATGCTCGCCGGCATTGGCCTGGTCCTCATCGCCGGGCAGCTGTATGCCATGGCCGACGCGAAGGCCCCGTCCTCCGGACTCGGCAAGATCACGGGCCTGCCCGGTCTTCTCGGAGACCTCGCCGAATCGGCCACGGCGCTCTCCGCGTTCGCTCTCGGCGCGAGCACCATCATGATCATGACGCTGTGGCCCCGTATGCCTACCAGGCTGCGGGTGGTGCCTGGCGCGCTGGCGGCGGTGGTCCTGGCCACCGCGGCCAGCGCGTTGTTCGATATGTCTGTGGCGAAGGTCGAGGTACGGGGCCTGCTCGATTCGATTCAGCCGCCAGCCGCCAGCGAGTTCGGTCAGCTGGCTGAGGTCGGACTGCTCGGTACTGTTCTCGCCTTCACCCTCATCGCCTCCGCAGAGAGCCTGTTCAGCGCTGCGGCGGTCGACCGGCTACACGACGGTCCGCGTACCGACTACGACAAGGAACTCATCGCCCAAGGCACGGGCAACACGGTGTGCGGGCTGCTCGGCGCGCTGCCGATGACCGCCGTCATCGTGCGCAGCGCCGCCAATGTCCAGGCAGGGGCGAAGACCAAGGCGTCGCGGGTCCTGCACGGGGTGTGGCTGCTGCTGTTCGCCGCGCTGCTGCCCGCCGTGCTCGGCATCATCCCGGTCACGGCGCTCGCCGGAGTCCTGGTCCATGCGGGCTTCAAGCTGCTGCCACTCAAGGAGCTCGGCCCGCTGTGGCGTGAACACCGCGGCGAGGCCGTCATCCTGTCGATCACCGCCGGGGCGATCCTCGCGGTGAACATGTTCGAGGGCGTCCTGATCGGGCTCGGCCTCGCAGTACTCAAGACCGCCTGGGAGACCTCACACATCCAGGTAGAGATCGTCGACAGTGGCAGCGACCCGGTCCGCGTCGCCCTCACCGGCAACGCTACCTTTCTGCGGTTGCCGAAGATGCTCGACGCCCTGGAGGCCCTGCCGATAGACCGGCCCATCGAGCTGGACCTGCTGGGGCTGCGTCACCTCGACCACGCCTGCCGCACGGCCCTCGACGCCTGGGCGGAACGTCACAACAGTGAGGGCACCGAGCCTGTGCGGCTCATCCACGCCGGTCTCATCCACGCCCGCTGAGCCGGACCCCGCACGACAGGACCCGCGGCCGCCGAGAGTCCACTCATACGGCCGCGACGCCGAGATCCTCTACCTCCAACTCATGATCGCCCACCATCGGGCGGGGGTGGCGATGGCCCAAGCTCTGCTCGACCGCTGCTCCGACCACCCGGACGTGCGCGGGATCGCTCAGACCATCATCACCTCCCAGACCAGCGAGATCGGCACCATGCAGGCCATGCTCTACGCCCGGGACGCAAACCGCTGACCGGCCGACCACATACCGGTGAACGGCATTCCGTTCCCACCCCGGCCCACCGCGAACGCCCGCTCACCATCATCGACGCGCACGCCATCGCCACTGCC
>NZ_CAAAFO010000103.1:75548-78263 GCF_900634715.1 Candidatus Protofrankia californiensis | reverse complement strand
CCACGGCAGCGCATCGTGCTCCCTCCCTGTCGATGTGGCCCGCTGTGATTATCGGTGGGTGTCGCGGGCGTTGAGCTCGGCCAGCCAGCGGTTGTAGGCGGCCAGGGTGTCGTCGCTGTCGAGTTTCCGGTCGAGCTGGCGGGCGCGGCGTTCGTCGGCGCGGGCCCACTGGAAGAACAGGGCTGCGAGGGTGGTGACCGCGGGAAGCTCCCCGAAGCTCCAGGCGATGCCGCCGCCGAGCTTCTGATCGTCGAGTGGGGATGATCCCCACGGCCGGTCGAGCGCGGTGTAAAAGTCGGCGCCGAGCACACCGGTGGCCTGCATGAGCGCGACCCCGAAGAAGCCGTGAATGGCGATGGCGAGGAACAGCAGGCCCATCCGCGCCGGGTGGGGTAGCCGCTTCGGCCCGGGATCGATACCGATCAGTATCCAGAAGAACAGGCATCCGGCGGCGAGGAAGTGCCCCATCACGGCCAGGTGGACGAGATGGTTGTCCAACGTCCACGGGTAGATCGGGCTGAAGTAGACCGCGAACAGCGACCCGGCGAACAGCGACAGCGCCACCACGGGATGGGTCAGCACCCGCAGCGCCCGGCTGTGCACGATCTGCAGGAGCCATTGCCGAGCGGTGCGGGTATGCCCGCCAGCGGCGGGCAGGGCGCGCAGCGCCAGCGTGACGGGCGCGCCGAGGACGAGCAGGATCGGCGCGACCATGCCGAGCAGCAGGTGCTGGGCCATGTGGACGCTGAACAGCACCCGGCCATAGGTGCCCAGCCCACTGCTCGTCGCCACCGCCACCACGGCCAGGCCGATCAGCCAGGCCACGGTCCGACCCGCCGGCCAGGGCACGCCGGCCGCGTGCAGGCGGCGCAGGCCGGCCAGGTAGAGCCCGGCGCCGACCACCACGAGGGTGAGGAACAGCAGGTCCGGTCTGACCTCGGTGACCAGCCGGGTTGCGGTGACCGGGGGCGGCAGGTCGAACCCGAGCAGCGCCCGCGCCGGACTGTCCGCCGTCTCCCGGGCCGGCGGGGGGGTGCGGGACAGCGCGGCGGCCACCGTGACCGCCGCAGCCAGCACCGCAATCTCGACGGCGGCCAGCCGCAGCAGCGGTCCGCTGTTGCCGGCGGCCAATGCGGGGATCGTCCGGCGTCGATGCCAGACACCGGCCGCCCCGACCCCGACCAGCGCGGCGGTCTTCACCAGGACCAGCAGCCCGTACCGGCTGCCGACCAGGTCGGAGACGGCGGGCAGGCGGACCCAGGCGTTGACGATCCCGCTGACCGCGACCACGACGAAACAGCACACCGCCAGCCGGCTGAACCGGGCCACCGCCGCGCGCAACACCTCGGTGTCCAGACGACGTGCCTGCCAGCACAGCGCGGCCAGCCCGCCCAGCCACAGTGCCGCGGCCAGGATGTGGAACGCGACGGCGACCACGGCGATGTCATGGTTGCCCGCCTCATGCGCATGGCCGGTGACAGCCGGCGGAAGCAGGCCGACGAGCGCCCCCACGAGCAGCCACGCGGCGCCGGTCACCGTTGTGACCATCCGGGCGCCGACGGCGACGGCGGCGGTCAGGACGGTCACGACGAGCAGGGCCTGCGCCTGCGGCAGCACCCCGACGACGTTGACCAGCGTGCGCCCGCTCACCGCGTCCGGCAGCGGCCGGCCCAGCACGTCAGACACGGTGAACAGCAGGGCTGCGGCGGCAGCCCCACACCACAGCCACGCCGCGACCGACGCGGCACGCAGGCACCGCCGCCCCGACGCGCGAAGCCCACCGCCGCGGGCAGACGGCAGCAGGAACGCCGCAGCCACGGTCGCGCCGACCGTCGCCGTCCCGGCGACATCGCTCAGCAGCCGGACGAACGGCAGCCCCCAGCCGGTGACCGGCCCGGCATCCGGCAGGCCCACAGCGGGTTCGTCGGGGGCGCCACCTCCGAACCACAACACCGCAGCCAGCAGCCCGACCATCCCCGCTGCCAGACCACCGGCCACGGCCAGCCGGCCACGCCCGCGTGCGGCACCACCAACGCCAACGTCAACCGTCATCGTCGCTCCGGCCCCGTCGTCGCCGCACGGCGATCCCCACCGCTGTGGCCGCGGCGAGCGCTCCGACCGCTGCGGCGGCGACCGGCATGCCGCCTCCGCCCCCATCCGCGCCGTCGGTAGCGGTGCCCGGCGACCCGGTGGGCGGCGCGGCAGGCTGCGACGGCGCGCCCGACGGGACAGCGGATAGCGCGGGTGTGGCCGTCGACGGCGGGCCGCCGGTCACCGCGGTCACCGTGAAGCTGGTCTGCCCGGAGATCGGGTGGCCGTCGGCCGAGACAACCCGGTAGGCCACCGTGTACCGGCCCGGGGCGGGCAACGACCCCAACTGCTGGACCACCCGTGTCCCGTCCACCACGGCCGGCCCGCTCGATACCGCCGCGCCCGCCGGCCCGGTCACCACCACCGTCGCCAGCCCCGCTCCCAGCTGCTGGGAGAACCCGAGCTGCACCGAGGACGGCATGCGATCGACCGTGGCGCCGTCGGCCGGTTGGGCCTCGACCAGCCCGGTGTGCGCGCCCGCCGCACCCCCCGCCGCGACCACCACAACCAGTGCCGCCAAGGCCACCGCCATGGCCCGGGCCAGTGGCCGACAGCTCACGCGTCGCCACGCTCTACCCACGAGACCACCCTCACCGGTCCGCGACCCCAATCCTCTACACAGTG
>NZ_CAAAFO010000103.1:72785-75008 GCF_900634715.1 Candidatus Protofrankia californiensis | reverse complement strand
TAGAACTCCCGCCGTGACGTATCCGCCCGAGGACAGCTTGTGGGACACCACCACGGCGGGGACACAGCCACCCCGACACGCGGCAGCTCGTGTCACCGAACACCGGACGATGAGCAGACTGAGGCTCTGACGGTCCGGTTACGAAGCTACGCCGCCACAGCCGACCAGATAGATCTGCACGTGATTGCCCATATCGTAAAAAATCTGACAATAGGTTCAGAGCATCTCTGATCTTGGAAAAGGTGGTCGCTCCGGCGCGAGTGGCCTCGTCAATGGCCAGCAGGATCTGGCTGGACGCCACTCCCGAACTTCGCAGCCTGCTGCGATCCGGAGTTGCGCGGACACAGTGATGCCCAGCTTGCGGCACTCGCCGACGATCCGCAGGTACCCCACCGGGGGTTTTCCCGCGCCATGCGCACCGCGACCTGGACGACCTCCGAGCCCAGGGCGCGCGGATAACGCCGCTCGGTGGGCGGGTAGGCCCAGCGGCGGCGCACCAACTCGCGGTGCCAGCGCAGCAACGCAGATGGCGTGACCAGGAACACCGCCCAGCGCTTCCTCGGCAGCAGCTTCATCGCTCGGGTTGTCGCCATGCGGAACGCACTCAGCCACTGGGATGAGAAGTCCACACGCCCGGCGGGAGCCGATCTTTCCCAGCTCGTGGCAGCCCTGAACTTGATCATCGACGCAGCGCTCTGCTCCTGCTCGGCTTCGAGCAGGAGCAAATCACGGCCACGCTTACCGGGAACTCGCGCTCTCAGTTCGAGCTGCAGCGGAAGGGCGGCAGGCAGCAGCGCCCAGCACATCGAAGGTGTCCGCCATGCCCAATGACCTCACAGCGAGCAGCAGCAACGACGGCATCGCGGACACCCCTTCAGTGCAGCAGCGCCTCGAGCCCGACGATGACCAGGCCGAAAACGCCGTTGATCGCACCCCCAAGCAGCGCCGCAGGCCATGATCGCCCGGGCTTGCGTGCCACCGCGATGCCCCAGCCGACCAGTTGCGCCACGCCGCTCCACAGCGCAAGGGTCACCGCAAGGCCCTCGTCGAGCAGACCAAGCACGCTCAGCAGCAGGAACAGGAGGGACAAGGCCGGGGCCGCGACCATCGAGAACTGCCGGGCTATCACGGCGGGCACGACCGTCCGCCCAGGCCCGGCCTCGTGCACCTTGTTGGCGAGGACATCGACGTAGACGTGCGCGAGCCAAAAGACAAGGAGGGTGGCAACGGTGTCGGCCAAGATGATCCTTGCGGGCTCGTCGCCATCGGCGGCGGCCGCGATCACCCCCATGGCCACGATCGTGCCGTAGATCGCTTCACGAGGGTTGGCGGCCACCTCCGCCAGCCGGCGCGACCACGGCATCCCTGCCCGCAACGAGTCTGGCATGTGGCGATCCTCTCGTTCATGGCCCCGGCGACACCCGGCGTACGAGCATTTCTTCAGCGCGCCGATCCCTAGCAGCACCAGCATGAGGCTGCAGGCGGCGCCGCCGCCGAGCCGGGCCGTGCGGACACGGCCGGCAGGGTCATCACGTGTGCGGTTCCGGAGTCGCCGGCGAGGTGGACCGTTCCCGCTTTGGTGGACACCCGATGTAGCTGCCCGATTCATCAGGAGTACGAAAGATGGGCGCGACACGCCGGGCATTTACACCGGAGTACAAGGAACAAGCGGTAGCTTTCGTCATCGACGGTGGTCGTTCGATCGCCGATGTCGCCCGGAACATCGGCGTACATGAGATGACTCTCGGTAAGTGGGTGAAGGTGGCGCGAGACACCGCGGAGTCCGGGAAAGCCTCGGACACACCGTTGAGCGAGTCCGAGCGGGTCGAACTGATCCGGTTGCGGGCCGAGTCCAAGGACGACAAGTCCACCATCGCTGAACTACAGATGCAGGTGGAGTTCGCAAAAAAAGTAGCGACCTGGTTCGCGAAAGGAAAGCAGTGAAGTTCGCTGCTATCGCGGGCTGGGCGGGTCTGTTGCATCCGCAGAATCCTTGGTCAGGCATGGTGGACGGATGCGTCGACGTGCCGTCCGTCCGCCGGTTCCCGTCTCGGAGTTCACCGGGTTCCGGTTCCCACCGGAGGTGATCGTGCTGGCGGTCCGCTGGTACCTGCGCTACGCGCTGTCGTACCGGGACGTCGAGGAGCTCCTGGCCGAACGTGGCCTGGTCGTCGATCATGTGACTGTCTATCGGTGGGTGCAGCGGTTCACTCCGCTGCTGAT
>NZ_CAAAFO010000103.1:66730-72322 GCF_900634715.1 Candidatus Protofrankia californiensis | reverse complement strand
CCCTCCCCAGCCCTTGCCGCGATCTTGCGGCCGGTCCTGGTGGAGCCCGTGAAGGCGACCATGTCGACTTCCTCCACGACCGCCGCTCCGGTCTCGGGTCCACCTGTGATAGTCGCGAGGATCGGGGGGGCATGTACCTCCTCGAGCCAGCCGCGGGTTGCTTCCGCCCAGGTCAGAGGCGTGAACTCCGATGGCTTGAACAAGACTGCGCAACCGGCCATGAGCGCGGGTACGCCGTCGAGCATGGGGCCACCCAGTGGCCCGTTCCAAGGGGTGAGCATTCCGACGAGCTGGTACGGACGGGCGAAGAGCCTCAGCTTCTTCGTCATACCGGCAGCACCCCAGGACTTCACCTTGCGGTCGGCGAGGAATTCCTTGGCGTGCTTGCCGTAGTAGTTGATGAGGTCCACCGCCATGGCGACCTCGAGGCCCGCGTCACCCCAGGACTTGCCAGTCTCCTCCTGCATGAGGCCGACGAGGTGCTTCTCGTTGTCAAGGATCCAGTCGAGGAAGCGAAACATGTGCTTGGCGCGACCATCAGGACCCAGGTCCTCCCATGCCGGCTGCGCCTCCCGTAACCTTCTTGCGGCTGCGGCTACGCCTTCCGGACCCTCATCGGGGACCGACGCGATGAGCCGCCCGTCTGCGGGGCAGCGCACCTCGATCAGGGCAGGTCCCGTCGTGGCCTGCTCTTGTGCCTGCTCTTGTGCCTGCGCTGTCATGACAGTCCTTCTCCGTGAGGCCACTGACGTGACCCCAGCACGTTTCTCGGGCGAGAACCTAAGTTGCATTCAACGACTAGTGCAACGGTTGACCTGGTCATGCAGGTGGGTCCGGTCTCCAGGCGACCGCCAGCAGCACAGCGGCGCCGGCCAGCCCGAGCCCAGCCGACACGAGCAGGCCGAGCGCGCCGTCCAGCTCGTCAGCAAACCCCAGCAGCTGGTCCACCGACACCTCACCGGGCCCCAAGGCTCCCAGCGCCGCTGTGACGACGGCGAGCACCGCGACGTACTCCCAGCCCTGGCCTGGCCTGAAGATGAAGAACCCGTTGCGCCGGTGTGCGGTTACGAATGCCACCGTCATCACGCCGATCACCGCTGCGCACGAGAGCGTCGTCAACAGGCCCAGAAGGAGCGCTGCACCTGACGCCAACTCGATCGAGCCGCTGGCCAGCGCATGCACCCGTGGAGGGCGCAGGCCCATGCTGCCGAACCAGCGAGCAGTGCCGTCAACACCACCAGGCCCGAACAGGTGATTCCACCCGTGCGCGAGCATCACCCCTCCCAGAGTTGTCCGGAACAGCAGTGCCGCAAGGTCGACTCCGTCCACCAGACCTTCTTTCCGTCTCGTCCGCGAGACTCAGACGACGTCAGCCGAATGTGCCGCCACCAGCAGTTCCGCCCATGTGGCGATCTTCGCGCGCGGCCGCTCACGCTCGGCCCCCCGGGCGACCTCGGCCGCATCGATCGCACCCCATCCGGAGCAGTCGACGAACGCCACCTTGCGCCCGCGAAGCAGTGTCGTGACGTCGGAGAGCTGGGACGACCCGGCTGTCAGAAAGGCTGCGTCGCTGAGCAACCGCTGTACGACCACCTCGGCATCGGACTTGTTCGTGCCGAGGACACCGACGGGGCCGCGCCCGATCCAGCCGGCAACGTACTCACCGGGAGGCGACGCGCCGTCGCGCGACACCCGCCCGTCGACGGAAGGAACCGTGCCGCGCTCCTCGTCGAACGGGACACCCGCGACAGCCACACCGCGATAGCCAATCGAGCGGAGAAGCAGTTGGACCGGGATCTCGGTGCGCCGCCCGGTCGAGACGACGGCACCAGCGCCGGAGAGAGTCGTCTCCTCCAGCACGACCGCCTGCAAGGCGCCCTCGCCCCTGAGCTCGACAGGGCGCGTCCAGAACCGAATGTGCAGCGACCGGGCCGCTGCGGACCTCGGGCGGCCGGACCACTCCCGGAGGATCGTGAGGTTGCGCTGCACGTCGGGGTTGTCGGCGCAGCGTGCAGCGGTGACATCGTCGAGCTCGAGCTGTGCCGGGTCGACGACGACGTCGACACCCTCGAGGTTGCCGAGTTCCCTGAGCTCCTTGCTCGTGAAGCTCGCGTGGGCCGGACCGCGACGACCGAGCAGATGCACCTCGCGGACCTTGCTCGCTGCCAAAACGTCCAACACCGGGTCGGGGATGTCAGTACGGCGAAGGGCCCCGGCGTCCTTCAGGAGCATTCGCGTGACATCAATGGCCACGTTCCCGACGCCGACGACGGCCACAGCCTCCGCGTCGAGGCGGAAGGTGTCGGCGGGAACGTCAGGGTGCCCCGAGTACCAGTGCACGAAGTGCGTGGCGGAGGCCGAGCCTGGGAGGGCTTCACCTGGGACGCCGAGCCCGCGGTCCGTGGATGCTCCGAACGCATAGACCACGGCGTGGTAGCGGGCGCGGAGTTCCTCCACCGTGAGGTCCTTGCCGATAACGACACTGCCGAAGAAGCGGACCCGGTCGTCGTCGAGGGTGCGTTGTAGCACCTTCGTGAGCGACTTCATCTTGAGGTGATCAGGAGCCACGCCATAGCGCAGCAGGCCGAAGGGGGTGGGTAGGCGATCGAAGACGTCGACCTCGACCGGCACGTCCCGCTGGAACAGGAGGGCGTCCGCGGTGTAGAGGCCGGCAGGCCCTGCGCCGACGACGGCCACCCTGAGCACCTTGCCCATCACCTCAGCTCCTTTCCGCTGCCCAAAGACCCTTGCAGCATCGATTCAACTATGGTTTAGATTTGTCTCTAGAACAAGCCCCGCAGCCGAGGGGCCGTGCCGCAAGGAGCCGTATGCGAGACGCCGTCGTCGTCGAAGCCGTCCGTACGCCGCTGGGCAAGCGCGGAGGGGGGCTGGCCGATGTGCACCCGGCGGACCTCAGCGCCACGGTGCTGCGCGAGCTCGCCGGACGCGCCGATCTCGACCCCGCACTCGTCGACGACGTGGTCTGGGGATGCGTCGGGCAGGTCGGCGAGCAAACCGGAGACATCGCCCGCACAGCCGCGTTGTCGGCAGGTTGGCCCGAGCACGTGCCAGGTGTGACGGTCGACCGTGCCTGCGGGAGTTCGCAACAGGCGCTCAGCTTCGCCGCGGCCGGGGTGATCGCCGGGCACTACGACGTGGCCGTCGCCGGTGGCGTGGAGTCCATGTCGCGCATCCCCATGGGCCTGGCGTTCACCATCGGGGGAGATCCGTACGGCGGTACGGGTTGGCAGGAGCGCTTCGGCACCACGCCGCATCAGGGCCTCGGGGCGGAGCTCATCGCCGAGCGATGGGGGCTCAGCCGCAATGACCTCGACCGATACGCGCTCGAGTCCCACGCCCGGGCCGCCGCCGCCTTGGACGCCGGGGCGTTCGACGGGGAGATCGTGGCGGTAGGTGGCTTGGAGCGGGATGAGGGCGTCCGGCGCGGTGGAACGCTCGATGCTCTGGCAGCACTCAGGACGGCGTTCAAGGAGGAGGGCGTGGTCACAGCAGGCAACTCGTCCCAGATCACCGACGGTGCGGCCGCCCTGCTCGTGACCACCAGCGAGATCGCTCGCCACCACGGCTGGGAGCCACTGGCGCGCGTTCACACGTCGGTCGTGATCGGTGACGACCCGGTCGTCATGCTGACGGGGCCGATCCCTGCCACCCGCAAGGCGCTGAAGCGTGCGCACCTCAAGGTGGATGACATCGGTGCTTTCGAGGTCAACGAAGCCTTCGCTTCGGTGCCGTTGGCCTGGCTGGCCGAGATCGGAACGGACGCCGCGATCGTGAACCCCCGCGGAGGCGCGATCGCGCTCGGGCACCCGGTCGGCGGGTCCGGCGCCCGGATCGCGACCACACTGCTGCACCACATGCGCGACAACCGCATCCGCTACGGCTTGCAGACCATGTGCGAGGGCGGCGGTCAAGCCAATGCGACCATCTTCGAACTGCTGTGAGGAGCGCGATGCCCGAGGTGAGCGACCCCGGCAAAGTGCTGGTCTCCAGCCACGACCATGTCGTCGTGATCACGCTCAACCGCCCCGACGCCCGCAACGCGGTCGACCACGATGTCTGCCTGCTGGTGGGGAACGCGGTGGCGGCTGCAGACAGTGATCCGGACGTCCGCGTGATCGTGCTCACCGGAGCGGGCGACCAGGCCTTCAGCGCGGGCGCCGACCTCAAGGCGATCATGCGTGGCGAGCGCATCCTGCCGGTCGGTAGGGAGCACTGGAGCATCGCCGGTTTCGCCAACCACTTCACGTCCAAACCCACCATCGCCGCGGTCAACGGCGCCGCACTCGGTGGCGGGACCGAACTCGCGCTGTCATGCGACCTCGTCGTCGCTGTCGAGACGGCGACGATCGGGCTCCCCGAAGTGAAGCGGGGGTTGGTCGCCGGAGCGGGAGGTGCGTTCCGCCTGACACGACAGCTCCCTCACCGCGTCGCCCTCGAGCTGCTCCTCACAGGTGAACCGATGAGTGCCACAGACGCGTTGCGCTGGGGTCTGATCAACCGCGTAGTGCCGGCCGGAGGGGCCCTTGGCGCCGCGATGGGCCTAGCGGCGCAGATCGCCGCCAACGCCCCGCTCGCTGTCCAGGCCAGCAAGAGGATCGCCTACGGCGCCGAGGACGGCACCCGGCACGACGAGGACAGCCTCTGGGCGCTCACCGAGCGGGAGTTCGCGGTACTGGCGCTGTCGGAAGACGCCAAGGAAGGTCCACGAGCCTTCGCAGAGAAGCGCTCGCCGATCTGGCTGGCCCGCTAGACCACCATCGACGAGAGGACATCAGTGGAGATCCGTGGCAAGGCAGCGCTCGTTTCCGGGGGGGCCGGCGGCCTCGGCGAGGCGACGGTACGCCGGCTGGTAGCCGACGGCGCGCGGGTGGTGATCGCCGACCTTGCGGAAGAGCGAGGGAAGGCACTCGCTCAGGACCTTGGCGAGGCCGCTGTCTTCGTGCGAACCGACGTCACGGACGAAGAGTCCGTGACGTCGGCCATCGCGGCTGCGTCGGAGCTTGGGGAACTGCGCGTCTCCGTTTGCGCACACGCCGGACCCGTTGCTCAGCAGCGCATCCTGGACCGGAGTGGCGCACCCATACCACAGGAGCTTTTCGATCGGACGATCCGTATCTACCTGTCAGGGACGTTCAACCTTCTCCGGCAGGTCGCAGCGGCCATGGCGGCACTCGAGCCGCTCGACTCCGGTGCGCGGGGTCTCGTCGTCAACACGGCCAGCATCGCAGCATTCGAAGGCCAGATCGGGCAGAGCGACTACAGCGCGGCCAAGGGCGGCGTTGTCGGGCTGGGGCTGGTCGCGGCACGTGACCTCGCTGCCGTGGGGATCCGAGTGGTGACCATCGCTCCCGGCACCTTCTTCACGCCCGCCTTTCAGCTGGACGAGGGGACCGCCCACGAGACCTGGGGAAAGTCCGTTCCCTTCCCCAAACGCATGGGACGCGCCGACGAGTACGCGGATTTGGTGTCGTTCCTCGTCGGCAACGATTACATCAACGGCGAGACCATCCGCATTGATGGGGCCCAGCGCTTCGGGCCGAAGTGACCGGGTAACCTCACCGACCGGCTGCC
>NZ_CAAAFO010000103.1:53803-66328 GCF_900634715.1 Candidatus Protofrankia californiensis | reverse complement strand
GCAGCCGGTCGCTGACTGATCGGCGCTCATGGCGCGCAGCCCTGTCCCCGGTCGGCATGCCCCAGGCCGTCGGGCTCGCAACATCATGGCGATGTACCGACGGCGCCGTGTACCACGGAAGACTGTCGCCAGCACGACCGCTCGACCAGCATCATCAAGCAGTGCGGGTCAAGAGCGGCCAAGCAGGAAATCTGCCCCGCGCTCACCGATCATCATGGACGGTGCGTTGGTGTTGCCCGTGGTCACCTTCGGCATGACCGAGGCGTCGATCACGCGCAGCCCACCGATGCCGTGCACTCGTAGCTCGGGGTCGACCACCGCGTCGCCATCGGCACCCATCTTGCAGCTGCCTACCGGGTGGTAGGACGGGACGACATTGCCACGCGCGTACGCCTCCCAGTCCGCATCCGTTCGACACTCCGACTCGGGGGCGAAGCGCCCGGCGGTGATCTCCCTCATGGCAGGCTGCTCCATCACCTCCTCAACCAGTCGTAGACCCCGCAGCGTGTCGCGAAGGTCATCGGGATGCCCGAGGAGCTGCATCTCGATCCGAGGCGGCTCCATCGGGTCCGCGCTGCGCAGGCTGATTCGGCCGCGGTAGCGGGTGTGAGTAAAGGTCGAAGAGGCGAGGAAACCCTCCTGCTTGGCCGGCTGAACGTTGAACATGCCGTTGTCGTCGACGTCACGCGTGATGGCGATGGGGGTGAACTGCAGCTGCACGTCCGGCGCCGACAGCGAGGGGTCTGTCTTGGCCATGACCTGCACCTGGACCATCGTGAGCGCGAGCACGCCGGTGCCGTGCAGGACGTAATCCTTGAGGCCTCCGAGTATGTCGCCGACCCTCGGCTTGTTGAAAGTATGGATCTTCGCGTGATAACGCTGCATGAGATAGGCATGCTCGTGCAGGTTCGAGCCGACGCCGGGGAGGTTGTGCACGAGGTTGATGCCGTGCTCATGCAGGTGCGCAGAGGGTCCGATGCCTGAGAGCATGAGTAACTTCGGCGTTGCCATGGTGCCAGCGCTGAGTACGACCTCCTGCCGGGCTCGGGCCCGCCTCACGTCACCCTTGTGCTTGTACTCCACGCCGACGGCGACCTTGCCCTCGAGCAGAACGCGCGCCACCGTGGCCTGCGTGCGCACAGTCAGCCGATCCTTCGGAGCGATGCGCTTGACGTACTCACGCGAGGACGAGGATCGGGTGCCGCGGCGGTGGTTGACCTGCGCCAGAGCTACGCCGTCCTGCGTTTCACCGTTGTAGTCCGCGGTCTCGGGGTACCCGGCCTGCTTGGCCGCCTCGACAAAGGCCATGTTGGCCTGGCCTCGGTTGCATTGCGTGGTTACGGAGACGGGACCGCTGCCGCCGCGGAAGGAATTCTCGCCCCCTTCCCAGGTCTCGATGCGCTTGAAGGCCGGCAGCACGGACTCGTAGTCCCACCCCTTGCAGCCCAGCTCAGCCCAGCCGTCGTAGTCGGCTCGGTTGCCGCGGACGTAGACGCAGGAGTTGATCGACCCGCCTCCGCCCATCACCTTGCCCGCCATCCATGCCTCTGGGCGGTTGCCGCGGGAAGGGTCTGGCTCGGCAGGGTATTTCCAGTTGTGCTTCTCGTAGGCGACCGCGACGCCGGCGGGGACCAGGATCTCCAAACGACGACGATCGTTCTTGCCGGCTTCGAGGAGCAGGACGTGGGCGCCCACTTCCGCGAGGCGACTGGCGACGACGGCGCCAGCAGAACCGCCACCGACAACGACGTAGTCGTAGGTCTCGTCCGTCATGCCTGCTCCCAGCCCCTGATGCCTCGGCCGCGAGCGGCCAACAACGTCTCGGTGACGCTCGCATACATAATCTGTCTCAGATTCGAATGCGTCAACGCGTCTGGCCGTGGCTCTCACCAGTGGGCGCCGCCAGCATGAGTGCCACGCGACGGGCACGACAGACGAGCTCGCCTCTGTGGTTGAGACCCCGGTGTTCGAACTCGACGACACCCTGCCCCTGGCGAGAGGACGACTCCCGGACGGAGACGACCTCGGTCTCCGCGAACAGCGTGTCCCCGACGAATACCGGGGCCGGAAAGACGATCTCGCTGAAGCCGAGGTTGGCCACTGTCGTGCCCTCCGTGAGGTCGCCGACGCTCAGACCGACGACGGTGGACATCGTGAAGAGGCTGTTCACGAGAACCTTGCCGAATTCGGTGCGCGAAGCATAGTCGGCATCCAGGTGGAGGCTCTGAGTATTCATGGTGAGGGTCGTGAAGAGTACGTTGTCGGTGTCGGTGACGGTGCGTCCCGGACGATGCGCATAGACGTCGCCGACCACAAGCTCATCGAGGTAGCGCCCTCGCCGCGTGTGGGTGGTCACCAGAGGGCCGCCTCTCGGAGTGCATCGCGGTGGTCAGGGTGTGCGATTGCGATGAGGGCCTCTCCCCGCTCGCGCGTGGTCCGGCCGTCCAGTCGAGCCACCCCGTGCTCGGTCACGATCACGTCGACCATCGTGCGTGGGATGGTGACCGTCCGAACCGACGCTGCGATCCGGGACACCTTTCCTCCGGAGGAGGCAGACGGGAGAGCAATGATACGCATGCCGCCAGGCGACCGCGTGGCAGTGTCCACATAGTCCAGACTTCCTCCGGTACCGGAGATCTGACGGCCATTAACGGTCTCGCTGTTGACGTTCCCGGCCAGGTCCACTTCGACCGCCGTGTTGATGGACACGAAGCGCTCGATCTCTCCCAGCCGGGTGGCGTCATGCGAGACCGACGACGGATACATTCCGATGGCAGGGTTGTCGTCACTGAACCGGAGCAGCTTCTGCGTGCCCATCATGTCGGGGCTCAGCACAGCAGGGGTGGGCAGCACGTCGCCGGCACTGAGCACCCCCGCCGCAAAGAGGTCCACCATCTCGTCTGTCGCCATGCCGACGAAACGCACGCCGCCCAGGTCAGCCGACGCCAGGGAGCGCACGAGCGTCTCGGGGATGGCGCCGATACCTATCTGGAGCGTGGGGTTTCCGGGAAGCAGCCGCAGGACGTTCCTCGCGATCGCCGTGGAGATCTCGTCCGGCTTCGCGGATGTGTAGGTCGGCAGCGGCGTCACGGACTCGACAAGCGAGTCGAAGATCGACACGTGCACACATGACTCACCACGGGTCCGGGGCACGCTGGCATCGACCTCAGCGATCAAGGTCTGTGCTGTACGCAGCGCCGCCAGCCCGTAGCTGACAGATGGCCCGAGTGAGCAATGACCTCGAGCGTCCGGCGGGCTTACCCGCACGAGGGCAGCCCCGACGCGCCAGCGCTCGAACAGGGCTGCAAGACGCGAGGCCCGAGCGGGGACGTAGCCGATGACCCCTTCGGCGACCAGGTCGCGGATCGGAGGCATGACGTGCCAGGTGCGGTAGATCATCTCCCCCGCTGTCACGGCGGCGACGAACGGGTAGCCGCTGAGGAGCAGTCCCGATGACAGCGTCCAGTCGCGTCCAGGCGCTACCTCACCCAAGGCGTCGAGCAGCGTCGTCGGGGCGCCCATGCCAGGAGCCGACACCAGGTGGCTCCCGTTGGGTACCCGCGCGAGGGCCTCGCGGGGGGTGCGGTGCGGAAGGGTCTTCACGTGGGACCGCTCCCCGCAGTCAGGCCGACGGCGAAGGTGGCGTCGAAGGCCGCCTGGTCGTATTGGAACTCGTCCACCTCGACGATCAAGTCCGCTTCGAAACGGTAGATGAGGCACTCCTTCATGCGCAGGACGCGATCGCCGATCGTGATGACGCCGTACTGGAAGACGATCGCCCGGTCGTCGCTCGTCGCAATGTCAATCACTTCGAAGGCGGCCGGCTGGGCCAGGATCCGCCGCACCATGCCGAACAGGCCCATGACTTCCGCACGTCCGACGTACTCGCCGGCGAGCGCGTTGTTCCCGGGGACCCGCCACACGCAGCCAGGCGCCAAGAGTGCCTCGATCGTGAGACGGTCGCGTTCGGTGAAGGCCCGCATGAGGTTACGAACTGCTGCGGCGTGCGGATGTTCCCAGGGTGCGGCCACCTCTTTTTTCTACTTTAGTTTTGAATTAGAGTCAACCGTCACAACGGCGTCGCCGTGCAGCACCGGCAGGCCATCGTCATTGGTCGTCTTCAGGGTGATCCGTACCCGAACGCAGGAACCGTGAGTGTCGACCGCGGCAATGGTGGCCGTGGTGGTCAGCCGGTCCCCCGGCCACACGGGCGCCGTGAATCGGACGCCGAATGTGCGCAGCGAGTCGGCGCCAAACCATGAGGTGACAATTTGGCTACTCAAAGCCATCGTCATCATCCCGTGCGCCATGATCGACGCGTTACCCGCGGCCCTGGCCGCCGGTTCGTCGGTGTGCAACGGGCTGAAGTCGCCGGACGCCCCGGCGTACTGCACGATCTGCGTTCTGGTCACTTCGGCGCACACGACCATGCTGCGGACCTGGCCGACCTCAGGCAGGACGTTCATCGACGCTCGCTGACGTCGGCGGAGTTTCGACCAGCACCATCCGCGACCGCACGACAACCGCGCCGTGCTGGTTGCGCAGCTCCTTCACGAGCTCGGTGAACAGCAGCTTGCCTCCGCGCTTGCTGTTCTTGGTCCAGCGCCTGCCGTACTCCTCCGTCACATCGAGAACGTCACCGAGATGAACGGGCAGCAAGTACTCAAAGTGCTGCTCGGCGTGGAGCAGCTCACCACCGCCCACAGGAGCGACAGCCAGCGCACCCGTGGGGCGCATGCCCCGCATGTGCTCGGGATCATGCTGGATCGAGGTCGCCGTGAAAGTGGGAGGCACGACCCGCTCAGGCGAGGGCATGGGCTCCCCAACCGCGCGGGCGAAGGCCATGACATGACCCTCCTCCACCGGGAAGCGCTGTCCCACCGTCAAACCGCCGGACGAAAGCGTGGCAACGCCGAACCAGCTCCCGTGTCGTGAAACACCACCTGCACGGGCTGTCCGATGGCGAGCATCTCGGGGTCACACTCCACGATGTTGGTGAGCATCTTCGGGCCCTCCTCGAGCTCGACGAGGGCGAGCACGTAGGGACCGCAATCCTTGTACTCGAGGATCCCTCGGGCCGTCAGCGTGAAGCTGTACACCGTTCCGCGCCCGGAAGCCTCGACCTGCTCCAACTCGCCACTGTGACAGTTCGAACACAGGAAACGCGGGTACCACACGGACGTGCTACAGGCCGTACAGCGCTGGACGAGCAGCACGCCGCGAGAGGTCGCCTCCCAGAACGCTGCTGTCTCCGGCTGCACTTCCGGTATCGGGGCCGGCAGCCCCGCGCCCGTTGTCATACGTCCTCCCTGCTGAGGATGACGGTGGCATTGCCCATCCGCGTGGACAGCCAGCCACCCGTACCGTGTGCCAGGGCGATCTCGCAGTCAGGCACCTGCACGGCAGCGTGTGCCTCCCCGCGCAGCTGGCGGACCGCCTCGATCATCTTCGTCATGCCGCCTCGGTTGGCGGGGTGGTTATTGCAGAGCGAACCACCGTCGGTGTTGAACGGCAGCTTGCCGAACGGCGCCTGCAGGGTTCCGCCGAGCACGAACTTGCCGCCCTCGCCCTTGTCGCAGAAACCGAGGTCCTCGAGCGCCAGCAGAACCGTGATCGTGAACGAGTCGTACAGCCCGACGTAGTCGATGTCGCTGCGGCTGACGCCCGCCTCTTCGAAGGCATCGCGGCCGGACCGGACTCCTCCGGTAACCGTCACGTCCTGCCAGCCGCCCTTCGTGTGCTCGATGGCCTCCCCGTGCCCCAGGACCGCGATGCAGTGACGGTCCAGGCTCTTCGCGATGTCCTCGTTGACGAGAACGAGGGCGCCGCCCCCGTCGGTGACGACGCAGCAGTCGAGCCGGTGCAGCGGGCTGCTCACCATCGGGCTGTTCACGACGTCCTCGACGGTGACGACCTTGCGTAGCAGTGCACGCTCGTTGTGCTGCGCATGAAACGAGGCGGCCACCTTGATCTCGGCCAGCTGCTCGCTGGTCGTGCCGTACTCGTGGATGTGGCGCGCCGCAGCGAGCGCGTAGACCGCGCTGACGTTCATGCCGAAGACGGGCTCGAAGGCCGCCTCGGGCGGAGCGCCCATCAGCTGACCGGGTGCGCGCAACGCCGTGGTGCGCGGTCGGCCGCCGAGGGTGATGAGGGCGACGCTGCACTTCCCGGTGGCGATCGCGGCAGCAGCATGCCCGACGTGGCTGAGGTAAACCGAGCCCCCCATGTCGGAGGAGTCCATGTAGCGCACCGAGAGGCCGAGATAGTCCGCCATGGCGAGGCCACCCAGTCCCGGCGCGTCCCCTCCGGTGAAGTAGCCGTCGACATCGGCCAACGTCAGACCGGCGTCAGAGAGTGCCCCGAGAGCCACCTCCGCATGGATCTGCGCGATGGACCTGTCGGGCAGCTCTCGTCCAGGATGCTCGTAGGCCCCAGCGATGAAGGCCTTGCGTCGGATGGTCACAACCGGTCAGACGAAGGGATTCGCCGGCGCGGCGTCCGTGATTGGTCGGAACGCCTGTTCCACCTGCTTGCCGATCGTGGACAGATCCCAGGCCTCGCCCTCTGCGCTTACGGTGACCAGTGGCTGTGGGTCGCTGTACAGGGACACCTCAAGACCTCGCGCGTGAATGACGTGACCGTTGCACCACGCCGACTGCTCCGAAGCCAGCCAAGCAGCAATGGGAGCGATGTTGTCCGGGGACAGCTTGTCGGCTCCCGGTCCGTCGACCCCCGACTTCTTGGCCGTGTCCGTCATGCGCGTCGCAGCCGCCGGCGAGATGGCGTTCGTCGTGACGCCGTACTTCTTCAGGGCCACTGCGCACGAGTAGGTGAGTCCCACGATGCCCATCTTCGCGGCTGAGTAGTTGGGCTGGCCCGGAGCGCCGTGCAGGCCCGCCCGAGAGGTGTAGTTGATGATTCGGTGGTTGGCCGCCGCGTCACCGAGCCCTCGCCAGTAGGAAGCGGCCGGGCGGATCGTGTTGAAGTGTCCCTTAAGGTGGACCCGGATGACGGCGTCCCACTCTTCCTCGGCCATGTTAAAGATCATCCGGTCGCGCAGGATGCCCGCCACGTTCACGAGCACGTCGAGCTTGCCGAACTCCTCGATGGTCGACTCGACGAGGTCACGGGCGGCCTCGTGGTCCGAGATGTTCGCGCCATTCACCTTGGCGGTGCCTCCGCTGTCCTGGATCTCCCTGACGAGGTCCTCACCCGGACTCCCGTCCTTCTCCAAGCCGTTCAGAGAAGCACCGATGTCATTCACCACGACAGCCGCGCCCTCCCGCGCGAACAGTCGTGCGACGGAGCCGCCGATCCCGCCGCCGGCACCCGTCACAATCGCCACCCGCCCGTCGAGTGTTCCCATCAGCTGTCCCTCCGAAGGTCGTCCCAGCAATCCGAATCTAACATTGGTTAGACATCAGGACAAGACACATCAAGATTCATTTATGGTCTGCCAGGCATCGAGGCGTTTGAGAACCTTCACGCGCCCCGACGCGCCGTCCACCCGCACGAGGTCGCCTGTCCGCAGGACCTGGGACCCGATCCTGGTGTTGACCACGCACGGAATACCCAGCTCTCGCGCGACGATCGCGGCGTGGCTGAGGGCTCCGCCGATGTCCACGACCAAGGCCCCGGACACGAACATGATCGAGGCCCAGCTGGGATCGGTCGTCGGAGAGACCAGGATCTCCCCCAGCTCGACGTCAGCGTCATCGGGGTCGCTCACGACGCGCACCGTCCCCTCGACGGTGCCGGGGCTGGCGCCGACGCCCTCAAGTACGTCGACGATCGGCGCGGTGTCCCCCGCTTCGGGTTCGTCGAGGGCGGTCGGCTGCCCCAGCCACGCGGGCGGGATTTGCAGGGTCTCGTAGTAGGCCCGGCGCTCACGCCGTCGGACGACCAGCTCACGGGCATCGCGCGGAAGCGTGACGATCTCGTCTGTCGTCAGGTAGAAGACGTCCTCGACATCGTCGAGCAGGCTCTCGTCGACGAGGTGCTCCCCGATGCGTCGCGCAGCTGCACGTGCCATGTCGAGGGACTGCAGGAACGCGGCCTTGCCGACTCCCCGCAGCGGGATGACATTGGCCGCCAGGCGGAGGATGAGACGCGCGCCCGGGCGGCGGTGTCGTGGCAACGATGCCAGGAGCTTGCGCTCGAGCGCCTCGCGAGCCTGTCGCTTCCGCCCTTCGATGCGCGCAGGGTCGGCGGTCTCGTCCAGCGCGCGGTAGCCCTCCAGGAGCTTGCGCAATGCGGTGTCGTCCTCCCGCCACACACGGCCCGAGATCTCACCTTCGCGGGGCCCATGGAAGCCGTGTCGCCGCACGACCTCCTCGATGGTCAGGCGGTCCCGGGATGCGGCCCACATGTCGGTCACAATCGCGCTCTCCGCGTGTGCGCCGTACCCGCTCATAAACGACGTCACCTCCCCGACAGCAGCGCCTTCGACAAGTCGTCGGAGCTGCTCGTAGACCGGCTGTGTAGCGCACAGGACGTGGATGCCCTGCACGGTCACGTTGTGCTCGAAACGCCGCGCGGCCTCGTGAAACTGCCGGGTGGCCTCGGCACGGGAGAGGTCCTTCGTCTTGCCGACGTTCTCCAGCCACCACTGCTGCGTCTCAGCGTTCGCCCTGCGCACCTTGCGCCCGATGGTCGCGAAGCTGTAGGGAAAGCGTAGGGCGATGACCGGCCACCGACGACGGCTCGGGCTGCTCGTCAGCTCCGGCGGCATAGCACCCACCACCTGCTCGGCCACTGCCGCGCCTGAAGTGCCGGGGAGGCGATCTCCGATCCCGACCAGGAAGTCCACCCGGCCCGCCACCCGGCCGTAGAAGACGCTGCAAACACGGTCCTGCTCGTCGGCGGGGAAACCGCTCTCCTTCCGTGTCAGCGCACCCATGCTTCCGAACGCCGCCCGGGTGGCGCGCTCCGCCGTCGGACCCCAGAACGTCCATCCCAGAGGCGTCATCACACCCGGCATCGCCTCACCGAAGTTTGAGGTACTCCAGAAAGCCTGGGGCGCGCTGCGGCTGTGGAGCGGATCCCACTGCTCGACAGCCAGCTCCATGATCATGGCCGTATTCCTCTCGTCGCCGCTCTCCCGGTGCTGTCCTGGCACCAGTCACGCGAACAGCTAGCGCACGGCCGCAGGCTGCTGACCGGACGCCGGAGTCACGCCTCCAACATCCATTTCCGCACTTCCCGTTCCCTTGCTCCGTTGGGAGGCTGCCGCGTCCCGCCTCGGGCGCGCCTTCCTCTGGCGCCACACCGCAAAGGCGACAGCCGTGATGACGGCCACACCGTTGAAGAGGTCTGCCAGCCACTGCACGCCGGTGACGAGCTGGAGACCCTTGATGCCCGTGGCCAGGACGTAGAGGGCGATGAGCGTCCCCCACACGTTGAAGCGACCCGGATGCAGCTGCGTCGACCCCAGGAAGACTGCGGCGAACGCTGGCAGCAGCAGCGCTCCGCCGAACGTCAGCGACGGTCCTGACAGGGATGCGTACAGAACACCCGCAACCCCGCACAGCATCGCGCTCGTCGTGAGGGAGATCCATGTCCAGGTCCCCGTCCGCACGCCGGCCAGACGAGCCGCCTCAGCGTTCCCGCCGACGGCGTAGATGTAGCGTCCCACCGGGGTTTGCGACAGCACCCACCATAGGAGGACGGCCACCACGAGCATGTACAGGACGACGATCTGGAAGCCGAACACCTCGCGTTGGGTGAGGTCACTCCAGGCTCGGCTCGTGGGCGGGAGCGGTTGTGTCTGACCAGAGACGATCGACTGAAGTGCCGTGATGATTGAAGCTGCCCCCAGGGTGGCGATGAAGGAGTTGACGCGCAGCACCACGACCACGAAGCCGTTGACGGCGCCGATGACGAAGCAGGTGGCGACCGTGACAGCGATGGCCGGCCACATGGACCAGCCCTTGTCCGACTGCAGGACGGTCACGATGATGGCCGCGAGGTTGACGGTCGCACCGACGGAGAGGTCGTAGGCCCCTGTGGCGAGCGGCACCAGGACGGCGAGAGCCACGATGGCCGCGATCGCCTGCTGCGCAGCCACCGAGTGCAGAGTGCCCGTTGTGAGAAACAGGTCCGGCACCCAGATTCCGAAGACGATGACGATGAGCGCCCACAGGTACAGGCCGGAGAAGCGGTCGAAGCCCAGGCTCGGCCGAGGACGCGCGGTCGGCGAGGTGCTCATGCTGCCCGGTCCTCGGAGCCCAACGCCTCGCGGGCCACTTCGGCCACGGTCAGCGCGCCATTCGACAACTCGGCCACAAGCCGTCCGTCGCGGAGCACCAGGACGCGATGGCACAGGGCAACCAGCTCGTCGTAGTCCGAGGAGCTCACAACAGCCGCCGCCCCCGCCTCCACGGCCGAGAGGATCTGACGGTGGATCTCGGCCTTCGCGCCGATGTCGACACCCTGTGTGGGCTCGTCGAGTAAGAGAACCCGAGGGGCGCATCTGAGCCACTTGCCGAACAGCACCTTCTGCTGGTTGCCACCGCTGAACGACCCGAGAGGAGCGTCCACTGCGCCGGGCGGCCGGACGTCGAGCCGCTCGAACCACGTTCGGGTTTGAGCGACCTCGAGTCGCCGTCTCAAGCGCGGGGCGCGCCAGAGGGCCCGGAGGGCTGGCAGGGTCAGGTTTTCGCGCGCCGACATCGACATGACACCGCCTAGCCGAACACGATCAGCCGGTAGCAGCGTGAGCCCCGCAGCGATCGCACGGTCTGGTCGTCCGGGAGCCAAGCTCTCGTCGCCGACCTGGACCCGACCGCTGCTTCGCGGGACGGCACCGAAGATTGCCGGGAGCAGCGTCTCCCGTCCAGAGCCTGTGAGACCGGCGACACCGACCACCTCTCCCGGACGGACGGTGAAGTTCGCGGTCACCAGCGGGCCTGCCGACAGCCCCTGAACGTGCAGCACGGGAGCTCCGTGCACCGCGGACAACGAGTCCGACGCCGCGCTCACCTCCTGGAGCTCGCCGCCCACCAGGTGTTCCACCAGCTCGCGCCTGGTGAGGGCCCCTGCTTTGGTGGTCACGACCTTGCGGCCGTCGCGCAGGACGCTGACGTCTTCGGCGACCTCGAACACCTCGTCCAAGTGGTGAGTGACGTACAGGACACCGACGCCGCTCGCAGCCACTGCCCGCACCACCGCCAGCAGCTGTTTGACCTCGGTGTCCGGCAAGGTGGCCGTTGGTTCGTCGAGGACCAGCAGGCGCACGCCGGTCACGTCGGCGTCTGCGAGGGCCCTCGCGACAGCCACACCGGTGCGCTCGGCGGCAGCCAGGCCGCCCACGAGTGCATCGGGGTCCAGCGCCAGGCCCAGACGCTGAAGCGCCTCGTCCGTGCGCCGCCGCAGGGTCTTGCGATGCACTGCACCGCAGCGCGTAGGGAACCCCGCGGTCAGTGCGACGTTGTCCGCCACGCTGCAGGTGTCCACGAGGCCGAGGTCCTGGTGCACGAAGCGGCAGCCGAGGTTGTAGGCAGAGGAGGCTACGCCAACCTGCAGCGGCTGACCGCCGACTTCCACGCTGCCGCCCGGATCGGGATGGTGGTAGCCGGAGAGCGTCTTGATGAGCGTGGACTTCCCCGAGCCGTTCTCCCCCAGCAAGGCGTGCACGGTGCCGGCGTCGACCCGTAGGTCGACGTCAGCGAGCGCGCGTGTCGGGCCGAAGCTCTTGCTGAGGCCGCGTACGAGGAGGCTGGGTGGGAGCGGGCCAGCTCCGTTGGCCCGCTCCACCACCTCGCGAGGGGTCACCCTACCTTCCACAGCTTCTTGAACTGCTGCTCGTAGTCCTCGGGCCGGTCGATCGAGTCCTGCGGGCTCCCGACCGTCTCCTTGGTGAGCAGCTGCAGCGGAAGTGCACCGTCACCCGGTTCCACGGACATGCCCTGCGCATAGCGCAATGCAACGTCCACGGCCTTCCACGCCATGATGTTGAAGGGCAGGAGTGTGAACGCCTTCGCCTCGCCGGTCTGCACCTGCTGCTGGTTGAACTTGGCCGGGTTGATGCCGAGCAGCTGGACGTCGGGAAGACCCGCCGCCTTCACCGCCGCTTGCAGGCCCTGCGTGAATTCGCCCTGCACCGTGACCACATACTTCACGTCCCGGTTGCGCTGCAGCGCAGACACGACCGCCGGCACCACCTGTCCGCCGCCCACCTGGGCCAGCGTTACGTCTACCGTCCCCACCGAGCAGTCCGGGCACCCCGACTTGACCGTGGACACATACTGGTCTGTCACGATCTTGAGCGAGCCCACGTCCGGGACGTTCACGATCAGCGACTTGCCCCGTCCCTGCGAGTCCGCGATGAAGAAGTTCGCGATCGCGCTCGCCTGGGCCCGAGCATCGGCGGGCCCGTCAAGCGATCCTGCGGGGACGACCGGGCTCGCGGTCGTCTCACCGACGGCGATCGGAATGAGCGGCACGCCGGCCTTCTGGAACGCGGGGGCCTGGCTCCCCCAGACGGCCTCCGGTATGCCGGCGAAGGCCACGCCCACCGGCTTCGGG
>NZ_CAAAFO010000103.1:42388-53619 GCF_900634715.1 Candidatus Protofrankia californiensis | reverse complement strand
GCTGCTGCAGGACGCAGGACGCCGCGCCGCGAGAACGGTGCGGGCGTGGACACGTGGGACATTGAGCTCCTCTTACCTGGACCGGCGGCGCCGGTCGCCTGTTCACAGCGCTGGGCCGGCCGCAGGTGAGGGATGTGACGGCCGTCACAGATTTTCTGTCTAAACCTATATTGGTTTCGAACGTTGTCAAGCAACGCAAGGACGTCCCCGAGGCAGAATCAGTCCGCCAGACAGCCGAGAGCAGCCGGCAGCATGGCGGGCGACTCGACCCCGAGCCACTGCGTCAGCAGGCTCAGGTCGGGGTCGTCGCCGGAGGCCGGAGGGACGACCGCAAGGCGGCCCTCGTATACGATCCCGGCACCTCCGTCGACGGTCACCTCACGCCCGACGAGATCCGCAAGGAATCCTGCCCCGCAGCCCACGACGCATGGCCGATCCAGCTCCCGGCTGACCACCGCGGCGTGCGAGGTGGAGCCACCCAGCTCTGTGACGATCGCTCGGGCGACGACCATGCCGTGCACGTCGTCGGGGTCGGTCGTAGGCGTAGCCAGCACGACGTCCTCGCCGGCGTCCGCATGGTCCTCGGCTTCGTTCGCGCTACCGACGACCAGGCCGACCCCCACGCCCGGGCACGCCGGCTCGCCCTTCGCCACGACGGTGGCGACCGCGGCCGCTGCGGGATCGACCCTGGGCCGAAGCATGGCAGCGACGTCGCCAGGCGTAAGCCGAGCGACCGCCTCCGAAGTGGTCAGGATCCCCTCCCGTTGCATCGAGACAGCGATGCGCACAGCTGCCTCGGCAGAGCGCTTCGCGGACCGCGTCTGCAGCAGCCAGAGCCGACCCGACTCCACGGTGAACTCCACGTCCTGGACGTCACGGGCGTCGGCTTCCAACCGCTGCGCCGCCTCAAGCAGCTCCGCGTGAATCTCGGGCATGCTGCGCGCGAGCGCATCCAGAGGGAGTGGCGTGACCCGCCCGGAGACGACGTCCTCGCCTTGCGCCAGCGGCAACCACTCACCCAGCGGAACGCAGGTGCCACTCAGCGGATTGCGCGTGAACAGCACCCCCGTGCCGGAGCACTGGTCGAAGTTGCCGAACACCATCGCCTGGACGGTCACTGCCGTCCCACCGCCGTCGGGAAGGCCGTGGTGACGGCGGTAGGCCGTCGCACGCGGAGACATCCACGACCTGAACACAGCCTCGGCCGCCGCGAGTAACTGCTCGAAGGGGTCCTCCGGCGGCGCGGCGCCGACGACCTTCTCAAACAGGTGGAGGAACCTGACACCCACGTCGTCCGCCACCTCGGCGCCATGCTCCTTCGCCAAGGCGGCCAGGGTGGTGGCCGTCGTGCCGACGTTGAGGACCGTGTCCATCATGCCGGGCATGCTGCGGGCTGCACCCGAGCGCACCGACACGAACAGCGGGCTCTCCGCGCCGCCGAACGAGCGGCCCAGGACGGATTGCAGGTGTCGCACCCCGACGTCGAGCGCCTTGGTCGCCTCTGCGGAGAGTGCCCCGTCCTGCAGTGTCGTACGACAGACATCCGTCCCCAGGGTGAAGGCGGGCGGCACCGGCAACCCCAGCCGGCGCAGGTGGTTCACAGCCCACGCCTTACCACCGACGAGGTCGCGGTCGAGCTCAACAGAACCGTCGAGCAGGATTGGTTCCACTAGGCCCGGCCCGCCTTGGCCTCGTCCTCGCGATCCAGGCCGAGCAGCCCGAGGAGGTCTTCATGCAGCTCGAACCAAACTTGGTGGTAGCTGTCCACGAGCGGGTTGGCCAAGAAGCGGTGGTCCGCATCCAGCCGCGCAAGGGCTGCAGCCAGTCGGCGGGAGTATGTCGCCAGGCGGGGCACTTCCGCAGCGATCCGCTCGACCAGCGGCGCAGCCACAGCGTGCACCGCTTCGACACGACCCAAGACCTCCCGGTCGTAGTCAGCGTCGGAGTGGTCGTTCACTGTCCCGCCGGGACGCAACTGCCAGGCGGTGACTACCTCCTTGAGCGCGTGATTGGGCTCGTCGAACTCGGCGTAGAGCCCGGTCAGTGCGCCCGCCCCGGCTGCCTCACGCTCCTCGCCGAGCAGGGACGCCAGTCGCTCCCTGCCCTCTGGCGTGAGGCGTGCTCCAGCGGCACCCGCCTTAAGGAGTCCACGAGCCTCGAGCTCCTGCAGGAGCGCCTGCCCTTCGTCCCCCACGAACACGGCCGCAGTCTCGGGCGTGAGCCGTCCCTTGAGCCGCGCTCCTTGGAGCAGCGCCAGCTCGGTCGAGGTGGTGTCGGTCATGGTCACGTGCATCTCCGGATAGGGGGTCGCGTCGTGAGCAGCGCGACCGGGGACGGCTGCGGCGTGGCGCCAGACGCACGGACCCACGGACCCACGGACCCAGGGACCCACGGACCCACGGACCCACGGAAAGATCTAGCGAACCAGGCGGACGGGCAGACTAATGGGTCCGCGCGCGAAGGCCGGGCGGTACGAGGGCGTGAAGCCGGCCTGGGAGACCTCGAAGGTCGTCAGCTGACAGATCGCCTTGATACTGGCCTTGATCTCTCGGCGCGCAAGGTGGTTGCCGAGGCAGCGGTGAATGCCGGCGCCGAAGGCCACGTGCGAAGAAACGTTCTGGCGCTCGAAATCGAGGGTGTCCGGGTCCTTGAACTGCGCGGGGTCGCGGTTGGCTGCAGCCCAGTTGAGGAGGACGCGGTCACCGCCGCGCATGGGGCAGCCGCTCATCTCGACGTCCTCGGTAAGCGTTCGGCCCGCTGTCGGAACGGGCGATTCGAAACGGAGGAACTCGTCGACAACGCGGCCGAGGCGCTTGTCGTCAGCGGTCGCGAGCTCGGCGCGCAGAGCCTGGTCGGTCGCGAGACGCACCGCGATGCTGCCCAGAGCGCCCATCGTCGTCTCCATGCCAGCCATGATCATGAGATTCAGCGTCTCGATGCGCTGCTTCTCGTTCAGCTCCAGACCGTCGTCGCTCCCCTCCAACCCCATGTGCGCGATGACACCAGCGAGGTCGTCACGCCGACCCTGCTCACGGCGCTCGACGAGCAACTCGGCGCCCCACGTGAGCAGGCGAGGAGCAACCTCCAGCGCCTTCTCAGGCTGAGTCAGGAGGGTGTTGAGCACCTCGAGCACCCAGCCGATCTCCGATTCCTGCTGCTCGAGGTAGGTCTCGAAGAACACGATAGGAGGCAGCACCTGCGTGAACTCCGAGATGAAGTCGACCTCGCCCCTGGCGACGCAGCGGCCGAGCAGCGTGTCGACCTTCTCCTGGATGCCTGCCTCGCCGGCCTGCTGGGCCTCCGCCGTGAAGAACGGGTTGAGCAGACGTCGGATGCCGCGGTGCAGTGGAGGGTCGGTCTCCAACGGGATCATGCGCAGGATGTCGAGGTCGAACTGCACGGGGGCCGCACCCTGAGCGTTGCTGAAGGACTTCCAGTCCGTGCTGGCCGCCATGACGTCGGCGTAGTCGCTGACCACCCAGAATCCGGCGGCCTTATCGCTCCAGGGCTGGTCGCTCCACACGACCGGGCAGCGGTTACGCAGGTCGTTCATCCTCGGCCAGAAGTCGTCCGCCAGGGTCGGATCCAACGGCGTGAAGTGGACGACTTCCTGAGGCTCGTTCTGCGTGGCCCCGGTGGAGCTCGTCATGGTCATCCTCCTGTGAGTGGCCGGCATGGCAGGGTCCGTTTGCGGTCGCCGAGCCGCTTGCGACCCGCTCTGACCTCTGCCTGAGCATGTGTATCGTACATCACATTCTAATTTCGTCAAGATTCTGTGCCAGGTTCGCCAACTTGTTCAACGCCATGGACAAGGCATCAAATCATATTTAGAATCTATCGAGCGACGCTACGTCGCCACGTCCACGCGATGAGGAGACGATCCAGTGCCAAAGGTGACCTTCCTACGTCCCAGCGGTGACGACATCGCCGCCGATGTAGGTGACGGCACCAGCGTCATGCAGGCGGCTGTCGCACACGGCGTCACGGAGATCGTCGCCGAATGCGGGGGGACGCTCGCCTGCGCGACCTGCCACGTCTACGTGGCCGAGGAGCACCTCGACCGCCTGCCGCCCATCAGCAACGACGAGCAGGAGATGCTCGACTTCACCGCCGCCCCGCGTGAAACGGGCAGCCGGCTCTCGTGCCAGCTGCCTCTGGGTCCCGAGCTGGACGGCATCGTGGTCCGATGCCCGGAGACCCAGTACTGATGGGCTCTTCGACGGTCATAGTGGTCGGTGCCGGCCAGGCCGGCTGTCAGGTTGCGTCGTCACTGCGCGAGGAGGGCTTCACAGGCCGCATCGTCCTCGTTGGTGCAGAGGCTCACCTGCCCTACCAGCGACCTCCGCTGTCCAAGGGTCACCTGACCGGCAAGGCCTCGCGTGACGCCCTGTGGCTGCGGCCGGAGTCGTGGTTCGGGGAGCAGGGCATCGAGGTGCGTACCAGCACACGCGCCAAGCATCTGGATACCGACGGTCGCAGGGTCCTGCTTCAGGACGGCGAAGCCTTGGAGTACGACGATCTTGTGCTTGCGACCGGCGCGAGGAACCGGCTGCTCCGGCTGGAGGGTGCCGACCTCGAGGGTGTGTTGTCCCTGCGCACCCTGGATGAAGCCGACGAGGTGAGAGTTCGCCTGGAACAGGCTGCGCGCGTGGTGGTCGTCGGAGGCGGCTTCATCGGCATGGAGGTCGCAGCGACCGCAGTGCAGCTGGGGAAGAACGCGACGGTCGTCGAGGTCGCCGACCAGCTCATGGGCCGTGTCCTGTCGAGCCACACTGCCGCGTTCCTTCTGCAGGCTCACCGGGCACGCGGTCTCAAGGTCGAGCTGACGACCACGGTCAGCCAGATCGTCGGTGTGGCCGGCCGCGTCGCCGCTGTCGACACGACGGACGGCCGCCGTCTCCCTGCTGACCTCGTGCTGGTGGGCGTGGGTGCAAGCCCCAACGTGGAGCTCGCCGAGCAGGCTGGTCTCGAGGTGGACAACGGCATCGTGGTCGACGAGTTGTTGCGCACCTCGGCGCCGCATGTCTACGCGGTCGGGGACTGCGTCTGTGCCCCGAATCCGTTCGCAGGTGGGACGCGTGTGCGGCTCGAGTCCGTCCAGAACGCGACTGCGCAGGGACGGCGCCTGGCAGCCACATTGACCGGCTGCCCTGAGCCCTTCAGCTCCGTCCCGTGGTTCTGGAGCGACCAGGCCGACCTCAAGCTGCAGATCGCCGGGCTCACCACGGGCCATACGGAAGTAGCCGTAAGGGGAGACGTCAGCAGCGAGCGCTTCTCGGTGTACTGCTTCTCGCAGGGGCGCCTGCTGGGCGTCGAGTCGGTGAACTGCCCAGCTGACCACATGGCGGCTCGGCGGCTGCTCAGCGGGTCGACGTCGCTCTCCCCACAGGACGTGCGACGGGACGACTTCGACATCAAGCGCGCGTCCACCGCCGGCTCAACGCCGGCCGCCCCCTGACCTGCAGGTCAGGGGGCGGCCGGCGGAGTCAGGATGGACTCACGTAGCCCGACGCTCGCTCCTCGCGATGACCAGACCCAGCGCCTCGAAGTCGATCGTCTCCGCCGTGATGCCGCGCTCGCGAAGCTTGAACTTCTGCACGCGGCCGTTGACATTTGCCGGCAGAGCGTCGAGGAACTCCACATAACGGGGGACCGCGTAGTACGGCAGCGTGGTCCTGAAGAAGTCGAAGAGCTCCTCGGGCCCGACCGACTCATCCGGCTTGAGAACGATGCACACCTTGATGTCGTCCTCGGACAGCTCTGACGGCACCGCGTGGACTGCGACCGCTGAGAAGGCAGGGTGCTTCATCAACGCTGCTTCGAGCTCGAGCGAGGACACGTTCTCCCCGCGGCGCCGCAGCGAATCCTTCTTGCGGTCGACGAACCAGAAGTACCCGTCCTCGTCAACGCGGCCGCTGTCTCCGGTGTGGTGCCAGAGGTTACGGAAAGTCTCGACGGTGGCCGCGTCATTGCGCCAGTAGCCGGAGAACAGGCGATAAGGCTCCTCCGCGCGGACCACGATCTCACCGGGCTCTCCCGAGGGCACCTCGACGTCATCCTCATCGACGATCTTGACCTGCAGGCCGGGCGTCAGCTTGCCCATGCTGCCAGGCTTGCGCATGCCACGAGGGTCGCCCAGCAGCGCTGGCCAGCACTCGGACTGCCCGAAGACCTCAGCGAAGGGCTCGATGCCGAAGCGCTCCGCGAACTGTTCGACGAGTGCAGGGGTCGACGGCATGAAGGTGATGTGGCGCAGCTTGTGCTGCTTGTCCTCCGGACGCGGCGGTGTAGTCATGATCGCCATACCCATGGCGCCCATGCCCATCGCCGTCGTCGCACCCGTCTCGCGGATACGGGACATGTAGCCGGACGCGCTGAAGGACGGCTCGACGATGACGGATCCTCTGACGGCCAAGGCGGCGGCCACGAGCCAGGTCTGGCCACTGAAGTGGAACAGGGGGTTCGCACCGAAGACAACGTCGCCCTCGGCGTACCAGCCAAAATCGATAAAGACGTTTACGAGGTTGCAGTAGTACCCGTGCGTAATCGTGCAGCCCTTCGACGGACCCGTGGTCCCCGACGTGTAGATGACGGTGCACACATCCGCGGGCGAGAGGGCCACCGGGTCGAGGGGCCGAGCCGAGCCCTCAAGCGACGCGAACGGCGTGAGGTCGGGCAGCGACGTCGTCTCAGGGGGTTCCCCGACGACCACCAAGTGTTCGATGCCGTCGAGCTCAGGCAGCACGGGCTGGAGCATCTGCAGAGCGGCGGCATCACCGATGTAGACGCGCGGTGTGGTCTGTACGAGCTGGTGCCGCAGGAAGCCGCCACGCAGGTAGGTATTCAGCGGGACCTGAATCGCCCCCGTCTTGGCGATCGCGTAGATGAGCACGATGTACTCGATGCGGTTGGGAAGGTTGATCGCCACACGGTCACCTTTACCGACGCCAAGGCCCTGAAGGGCAGCCGCCACAGTGTCCGAAAGCCGGTCGAGTTCCCCGAGCGTCATCCAGGGGCTCGCGCACTGCACGAAGTCCCGATCGGGGTCGCGCACAGCTTCGTCCCGCAGCCAGTCGCCTAAAACCTTGTAGCCGGAGCCCTGCTCCGCCGCCAGCGGCGCGGGCTGCTCAGGCAGCGCTTCGGTCATGGTGGTCACGTCTGCTCCTCGGCTCTCAGTGTCCGACGGGACGCCACTCTCGGCACGGTCGGCGACCCCCGGTTGAATCTACGTTGATTTCGAATCAGGTCAAAGGGTGCACACTTGTGCGTCAGTAGCTCTTGGGCAGGCCGAGGACGTGCTGCGAAATGTAGGCGAGCACGAGCTCCTGGGGAAGCGGTGCGATCTTCATCAGTCTGGCCTCGCGCCAGTAGCGGGCCACGTGGTACTCCTCGGCGTATCCGAAGCCGCCGTGCACCTGCATGGCGACGTCGGCGGCCTGGAAGCCGGCATCCGTGGCGAGGAACTTCGCCATGTTGGCCTCAGCGCCTGCCGGCAGGCGCTGATCGAGCAGCCAACCGGCCCGACGGGTGACCAACTCTGCGGCCTGCAGCCGCGAGTGCGCTTCGGCGAGCGGGAACGCGATGCCCTGGTTCTGCCCGATGGGTCGTCCGTAGACGACACGATCGCGCGCATAGCCGACCGCCCGGCGCAGCGCAGCACGCCCGATGCCGAGCGCTTCGCTGGCGATCAGGATGCGCTCGGCGTTGAGGCCGTCGAGCAGGTACCGGAAGCCCGCTCCCTCTTCTCCGACCCTGTCAGACACGTGGACGAGCAGGTCGTCGTAGACCGTCTCGCACGAGGCGACGGCGTTACGACCCGCCTTCGGGATGGGCCGGATCGTCACGGCCGGGTTCTGGAGGTCGGCCATGAGCAGGGTCAGTCCCTCTGTGCGGGTGCGCACCTGCTCGACCGGGGTCGTGCGGACCAGCAGCAGCACCTTCTCCGACTCGAGCGCCTTGGAGGTCCAGACCTTCTGCCCGCGTACGCGGTAATGGTCCCCCTCGAGCCTGGCCGACGTCCGGATGGCGAGCGTCTCGGTACCGGCGTCCGGCTCGGTCACGCCGAAGGCGACGTGCAGGTCGCCGCTCGCCACCCGCGGAAGGTACTTCCGCTTGAGCTCCTCACTGCCATGCAGGGCGATCGGGTGCATCCCGAAGATGGACAGATGGATCGCGCTGCAGCCGTTCATCGCGGCCCCGGATGCAGCTACCTCCTCGAGGATCACCGACGCCTCCAGCAGCCCCCGCCCACCTCCGCCGTACTCCTCCGGGATGGCGATGCCGATCCAGCCGCCCTCGGCGAGGGCGGTGTAGAAGTCCCAGGGGAACTCGTGCTTCGCGTCACGCCCGGCCCAGTACTCGTCGTCGAACTTGCTGCAGATGCTGCGAATCGCATCGCGGATCAGCCGGAGGTCCTCAGCCTCGGTGAAGTCCACTGTGGTCCTGCTCCTCTTCCTCGGCGGTCACGCGTACTGGAGTGACTTGAGCTCGTAGAACTCGAGCAGCCCGTGTATTCCCAGCTCCCGACCGATACCCGACTGTTTGAAACCCCCGAACGGGGCCTGGGCGTTGAAGAACGAGCCGTTGATGTCGACCTGTCCGGCACGGATGCGGCGCGCCACCCGCGCCGCACGAGCGGTGTCCTGCGACCACACACCGCCCGCGAGCCCGTAGATGGTGGAGTTGGCGATCCGGATGGCGTCGTCGTCATCATCGAATGGCATGATCGCCAGGACGGGACCGAAAATCTCTTCCTGGGCAATGGTCATCCCTGGCGTGACGTCAGAGAAGACCGTGGGCTTGACGAAGTAGCCGACGGAGGTTTCCTCGGGCTGCTCCGGCCCCCCGGCGACCAGTCGGGCGCCTTCATCGAGGGCGCCGCGGATGAAGCCACGGACCGACTCCTGCTGCCTCTGAGAGACCAGCGGCCCCATGTTCGTCGCCGGGTCGAGAGGGTCGCCCAGCCGGTAGCCGGCCACCCGCGCCTTCACCAGCTCCTCCACCTCGGCAAGCCGCCCGTGCGGCACAAGCATGCGCGTCCACGCGGTGCAGGTCTGCCCGCTGTTGGTGAAGCAGTTCGCGACACCGACCTTCACGGCCTGGGCAAGGTCGGCGTCGTCGAGGATCACATTGGCGGACTTGCCGCCGAGCTCCAGGGCCAGCCGCTTTATCGTCCCTGCCGCGAGCGCTCCGATCCGACGGCCGGCCCGGGTGCTGCCGGTGACGTGGACCATGTCGACGTCCGGGTGGACGACCAGCGGTTCCCCCACCGACTCCGCAGTACCGGTGACCAGGTTGAAGACGCCCGCGGGGAAGCCCGCCTCGTCGACGGCCTCCGCCACGACGAAGGCGCTGAGCGGAGCCACCTCCGACGGCTTCACGACCGTCGTGCATCCCGTCGCCAGCGCAGCTCCCACCTTGCCGAGCACCTGCTGCAAGGGGTAATTCCACGCGGTGATGCACCCGACGACGCCGAGCGGCTCACGGATGACGACCGACGAGCCGATCTTCTCCTCGAGCGAGAGCTCCGGAAGCAAGGCTCTGTAGTGCGCGAGAGATCGGCATGGCGCCTCTGCCTGCAGGAGCCGGGACACCCGCACCGGAGTACCGACCTCGGTGGTGATGGTTTCGGCGAGTTCGTCCGTGCGGGCTGTCAGCGCCTCCTCGAGGCGTCTGATCAGGTCCAGGCGCTCATGCAATGGTGTCGCGGACCAGGCCGGGAACGCCTGCTTCGCCGCCTCGACAGCGCCGTCGACGTCGACAGCATCCGCGTCGGGGACGAGCCCGACCACGGCCCCGTTCGCCGCTCCGTGGACCAGGAGCTCACCCTGCCCGTGCGGCCGCCGCCATTCACCTGCGACATACAGCTCGTCACGTACGACGACCATGGGCCCTCCTCCGTGTCAGCACCACGTCAGCGTGGGGTCTTGGCGTGCAGACGCCGCATCTTCACGAGCCAGGCGTCGTGGTCGGCAGCCTTGCCCTGGAAGTACCTCGGGACGTTCGGATGGGTGAGGATCAGGAACTCCTCCTTGCGCATCCCGTCGACGATCGACTGCGCAGCGTCCTCTGGCGTCACGGCACCCGCGACGGCGAACCACTCGCCCTGGGCACCGCGCAGCATGTCGGTCTGGACGCCCTCCGCCACGATGCAGGACACCTTGATGCCGGCGTCCCCGTAGTGGATGGCGAGCCACTCCGTGAGACCCACCGCCGCGTGCTTTACGGCCGTGTACGGCGCGTTGCCAAGTGCGGTCAGGAGGCCGCCCGCGGACGCGTTCTGGACGAGGTAGCCCTCACCCCGCTCGAGCATCTGGGGTAGCACCGCGCGCGCAGCGTAGACCTGCTGCATCACGTTGACCTCCCAGACCTCCTGCCAGGCGGCGTTGGACGCCCATGGGTTGCCACGCTCCTGCAGCGGGGTGGTGCCGTCCCAGGGCTCTCCCCACAGGACACCTGCGTTGGACACGAAGACGTCGACACGCCCGTGCTCGCGGGTCGTGGCGTCGACTAGGTCGATGACCTGGTCCTCCACACGCACGTCGCAGGGGTGACCGAGGCAGCCGAGCTCATCGGCGACCCTCATGGTCCCCGGCGGGTCGATGTCGGAGACCACAACGGTCGCCCCTTCTGTGGCGAACCGGCGGCTCATGGCCGCGCCCATCCCCCGCGCGCCGCCCGTGACGACGACGACCTTGTCCCTCAGGTCCACGATCGGGTGCGCTCTGCTCAGGCGACGCCGACAGGCAGGCCTGTCAGCTTCGCGGTGTTGTCCCACAGGATCTTGCGCTCGGCGACCGGGTCGTTCAGCTCAGCGGTGATCTTTTCGTACTGTCGCGGCTCGGCGAGACCCTCGGGGTGCGGGTAGTCGGACCCGAAGAGCACGTGGTCGGGTCCGAGGTGCCTGACGACCTCGAGCAGGTCGTCCTCCCAGAAGGGCGCGACCCAGACGTGCTGCTTGAACTGCTCGACCGGGTCCGAGGAGAAATACCCAGGCTGTTGGAAGCCCGCGCGGTTGAGCCCCGCCAGCAGGAGAGGGAGAAACTCTGCGCCGTTTTCCACGGACGCCACATGGAGGCTGGGGAAACGCTCGAACAACTTGTCACAGACGAGGGCACCCAGGTAGTTGCCGATCGCCCGGTCGTGACCGACCGCGACCTCGAGCGGTGGGGCCACCCCGCCGATGATGTTGCCGTGGTGGTCCACGTACTTCTCGAGGCCGATGCCTCCGA
>NZ_CAAAFO010000103.1:40653-41869 GCF_900634715.1 Candidatus Protofrankia californiensis | reverse complement strand
CGAGCGAAGATGGGGTCGAACCGCTTGTTACCGGGGCTGACCCACCCGTCTTCGGTGTACACGGCCTGCGGCCGGACGACGAAGATGCGCGCTCCGTTGTCGAGACCGTGCTCGACCTCCCCCACTGCGGCGCCGACGTCCCCGAAGGCCAGGTAGGGCGCGGTGAAGATGCGGTCTTGGTAGTTGTAGCCCCAGTCGTCGAGGAGGAAGCGGTTGAATGCCTTGAACGCGACGGCCGCCGCTGGCACGTCCTCCTGCAGACCCTCCTCGATTCCCATGCCGAGGGACGGCAGTATCCAGACGCACTGGATCGCCTGCTCGTCCATCTTGCGGATCCGGGCGTCCCGGTCGCGATAGTAGGCCGGGATCGGCTCGCGCTGCGCGAGGTACTCCGACAGCAGCTTGCCGGCCTTGTTGCCCCGGAAGTAGTCGGCCATGACACCGGGCTTGACGATGGGGTCGAACGTCGGGTTCGTCACCGTCCTGTCGACCTTGCCGCCGACGATCAGTCGTTTGCGCCCCTCGATCTCGGCCAGCTGCACTGTTCGCTCGGCCCATTCCTTGGGCCGGTGCCTCGTGAAGGCGTCGAGCGGCTCGTAGTAGTGCTGGTCGCAGTCGAAGACAGGCGCCTTGGCGTCATCGCTCATGTAACTCTCCGAGGAATCATGACCGCACATTGCGCGCGCTCATCGCATCGATTTCTAATTCTATGCTGAATTTGAGTGGCGTCAACCAGGGATGCCGGGCACGAAGAGAGCGTCCACAACAACCCCGCCGTCGCCGCCGACGAGGGCCGGGTTGACCTCGATCTCCCGCAGCCGCGCCGTGTTGAGGAGGTCGGCCATCCGGTGCAGCGTGCGATGCACCCATCCCAGGTCCACAGGGTCGGACCCTCTGAAGCCGAAGAGCAGGTCCGCCGTGCGCAGGCGGCTCAGCGCCCGGCGGAGGGTCTCCTCGTCGCAAGGCAGCGGGACGGACTCGACGTCCCGCAGGACTTCGACGGCTGCCCCACCAAGGCCGATACTTCCGAAGACGCCGAGACGGCCGGCGTTTCGGACGGTGAGGACGAGCTCGACACCGCCCGTGGCCATGGCCTGCAGCAGCCACTGCCGAGCGCCCCGAACCCCTTCCTTGCCGGCTCGCTCCTGCATCACGCCGAGCGCCGACACCACGGCGTCTTCGCTCCTGAGCCCGACGGCAACGAGCCCGAGCTCGG
>NZ_CAAAFO010000103.1:36626-40581 GCF_900634715.1 Candidatus Protofrankia californiensis | reverse complement strand
GAGCTCGGCTGCGGCCTTGGCTACTGCCGCGGGGTCGTCGCCGAGCACGCGCATGGCGACGACGTCGACGCCTTGCTCGGCCAACCGTTGCAATGCGGCGGCTCCGCCTTTCGCCGATGGGGATCCGGCGGTATGATGATTGACAACTACTGCCTCTCCTATGGTCGTACGCTCGGGTCCCAGCAGGGCGCGGACGAGCCTTCCGAGGTCGGACGGCTTCTCGGCGACCAGGACGCCTCGCGCGCGCAATTGCTCGATGTATGGACGCAGCGCATAGCCGCCATACCACAGCACGACGAAGGGCTTGCCGCTCTCGTCCATCACCCTGAGCACGTCGTCGACGCTCTGCTGGTTCCAGCCCCGTGCGCCCATCGGGAAGGGGACGCATAATGCCTCGACGGCAGGATCCGCGGCCACGGCAGACAAGTAGCTGCGGAAGTCTTGCGGCATCGACCCGGGACCCACATCGAGGGGGTTGTGCGCCGCGACGAACTGCGGAGATCGCTCCTTGACCTTCTCGAACGTCTGCTGGGAGAGCGCCGGGAACACGACACCCGCCGACGCCAGCTGCTCGGTAGCAAGCACGGCCATCCCCCCGGAGTAGGCGACCATGCCCCAACGCCTGGGAAAAGATGTCGTCGTGGTACGGACAGCACCGAGAACCCACAGGTCGTCCGGGTCGTCGACGACGGTGACACCGAGAGCGCGCAGGAGCCCGAGCTCGAGAGCGCCCCTGCCCACGATCTTGCCGGTATGGCTCGCCGCGGCCTGCTCACCAGCGTCCGTGCGGCCGCCGAGATAGGCCACGAGGCGCTTGCCGGCGGCGTGGAGCCTCTCGACGGCCTGGGAGAACAGCGCGCCATCACGGATGGACTCGACATAGAGGGCCACGGTGTCAACGTCGGGATGCTCGGCGAAGAACGCCACGAAGTCGGGGATGTCCATGTCCCGCTGGTTGCCCGTACTCACGATGTGCGAGATGCCGACGCCTGCCAGACGGGCCCGCTCGACGACGGTGCTGCCGATCGCACCGCTCTGCGCGATCATCGCGAGGCCGCCAGGTACGATCGGCTCCCCCTCCGTCAGCACCGACGTCATACTCATCGCCAGCCCACTGCGCACAGTGACCAGACCAGTGCTGTTCGGCCCGACCATGGCAATGCCGTGCTCGCTCGCGAAGTCGAGGAGAGACTGCTCCAAGGCCAGGCCGTCGGGTCCCATGTCCGCGAAGCCGGCCGTCAACACGAGAGTCTGCGTTACCCCGATGTCGGCGCACTCCTGCAGGACACCCAGGACGTGCCGGGCCGGCACCGCGACCACGACCACATCGGGTACATGGCCGATGTCGCGCAGCGATGGGACAGCGCGCCGGCCGTCGACTTCGGTCGCACTGGGATGGACCACAGTGACGTCACCCTGGTAGCCGTAGACCCCGAGGTGGTCGAGCACCGCGCGGCCTCCTGCCTTGTAGGCTTGGGCCGAGCTGGTCGACACGCCGACGATGGCAACGGAGCGGGGTTCAAGGAACGTCCTGGCCACGTCCGGACGCAGCGTGTTCCGCCGTGCTGTTGTGGGAACTGCTTGGTCAACCGACATGGTCGCTGTCATGCCTTTTCTCGAGGGGCGGTCAGGCCGTGGGGTCGCCGTCGCGCCAGGTCCGGAACGGCAAGTTCACGAGGCTGCGTGTCTGACCGCCGTAGGCGACCAGCTCGGCCTCCGGCGGCAAGGAGAACCGCGGGATACGCGAGAAGATCTCCTCAAAGGCGATGCCCATCTCGAGCCGGGCCAGGTGACTGCCCAGACAACGGTGGCTGCCGGCACCGAAGATCATGCTGCGCTCGGGCTTGCGGTCGAGCACAATCTCGTCGGCGTCGACGAAGACATCCTCGTCACGGTGCGCCGAAGCCAGTGGCACGACCACGCGGTCGCCGGGCTTCAGCTCGGTTCCCCCGATCGTGTGCGGCTTCACCACGGTTCGGCTCATGTGGACGATCGACTCGTAGCGCAGCAGCTCCTCTACGGCGCTCGGGATGAGGTTCGGATCTGCGGCGATCCTGTCCTGCAGGTCCGGGCGCCGTGCCAGGTGCATAAAGCTGAAGCCGAGCGCCGTCGTCACCGTGTCGAGGCCCGCCAGCACGAGCACGTAGGCGAAGTTGAGGATCTCTCGGTACTCCAGGGTTCGGCCGCCGGACATCTGGGCCTTGATGAGGACCGAGATGATGTCGTCGCCCGGCTTCTCGAGACGCTCGTCCAGCAGCCCCTTCAGGAAGTTGTGCAGGGCCTTCCCGGCGTCGATGCGCGCCTTGGTCTGCGCGTCCGTGTCCCCGTGCTGCACCCCTGCCGTCGTGGTGTGCAGGATAGTTCCTGCCCAGTCGCAGAGCTGGTCACGCTGCTCGACGGAGAAGTCGAGGCCCACCTGCCGCAGGAACACCGCGCTGGGCAACGGCTTGGCGAACTCCTCCATGAAGTCGAACTCGCGCTTGGCAACCATGCCATCGACGAGCTCACGGGCGAACTGCCTGACCGCAGGCGCGACGTCGGCGACGGCATTGGGGCGGAACAGGGGATCCACCACGGTCCGATAACGTCGGTGGTCCGGCGCGTCCACCTCCAGCGGGATGAGCGCGCGGCTGTGCCCGGGCGTCGGCGGTGTGTCCGCTGGCCACGACGAGAAGGTGGCCCCGTCGTGGAGGACCTCTGAGATGTCCTCGAACTTCGAGAGAATGTAGAAGCCGCCGTAGTTCTCCGTGTGTGCGACCGGGCACTTCTCGCGCAGCGCCGCATAGCTGGGATGTGGGTCAAGCGCAAAGACGGGGTCGTAGTGGTCGTAGTCGTGGCCGAGCACCGCCTGGGCGGTGCACCGGCTCGTCTCCTGCACCTGCTCGCTCATGCCGGTACCCCCCCCGTCATCAACTCTGTCTTCGCGGCCGCTGGCCTGTCGAGCAGTCCCGCGACCGCAGCCGTGTCCTTGTAGAAGACGTCCACCCTGCGAATCAGCCCGTCCCTCACGTCGTACAGGTCCACGACATCGAGAGGGATCATGCGCCCCGTGCTCCGCGCAGCGATGGTCCCGCTGACCCGGACGAGCACACGGTCGCCGGCAGCACTCACTTGCGGAGCGTCGAGGCGTACCCGGTAGTCGCGCCCGACTGCGCGCAGCACCCCCACGAGCCCATCCTTACCCTCCCAGTCACCGCCAAAGGCCAGACTCGACGCCTCGGAGAAGAGCAAGTCGTCGGCCACGAGCGACAGGCAGGTCTCGATATCCCCTACCGCGAGGCAGCTTGTGAAACGAGTGACGATCTCAACGTCGTCCGCGCCGGCTTCCATCGTCACGCTCCTCCAGACAGCGCTCCTCGGAGCGCCTTCGCTGGCCGTTGCGGGGTATACGGCAAGGCCGTATGTTTCAGGAACACTTTCTACTATGAATTCGATTCGACGTCAACGCGTCGCCGGAGGTCATCATGGAGGCCCGCACCCATGCCTCACGCGTTCGACTAACCGCCCTTGCGCTCCCGCCTGCCGCTGGCACAAGCTCCGATGACGGTGACAGGCACCTGGCTCCGGCGTCCTGGTGCGGGACCAGGAGCGGCTATAGCACAGCAGAGCCCCATTGGATCCCCGCACGCAGCAAGGCCTGGTTCACCGGTCAGGACCGCAGCTTCTACGTCGTCCGGCTCGTAGGAGCCGCTCTCAGCGCCATCAGGGAGACGCTATGATCAATTTTACCGCCGAGCAGGAGGAGCTTGCTCAGCTCGTGCGGCGCTTCGTCGCCGAACGCGCGCCGCTGTCGCACCTCCGGCCGTTCCTCGACGACGGCGGCCACGACACGACGGTCTGGCAGCAGATGTCCAAGGAGCTCGGACTCCCTGCGCTCGCCGTCCCCGAGGAGCACGGCGGTATGGGGTATGGGCCCGTCGAGCTCGCGGTGGTGCTGGAGCAGCTGGGCGCCGGT
>NZ_CAAAFO010000103.1:13263-36386 GCF_900634715.1 Candidatus Protofrankia californiensis | reverse complement strand
ACCGGCGCCCTACTGCTGGCCAGGACGCGGGACGAGCTGGACGATGTCCTGCCCCAGCTGGCTAGTGGTGAGCAGACGGCAGCCCTTGCTCACGCTGAGCCGGGTGGGAGCTGGAACGGCGCCACAGCGACGACCACGTGGCGTCCCGACGGCGAGCGCGCCCGTGTGAGCGGCACCAAGGCGCTGGTCGTCGACGGCGCGACGGCAGATCTGATCGTGGTGACCGCAGCGCGGCCCGATGACCCGTCTGCCCTGTCGCTGTTCGTCGTCAGCGCTGACGTCGACGAGGTCCGGCGCCGTCGGCTGCCCACCCTCGACGCGACGCGCGCTCTGGCCAGCATCGAACTGCGGGACGCCCCTGGGCGCCTGGTCGGTGAGGAGGGCGAGGCTGGGCCGGTGCTGCGCCGTGCGCTGCAACAGGCTGCCGTCCTGCTCGCCGCGGAACAGCTCGGCGGTGCGCAGCGATGCCTCGACATGGCCGTCGCGTACGCCGGGGTGCGAGAGCAGTTCGGGCGGGCCATAGGGAGCTTCCAGGCGGTGAAGCACCGGCTCGCAGACACTCTCCTCGAGGTCGAGACCGCCCGCTCCGCGGTGCTCTTGGCGCTCACCTCGTGGGTGGCCGGCGAGGACCTTGGCGAAGTCGCGAGCCTGGCCCGAGCGCACTGCTCTGAGGTCTTCGCCCGTGCCGCGTCGACCAACGTGCAGGTACACGGAGGCATCGGCTTCACCTGGGAGCACGACGCGCACCTGTTCCTCAAGCGCGCCAAGGGGTCCGAAGCCCTTCTCGGGAGCCCGTCCGCACACCGCGAGCTGCTCGCGGCGGCCCTCGGGCTGGGCGCCTAGAGCACCGGTCAAGTAGTGCGGAGCCCACCCACAATTACCCGCACGGACCATGATCCAAACGATTTTGTCGGTGTGCACGCCTTGTCGGCCAAATTAGCGTACACATCGACAAAGTCGCGCCGATCTTCTCGATGGCCGGCACTCATCGACGCATGTCACCGTTCGCCAAGCCACGCATGGTTACATGACCGGCGCTCTAGTTATTCTGTCCCGTGAGGTTGGGGACACGGCTGGCGGACGGATGACCTCCGAGCGCGGTGTGGCAGCGCTGGTGATTGTAGGTGTGCAGCCAGCCGGGCAGCGCAGCACGGCGTTCGGTCTCGCTGGTGTGGACGCGTGCGTAGGCCCATTCCTCGAGCATGATCCGGTTGAACCGTTCCACGGTGGGATCAGCGGGGCAGGGCGACGCCCGCCGCCTCGCGATCCCACGTCGCTTCCGTGTTCGGCCTGTCACGCAGCTCGAACTTCCGCACCCGCAGTGTCTGGGTCTTCGGCAGCTCGGCAACCACTTCGACGAACCTCGGGATCATGAACCGCGGCAGCCGCGGAACGAGGAAGCCAATCAAGTCAGCTGGATCGACAGCGCGACCTTCGACAGGGACGACGAAGACCTTGACCTCGTGCTCGCCGAACTCCGCCAGCACGCCGACGCACGCGACCTCAAGGACATCCGGGTGCGCCATCACCTCGGCCTCCACCTGGAAGCTGGAGATGTTCTCGCCCCGCCGCCGCAGGGTGTCGCGCATGCGGTCGACGTAGAAGTAGTTGCCTTCCTGATCGCGTCGGAACGCATCGCCGGTGTGGAACCAGCCGTTGCGCCAAGCCGCCACCGTGGCCTCGGGCCGCCGGAAGTAACCGACGTTCATCTCCCATGGCCGGTCCGTGCGGACCACCAGTTCGCCTATCTCACCGATGGCCACCGGAAGATCGTGTTCATCGACGATACGCAGCTCAACGCCGGGCCGTGGCCGCCCGACGCTGCCCGACACGATCTCGGCCCCGGGCAGCACCAGCAGCGGTGAGCTGATCTCTGTCTGACCGTAGACGGAGCACAGCTGTGCCACCCCGAACCGTGCGCGGAACGCGACGGGGTCGGCGACCATCGGGGCCAGCACGGCTACCCGCAGCCGATGCGCTCGCTCGGCCGCGCTCGGTTCCCGAGACAGCAGGAACGCCGCCATGGTGCCGACAAGCAACGAATGGGTGGCCCCGGTCTCCGCGACGACATCCCAGTAGCGGGAACCGGCGAACTGCTCCCGCACGGCCATACTCGCCCCTGCGGAAAGGCAGACCAGTGCGGTCATCTGTCCGCTGACGTGGAACAGCGGAGTGTCGACCAGCCAGCGATCGGCGGCGTTCAGACCACCGGCCTCGCCCATAGCGTTGACCCCGCCCATGTACGTGGCGAGATACGGGGTCAGGACGCCTTTGGCCGGACCGGTCGTGCCGGAGGTGAAGTTCACGGCGTGCACGTCCCAGGGCTCGAGGGGCGGGTCGAGCACGGGTTCCGTGACGGTCCCGGCGCGCAGCTCAGCAGGGGACACCGGGATGAGGTCAAGCCCGAGCCCGACCAGCCGCTCACCGAGGACACCGTCGGTGACGATCACCGAAGCGCCCGACTCGGCGCAGACATGCCGGAGGCTCTCCCCACGGTAGGCGACGTTCACGGTCACCATCACCGCGCCCAAGGCGCTGATCCCCCACCAGGCGCGCAGCCAGTCGAGCCCGTTCGGAAGAAAGAGCAGAACGTGCTCACCACGGCCGACTCCACGTGCTGCCAGTGCCGTCGCCGACCGGTAGGCTTCATCAAGCGCCTGCTCCCAAGTCCATCGCTCGTCATCGGGGCCGAGCACGCAGAGCGCATCTGGCTGCTCGGCAGCGTGTCGTTCCAGGATGGCTGGGGTCACCACGTGGTCGCGGGCAGGAAACGCCTGTTCTGCTGGGTGCAGCGACGTCGTCATGTCGTCTGACCTCGCTGTCTGTTCATCGGCGCCACCTCTCACGCCGGCCGGCGCCAGCCTCCACCGCGGCGGACAGCCGTGCCTGCAGCTCCGGCTCGCGGAACCCGATCAGCTGGAACCAGCCCGCGGTCCCCTCGATCGTCCGGCCATGCTTGGCTCCGTGCGCGATCATTGTCGTGCCGAGTGCCGCACGCAGGATCGAGCTCGTCATCCCTGCACCCACCGGCGCACCTCCTTCGGAGGTCGGACGCCCGTTCACTGGATCGGGAACGGCCTGTGCATGTTGATGACTTCGGTGGAGCCTGGATTCCACGGGATTTCGTAACGAACGTGATCGGCCTCCGTCAGGGACTCGCGAATGGCCTGCTGCGCCTTCAGCGGCAGGGTGTGCAGCATCTTCATGACCCGGTCCTTGCGCCGCTGGACGGCGCGCCGCTCGGGTAGGCCTGCACTTGGCTCGTACTGCGGATCGACGAACGAGATGTCGTCCCGTGCCTCAGCTCCCTGCTTGCGCAGCTGCGCCATCTCAGCTTGCATCTGTGCAGAGTCCTTCTCCTCCGACATCCCGATGGGCCCGACCCGGCGGCCCTGCAGGAACTGCTGGACCACGGGTTCCTCCGAGGTCAGCAACACCTCGCGGGGCCCGAACATCACGAGGTTGCGGCGGAACAGCATCCCGATGTTGTCCGGCAGCTGCCGCGCCGTACCCAGGTGATGCGTGACGATCAGGAACGTCGAATCCATCTGAGTGTTCAGGTCGACGATGAGCTGGTTAAGATAGGCTGTACGAACCGGGTCGAGCCCCGAGTCCGGTTCGTCGACGAGCACGATCTCCGGATCGAGCACGAGCGCTCTGGCCAGACCGGCGCGCTTGCGCATACCGCCGGAGATTTCTCCCGGGAGCTTGTTCTCCGCACCCGTGAGCCCGACCAACTCGAGCTTCTCCATAACAATCCTGCGGATCTCGGACTCGGACTTACGGGTGTGCTCTCGTAACGGAAACGCGGTGTTGTCGTAGACGTCCATGGAACCGAACAGCGCACCGTCCTGGAACAGCACGCCGAAAAGCTTGCGCAGCTCATAAAGCCGATTCTCGGAGCACCGGATCAGATCGGTGCCGTGGATGACGATGCTGCCTTGTTCGGGCTTCAGCAGACCGATGATAGACTTGAGCAACACCGATTTGCCGGTGCCCGACGGCCCGAGCAGCACACTGATCTCGCCAGGGGGCAGGGTCAGCGTGACATCACTCCAGATGTTCGCCTTGCCGAATGACTTGCTCAGGTTCTTGATTTCGACCTCAACACCGGCCATCGATCCTCCTGTACGTGGTCCTGCACGATGAACGTCGGCGTTCACACCGGGGTGAGCTCGGCGACCAGCCACTGCCCACCGACCCGTTGGAGGATCATCCGGACCCGGCTGCCGTTGAGCACAGGATCCTTACTGGCCGCCGATTGCGTAGTCTGGTTGAGGAAGAGCAGCAGGGTCACCTTGTCGGGACCGTCAGCGGAGACGACCGAGGACGTCGCGATGCTCGTCTGGGTCGTCACCTGCTGCTTGACCGCAGCCGGTATAACGGTGTCCCGCATGAGCGCGGCGTATTCGTCCTTGAAGTGCCCAGTCAGCAGATTGTCACGTTTTCCGAGGTCGGAAGCCGAAGAACGGTAGTCGTAGGACAGCAGGGTCACAACCATCTTCTCACCGGTCGTCTTGCCATCCGCCCTGGCCTGCTCAATCGTGGTGTGCCGACCGGTCACCAGCACCAGGATGACCAGCCCAGCGGCGAGTACGACCGTGAGCGACCCGAGCCCGATGAGAGCCGTTCGCGGATACCGATGCGCGGTTCGCCAGATCGCCCGGGGGACTCCAATCATGCCGCGTCCCAGCGTCTCGACCATCCGGGCGATTACCGACGCCACCTTCCGTAGGGCCCTCACGGCACGAAATCCACTCGTGAGACCAGCCAGGATCCGTTGCCGTGATGTTCCATCTGCAGCGCCATTCGGTAGGTCCTGACCTCGCCGTTCGGCACCGCCGTGTTCCGCACGGTGGACTGCACGGCCAGAATGATGTGTGCGGTGTTCCCATTGATGTCCTGCACGCCGGCCTCGGTGACCTGGCCGGTCGTGACGACCTGGTTCTGCTTGACCACATCAACATAGGAATCGAGGTTCTGGGTGAACAGATTACGGAAGTCGCCGGTCGCGCCCGAGATGAGCCTGTTGACGTCCGCGTCCGCGGTGTTGAAGTTGATCGACGTCAGGTTCAGCGCCACCTGACGGGCGGCGTCCACAGCATCGTTGCGGCGGGCATCAGCGGCGCGGTCGTTCTGCCAGCGCAGGCCGAACACGACCGTGGCCGCCACAAGCGCGACAACGAGCACCGACAATGCCACCAACGCTATCCGGAACACGCCCCCCCGCTTGGGCGGATGCAATCCTTTGGCCGCGGATGCCGGCGTCACCGAGTCCGGATCGTCCTGGTCTGAGAACTCGCCGCCACCCTCGTCGCCCGCGAATGCCTCCTCCGGCTGCTCTTCGGTGAGTGTCCGGGCCTCATCCTCGGTCTCCACGTCCTTGGTCTTGGACCTGGGCTTGCTCTCCGCCGTATCTTCGGCGGGCGCCTCGGCATCGTGCTCCGCCGGGGCCGCCGGCTCGTCGTGGGTCAACAACGTCACTGCTCGGCCGGAGCGATCAGTAGTCCTTGCCATGTCAACTCCCTCTGCTGGGGCGGTGGTGATCCGACGGCCCCGAGCACCGTGAGGGGACCCTCGAGAATGGTGATCCCGCCGAGACCGGTCTCACCGGGAACGAACACGCCCTTCCCCGTAACCGGCTTTTCGCCGTCGCCCCGGCACTCCTGGATCGTCCCTGCCCGCCGTCCAGGCGGAGAACCCGGCTCGAAGCACTGCAGGTTGCGCGCTCCCCGCGCCACTCGCGGGTCATTCTGGGGCAGCTTGCAGTACGAGTTCGCAGGCAGCTCTTCATCGCTGATGACGCTCGACGGACGCGGACCGCCCGGCTGGCCCTCCGGTATCCACCCGTCCATACACACCGGCGGGTTGACGTCGGTCTCAAGGTTGAACTTGAAGACCCCGGGCGAGAGGTACTCGGGGGCCGTCGTGAGGTTCTCGACTGTCAGCAGCGGAAACACGACGAGGATCTGCTCGATGGGAGCGTGGTAGGCCTTCGCCAGCTTGGCCAGCACGTCGCTGCTGCTGAGTAGGGTCGGCGTGGTCAGGCTCAGCTCCTGGAGAAGGTCGCCTGCCCGCCCGGCCGCTGAGGGCACGCTCGCCAGCATCGCCCGGATCTGCGGGTCGTCCTTTGCAAGCGTCCCGGTGAACGACGACAGGTCCCCTGCCCATTGCCGGATGGACGGGTCGCTTTGCCGGATGGCGTCCAGCAGAGCCGGGACGTTCTGGATCAACTGACGGGTCGGCTCGTAGTTGGCGTTCGCGGCATCCAGCAGTTTCTTGGTGTTGTCGGACAGCCGCCCGAGATCCGGACCAAGCCCGTCGAATGCCGCGGCGGCCTCGTCGAGCACGGTGGTGAGGCTGTGCGGGTTCAGCGACGTGACGAGGTCGTCCACGCCGTCGAGCACGGACGCGATCGGGGACGGGATGCTGGTCTGCCGCATGTCGATCCGATCTCCGTACCGGATCGGAGGGCCGGGGTGCGCGGTCGGGACGAAGTCGACGTACTGCTCGCCGATCGCCGAGACGCTGTGCACCTCGACCCGGCTGTCGCGCGGCGGTGCCTTGTCCTCATCGATGGACAGCGTCGCCCGGACTCCCGTCGGGACGAGGTCGATCTTCTTGACCTTGCCGACGGTATAGCCGCGGTAAGTGACGTTCGCGTTGGGATAGAGGCCTCCGGTCGACGGGAAGTCGGCCGTCACCTGGATCTGGCCAACGCCCAGGAGCGTCGGAACCCGAACGTATACCAAGGTGATCATTAGCATCGCAACCAGGGTGAGAATCGTGAACACCACAAGCTGGACACGCACGAATCTAGTGATCATCAGCCTGCTCCCCCACCCAAGAGCCCACCGAGGAGACCTCCGAGGCCGCTGTTCGGTTGCTGTGTTGGGGGCGGTGTCGCCGAAGACGGGGCCGGCGGCCTGGCCGGTTCCGCCCCACGTTGATCCGGCGGTACCGGATTGGTGCCGCCTTCGAGCGCCGGTCCGGTGACGCCGGGGACGCCGTTCGGCAGGACCGGCGCCGTCAGCGGGTTCACCGCCTGGCCGGCCACCCCCATCCCAGCCGCAAGCAACTTCTCTATGTTGCCCAGCTGGCCCGCGAACGGCGTGCCGGTCAGGAAGTTGCGGTCGAGTGTGCCGAGGCTGAGGTCGAGGGTCATGTAGAAGTTGATGAAGTCGCCCTTGATGACGTCGCCGAACGTCTTGAGCGGGAACAAGGCGGTCCCGATCATGTCCAGGGAATTGGTCAGGGACTGGCCCGCGTCGGCGAGCCCCTTCAGCGGCGGCCCTATGTTGTCGATGTTCTGGGCCAGCGCGTCGCCGCCCCGGCTGATCACGTCGTGCGCGGCGCCGCCGAAGTTCGACAGCGACTGCAGGGTGTTGACCAGGTTGACCCGCTCCCGGTTCAGCACGTCGAGCGCGGGGGGCAGGTTATCGAGCGCGGACTGGATCTGCCCGTTGTAGGACGCCAGGTTGCCGGCCATCCGGTCGAGCCCGTCGATCGCGTGGACGATGTCGTCCTTTTGCTTGTCGAGCCCGGTGACGAACGTGTTCAGCTGGGTGAGCAGATCACGGAACTGCGGTTCTCGTCCGCCGAGCGCCCGGTTCAACTCCGTGGTGATCGTCTTGAGGTGCGCGAGCCCGCCGCCGTTGAGCAGCATCGCGACCGAGGCCAAGAGGTCCTCGGTGCCGGTGTACTTCCCGGTCTGGGCGAGCCCGAGGGTCGAACCCGGCGCGAGCCTGCCGGTCTCACCGTCCGCGGGACGGTCGAGCTCGATGTACTTCGCGCCCAGCAGGCTGGCCTGACCCACCCGAGCCGTCGCGTTCGCCGGCAGCACCACGTCCGGGTTGAGGCTGATCGTGACGAGGGCGTGCCACCCGTCGAGCTGGATGGACTTGATCGTCCCCACGCTGATGTCGTTCAGCCGGACCGGGTTGTTGGGCACCAGATCGCCGACATCGGCCATCTCGAGCTTCACCTCGTAGGAGCCCGGCCGCGAGCCTTCCGAACCAGGCAGGGTGAAGTCGTTGAGCCCCTGATAATTACAACCGGTAAGCACGAGGCCCACGGTCACGGCAAGGACGGGCCAGCACAGCAGCCGCCTCATCATTTACCTCCAGACGGCGGGACGAGCAGACCACCCAGGCCTGGCAGGCCCAAGTCGGGCAACAGCCCCTGGTTGTTCGCGGTGCCGTTCGGCGGTGGGTCGACGCCCGGCCGTTCGGTGGGGCCACCACCGCCGGGCACTACGATCGGGTTGACGCCGATGGGCGGCTGCTGGACGCGCAGGACCTGCAGCAGCGGGGCCAGGTAGTTGGCACAAGCCGCCGCAGCATCGCCCGGGTTCTGGGTGAGGTTGGCCGCGTAGGCCGAGCACACCAGGTCGGCGGGGTTGTTGAGGTTGTCCACCACGAGGGCGCCGGTGTAGGCGCCGGTGCGTGGCGAGAAGATCTGCCAGAGGTTGGTCAGCGTGTTCGGCGCGACGTGCAGCACCTGGGCGATCTCGTCGCGAATACCGGCCAGGCTCCGGGTCAGCTGGCCCAGCTGATCGACCGAGGTCTCCAGGGGCTGGGCGTTCTCCTCGAGGAACTGGTCCACCTGTACCGCGGCGTCGTTGACCCCGGCGATCGCCTGGGTGAGCGCGTCCTTGTTCTCGTCCAGCACCCCGGACACCGAGCCCAGCTGGTTGTTGAACTCGACGATCTGCTGATCGACCGCACCGAGGGCCGTGACGAAGGTTTGCAGGTTCCGCACAGTCGCGAACAGGTCGTCGCTGCCGGAGGCCAAAGTTTGCGCCGCCGCCGAAGCTTCCTTGATCATCGTATTGAACTTCGCACCCTGGCCGTCTTGCGCGTTCCTGGCCATCGTGTCGAGGAATCGGCCCAGCACGCCCTGGCTGCCGTCAGGAGCAGGCCCGAAGGCCGCCGAGACCTTCTCCAGTTCGGACTTGAGGTCGTCGAACTCCAGTGGTGACGCGGTCCGCTCCAGGGGAATGGTGCCCCCGTCGGGGAACCTGGGCCCGCCGTTGTAGGCCGGGGTCAGCTGCAGGAACCGGGTCGCGACCAGTGTCGGTGAGACGATCGCGGCCTGCACGTCCGCCGGGAGCTTGTACTTGCTGTCGTAGCTGAAATCCACCCGGACCCGGCCGGGCTCGGGACTGATCGCGGTGATCTCACCGACGTCGACGCCAAGAATCCGTACCCGGTCCTTCGGGTAGATGTTCTTCACACTCGCGAAGTAGGCGGTACCGGATTTGTGCCCGCCGAGGACGAAAAAAGAGAGGACACCGGCGGCGATGGCGAGCACCGCCAGGACCGTGACGATCTTGCGCGCACCCTGGGTGGCGCCCATGAAGCGTCGCATGATCAGTTCACTCCTTGACCGATGATCTGACCGAGCGGCGGAACGGGCAGGGATGGCGCCGGCTGCTGAGGGAATGGCGACGGGATGGCCAGCCCCGGAATGAACTGTGCCGTCGGGAAGACCCCCAGCCCGCCCACATCGGCGACGCCGGTGAAGAACGGGCCCGAGGCGATGCCCTCGCCGAGCCCCGTGATGAAGGTCGAGACCCGCTGGATCGCAGAGATGATGTTGCCCTCGTTGCTCCGCAGAATCCCGATGGTGTGATTGAGCTTGTCGAGCGCCGGCTTCAGCTTGTCACGCTGCTCGCCGGTGAAGCCCACGATCTCGTTGGTGAGCTGGACGGTCTGGTTGAGCAGCTGCTGGATGGTGCCCCGCCGGGCATTGAGCTCGGCCAGCAGGAGGTTACCGTCCTGCACGAGCGATGTGAGCTGATTTGATGTGCCCGCCAGCACCCCGGTGACCTGCTGCGCGTGCTGCAACAGCTCCTGCAGCGCCTGGTCGCGGGAGGCCACCGTACGGGACAGCCGCGTGATCCCCTCCATCGCGGGGCCGATGTCGTCGGAGGTCTGCGAGAAGGCCTGACCGAGCGTGTCGAGCGCCTGACCAACATCGTCAACATTGATCTCGCCCGTATGCCGGGTGAGATCCTCGATGCCCTGGGTGAGGCTGTACGGCGCCTGCGTACGCGAGGACGGGATCACATAGCCCGAAGACATCTTCCGGGTTCCGGTGGAGACGATCCCGAGTCGCCGCTCACCGAGCAGGGTCTCGGTCTTGATCTGGGCGGTCGATCGGTCACGTAATGTTACCCCTTTTGCGGTGAACGTGACCTTGACCTGGTTGCCCTTCAACTCGACATCGGTGACCTTGCCGACCTTCGTGCCTGCCACCGTCACCGCGTCGCCGGCTCGGAGCCCGCCGGCCTCGGTGAACATCGCCGAATAGCTGTCACCCGCGATGATCGACAACGCTGCCAACTGGAACGACCCGTACAGCAGGCCGACCAGCGCCGCGATGCCGACCAGCGCGATCATGACCGGGTTGCGCTCCCTGAACTTGATCATCATCGCGCACCACCGCTCAGCTTCTGCTTCTGTTCACGCTGTGCCGGGGTTTCCAGTGGAGCGTTCCCGAACTTGCAGCGGTCCGCGTTGGGGGCCGGACCAATGTAGGGCGTGTAGAACGGTTGGCCGTTGGGGCCGGTCAGTTTCAGTCGCAGCGAACACACGTAGAGGCCGTAAGTGCTGCCCCGCGCACCGACCCGGCCGATGCGCAGGTAGGCGCCGGGCAGCATGCTCAGGGCCGCGTTGATGTCGGCTTCGCCCGCGTTCGCCTGCGATGCGGCCCGGTCGAGCTGGGTGACCGTATCGCGCAGTGGCCCGCGGACCTTCGTCAGCAGATCGCTGAGGGAGGTCACCAGCTGGTTCGAGCCGGCGAGCGAGTCACCGAGCCGGCCGCGATCGTTCGCCAGACCGCTGACCAGCGTCTGGAGCCGGTCGATAGTGTCCTTCAGCTGCGGCCCGTGCTGGTCGAGCGTGCCGAGCACGGTATTGAGGTTGTCCACCAGCTGCCCGATCACCACGTCACGGTCCGCGAGGGTGTTCGTCAGCGACGCCGCTCGCCTCAGCAATGAGTCGATCGTCCCGCCCTGCCCCTGGAACACCGACACGATCTCGGTGGACAGGCTGTTGATCTGGTCGGGGGCGAGGCCTTCGAACAGCGGGTTGAATCCGGCCAGCAGTACGTCGAGGTCCAGTGCGGGAGTGGTCTGCCCGATCGGGACCACGCTGTTCACGGCCAGTGGCGCGGACGGCCCGGCTCCCTGTTGGATCTCGAGAAACCGGTCACCGGTGAGGTTGAGGTAGCGGATCGCCAGACGCGCGTTCTGCGGGATCTGCCGATTGGTGTCGACGTCGAAGGTCACCACCGAGCGCGCGCTGTCCTGGACCTTGACGTCGTACACCGTGCCGACCTTCACACCGGCGATGCGGACCGTCTGGCCGGGCCTGATGCCGGAGGAGTCGGTGAAGACTCCGGAGTAGCGACGGGTGTCGTCGAGTCCGAAGCGCTGGCCGAGCTCGATCGAGATGAACGCGAGGACCAACAGGGTCGTGACGAGGAAGATGGTGCTCTTGATCAGCGGCCCGGTGATGGCCAGCGCGGATTTGCGTCCGGTCACCGCGTGCCTCCCTGCAGCTGCGCCTTCTCCTGGTCCGTCAATGGCGCGCCCGCCAGCGGACCGAACAGCTCCACAACCAGCGGCGGATCCCCCACACGCAGCCGGTTGTCACCGGGGTACGGATTCGCCTCGCCGCCCTTGTCGAAGTCCTTCGTGGCCTCCGTCGGCACCACGCGCCCGTCGTAATGCGGCAGCCCATAACACTTCGGACCGATGTCGGCGGAGATGTTCGGGAGGTTCTGCGGGTTCTTGTACATGACATCTCCCGGCTCGAACTCGACGAGACCGGTGATGCCGGGGACCTTCCCCTGCGTGGCGAGCATCTGCTTGTCCGCCTTGTCGATGCCTTGCAACAGGCAGGCGAACTCCGGCGAGTACCGCTTCAACAAAGCCGTCGTGGGTAACGCGTTCTGCACGACACTCACCAGGGCATCAGCGTTCTGTCCGAAGAAGACACCGCCCTGATTCCCGGTCCTGGTCACCTGGAACAGGAAGGAGTCGAGCTGAGCCTGCTGCTCGACCAGGGTCCGGCTCGTCACCGTCACGCTTTCGAGGATGTGTGACAGGTCCGGGGCGATGTCGGCATAGAGGTTGGCGACATCAGCCGTCTTGGAAAAGTCACTTTGCAGCTGTGGCAGGTTCTCGTTGAACTTGCTCAGGTAGACGGCTAGCTCGGCGCCGGTCTGCCCGAGCTCGTCGCCGCGCCCCTGCAGCGCGCCGGCCAGGTTTCCCAGCACTGCGCTGACCTTCGCCGGCGAGGCCGTGTCCAGGATGCGCTGGACGTGGTCGAACAGCGTGTTGACCTCGACGGCCACCCGGTTCCCGCCGAGCTGGTCACCGGCCTGGAGCGTGCGCGTGGCGGGATGTTCGGGATAGGTCAGCGCGACTGACTTCGCGCCGAACGCCGTGAGCTGATTGAGCTGGACCCCGACGTTGGCCGGGATGTCCTTCATCTTGCCGGGCTCCATCTTGAGCGTGATCAGCACACCCCGGCCGTCCTCGGTGAGTGCCATCGACCCGACACGCCCCACGTCGACGCCGCGCAGTTGCACCCGGTTGCCCCGATACATCTGCAGTCCGGTGCGGTCGGCACGAAGCGTGACATCCACGGTGTCGGTAAAGGCCTGCTGATACGCGGCGGCGCACAGCACGCCGAACCCGCCCACGATCGCGATGAGTATCAGCGCGTAAAGCCGCAGCTTCACGCGGTCGGACATCGATGTCTTCACAGTGCTACCCCGAGATCCGGAACGCATCGGAGTTCGCGTACAGCGCCATCGCGATGCACAACTCGATCGTCATGACCGCGATGAGTGAGGTCCGCACCGCACGCCCGACCGCCTGGCCGACACCAGCCGGGCCGCCGGAGGCGGTGTAGCCGTAGTAGGTGTGGATCAGGATGATGACTATCGCTATGCCTACGGCTTGCGCGAACGCGAACATGACGTCCTGCCACTGCATGAATGTGTTCATATAGTGGTTGAAGGTGCCCTCGGAGAGCCCGAAGAAGTTGACCTGGGTCACCTTCCAGCCGATCCATCCGCCGACCATGGCCATCGCGAAAATCGGGACGATAGTGATCATCCCGGCGACCAGCCGGGTCGTGACCAGGTAGGGCAGCGAACGGACGCCCATCACTTCGAGCGCGTCGATCTCCTCCGCGACCCGCATCGCACCGAGCTGCGCGGTGAAGCCACTACCGACCGTCGCGGCGAGCGCGGCCCCGGCAACGATCGGGGTCAGCAACCGCGGGGTGATGATGGCAGAGGCGAATCCGCCGAGCGCCTCGAGCTGGAGGTTCTTCAACGCGTCGAAGGTCTGTACCCCGCCGGTGACGCCGGCGAACAGCGTGATGAAGAGCGTGATGATCGACGAACCACCGATCACCGCGAGGGCGCCGCTGCTCATCCCCACCTCGGCGATCAGTCTGACCTGCTCGGTCTTGTAGTCCTTGACCGCCTTCGGCGTCCAGGCCAGTGCCTGGCCGTAGAACGAGGCTTGGTGGCCCAGGTCGTCCAGCAGCCGTAGCGGCGCACCAAAGACGTGGACCAGACCACGCCGAAACCCTCCGGCCATCAGTGATTCCCTCCGACAATCCCCAATGAGTACGGCACCTGGGTCAACAGGATGTTGAGCGGGAACAGCGCAAGGAATGTGTAGACCACGGTCTCGTTCACCGCGTTGCCGACACCACGTGGGCCGCCGGCACAGGTCATGCCGCGATAGCAGCCAACGAGGGCGCCGACCACGCCGAAGGCAACAGCCCGGAGCTCACCGTGCACCAGGTCCGGGAACCCGACCAGAAGCTTCATCGAGTCCACGTACTGCCCCGGGCTGGCACCCTGGAGGAAGACCGCGAAAACGAACCCACCGGTCAGGCCGATCAGGATCATCACGCCGTTGAGCAGAAACGCGCACAGGGCGGTCGCAAGCACTCGGGGCACGACCAGACGCTGTACCGGGTCGATGCCCAAGACCATCATCGCGTCGAGTTCTTCACGGATCCGACGGGCTCCGATGTCCGCACAGATAGCCGTTGAACTAGCCCCGGCGATGATGAACGTCGTCGCGACCGGGCCGATCTGGGTGATCGTGGCGAAGCCCGAGCCGGAACCGCTCAGGTCGATCGCACCGAGCTCAGTCAGGATCAGGTTGAACTGGAAGGTGACCATCGCGACGAACGGGATACCCAGCAGAATGGCCGGGCCGAGCGAGACACTCGCGACGAACCAGGTCTGCTGGATGAACTCGCGCCACTGGAACGGCCGCCGGAAAACAGCGACGAACGTGTCGAGCGCGAACGCGAAGAAATCGCCGATCGGCGTGGCGATCCTGGTGAGCGGAGTCATGACCATAAGGGGCACACCTCCTGGGCCGCAACGCCGACACGGAAACGATCACCGATCGCTGTGCGCTTGCCTGGAGCCGAAACCGCCGGGAACGCGCATCGACGGTCCGCGAACCGGTTCAAGCAGGTCGGCACAGTTGTTCTCAACACCGAGAAGTTCCCTTCAGCTACGGCCCGGGTAGTTACGAGGAGCAAGATCATCGAAGCCTGACATCAGGCGTTATTCGTCTTGTTGGGATCGACCAGTCGGGATGCGGGTCGCGAGTCGCGGATCCGCGACCAGGACGTCCGGCGGTGTGAGCACCCGGGGCCGGGGATGACATCCGCCGATCGCCCGCGCGCACCTCGCAGAGCTAGCCGACAACCGACGAGAATCTAATGTAGTTTTGGCGGGTTCGATGCAGCATAGCGTGATTCGCGCCACTGTCAAATACCCGAGTCACCCGCCGTGCGCACCCGCCCAAGCCCTCTACGCCGATCTTGAGACTACGCTCAATATCAGCGGCTCCCTCGAGACAGATTGTTGCCGTTCCGTAGTTAATATTATGTTCCGTAGTTAATTGTATGTTCCGTGGATGACTAATAGTCCAGGGTCCGGTACAGCGACCTGCTGGCTGGCAGCTACGACTGCGTGGAGCGGATCATGCTAAACGCCTACTACCCGCTGGGGCACAACCCGGGCGGGTTCCGAACCTGGTGGCGGCACCTGCACAGCGGCTCCGGCGAGCAGCCGGACAACACCCATCTGATGCGGATGGCCGGCCGGTTCTCTCGCCGGATACGCGCCTGGGCCAAAACCAACCAGGTCCCGGTCATCGACTACGCCCGCGGGGAACGTAAGCACTGGATCGCCGAGGAGTACCTGGCCACCCGCACCATGACCACCGGCGTGTTCCTCATCCTGGTCGCGAAGACACCGGCGCGTCGGTATGGGACGTACGCCGCTCGACCAGCGGCACCATTCTCAACATCGCCAAGAGACAAGCGTACGTCAACCACTACTCGTTCCACATCATGGATTCCCAGTGGGGACACCTGACCATCAAGATGTCAGGCATCCGCCGTTCGGCGCACAGGTGATCCTCAACGACCATGAGTACATCGCCTGCCAGGCCCAGACGACCGGGTTAGGGCGTTGCGATGGCGTCACTTATTTCATTACGGGCCCTAAATCTGAACTGAATATCATATGGAGTACCCGCCGTCGACGTTGAGCGTCTGACCGGTCACGTACGACGACCGCGGTGAGGCAAGGAACGCCACCACCTCAGCGACCTCGTCCGCCGCACCGAACCGGCGGAGCGCGATCGCTCGCCGCGCGGCCTCCAGCGCGCGCTCGTCATAGTCGCCCGTGCTCAGCAGGTCCTCCCAGATCCCGGCCTCGATCGTGCCGACCCCGACGCAGTTCGCGCGCACACCGTTCTTGCCCTCCTCGGCCGCGATGGCGCGGGCTATCTGCTCGACGGCGCCCTTCGGCGCCGCCGAGAGCAGGTCCCGGGCAGCCCACCGACGGAGGACCGTCGTGACGAGGCAGACCACGGATCCTCTCGTTGCGCGCAGCGGCGCGATCGCAGGCCGCAGCAAGTTGAAGCAGGCCGCGGCGTCGCGCAACAGCTGCTCAGCGAACAGCGCCTGGTCGATGTTCCCGACGTAACGCATGGGAATCTGCGGGCCTGCGGCGTACACGACGGTGTCCAGCCGGGCGAACGACCCCACGAGCGCCTCGACGTCCGCTGCCTCGGTGAGGTCGACGGGGTGCGCCGTGGCGTTGCGACCCAGCGCACGCACGGTCTTGGCCGCCGCCTCGGCCGCGTCCGCATTGCTGCGGTACGTCAGCGCGACATCGAAGCCTTCACGTGCGAGGGCTTCGCAGGCAGCGGCGCCGATGCCGCCGCTGCCTCCTGCGACGAGTGCCTGTGGCTGATCGCTCATCGGCCCTCCGCGGTCCATGCCTCACGCAGCCGCGCGTACCCGCTCACGACCTCCACGCCGTCCTGGTTGGTGGTCGAGAGTGCAAGCTCAGCTTCCGGACCGTGGGGGCCCTTCGTCACTGACGTCACCGTGGCTGAGACCGTCAGGGTGTCTCCCGGCCAGACCTGGTTCTTGAAGCGGACCCCGAAGGCGCTGAGATCGGCCTCGTCGACCCAGCCGGTCACCACCTTGGCGGTCAGCCCCATGGTGAGCTGGCCGTGAGCTATGATCTTGTCGTATCCGGCGACCTGGGTGGCGTAGACCTCGTCGGTGTGCAGCGGGTTGAAGTCGCCGGACGCGCCGGCGTACATGACGAGCTGTGTGCGCGTCAGGTCATGCACGACCACCTGGGAGTGGCTGTCGCCCTCCGTGAGCTCTTCAAGTCTCACCTTGTCACCCTTCCACCGGTCGCTCGGTGACCACCCGCACGCGGATCGCTGTGAGGACGAGCTCACCGCGCTGGTTGGTGAACCGGGTGATCTCCTCTTCGAAGCGAAGCGTCCCGGCGCGTGCGCTCTGCTTCTCCCAGCGCTTGCCGGGTTCCCGGTCCACCGTGAGCACGTCCCCGGGCCGGATCGGGCGATGGTACTCATAGTGCTGCTCCGCATGGAGGCTGGTGCCGCTGCCGCTGGCCGGCGGCGGGAAACCCGGGCCGCGACCGGACCCGTGCCAGGGCACACCAGGGTGCGGACGGTACGGCCAGTCAGGGTCGAAGTGCGCCGCGCTCGCCACGAAAGTGGGCGGGGCCAGCACGCCACCGTGCACCTGCGCGGCCGTGGACGCCTCGTCGTACCAACGCGGGTCAAGGTCCCCCAGAGCGCGGGCGAACATGAGCACCGCGCCTGCTTCGACCGGGAACGAGAAGCTCACCGGGCACCTGCCGGCCTGGGCTCGCGAGGCAGCCCCAGAACACCCTCACCGAGGATGTTGCGCTGCACCTCGCTGGTCCCGGCGTAGACGGTGCCCGAGTGGGCCACGAGGAAGGCGTCCTGCCAGGGGTCGACCGGGTGGCCGGGTCCTTCCGGACGGAGCAGCGCGTCGGTCCCCGCGATGTCTAGCGCCAAGGCCCCGAGCTTGAGGTGATATTCGCTCCAGAACAGCTTCCACGTGGACAGCTGCGGACCCGGTTCCCGCCCGGCGGCGACCTCGGAGACGGTGCGCTCCCACGACGCGCGCAGCAGCCGGACCTGGGTGTGCGCCCAGGCCAGCCGCTGGCGCACCACCGGGTCGCGGTCCCGGCCTTTAGCGCGCGCGAGCTCGACGAGTGCGGCCAACTCTCGTTCGCGAGACTGCACGAGCATGGTCGTTGCGCGCCCTGCGGCAGCTCGCTCGAAGGCCAGCGTCGACTGCACGACCCGCCAGCCCTCGCCCAGGCCCCCGATGACGTTGGCCAGCCTTGCGCGCGTCCCGTCGAAGAAGACCTCGGCAAACTCCTCCGCACCGGTCATCTGACGGATGGGGCGGACGTCGATGCCGTTCTCCCCCGGTGTGAAGGGGACGATGACGTAGGAGAGGCCCCTGTGTTTGGGCGCATCAGTATCGGTCCGACAGAGAACGAAGATCATGTTTGCCGTGGCGAAACGGCTGGTCCAGACCTTCTGGCCGGTGATGACAACCTCGTCGCCCTCGACCACACCTCGGGTCCGTGCCGAGGCCAGGTCGGACCCTGCGCCGGGCTCGGAGAAACCCTGACAGTAGCGGTGCTCACCCGACAGGATCGGAGGCAGCAGACGCTGCTTCTGGTCGTCGGTGCCGTGCAGGATGACCGACGGCCCGACCATCGACTCGCCTTGCACCCGGTCGACGCGCGGCAGGCCGGCGCGGAAGAACTCCTCGTCGAGCACCGTCATCTCCGGTGCCTCCCAGCCGCGGCCGCCGTGCTCTTCCGGCCAGGCTGGGCAGACCAGGCGCGCTTGGAGGCAGCGTTCTTCCCACTCGCGGAAGAGCGGGTGCTGCTGGGCCTGAGCGTGCTGCTCCTCGCTGACAGCCCGCATCACCGAGCCCGGCAGGTCGACGCGGGCCCGCCAGTCCAGGACGTCGGAGAGACCCTGGGGCGCGTTGGCCGTAATCCAGCCGCGCAGCAGCTCGCGCAGCTGCGTAGGCGACGTACCCGGCGGTGCCTGGAGATGTGCCGTGCTCATGCTGCCCCGCCTGCTGCTCCGACGCTGGCTGCGAGGGCCTGCACAGTGCGCGACGGGCTCGGCCGGCCCAGCTCCTCCGCCATCCAGAGGCTGGTACGCACGAGCGCGTGCAGGTCGACGCCGGTCTCGATGCCGAGCCCGTGCAGCTGCCAGAGCAGATCCTCGGTGGCGAGGTTGCCCGTCGCGCTCTCGGCGTAGGGGCAGCCACCCAGGCCGCCCGCGGAGCTGTCGACCGTCGTGACGCCCTCCTGGAGCGCCGCCAGGACGTTGGCGAGCGCCTGTCCGTAGGTGTCGTGGAAATGCACACCAAGCTGGTCCAGCTCGATCCCCGCGGCGACGAGGGCGCGCACGAGGGCGCGCACGTGGCCGGGGGTCCCCACCCCGATCGTGTCGCCGAGGCAGAGTTCCGTGCAGCCCAGCGCCACAAGGCGCGTCGCCACGTCGACGACCTGCGTCACAGGCACCTTCCCTTCCCATGGGTCGCCACAGACCATGGACACATATGCACGCACACCGGCTCCGGCTGCGCGTGCCCGCTCCACAACCGGCGCGAACATCTCGATCGACTCAGCGACGCTGCGGTTGAGATTGCGCCGCGAGAACGTCTCGGTGACCGAGGCGAAGATCGCGATATCTCGCACACCCCGATCGAGGGCCCGCTGCAAGCCCTTGACATTCGGCACGAGGACCACATAACGCACCCCGTCCACCGGCTGTAGGCGGTCGATGAGATCCTCAGCATCTGCCAGCTGTGGCACCCACTTTGGATGCACGAAGCTCGTCGCTTCCACGGTCCGCAGGCCGGCAGCCACGAGCCGCTCGACGAACTCAGCCTTCACCACCGTGGGGATGACCTGCTTCTCGTTCTGAAGACCGTCACGCGCGCCCACCTCGTAAACACGGACACACTGCGGAAGGTTGTCGCGTGTGACGACCTGCGGCACGGTCATGGGCACAGCGTGCTCCTCACAGCCCGAGAGAGCGGCCGACGATTTCCTTCATGATCTCGTTGGTGCCGCCGTAGATCTTCTGGACGCGTGCGTCGACGAACGCTCGCGCGATGGGGTACTCGGTCATGTAGCCGTAGCCACCGTGTAGCTGGAGGCAGTGGTCGACGACGCGGTTCTGCATATCGGAGCACCACCACTTCGCCATGGCTGCCTCCTCGGCCGTGAGCTCACCAGCGACGTGTGCCTCGAGGCAGCGGTCGACGTAAGCCTGCGCCACGCTCACCTCGGTCGCCGCCTCGGCGAGGGTGAAGCGGCTGTGCTGGAAGGAGCCGATGGGCTGCCCGAAAGCCGAGCGCTGACGCACGTACTCGAGCGTCCAGTTGAGCGCCGCCTGTGCCGCGGCGACGCTGATCGTGGCAATAGCCAGGCGTTCTTGAGGGAGGTTCTTGCTGAGGTAGCCAAAGCCCTTTCCCTCTTGGCCGAGCAGGTTCGCGACGGGGACGCGCGCCTCGGCAAAGAACAGCTCTGCGGTGTCCTGGGCGTGCATGCCTATCTTGTCCAGGTTCTTCCCGCGCGCGAAGCCCGGGGTGTCGCGCTCCACCACCAGCAGGCTCAGGCCGCGCGCGCCCGCAGTGGCATCGGTCTTCACGACGACAATGACGAGGTCGGCGTTGATGCCGTTGGTGATGAACGTCTTCGAACCGTTGACGACGTAGTCGTCACCATCTCGCACAGCCGACATGCGCACTGCGCCCAGGTCCGAGCCGGTTCCCGGCTCCGTCATGGCGATCGCCGTGATCAACTCGCCCGTGACCAGCCTCGGGAACCAGCGCTCAGCCTGCTCGTCGTTGGCCAGCTGAAGTAGATAAGGCACAGCTGTGTCGTTGTGCAAGGAGAGCCCCAGTCCCGACGCGTTGACGCCCGCAGCCTGCACCTCCTCGTGCATGACGACGTTGTAGCGGAAGTCCGTCACGCCTCCCCCGCCGAAGCGCTCGGGGACATCAAGACCGAGGAAGCCGTTCGCCCCTGCAGCCAGGAAGAGCTCGCGCGGCACGATGCCGGCGTGCTCCCACTCCAGGTGGTGAGGCACGACCTCCTTGTCGAGGAAGCGCCGGAAGCTGTCGCGGAACAGATTGTGCTCCGTCTGGAAGACGCTCCGCTTCATTTCGGGATGCTCCTCAAACCACGCGTCGTTCACGCAGGCGGGTGATCCGTTCAGCCGTAAGACCCAGCTCGGCCAGGATCTCGTCGGTCTGCTCACCCAGCCCCGGGGCGTGACGGGCCACGTCGAACGGCTGCCCCGAGACCGGAGCCGGCCATCCTGTGCTTGTGTAGGGGCCCGCGACCGGGTGCGTCATCTCGTGCACGATCTCGCGGGCACGCAGGTGCGGATCATCGAGCGTGTCCTGCTTGGAGTTCGCTGGGCACAGGGGGATGTCGTGTGCGCGCGCGATGTCCATCCACTCGGCGAGCGTGCGCTCCTTGAACACAGGGACGAGCTCGTCCAGCAGATCAGCCTTGCCGCCGTCGGCGAAGTCGACGGCGAACGAGGTGTCCTTGACGTCCAGCAGGTCTTCCCGGCCGACAGCGACGCAGAAGTTGTCCCAGAACTTGTGCTCGATGGCGGCGAGGAGCACGATCCGATCGTCCTTGGTCGCGTACCAGGTGTACTTGGGTCGCTTGTGCGGATCCATGCCTACCGGCGGAGGCGGGTTGCGTCGATCCGTGATGCGCGTCGAGTTCCACGCCATCACAGCGTCCAGACACTGGTTGGCCAGCACCGCGTCCGCGCCCGCCGCGTCGATGTGGGCCCCTTCGCCCGTCTGGTCTCGGCGCCGCAATGCCGCGACCGTCGTGAGGGCGGCGTACAGGGCGGTGGACAGCGGCCCGTCGATCGACCCGGAGAAGTACAGCCCCTCAGGGTTGAGGACCTGGTGCACCACGCCCTGTTCGTCGACCTCGTACTGCTCCTGGCCGGCCACCGCTCCCATCATGTAGCCGTGCACGGGGATCTGGCTGTACGCCCCGCGTGCCCCGAAGCCGCTTGCCTGGCAGTACACGATGTCCGGCTTGACCGCGCGCTGAGCGTCGTAGCCGATCCCGAGAGCCTCGCACGCATCGCCGGCGAAGCCGTCCACGAAGACGTCCGCCGTCTCCAGCAGGCTGAAGAACAGGTCGCGCCCCTCGTCCTGCCGCAGGTCGATCGTGACGCTGCGCTTGTTGCGGTTACAGAGCAGATGGAAGACGCTGTTCTGCGGCGTAATCCGATCACCAAGCTCGCGCAGGTAGTCACCGTAACCCGGCCGCTCCACCTTGATCACGTCGGCCCCGAGATCCCCGAGCAGGCGACTGGTCTGGTCGCCGGTCGGCAGCATCGCGCACTCGATGACGCGCACGCCCTGCAGCAGCTCGATCATGATCGGCTCAACCCCTGCAGGAAGCGACGCGCCTGGATTCCAGGGAACCACTCGATCGCCTCGCCGTACTGCTTACTCCCGTCGTCGAGGGTCCACTCGCAGAGCGACCAGTACTGCAGATAGCGGGCCCAGGGCACCCACTTGAGGACGTTCTTGCACTCGCCCTCCGCATGGATGGTGCGCCCCATGTCGTCGGTGCCCTCGATGGCCAGCTTCCACGGCACTCCGTCGGGACGCCGTTCGAGGACCTGCCGAGTGCCGGAGACGACATGGCTGACCTTGTCGTCCTTCTGGATCCATCCGGTGATCGCCGGCTCGATCGTGCCCTCGATCGGGTCTGTCGCCAGCGGCTCGGTGCCTATGTTGTACATCTGGAAGGCGAAGCCCTTCCCGTCGTTGAACCACGGAAAGTCGCCACGCGGGTTGTCCTTGTAAAGGCGGGGCCCCCAGCTGTGGTCGCGGTTGGACCCGCAGTCGATGTCGATCTCCTCGCCGTTGATCCACACCTTCCCACTGACCCGGCCGCCCTGCTCGTAGTGGTGTGGCCCCCACTCCTGCGAGCCGTCCGGGAAGCCCGAGTTGGCCACGCCCATGGTGGCGTCGAAGCGCAGGTCGAACTGGCAGCCGTCGCGGTCGTACTGCATCAGGAAGGTCTTCTGGGGTTCGACGCACTTCAGGGTGAGTCCGTTCGGCGTGCTGTAGTCGAACATCTCCGTCTCGTTCTTGCGGATGTCGAGCGGTGCAAACTCCAACCAGTCGTGGTAGAGGCAGTCGTACATCTGCTCGCCCGACGGGTCCCAGAGGGCCACACCCGTCATGGAGAAGTTCATGTTCGGCCGGTGGTTCATGTAGACGAAGCCCGAGAGGTTCCGCTCCGCGACGTAGAACGGGAACCAGGCGCTCTCGTTCCAGAAGGGACTGTCCGTCATCAAGTCCTTGTGGAAGTAGTCGTCCTCAGGACGCACGAAGTCGACCATGGAGCCTCCTGACTGCCGTCGGCGCCTCGACCCGGTGCCGCTGCTGTCTAAATGAACGCAGATTTTGTTTAGGAGCGCAAGTGCCAACCGCATGACGGACCTATGACAGACGGTGCCACCGCGAGCCAGCCGTCGAGGAGGCAGCCGCTGCCTCTCACATCACGTTTAGAATCGGGGAGTCAACCAGAGAGGAACGGCGATGACAACGGTGCGCACCCACCCGGGCAAGAAGGCCACGGCGACGCGACAGCGCATCCTCGACGCCGCAGCC
>NZ_CAAAFO010000103.1:0-12819 GCF_900634715.1 Candidatus Protofrankia californiensis | reverse complement strand
GCAGCGTGAGGGTGAGCTGCGTCAGGACCTCGACATCTCCGCGTGCCGCATGCTCGTCCTGGGAGCCATGAACGCATCCCCCGACTGGTTCCACCCCGACCAGCCGAAGGGACTCACGCTCAGTGGCCTCGAGGAGCAGTTCGCTGCGATGTTCCTCGACGGGCTCGGGACCTCCAAGGGAAAGCGGCGCCGGTCACACAAGATCATATTTACCCTCACATCCGATACGCATGAGGAGCCCGCAGCAGAGACACGTGGCGCCGCGACGACCGCTCGGATCCTCGACGCGGCCGCGAAGATTTTTCGCGAGAACGGCTATGCCGGAGCCCGGCTTGTGGACGTCGCGACCGAGGCCGACATGCAGACCGGCAGCCTCTACTATCACTTCGCCTCGCGCGAGGACCTGGTGGTGCACCTGCTGCACAATGCCTGGGAACGCACCGACAGCGCGGTGAGGCGCAGCATCAGCGATCTACCCACGCGCACCGCGCCTATCAACAAACTGGCGATGGCCATGACCGCGCACCTGCTGTCCGTCCTGGCTTGGGGTGACTACACCTCGGCCATGCTGCGAATCCTCGGACAGGTGCCGGATGACGTCCGAGCCGCCATCCTTCCGTTGCAGCGGACCTACCTCGACCTGTGGCGGGGCTTGCTCAACGACGCTGCCGACGCTGGGGACATCCGCTCCGACCTCGACCTGTCAGTGGTCCTGATGATGCTGGCGGGTGCCCTGAACTGGACGGTTGAGTGGTACCACGCCGATCACCATCTGGCTCCGGAGCAGCTGGCGGAGCAGTTCTGCGTCCTTACCCTCGAGGGCATGTCGACACGACGCCGGGGTGCGCGTCGACGGAGCACGTGACATACACTAGACTCAAACCTAAATTAGAAAGTAGGCTGTCGACGACTCCCCAGGGAAGGACGTCCATGACCGGCCTGCTGTCCTACGGCTCCTACATTCCATACCACCGGCTTCGTCGGAGCGACATGCAGGCGGCTCTCGGCGCTTCGGGGGGAAGAGGCTCACGCGCCGTGGCGTCGTACGACGAGGATGTCGTCTCCATGGGGGTGGAGGCTGGCTCGGCGGCCCTACGGGGACAGCGTGGTCTGCCTGAGAGGCTCTATTTCGCCACCTCCTTTCCCCCCTACTTGGACAAGACCAATGCGGCCGTGGTGCACGCCGCGCTCGGACTTGATCGGGCGACGCTGGCGGTCGACATGGCTGGCTCACCGCGGTCGGCCATCGGCGCCCTGTTGGCCGCGAGCGAGGCGCGCGTCCCGGCTCTCGCCGTGGTCGCCGACATACGCACCGGGCTGCCCGGGAGCGGCGACGAGCGAGATGGCGGCGACGCGGCCGCAGCGTTCTTGTTCGGACGCGGCACGTCGGAGGCACCCGAGCTCGCGACCGTCCTGGCGTTCGCCTCGACCACGGAGGAGTTCCTGGAGCGATGGCGGACACCCGGCGAGAAGGCTTCCCACACCTGGGAGGAGCGCTTCGCCGAGCATGTCTACAAACCGCTGGCCGAGGAGGCGTTCACCGCCGCGCTGAAGGCGGCCAACCTCGCCCCTGACCAGATCGACCACCTCGTCGTGAGCGGCCTGGCCGCCCGCGCGGTGCGGCAGTTCGCGCAGGCCAGCGGCGTGCGTCCCGAAGCCGTGGTCAACGACCTGACAGACCGCATTGGCAACCCCGGTGCGGCGCAGCCCGGGGTGCTGCTCGCCGTGGCCTTGGACCGCGCCAGCGCTGGCGAAAACGTCGCGGTGGTCCACCTCGCCGACGGTGCGAGCGCTCTGCTGATGCGAACCACGGAGCATCTGCCGTCCCGGCGGTCCTCGACCGGTGTGCTGGGGCAGGTGGACGGCCCACACGGCGAGCTCAGCTACACCGCCTTCCTCACCTGGCGGGGAATGCTCGACCGCGAGCCACCCCGGCGACCGGAGCCGGACGCACCTGCGGCGCCGCCAACTCGCCGATCCGCCAGCTACAAGCTCGGCTTTCAGGCGGCTCGGTGCGACGCGTGCGGAGCGGTCAACGTGCCACCGGGAAGGGTGTGCTTTGCATGTTCTGCGGTCGACCAGATGTCGCAGCGATCGCTGCGTGACATGCCTGCCACGGTGGCAACGTTCACTGTTGACCGTCTCGCGTTCACAGCGAGCCCACCAATGGTGGCCGTCGTCGTCGACTTCGACGGGGGCGGCCGGTTCCGATGCGAGCTCGCCGACACGACCCCCGCCGACATGCATATCGGCCTGCGTGTCGGCCTCACGTTCCGACGCCTGCTGACTGCCGACGGCGTGCACAACTACTTCTGGAAGGCACGACCGCTTCACGAGGACGGAACGAGGCTTTGATGGCATCAAGAGGCATCTGTGATCGGGTCGCAATCGTAGGCATGGGCTGCACGGCGTTCGGTGAGCACTGGGACCGCGGCACGGACGACCTCCTTGTCGAGGCAGTGGGGACAGCCACGCAGAGCACGTCTGTCGCGATCGACGACGTCGACGCCTTCTGGCTGGGCACTTATATGTCAGGCGTCTCGGGTCTGACGCTGAGCCGTCCGCTCCGGATCCGCGACAAACCCGTCAGCCGCGTTGAGAACATGTGCGCAACAGGATCCGAGGCGCTGCGCGGCGCCGCGTATGCCGTCGCCAGCGGTGCCTACGACATAGCCATGGCCGTCGGCGTCGAGAAGTTGAAGGACTCCGGCTACTCCGGCCTGACCCGCCAGTCGATTCCGGGTGACGGGACGGGCGGCACGCTTGGCACCACGACGGCACCAGCCAACTTCAGCCTCCTGGCACCGGCCTACGGTCGGAAGTACGGCGTGGACGAAGACCAGTTGAAGGAGGTCTTCACGCGTATCGCCTGGAAGAACCACAAGAACGGTTCCCGGAACCCGCGAGCCCAGTTCCGAAGAGAAGTGGCCAGGGAGACCATCGCTTGCTCCCCGCTGGTCGCCGGCAGCCTCGGCGTGTTCGACTGCTCCGGCGTGTCGGACGGGGCAGCGGCAGCGATCGTGGTGCGGGCCGAGGACGCGTACCACTACACCGAGCGCCCCCTGTTCGTGAAGGCGTTGTCCTTCGTGTCCGGTGCGGCAGACGGCAACGTCGATCCGGGCTACGACTTCACGACCTTCCCGGAGGTCGCGGCGTCCGCAAGGGAGGCCTACCGCCAGGCGGGCGTGTCCGACCCTCGGGCGCAGATCGCGATGGCTGAGGTGCACGACTGCTTCACCGTCACCGAGCTCGTCCTCATGGAGGATCTCGGCTTCGCCCCCCGCGGAACCGCGTGGAAGGACGTCCTGGCCGGGACGTTCGACCTGGACGGTACGCTGCCGGTCAACCCCGACGGCGGGCTGAAGGCCTTCGGTCACCCTGTGGGGGCATCGGGGCTCCGCATGCTCTATGAGTGCTGGCTGCAGCTTCGTGGTGAGGCCCCGGACGAACGCCGTATCCCCAGCACGGGGAAGACTATGGGCCTGACCCATAACCTCGGCGGAGGTCCCGGCGAGTGCGTGTCGTTCGTGTCCATCGTCGGGACGGAGCGCTCGTGATTGCCAGCTGCACAACTACGCTCCAAGCCGAGCCAAACGAGACAGCAAACGGACAGCTCCAGGAAATGAAGGACCTTCCATGACCTACGTCATTGGTGATGCCTGTGTCGACGTCAAGGACAACTCCTGCGTCAAGGAATGCCCTGTGGACTGCATCTACGAGGGCGACCGGTCGATGTACATCAACCCGACCGAGTGCATCGACTGTGGCGCCTGCGAGGCCGTGTGCCCGGTCAGCGCTATCTCCGCTGACGTGGACCTCCCAGGGGAGCTGCTGCACCTCGTGGCCAGGGCCGAGGAACTCTTCGCCGAGATCGGCGACCCGGGTGGGGCCCGCCGCCACGGCCCGTTGGTCGAGGACCACCCCGCCATCGCGGCGATGCCACCCAAGTCGGCAACGGCCTGACGGTACGGAGGGCCGGTCTCGATGTCGGCGCTCCTGGCGGACGCTCCGTGAGCCGCCTCATCCAATCCCGACGGTCAGTACCAGTACGGGATGACGCTACCAGTACGGGAGTGACGCTGAATGCGTCACATTAGCCGCTCCGCGACGCCAGAGTCTTGCGATTCAGCCATATTTTCGTCGTACTAAGTTATCTGCGCTGGTCGCATGCTTGATCAGCTCTATATTCATGTAAATACATGAATATCACGGGACACCAGCGTTCCGAGTCGTTAACCCGATGAAGATAACTGGCCATAGTTTCCAAGATCTTGTCGGCGGTCTTCGTCCAGATGAACGCCACGGGTCGGCGTTCCAACTGCTCGATCCAGGCGTGGAGGGCACGTTCGGGGTCCGCGACGGTGCGGAAGGTACCGCGGCGGATCATCCGACGGGCGATCTCCGCGAACCAGCGTTCGACGATGTTGAGCCAGCTAGAATAGGTCGGAGTGGTGCAGGTGGAAGCGGGGGGTTGCCAGCAGCCACTTCGCCTGCCATACCCTTGTCGATAAAACGGTTCCGCCACTTCGTCACCGTCTACAGCCAGATCGCCAGCCATTGCGCGACGTCTTTGTTCGACGTCCCGTCCGCGGATTCCGGGATGATACGGGTGCGCAAAGCCACAGCTTGCGCCGTGGTATGGTATCGCGCCAACGACTCCAAAGCCTTCCGATCCTCGTCGGTCACCACCAACGGTCTTCTGGGGCGTCCGCGTTCAGCCATGAGAAACACAATATTATTCATCGGATTAATGACTCAGAACACCAGCCAAACATCCGGCGCATCGCGTACCACGACGACCGAAAGCTCGCTGACGCCGCCAGCAGCCCGCGTTCAGGCGAGCAGCCCGTCTGATTCCAGTCGTTGGACAATCCGGCCGTTCTTGCGCAGCACGTAGTCGTCCAGGTCGACCGAGCGCGTCATCGTCCAGTAGTCGACGACGCGCCAGGGCATCGCGGTCACCACGCGGCCCTTGGAGTTGCGGTACCACGTGTCCATGCCCTGGTGCGTCCACACCATCCGCTGGTGCGCCTCGTCGAGCTCCTGGTTGTACCGGTCGCTGACCTCCGGCCTGCACTCGAGGGAGCTGATGCCCTCGCGGAGCATGTGCTGCAGGGCGTCGATGATGTAGTTGATCTGGCTTTCCGCCAGGTAGATGAAGCTGCCGCCGTGACCGAGGTTGGTGTTCGGCCCGTACATGAAGAACAGGTTCGGGAAACCTGGCGCCGTGATGCCCAGGTAGGCGCGAGCGTCGTCCGCTCCCCACAGGTCCTGAAGCACCTGTCCGTCTGCGCCGGTGACCTGGTAGCGGATGGGGCTGTGGGCCTCGAAGCCCGTGGCGAGGACCACGATGTCTGCCGGCCGCTCCTCCCCGTCAGCAGTGACGACTCCTGTCTCCGTCAGCGCCGCGACCCCAGCCGTGATGAGCTTCACCTGCGGCTTCTTCAGCGCGGCGAACCACCCGTTGTCCAGCAGCATCCGCTTCCCGAACGGCGGGTAACTGGGTAGGGCCTTCTCCACAAGGTCGGGTCTGCCCTCAAGCTCTCCCATCAGGTACGCCGTGAAGAACTTGCGGTGTGCGTCGTTGACAGCGTTCAGTGATCGTTCCGGGTGCGCCCACGCAGGGTCCTTCTGCAACGACGCGTGGATCCGGTCGTTGTAGGCCCAGGCAAGTTTGGAGCGGTACCAGGCGCGGTAGAACGGCACCTTGTCCATGAGCCAGTGCACCCGCTCATCGACCGGCCGGAAGTAGTTGCTGTTCGGCGACACCCACTGGGGTGAGCGCTGGTAGACGTCGAGGGCTCCCACCACATCGGCGATGGCAGGGACGATCTGCATGGCACTTGCCCCGGTCCCGACGACAGCGACACGTTTGTCGGTCAGGTCCAGACCGTCGGGCCAGCGCGCCGAGTGAAACACCGGCCCCTTGAACTGCTTCATCCCCTCGAGCTGGGGGATTTTCGGAACGTTCAGCTGACCGACAGCCGAGATGAGGACGTTTGCGGTCAGGGCCTCTTCCGCACCGGCCGCGTCCCGGACGATGACTGTCCACAGTTCCGCGTCGTCGTCCCAGGACGCTGCCACCGCCGTGGTCTGGAAGCGGATGTTCCTACGGAGGTCGAAGTGCGTGGCGAGCCCGTCCAGGTACTCCTCGAGCTCCGAGCGCTTGCCGAAGTACGTGCTCCACGCACGCGGGAAGAACGAGAGGGAGTAGAGGTAACTCGGGGTGTCGACCCCACAGCCTGGATAGCGGTTCTCGATCCACGTGCCGCCCACGTTGGCATTCTTCTCGATGACCGTGTGGGCGATCCCGATGTCTAGCAGGTGCTTAGAGGCGGTCATGCCCGAGATGCCAGCACCGATGACGACCACGCGGAACTCGTCGCCGACAGCGATCGGTACCGGCGCGGGCTTGGACCGGAACCCCATCTGCTCGGCTGTCATCGCCTCGAAGTCCTCGGAAACCTCCTCGGCGACGCACAGCTCCAGCAGTTCCAGCAGCTGCCGACCCGTGGGAGCGGACATGGCGACCGGCGCCCCCGCAGCCCAGTCCAGCACTGCCTGCTCGACCGCTGAGCGGATCTCCTGCTGCACCTCGGGGGGAAGGCCGCCGTCATCGTGGTCGTCCGTGCCACGAGCGCGAGTCGGCCGGTAGGGCGGGCGTGTCCACTTGCGGTCGCCGGTGAGCTGCACCAGCAGCGGTACCAGCGTCGGAATGTTGGCCACGGCCAAGGCCTCGTGCAGCACCACAGGATCGATGTGGGTGCGGGCCTCAGTGACCGACATCATCTCTCCCTCCATGGCGACAGGCCACCTGTCGCCAGCGACGGCCCACGTGGAGCGGCGCCTGTCCTAATTTAGTTTAGATATTGCCCCAGGGCAAGCGGCTCACCCTTGTGCTTCGCGCGCAACGGCCGCGCACCGTGCGGCCACTTGGCCGCCAGTCGATGTCGACACCGACGTACTCCTCGAAGATGTCCGAGCTCTCGCCCTCCGTCAGCTCGCCGACGAAGCGAGCCTGACCGCGGTTGAGCAGGTAGACGTAGTCCCCACAGCGAGCGCCCGCGTGACGTACCGGTCGACCAGCGGCAGGCTGGCGCCTTCCTGAGCCAGCAGGTCGAGAAAGGCGAAAATCTCGTCGACCACAACGGACACCAGTCCCATCGACACCTCGTCCAGCAGGGCCAGGCGTGGGTTCGAGAACAGGTGCGCCTGAGCCGCCGACCCGAATCCCTCGATCATGATGCTCATCGGAATCGATAAGTTGCTCAAGGTGACTTCGATCCCGTAGACAGCCGCGACAGCATCGAAGTTCGCCTCGGGCTCCGCCCACGGCGGGTCGCAGTTGGGGCAGTCCTGGGCAGTCACTGTGGTCACCAGAACGGCGCCGCTCACGACCGTGAGCAGCCTTGCAACGGGCTTCAGCGCCATCGTCTCCCGCCCCGGCGCACGGCCCACGAGCCTCTCACCTTTGCACCTGTTGATCTGTGACGTTGACCACCTATTCTTCCTTCGTTTTGAGTTAATGGCCCCTTGAGCGCTTTTCGTCCCACGAAAGGTGCTTGCAAGACGCTAGTTTCTAACTAGCATTCGAGGTCGGAGAGGGGAAGCGGTGAACAAGATCGTCGATAGTGCCGCCGAAGCGGTCACGGATATCGCCAGCGGGTCGTCGCTGGCCGTTGGCGGGTTCGGGCTCTGCGGCATCCCGCAGGCTCTCATCGAGGCGCTGCTGGAAACCGGGGTCGACGACCTCAAGACGGTCTCCAACAACTGCGGCGTCGACGAGTGGGGCTTGGGCTCGCTTCTGCGGGCCAAACGGATCAGCCGCACCACGGGCTCCTACGTCGGGGAGAACAAGGAGTTCGAGCGGCAGTTCCTGTCCGGCGAGCTCGAGGTCGAACTGGTCCCGCAGGGCACGCTCGCCGAACGGCTCCGTGCCGGCGGCGCGGGCATCCCCGCCTTCTACACCCCCGGTGGCGTCGGGACGCAGGTCGCCCTCGGGGGGCTTCCTCTCCGATACGACGGGTCGGGTGGCACGGCGAAGGCGTCGGAGCCCAAGGAAGTCCGCACCTTCGACGGCGTGGAGTACGTGCTGGAGCGCGCGATCGTCTGCGACTACGCCCTCGTGCACGCCCGCTACGGCGATCGGCATGGCAATCTCGTCTACGAGAAGTCAGCGCAGAACTTCAACCCACTCTGCGCCGCTGCGGGTCACGTGACGATCGCGGAGGTCGAGGAGGTCGTGGAGCCCGGCGACCTGAACCCGGCCCTGGTGCACACCCCGGGGATCTTCGTGCAGCGCGTGGTACAGGTGTCTGTGGAGAAGCGGATCGAGCGGAGGACCGTCCGTGTTGTCTAGGGATGAGCTGGCAGCGCGGGTCGCTCTCGAGCTCGCGGACGGGCAGTACGTCAACCTCGGGATCGGCCTGCCTACCCTGGTACCCAATTACGTGCCGGACGGCATACACGTCGTGCTGCAGTCCGAGAACGGCATACTCGGCGTCGGGCCATATCCAACCGAGGACGCCGTCGACCCCGACCTCATCAACGCCGGCAAGGAGACCGTCACGCTCAATAAAGGCGGCTCCTACTTCGACAGCGCGACGTCGTTCGGGATGATCCGCGGCGGTCACATCGACGTCGCGATCCTCGGCGCCATGCAGGTGTCGGAGAAGGGCGACCTAGCCAATTGGATGATCCCCGGAAAGATGGTCAAGGGGATGGGCGGCGCGATGGATCTTGTACACGGGGCCAAGCGCTCGATCGTGATGATGGAGCACGCCACCAAAGACGGCTCACCCAAGATCATACGCGAGTGTTCGCTGCCCTACACAGGACGTGCATGCATCCAGCGCGTCATCACCGACCTCGCTGTATTCGATATCGAGCCCGCAGGACTAGTCCTGCGCGAGCTCGCACCGGGCGTGACCGTCGACGACGTCCGTGCCGTCACCGAGCCCGACTTCGCCGTCGCGCTCTAGAGCTGGGTTCCTCAAAACAGTACACAAAACGGTGTCGGAGTTTCCGGGCCGGTGGGGCGGGGGCCGTCCCAGACCCAGGGTTTCGCGCGGGCGTTGAGCCTGGGCGGTGGCCAGCCGGGTGGCCTCGCCGATCTCGTCGAGGGCGGCGAAGGACTGGCCGGCCAGGGCGGTCTTGCGGAAGATCCGCCACCAGCCCTCCTGGAGATTCAGCCAGCAGGCACCCAGCGGGATGAACACCTGCCGGATCCGGCGATGGTCTTCCAGTCAGGTCCGGGTGGCCTTGCTGTCGTGGGAGGACAGGTTGTCGCTGACCACGTAGATCTCCCCGGTGGGATTGGCCTCCTCCACCCGCTGCAGGAAACGCTGGTAGTGCGTGCTGTTCAGTTCACCCGATCTACCCCGGCCTTGAGGAACCCAAGCACTGGTGTCTCGTGATGAAGGATTATTTTTGTCACGTTAAGTTATCTGCACCGGTCACACGCCTGATCATCCCCACTGTTATCTAAAGACCAGAGCATCATGAGACACTAGGCGAGGAGGAACAGCGAGATCATCACGGTGCAGACGGCGACGCAGTACCCCTCTAGCAACGCACGCAAAACCGCCGGCGCGTTGCGGAGGTCCATGAAGTAGAGGCCGACGAGCCTGACCTTGAACAGCGCGACGACCAGGATCGCGACGCTCGCCATCCGATGCCCGTCGTTACTGAGGCCATGGTCGGTACCCAGCACCCAAGACAGCGACGTCGCAAGGACGAGGATGAGCCACACGCCGGTCGCACACGTGCGCACCACGGAACTCATCGTTCACCTCACCAGGTAGAGCAGCGGGAAGATGACTATCCAGAGCAGGTCGACCATGTGCCAGAAGCATGCGCCGCCCTCGAAGAACATGAACTGCCCCTCGCTGAGCTCAGCCTTCCGGGACAGCGTGAACAGCACGACGAGCACAACGAGGCCGAGGACCAGATGCGCCAGGTGCAACCCGGTCAGCACGAAATAGTACATGTAGAACATGTTGACGTCCGGAGTCATCCCCGTGATGATCTTGTCGTGGTACTCGACGACCTTCACCGCGACGAACCCCAGCCCGAACGCGATCGCGCCGACCAGCAGGCGCGGAGCGCTGCGCCGGGCCGCCCCCCTGACCGCGCGCGTCGCCAACACGACGAGCAGCGAGCTCGACAGAAGCAGCAGCGTGTTCAGCGCGCCAAAGTCGCGGTTCAGGGTGCCCTGCGAATGGGTGAAAACTTCAAGCTGCTTACCGCGCTGGTTCAGGTAAACGCAGAACAGGACGGCGAAGAGCGTCATGTCGCCGAAGAGCAGAAACCACAGCCCGGCCTCGCCCGGGATGTGCCGTTCTCGCCGGGCCGTCGAGGCCGGCACCTGGGTCTGTTGCATCCGTGAGTTCCTTGATCGAGAATGGTAGGTGGATGCGTCGAGGTCCCGTCCGTCCACCAGTCCCCACCTCGGAGTTCACCGGGTTCCGGTTCCCGCCCGAGGGGAAGCGTGCTGGCGGTTCGCTGGTACCTGCGCTATGCCCGGTCCTACTGGGACGTCGAAGAGCTCCTCCGCCGGCTGGTCGAAGTCACTACCGACCAAGCCGCCACCTACCAGAGGGTGCTCGACGAGCTGCTGCCCGCCGCCCGTCACATCGATGCCCGACGGGCGAACAACCGGATCGAATCCGACCACAGCCAGCTGAAAGCAAGACTCCGGCCGATGCGCGGGCTGAAACGCTTCCGCTCCGTCCAGACGGTCAGCTCTGGGCATGCGTTCGCGGGAGAACATCCGCCGCGGCCACTACGAACTCGGCCTCGGCACCAACCCAAACCTGCGGCTGTCAGCTGCCTTTACCGAGCTCGCACTGGCGATCTGATCACCGGCTCGGCGGGGCTTGCCATGTCTTGACTCCGCTGAACGCAACAGACCCCCGGCGGCTGCCTGCGAGAGCACTGGCCGCACGTCGCTGGCCTGCCCGGCGACCCATCTGGTCACTGCTGGCTGACCGCTTCCGCTCGGTTCGCCTGACCTTCTTCCTCCTGGCGCCGGATGGCACCGAGCAACACAACCGACAGCACAATCAGCCACAGGAAGAACGCGACGACCAGCACCCACCAGGCGATCAGGCCGTTCCATGCCAGCGGGCCGTCCTTGAAGAAGACGTCGAAGCCCGCCGGGCAGAACAGCAGGGCGGCCCAGATGCTGAGGTAGCCGGACCAGCGGGGGAAGATTGGCTTTTCCCGGCGGTCCGCGAGGATCGCGATCCCGATCACGATGGCCTGCGCGACGATAGTGTAGACCAGACCCGTGAACGGCAGCCAGCCCAGGTCGTTCAGGGTCTGGACGATTTCAGGAGAGCGCTCGGAGCGGAAAGCGGCGGTCTGCCAGAAGTAGATGGGGACGACGAACTCGAGCGGGAGAAGCACCCCGAGCCCGAGCTGTGCGTAGGTGAGGGGGGAGAACTGCCCTTCTATCCGCTTGAGCTGCACCGAGACTGCCGCGACCCACGGGACTGTCAGCGTGCCGGCATAGAGAGTCAGCAGAAGGCCGAAACGAATCTGGTTCGCGTGCTCGCGGAATCTCACCGCTACCTGGCCAGGACTCTCGGCAGGTGACGGCGGCGGTATGAAGTCGGCGATCAGCCAGAATCCGATAAAGAATAACACCGCTAAGACAGGTCCGCACCACGCGCACAGGCGCTGGGCTCGTATGTTCATCTCGATGCTCCTCGTCTAACCAGCGGGTAGGCGGCCCGGCGACTTTGCCGCCAGGACTTGCCGAACAACCGAAATGACCGGAACTGCGCAAGCTCAACACGTCGGATGTGCGGGCGCCCCGATCCCGGCATAGAGGCCCAGCGACTCGCCGTAGCCACAAACCGCCCGCCTGATATGTTCCCGACTACCTGAGCTAACCATCCTTCCGGCAAGCCGACGGCTCAGTCCTCATCCACGTCGCACGCAATCCGCCGAGTCGACTCCGACGCTAAGCTAAACCTTTATTAGATTAGAATCTACAGCAACGCCCGGACGCAGGCAAGTGCGGGCTTGTGAGAGCTCGGGCCACCACGAACGGGTCTGACGGGTCCTCAAGGCCCTGCGGATCCCCCCAGGGTCATTGCAAAGTCGTGTTTGTGCTGGTCATGAGGGTGATCGCCTGGTCGGGATGGCGGGCGTGGTGGCGTAGGGCTCGGGCGATGTTGGTGAAGCCGGCGAACCGGAGGATGCTGATCACCAGGTTGCGGAGAGCGGCCATGACCTGGGGGCCGCTGCCGGTACGAGCCTGGTGAGGTCTTCACCCAGTGTGACGTCACGGACCCGGTGCAGCCGGTTCTCGATGGACCAGTGGCCTCGGATCCAGGTGGCCGGTTCCGCCGGTAGGGCGTCCTCGGCGGGCAGGGTGCAGATCGCGTAGACGGTCTCACGTCGCTGGCGGCGCTTGCCCTTGTTCGTGGTGATCGGGCGGGAGGTGCGGGTGACCTGGATGGCCTGGGTGGCGTGGGGGAACCCGAGCCCGGCCGGAACGGTGACGGCCTTCAGGGTGCGTGTCTCGATCCGGCCGTGACCACGGCCGGTGGTGGTGTGCCCGACCGGGACGTCCTTCCACGGCAGCGTCTTCAACCGGGTGTGCACGGTGGGCTGGTTGCGTTTCACGGTGACCAACAGGTGTGCTCCCCGGGTGTGGAGGTAGTCGGCGTGCGCGGTCTGCGCGTGCATGGCGTCGACGGTGATCAGGACGTCGGTCAGGTCGGGGATCTGGTCGAGAACCGTGGAGAACAAAGGGATTTCGTTGGTCTTCTCGTCGACGTCGACCTGTGCCAGGACCACGCCGCGGGC
>NZ_CAAAFO010000102.1:22224-26096 GCF_900634715.1 Candidatus Protofrankia californiensis | reverse complement strand
GCCCCGCTCGTCGCGCCACAGCCCAGCAGCGATCATGCTGTGCATCATGGCGGTCAGGGAGGCCGCACCGTCGACGATGGCGGCATCGACCACCTGGCCGCGGCCGGACCGGCCGGCCTCGAACAGCGCGGCGAGCACCCCCATGACCAGGTAGAGCGAACCCCCGGCGAAGTCACCGACGAGGTTGAGCGGCACGGCGGGGGCTTCGCCGTGGCGGCCCATCGCGTGCAACGCCCCGGTGATCGCGAGGTAGGAGATGTCGTGCCCGGCGGTCGGCGACAGCGGGCCGTCCTGGCCCCAGCCGGTCATCCGGCCGTAGATCAGGCGGGGATTACGGGCCCAGCATGCCTCCGGGCCGATCCCGAGACGTTCGGTGACCCCTGGCCGGTAGCCCTCGATCAGCACGTCCGCCCGCTCCACCAGGTCCAGCACCGCCCGCAGGCCCTCGGGGGAGCGCAGGTTGATGGCCACTGAGCGGCGGCTGCGGCGCAGCACGTCCAGCTCCGGCGGCACGATGCTGCCCGACTCGTCCGGACGATCCACCCTGAGCACGTCGGCACCCAGGTCGGCGAGCAGCATCGCAGCGAAGGGTCCCGGGCCGATTCCGGCGAGTTCGATGACGCGTAATCCTGCCAGTGGGCCGGTCGTGCCAGTAGGCGTCGCCGTGCCAGTGGGCGTCGCGTTGTCGGTCATCCTGTCTCCGGCCTCGGCTAGGTGGGGAGCCGGTCGCGGCTCGTGAGCCTCAGCCTAACCAGGTGGGGAATATCCATTCATCTGATGACAGATTCCGCCACGGGTGGCGCGGCCCCGGGCATGGCGGCCCAGGTGAAATCGTTGATCAACGCCGTGTGTCCGGAGCTGGCAGGTAGGTGGTGCGGCCGACGCAGGGTCGGTGGCGAGGGCGGGTACCGGACGCCGGACGGTCAGGCGGTGGCCTTCGCCGGAGAGGTCCTGCCCGCCTGGGGCTGGCGGGGGGAGAGCATCCGCGCGGCGGGAACCTCCGGCTCCTGTGATGCCGCCCGTTCGGCGGCCGTCGCCACGACCGTGTCGATGATCTGCCCGCACAGCTTGTCGAAGATCTCGTCGGCGGACAGCGCCCGCCGCTCGAACGCCCGGATCAGGTGTGGCGTCCGCTCGGCGTCGTGATCGGGGTCGATGCCGCCGTCGCCACGTGCCTCGTGCAGCGCGCTGCCGATCGCGGCGAGCTCGAGCGCCTCCAGCATCGGCACGATCGCCCCGACCGGCACCCCCTCCTTGGCCAGCAGCGCGGCGGTGGTCTCCAGCTCCATGGAGCCGATGCTCAGCGGCCGGCGGCGCAGCATCACGGGCACGAGATCCGGGTATTCACGGAATGCCTGGCGCAGCCGGCGGGCGTTGCGCAGGATCCACACCCGCCAGGGCTCGTCGTGGGTCTGCGGGGCGCGGACGCCTTCGAGTGCCAGCTGCGCGGCACCGACGACGATCTCGTCCTTGTTCTGGAAGTGGTGGTACAGGGACGCGCCGTTGACCTTGAGCCGCTCGGCGAGCCGCCGGATGCTCAGTGACTCGATCCCCTCCGCGTTGATGATCTCCAGTGCGACCTCGAGCGCCCGTCGCTTCGAGATCAGTGGAACTTTCGGTCGCGCCATTGCCGTGCCGCCCTCTTTCGACATCGCCGGATCCTTTGACATCGCCGGGGCGTGGGCTCCCGCGCAATGGGCCGTGTCCCTTTGCCCGGTTCACAATATCAATCGGCGATTGTTTCAACGGGCCGTCATGATCCGCGTTATGCGGGAGGGTCTACCGGTCATCGGTGGGACTTGGGCCGTGGGCCTCACACCGACATCCCGCCGTCGACCGGCCGGAGCGTCCGTGCCCGTGTGGGAGGTCACGAGCGTCGTACGTCCTTCCAGGGGATGTCGCGGTCGACCCGGGGTTCCGGGGGCAAACCCAGAACGCGCTCACCGAGGATGGTGCGCAGGATCTCAGAGGTGCCGCCCTCGATCGGGTTGGCCAGCGAGCGCAGGTATGCCTTGCGGACGTCGGCCCCGCCGTGGACCGCGGCGAAGTCGGGCGCTGTCTCGGTGTAACCGTCGATCAGTAGGCCGGCGTCGCCGGAGAGATCGACGCACAGTTCGTAGATCGCTTTGTTCAGTTCGGCCATCTGCAGCTTGGCGATCGATCCTTCCGGACCGGGTTGCCGCCCGGCCTGCGACGCGGCGCGGGCGTTGGTCAGCCGGGCAGCCTCGGCCGCGGTCCACAGCTGCATCAGCCGCTCGGTGACCGCGGCATCAACGCGACCGTCGCTCGCCTCCTGGCGGTACATCTCGACGGCCTGGCCGATGGGACCCTCGCCGCGCCGGGCCGGGCGCCTGCTGAGGAAGACCCGTTCGTTGGCCAGCGTGGTCATCGCGACCCGCCAGCCCTGCCCCACCCCGCCGAGCACGTTCGCCAGCGGAATCCGCACGTCGGTCAGGTAGACCTCGTTGAACTCGGCCTCGCCGGTGAGCTGGCGCAACGGCCGCACCTGAACGCCCGGGGTGTGCATGTCGAGCAGGAAGTAGGTCAGGCCCGCGTGCTTGGGCACGTCGGGGTCGGTGCGTGCGAGCAGGATGCCCAAGTCCGCGACGTGGCCGAGCGACGTCCAGATCTTCTGGCCGTTGACGACGAACTCGTCGCCGTCACGCACGGCTCGGGTGGCGAGCGCGGCGAGGTCCGAACCCGCCCCCGGCTCGGAGAAGAGCTGGCACCAGATTTCCTCCCCGCAAAAGCCCGGCCGCAGGTAGCGGGCCTTCTGCGCGTCAGTGCCGTGGGCGTGGACGGTGGGCAGCGCCATACCGAGGGCGATGATGTTGCGCATGGTGTGGTCGGCGGCGCCCGCCGCGGCGAAGCGTTCCTCCACCGCGGCCTGCAGCGAGGAGTCCAGCCCCCGGCCGCCGAACCCGGCGCCGAAGTTCACCACCGCGAGCCCGGCGTCGAAGCGGGCCTGCCGGAACGCCCGGTCGGCGGCCCGGTCGGCTGGATCTGGCACCGAATGGGCGCGCAGGAAGTCCGTGACGGCGTCGTCGAGCGCAACACTGTCGGCAGAGCGTTCCGGGTTTTCCGGGCGTTCCGGCGCGGTCTGCGCGGTGGCGTCGACGGGCGAGGGCGTGGCGGGAGCGTCGGGCGTGTCGGCAGCGCCCACGACGTCGAGGAGCTCGGCCAACCGGGCGCGGTGGCGGGCAGGTGAGCCGAAGAGCAGCTGACTGCTCTTGGCGCGCTTGAGGTAGAGGTGTGCGCAGTGTTCCCAGGTGAAGCCGATCCCGCCATGAATCTGGATGTTGTGTGACGCGACGCGCTGGTAGGCGTCCGAGACGATCGAGCGGGCCAGGCTCGCCGCGACCGGGAGTCCGGCCGGATCGTGTGCGGCCGTCCACAGACCGTGATAGACCACGGATCGCGCGGACTCGACGTCGACCAGCATGTCGGCGCAGCGATGCTTGATCGCTTGGAACGAACCGATCGGACGGCCGAACTGCACCCGCGTGCCCGCGTAGGCGACGGCCGTCGACAGAACGCGGGCGGCGCCGCCGAGCTGCTCGGCAGCCAGGTACAGCGCGGCCAGGTCGGCGGTGCGACCCAGCGCCGGCCCGGCCTGACCGTCCGGGCCGATCAGCCTGGCCGGCGTGCGGTCGAAGCGGAGCTCGGCAAGCCTGCGGGTCGGGTCCAACGCGGTCAGCGGGATGCGCTCCAGCCCGGCCGCGTCGCTGCCGACCGCCAACAGGGTTGTTCCCGACCCGGTGCGGGCGGCGACCAGAACGAGGTCGGCCGTTGCGCCGTCGACGACGATGCCGGCCCTGCCCGAGACCATCCACACCCCGTCGCTGTACGCCGCGGTCAGTGTGCTGGGCGCC
>NZ_CAAAFO010000102.1:19081-21783 GCF_900634715.1 Candidatus Protofrankia californiensis | reverse complement strand
TCGGTCGACCGCTTCGCCAGGAAGTCGCGGACGATCCCGCGCAGGTCTTCGGCGTCATCGCCGGGAGTGAAACTCACCTGGTTGCCTCGTCTCCTCGCAGGTCCGCCCGGGCCCGGAATGAAGCATGATCGCGTTGTCTTCGGCCCTCCGGTCCAGAGCATAACCATACAACGTTTGATTTATGGCGGCGGCGATCCCGTTTCCGGGAACTGAGGAGCGCGGGGATGGGTGGCAACGAAGCCGGGTCGCCCGAAGCTGGATCATTCGCTGGGCGGCGGGCGCTGGTGACGGATGCCGGCCGCCCGGGATCAGGGCCGCTGTCGCCCGCCGGTTCGCCGGGAGGAGGGCCGGCGTCGTACTCGCCGCACGCAGCGTGGACGCCATCGTTACGCTCGCAAAGGAACTCGGCGAGCTGGGGGTGTGACGGTTGCCGTCCCCGCGGACATGGCCGACTGGGAGGTTGTGGATCTGCTCGCGTTCCTCGTCTCCGATCGGGCCGGCTGCATCACCGGTGTGACGGTGTCGATCGATGGCGGCGAGCTGTTGACCGTGGGCTCCGAGTCCGGACGCTGAGGCGCCAATAACCAAACGGCGTTGACTACTGTGATCCGCTCCAGCGCCGTCTGCGACCTTCCCCTCTGGCTGCTGCTGGCGTAGCGGGCCTACATGGCGCTCCTGCAATGCCGTAGGACGATTGGTTTTGGTTGCGTCGAGGAGGCGCCGTGAAACTGCGAGCGGACAACAGCGTGTGTTAGGCGCACGGCCAGTGCGCCCTGGTGGACGACGAGCTGTTCACCCTGGACGACGACGGCTACATCGCACTCGGTGACGGTGTCGACGTCCCCCCGGGGAAGGAGCGGGCGGCGCAGCTCGGCGTCGACGCGTGCCCGGTGCAGGCGCTTCGGGTCGAGTAGGCCTTTCGGGTCGGGTGCGTTTCGGGTCGGGCAGAGGTCTGGCCCGGACGTGATCCGACCATGCCGGGGAGGGCTCCCGGGGGTGCGTCCCCGGCGGAAAAGACGGGTCCGGCGGCGCGAGGACTTCCTTTCGGCACCAAGTGCCATTACTGTGATCCCGCGCACGAATCACTCCAACGACAAGGGAGCAGCCATGGGTGACCACGCAGGCCAGACGTTGGTCGGTGTCGACGAGGATGCGGCCGTCACAGTGCAGGCCGTTGCCGTCGACACCGTCGACGCCATCGAGATGGAGTTCCTCGTCGAGGACGTCTCCATCGACGGGATGTGCGGGGTCTACTAGATCGCGCACGCCGCATGACCGAGCCCACGGCGGCGCAGGCCGTCCCCGACTTCGCCCTCGACGCCGCCTGGCAGCTGCATCCCCAGGTCTCGGTACGGCCAGAGCCCTTCGGGGCTTTGGTCTACCACTTCGGGACGCGCAGGCTGTCCTTTCTCAAGGACCCGATGCTGCTGCGCCTGGTCCAGGCGCTGCCGGAACATACCTGCGCGCGGGACGCCGCCACGGCGGTCGGTCTCACCGAGGCCGACCTGCCGCGGTACCACCGCGCCCTTGCCACGCTGGCGGCATCCGCCATGCTCGTCGAAAGGAGCTCGCCGTGAACGTCGCCGCGGCGCCGGCCCGCCTGGTCGACCACTTCCAGCACGGCCTGGCCGCCCCGATCTGCCTGACCTGGGAACTCACCTACGCCTGCAACCTGGCCTGCGTGCACTGCCTGTCCAGCTCGGGGCGGCGCGACCCGCGCGAGCTGACGACCGCGCAGTGCAAGGCGGTCATCGACGAGCTCGAGCGCATGCAGGTCTTCTACGTCAACATCGGCGGCGGGGAACCGACCGTCCGTCCGGACTTCTGGGAGATCGTCGACTATGCGACCGCCCACCACGTCGGCGTGAAGTTCTCCACCAACGGGGTGCGTATCACCTCGCAGGTCGCCGCCCGGCTCGCTACCAGCGACTACATCGACGTGCAGATCTCGCTGGACGGCGCCAGCCCCGAGGTCAACGACGCGGTACGCGGTGAGGGTTCCCACGCCACCGCCGTGCGCGCCATGCAGAACCTGGCCGACGCCGGCTTCGCGGGTTTCAAGCTGTCCGTCGTCGTCACCCGGCACAACGTCGGCCAGCTCGACGAGTTCAAGGCCATCGCCGACCGGTACGGCGCCCAGCTGCGGCTGACCCGGCTGCGTCCGTCCGGCCGCGGCGCCGACGTCTGGGACGACCTGCATCCCACCGCCGGCCAGCAGCGTGGGCTCTACGACTGGCTCGTAGCCCATGGCGAGCAGGTGCTCACCGGTGACTCCTTCTTCCACCTGTCCGCCTACGGCCAGGCGCTGCCCGGGCTGAACCTGTGCGGTGCCGGCCGGGTGGTCTGCCTGATCGATCCGATCGGGGACGTCTACGCCTGCCCGTTCGCCATCCACGACTCCTTCCTTGCCGGCAACGTCCGCGAGCCCGGCGGCTTCCAGCGGATCTGGCGCTCCTCGGAACTGTTCACCGAGCTGCGGGCGCCGCAGAGCGGGGGTGCGTGCACCTCCTGCGCGCATTTCGACTCCTGCCGGGGCGGCTGCATGGCAGCCAAGTTCTTCACTGGCCTTCCTCTGGACGGCCCGGATCCCGAGTGCGTCCAGGGTTACGGAGTCGACGCCCTGCTGGCCCGCGGTGAGGCCAGCGTCCCGAAACCCTCCGGCGACCATTCCCGCGGTGCTGCTCCCAGTGGTGCTGCTCCCA
>NZ_CAAAFO010000102.1:12250-18704 GCF_900634715.1 Candidatus Protofrankia californiensis | reverse complement strand
CACCCTCGTGCTCGCCGGGCTGGGCCATGCCGGTGGGCAGGGCTCGAGCGCGTTCTCCCAGTCGGTGATGTGGGCGCCGTCACCGGTGGCCGACGCGGGTAGCCGCGAACTGCCCGCGGAGATGGAGCAGACCGAGATCGACGCGGTCGTCGAGGGTTTCGCCGCCGCGGCCCGGCTGGCCGCGGCGGCCGGTACCGACGGCGTCGAGATCGACGCCGGGGTCGTCTCCCTGCTGCGCCAGTTCCACTCCGGGCTGACCAACCAGCGAGGGGACGGCTACGGCACCGACCGGCTGCGCCTGACCCGCGAGGTGCTCGCCGCGGTACGCGGCGCGCTGGGGGCCGACCGGATCCTCGCGCTGCGGCTGTCCTGCGACGAGCTCGCGCCCTGGGCCGGGGTGACCCCCGACCATGCGGCCGAGCAGGTCGCCGCCCTCGCCGGCGACATCGACCTGCTCGTCGTGGTGCGCGGCGGTCCCTTCTCCACCTCGGCCTACCGGCCCACCGCCCACACGTCGCCGGCGTTCAACCTGGAGCTGTGCCGGCAGATGCGGGCCAGCGCCGCCGGGCGCGTCCCCGTGGTGCTGCAGGGCAGCGTCGTGGACGTGGCGGTGGCCGAGGCTGCCCTGGCCGGCGGTGTCGCCGACATGGTCGAGATGACCCGGGCGCAGATCGCCGAGCCCGACCTGGTGCGCCTCGTGCGCGCGGGGACGGCCGAACAGGCGCGGCCCTGCATCCTGTGCAATCAGGCCTGCCGGGTGCGTGACAACCGCAATCCGATCGTGAGCTGTGTCGGTGAGCCGTACAGCGGCCACGAGACCGCCGGGGAAACCGTCGCGGGCACCGACCCGCGGGCCCGCGACGTGCTGGTGGTCGGCGGTGGACCCGCCGGGTTGGAGTCCGCCCGGGTGCTGGCGCTGCGCGGGCACCGGGTCCGGCTGGCCGAACGCACCGGCGCGCTCGGCGGAGCGCTGCGGGCCGCCTCGGTCGGCCCCGGCCGGATCCGGCTGGCCCTGCTCACCGACTGGCTGGAAGCGCAGTGCCGCCGGCTGGGCGTGCAGGTCGACCTCGGTGTCGAGGTGACCGTCGACGATCTCGACACGGCCGCGGCGGACGGCTGGGACGTCGTGCTCGCCACGGGCTCCCGGCCCGTGCCCCGCCGCTACGGACTGGCCGATGCCGATGCCGATGCCGATGCCGGTGCCGGTGGCGGTGGCGGCGAGGGCGAGGGCGGCGGCGAGGGCGGGGGCGGGGGCCGTCCCGACATCGACAGGACGACTGCCGATGGGGCCGGGGCCGGGGCCGGCGAGAGTGGCAGCGGCGCCGCCGAGGGTTGTCCCGACATCGGCGGAACGATCGTGCTCGACGTGCTCGACGTGCTGCGCGGCGGTCTGGACGCCGTTCCCCCCGGCCCGGTGTTCGTCCACGATCCGGTCGGGGGACCGGTGGCGATCGGGCTCGCCGAATGGCTTGCCGGTGCCGGGCGCGAAGTGGCCCTGGGCACGCCCGACACCGTGGCGGGCACCTTGCTGTCTCTCACCGGTGACCTCGCGCCGGCCAACACCCGGCTCCAGCGGGCGGGTGTGCGCCGCCAGCTGCGGGTGCTGCCGCGGTCGGTCGGCGGCGGGCGGGTCGTGCTGGAGGACGTCTGGACGGGTGAGCGCCGCGCGCTGCCGTGTGCGGTGCTCGTCGACTGCGGTCACCGCCTCCCTGAGGAGACCCTGTACACGGCCCGTCCGGGCACACCCCGGGCCGGCGACTGCGTGGCGCCGCGGACGGTTCTCGAAGCGGTTCTGGAGGGTCGCCGACGGGCCCTTGAGGTCGGGGCGGGGCGTACGAGCCTCCCGGCAGCCCGGCCGCTGGCCGCCGCACACCCAGGACCGCCGGCCGCGGCACACCGAGGTTAGCGCCGGCAGGCCGGCGATCCGTAGCCGCCGGTACGCAGGTGATCCCCATATGCCGGTGCGCCAGCACCCCGCACACAGGAACAACCCGCACACAGGAACCCGTCCACAGGAAGGCGACATGAGTGCCACCAGCCGCTATCGGCACCTGTTCAGCCCGTTGCGCATCGGTCCACTCACCGTCGATAACCGCGTGGTCTTCTCGGCGCACCTGACCAACTACGCGCAGGACGGTCTGCCCTCCGAGCAGCACGCGGCCTACTACGCGGCCAGGGCGGCGGGCGGTGCAGGGCTGATCATCACCGAGGAGCACTCGACGCATCCCACGGACTGGCCGTACGAGAAGCTCATCCACGGGTTCAACCCGGAGGTGATCCCCGGCTACCGGCGGATCACCGACGCGGTGCACGCGCACGGCGTGCCGATCCTCGCCCAGATCAACCACAACGGCGGCCAGGCGTCGTCGATGTACTCGCGGTTGCCGGTGTGGGCACCCAGCCCGGTGCCCGACCCGCTGTTCCGCGAGGTACCCAAGGCCGTCGAGCCGCACGAGTTACAGGAAGTGATCGCCGGCTACGGGTTGGTCGCCGCGCACTGCGTCGCCGGGGGGTTCGACGGTATCGAGCTGCAGTGCTCCCACTCGTCCATCGTGCGCGGGTTCCTCTCCCCGGCGACCAACCAGCGCACCGACGCCTACGGTGGAACGCTCGCCAACCGGGCCCGCCTGCTGCTGGAGATCGTGGACGTGGTTCGCGAGGCCATCGGCCCGCGGCACGCCCTCGGCGTGCGTATCTGCGGCGACGAGCTGATCGAGGGCGGAACGACGATCGAGGAAGCCGTCGCCGTGGCCCGGCTGGTGGACGCCACCGGAAAGGTCGACTACATCAACACCTCGATCGGGGTCGCCACCGCGACGCTCTACATGATCGAGGCGAGTATGCAGGTGCCGCCCGGCTACGCGATGTTCATCCCGAGCGCGATCCGGCAGGCGGTGAGTATCCCCGTCGTCGGTGTCGGCCGGTTCAAGGACCCCCTGCAGGCAGACCGGGCCCTGGCCGCGGGACACGCCGACCTCATCGGAGTGGTGCGCGGGCAGATCGCCGACCCCGACTTCGTGGCCAAGGCACGGGCCGGTCACGCCACCGAGATCCGTACCTGCCTGTCCTGCAACCAGGAATGTGTGGGACGGATGGGGCTCAACCGGTGGCTGGGCTGCATCGAGAATCCGCGTACCGGCCGGGAGTCGGTGCCGCTGCCGGCGCCGCGCCGCCGCGGGCAGCGGGTCTACGTCGTCGGCGGCGGTCCCGGCGGCATGCAGGCCGCTGTCACCGCCGCCCAGCGCGGGCACCACGTCACCCTGTTCGAACGGTCGCCGCGGTTGGGCGGCCAGGTGCCGGTGGCGGCCGCCGTGCCGAGCCGAGCCGAGTTCCTCGACATCGCGCGCAACCTGATCGCGCACGTGCAGCGGATCGGCGTCGAGGTGAGGACCGCAACCGAGGTGGACGCGGACTTCCTGCGTTCCCAGGCTCCGGACGCGGTGGTGCTGGCGACGGGCGCCCGCCCGAACCCCCCGTGGTGGGCGGCGGGGCATCCCCGGATCGTGGACGTGCGTGACGTGCTGGAGGGACGGGCGGATCCGGCGGGAAGCGTCGTGGTCGTCGACGAACTGGGATTCCACCAGGCCACCTCCACCGCGGAGCTGCTGGCCGACCGGGGATGCCAGGTCGAGGTCGTCACCAACGGCATGGTTGTGGGGCAGGATCTCGGCGTGACCCTGGACCTGGAGACCTGGAACGTCAAGGCCGCGGCCAGAGGCATCGTCCAGAGCACCGACCTGGTGCCGATGGGGGTGACATCCGGTGCGGACGGCGGTGTGGTGCTCGCCCTGCAGCACCATCCCACCGGCACCGACACCCACCGCGCCGTGGACTGGGTGGTGTGCGCCGTCCAGCAACAGCCGGAGGACACGCTGTGGCGCAGCCTGCGCGGGGACGCGGGTGCGCTCCTGTTCCCCGTCCATCGGGTGGGTGACTGCCTGGCGCCCCGGCGGGCGCACGCGGCGGTCGTCGAGGGCCAGCGCGTGGCGGTGTCGCTGTGAGCGTAGGAGGGCGTGAGTGCAGTGGTCGTCTGAGGGACGAGGACGGCCGCGTAGGGAACGGCCGACGGAGCGATTCGGAGGCTGTGAGCGTAGGAGGACGTGAGTTCCTTCCTGGAGGGGCGGCGCTTGCCCTGGTGGTGGCACGGGGCGGGGTCCTGCCGTTGGGTGCGCAGGAGAGCATCGCCGAGGCCGGTGGGCAGGTGCTGGTCATCGGTGGCGGGGCCAAAGCGGCGGCGCAGTCGGTCACGGGCGCGTCGGCGCTGTGGTGGAGCGACACCGGTCCCGGGCTGCGCGTCGGCGCGGTCGCCCGGGTGCTGGCCGGCGTGCTCGCCGACGTGCCGCTGCTGTTGCTGCCGGCGTCCCCGGACGGCCGTGACCTGGCACCAAGGCTGGCCGCCGAACTCGACCGTCCGCTGCTTGCCGGCGCCGTCTCGGTCCGCCGTGACGGCGCCGTGGTGCGGGCGGAGCTGTCGAGGGTGGACGGCCGGCTGCTGCTCACGGTCGAGTGCGCGCAGCCCGCGGTGGCGACCCTGCTGCCGGGCGTGCGCACCGTGTCCGCGGTCGGGCACCAGCCCGACCCGTGCGAGGTGACGCTTCCGGCCCTGCCGCCGCAGGTGTGGGACGTCGACGTCGTCGAGGTGGTCGAACCGGATCCGGCGACGATGGACCTCAGCGAGGCCGGTCGGGTTGTCGGCGGCGGCGCGGGGCTGGTGCCCGCCGGATCCGGTGGGGATCAGGCGCGGGCGTTGTTCGACCTGCTGGCCGGTGTGTCGGCGGCGCTCGGCGCCTCGGCGGGGGCGACCCGGGTCGCCACCGACGCCGGCTGGATCGGCTATGACCGCCAGATCGGCACGACCGGTGTCACGGTCGACCCCGAGCTGTACGTCGCGTTCGGGATCTCCGGTGCGAGCCAGCATGTCGGGGGTCTGGGTTCGCCCCGGCACGTGGTGAGCGTCAACGTCGACCCGTCCTGCCCGATGACTGCCATGGCCGACCTCGGCCTGGTCACCGACGCCCGTGACCTGCTGGTGGAGCTGGCCCGGCGATTCGGTGTCACCGTTGCCGAGGAGGTCCGGTCGTGACGGCAGCGCCCGTACAGTCCGCCCAGACCGCACCGCCCTTAGACGCGGTCGTCGTCGGTGCCGGCCCCGCGGGGTCGGCCGCCGCGCTCGAGCTGGCCCGGGCGGGAAAGTCCGTCGTGCTCCTTGAGCGGGGGCCGTTTCCCGGATCGAAGAACGTCTACGGCGGTGTGATCTACGGTCGCATCCTGGACGAGGTCCTCCCCGCCTGGTGGGAGGAGGTCCCGGTCGAGCGCTGGGTGGTGCGGCGGTCGACGATGATGATGACGCCGACGCGGTCGCTGTCCATCGACTACCGCAGCCAGGAGTGGGGCGCCGCCCCCTACAACGGGATGACCACCTACCGGGCGGACTTCGACAGCTGGCTGGCGGGCAAGGCCGTGGCCGCGGGCGCGCGGCTGATCACCTCGACCGTGGCCACCGGGTTGCTGCGCGACGCCGCCGGCGGTGTCGTCGGTGTGCGCACCGACCGGGAGGACGGAGACCTGCGCGCGAAGGTCGTGATCGCCTGCGACGGGGTGAACTCGTTCCTGGCGAAGGAGGCCGGCCTGCTGCCGCCGGCCGACGCGGCGCACCACACCCTCGGCGTCAAGGAAGTGCTGTCGCTGCCGGGAGAGGTGATCGACGAACGTTTCGGGGTGCGGCGCACCGAAGGCGTGGACATCGAGATGCTCGGCTGCACCCGCGGGATCCCCGGCGGAGGCTTCCTCTACACCAACACGGACACGGTCAGTGTCGGCGTGGTGCTGTCCCTGCCCCAGCTGGCAGCCGCGAAGGTACGTCCCGAGGAGATCGTCGCCGACGTCAAGACGCACCCGTCCATCGCGCCGTACCTGCGCGGGGCGACGGTCAAGGAGTACTCCGCCCATCTGATCCCCGAAGGGGGCTACGACGCGATGCCGCGGCTGCACGCCGACGGGCTTCTGCTTGCCGGTGACGCCGCCGGCATGACGCTTGCCGCCGGCATCTGGCTGGAAGGAGTCAACTTCGCCATCGGCTCGGGACTGGCGGCGGGCCGGGCCGCGGCGCGGGCGGTCACGGCGGGTGACGTGTCGTCGGCCGGGCTCGCCTCCTACCGGTCCGACCTGGACAGCCAGTTCGTGCTGGCCGACCACAGGAGGTTGCGTGGCGCGCCCGAGGTGATCCTGTCCGAACGGATCCAGCAGCGGTATCCCGGCCTGATCACCGACATCGCCGAAGGGGTGTTCACCGTGACGAACCCGACGCCCAAGCCCGGGATCACCCGGCTGCTCCGGCGGGCAGCGAAGCGCAACGGCGTGAGCCTGCGTGAACTGGCCGCCGACGCCGTCCGGATCGGCAGGGTGTTCCGATGAGCCTCATCAGGGGCCGCCGCCGCAGGGCCGGGCAGGCAGG
>NZ_CAAAFO010000102.1:9275-12225 GCF_900634715.1 Candidatus Protofrankia californiensis | reverse complement strand
GTCCGGCAGCCACGGCCGGCTCGGCAGCCAGGACCAGCCCGGCCGGCTCGGCGGCTACGGCCGGCTCGGCCGGTATGACCGGGGTCGCCGCGGACGAACGCTGGCACGACATCTCCTTCGACGACCGGATGGCCACCGTCGACTTCCGGGTCGGCGAACGGGCCCACATCGTGGTCGACTCCGACGTCTGCCGCTCGTGCACCACGAAGGCGTGCGTGACCGCCTGCCCGGCCAACCTGTTCGCCCCGACCGCCGACGGCGGCATCCTGTTCAACTACGAGCAGTGCTTCGAGTGTGGGACGTGCTACATGGTCTGCAACGGCGAGAACGCGATCAGATGGACTTATCCGGACGGCGGGCAGGGCGTCGTCTTCCGGCGGGGGTGACGGCCATGACGTCGCAGCTGTCCGGGTCGACGGGGTCACCGCTTGTCGTCGTGTGCCTGCGCCACACCGATCTGCGGCCGGAGGTCGACCCGCTGACCGGGGTCGTCACCCGGGACCCGCGCGGTGCCGGGATCTGCCCGGCCGAGCAGGCCGCCTTCGAGCACGCGCTACGGATCGCCGACGCCTGGGGTGGGTTGGTGCTGGCCGTGGCCGCCGGCCCGGTCACCGCCGACGAGACGCTGCGCGGCGCGATCGCGCTCGGCGCGCGGGTGCTGCGGGTCCCGTGGCCGGTGCCCGTGCCGGCGCCGGGGGCGCACGCTGGTGATCCGCATCGTGGTGACGATCCACGTCATGCCGGTGAGCCGCTCGGGTCGGCGCAGCACTACCTCGACGATCTCGGCCGGGACGAGCGTGCCCTGGCCCGTAGCCTCCTCGCCGCGATCCGTACCGTGGGGGAGCCGGCGCTGGTGCTCTGCGGCGACAGATCCCCGGACCGGGGCACGGGCGCGCTGCCCGCGCTGCTGGCGCACGAACTCGGCGCCGCCCAGGCGCTCGGGCTGGTCGACCTGCGCGCCGACGGCGACCTGCTGCTCGCCGAGCGCCGCCTCGACGGCGGTCGGCGGGAACGGCTGCGGGTGCGCCCTCCGGCGGTGTGCTCTGTCGAGGGTGCCGGTGTCCGGCTGCGGCGAGCCTCCCTGCCTGCGACGCTGGCGGCGCAGCGGGCCGAGATACCTGTCGTGGAAACCGTCGCCGCCCATGCCGGCGCTTCGGAGGCTGCCGTCACGGTCCGCTCGGCACGTCCGTTCCGGCCGCGGACCAGGGTCGTACCGCCGCCGGAGGGCGCCGCTGCCCGGCAGCGCCTGATGGAGCTGACCGGCGTGCTGGTCGCGCACGAACCGCCCACCATCGTCGGGCCCGTGGACGCCGCCGGTGCGGCGGACGCGCTGCTGGCCTTCCTGGAACGCAACGGCTATCTCGGCGATCGGCCCTTCGACGGGTCGTAGCCGCTACCGTCAGCGGTGGGTGCCCAGCATCCGCGGCACCGGTGCCGTCGTACCCGCGGAGGTTAGACGTTGAAGACCGTCAACCGTCAGATCCGTCTTGCCACCCGTCCGGTGGGCCTGCCCAGGCCCGGCGACTGGGAGCAGGTCGAGGAGCCGGTCCCCTCGCCCGGCGAGGGGGAGTTCCTCGTCGAGCTCCGCTACCTCTCCCTCGACCCTGCCATGCGGGGCTGGATGAACGAGGCGCGCTCCTACGTCCGGCCGGTGGCGTTGGGGGAGGTCATGCGCGCCTTCGGAGCCGGCCGTGTCGTCGTCTCCAACCACCCCGGTTTTGCCGTGGGTGACCATGTCAGCGGGCTCTTCGGCGTCCAGGAGTACGCCGTCTCCGACGGGCGGGGCGTCGTCACGGTCGACCCCGGCCGGGCGCCGCTGCCGACCTACCTCGGTGCGCTCGGGATGCCAGGCCTGACCGCCTACTTCGGGCTGCTCGACGTCGGCCGTCCTCGACCGGGCGACACCGTGGTGGTCTCGGGAGCCGCCGGTGCCGTCGGCAGCGTGGCGGGGCAGATCGCCAAACGCCTGGAATGCCGTGTCGTCGGTATCGCCGGTGGCGCGCAGAAGTGCGGCTGGCTGGTCGACGAGCTCGGTTTCGACGCCGCCGTCGACTACAAGTCGCAGGACGTCAGGGATGCGCTGCACAAGCACGCTCCCGACGGCGTCGACGTCTACTTCGACAACGTGGGCGGCGACATCCTCGACGACGTCCTCACCCACCTGGCCCGCGGCGCGCGCGTGGTCATCTGCGGCGCCATCTCGCAGTACAACGCGACCACACAGGTCAGCGGGCCGCGAAACTACCGGTCGCTGTTGATCCAGCGCGCGTCCATGACGGGGATGCTCGTCTCCGACTACGCCGACCGCTACCCGGCGGCAACGGCGGACCTGGCCGCCTGGCTGGCGGACGGCTCGCTGCGGCCGCGTGAGGACGTGGTCCCCGGCGGAATCGGGCGTTTTCCCGAAGCGCTGCTCATGCTCTTCGCCGGCAGGAACACCGGCAAGCTCGTACTCGAGATCACCGGGTCCTGACACCTGCCGGCTGGACAGGGCCTGTCTGTCTGCGGAGCCCGTTGCGGCGACAGGGCCCGTTGGCGGGGTAGGCGCGCCGCGTCGCTGATCTCCATACGCTGTCGATCGATTTGAAATCATAGTCGCACGATAAGGAATATCCGTTCGTCGACCTTCATTCCGGTGCTTTTTGTGGCTGATTTATGGCCTGTTCACCGACCGGACAGCATGCGCTGATGAGATTCACGAAGGTTTCGACGTGGACACGAAAAACCTGCGCCCTGGAAGACCGAAGGAGACGCGATCATGTTTTCGTGCCCGGGGTTCTTCCGGGCAGGCCTGGAGTGCCAGGAAGAACCCCGGCAATAGGAGTGAGGATCGCCGGGCTGCTGTTTTCGATGTCATTTTCGAGAGGAGCTGAACGTGGATCTCACCGTCGAACAGGCCTCTGCGCATGACTCCACCGAGACCACCCCTGCCGTCGACCAGCCTGCCGTC
>NZ_CAAAFO010000102.1:4586-8643 GCF_900634715.1 Candidatus Protofrankia californiensis | reverse complement strand
CCGCCTGGCCCGCTCAACCTGAGCCTGGTGCCGCGCTATGCCGAGTGCAACGCCATTTTGCAGAACCCCGCGTGGAGCCATGCGGAGGAGCCCGAGTTGCTGCATCCGGGCAGCGACATCCTGGACCTGCCCGCGTCGTTCCTGTGGATGGAGCCGCCGGACCACACCCGGCTGCGCGGGCTGGTCGGCAAGGCGTTCACGCTCCGCACGATCGAGGGCCTGCGGCCGCGCGTGGAGCAGGTCGTCGACGAGCTGGTCGACCGGGCGGTGGCCGCCGGTGAGGTGGACCTGATCGAGGCGCTGGCCTACCCCCTGCCACTGACTATGATCTGCGAACTGCTCGGGGTCCCAGCCGAAGATCATCCAACCGTCCGGCGGATGTCGGCGGGAATTGCCCGCGGACTGGATCCCGACGTGCTGCTCACGCCGGAAGAGGTCGCAGCCCGGACCGAGGCGGCCCGGGAGTTCATCGAGTTCTTCGGTGCCCTGATCGCGCGACGCCGGGCCCAGCCACAGGACGATCTTATCAGCGCCCTTGCCGCGGTCGAGGCGGCCGGTGATCGACTGACCGCCCACGAGATGCTCGCCACGTTGGTGGTGCTGGTCGTGGCGGGCCACGAGACGACGGTGAATCTGGTGGGTAACGGGGTGCTCGCCCTGCTGCGGAATCCGGACCAGTTCGCGTTGCTGCGCGACAACCCCGACCTCGCCGCACCCGCGGTGGACGAACTGTTGCGTTACGACGCCCCGTCGCAGCTGACCACCCGGGTCGCGACACGGGAGATCGAGCTGTCCGGACACACCTTTGTGCCCGGCGACGGCGTCATGGTGATGTTCGGGTCGGCAAACAGGGATCCGCACGCCTTCGACGAACCGGACCGGCTGGACCTGACGCGCTACACGGGCCGAAACGGCGTGAACCGGCACATGTCGTTCGGCCTCGGCCTGCATTACTGCATCGGCGCGCCTCTCGTCCGGCTGGAAATGGAGATCGCGCTGCGGGCGCTCGCGGGTCGGGCGCCGACGGTCGAGCTGCTCGCCGATCCTCCCGCCTACCGGCCGAATCTCGTGGTGCGCGGCATGACCGAGCTGCCCGTCCGCTTCACCGGCTAACCCGACGTGAATCTAGAGTCGGACCGAGCTCGGTGAGGGTTGGTGGTTCATCCGGCAGGCTGTCGATGGCCAGTGGTACGCCCCCGCGGAGTTTCACCGGCCGGCTGGTCATCGAGGGCCGGTTCGAAGCATGGCGGCGGAAGGTCACATGTCGTCGGGCAGGAGGCGGAACGCCTTGTGGCTGGTGAGCGGACGCATTGCGCGGAAGTCCCGCCGGTCGAGCGTGAGAACACTTTCGGTCTCGTACTGCTCCGCCAGTACCACGTTCACGGCGTCCGCCAGATCCAGGCGTAGGTCGGCGTACCGGGTCTGGACTGTGCGAGCCTTGCGGAGGGTATCGGCTGCCACCTCGGGAATCAGGATGCGCATGGTGCCCGTCTGTTGTAACAGCCAGTCATTGACCGTATAGGCAGTCCTGCGGTCGATGTTGCGGGTGATGATGTGCTCGACTTCGGCGAATACCAGCGGGGAGACCACGGCCGCGGACGCCGCGCGCAGCGCCGCGCGGGCTGCCTGGTGTTCCGGATTGCCGACGTTGAAGGCGGCTACGAGGCCAGAGGTGTCACCAATAATGATCATGCAGTATTGCCGGTCGTGCCGTTCTTCCGGTTGACCGCTTCGTCGACCGCTTCGCGGACGTCGTCTTCGGTGACCGGGCCGCCGAAGTCGAGCGCCGGGATATCCCAGTCGCCGGACCATCGGCGGGCGCGCAGCGCAGCGATGCGGAACGCTTCGCGAAAGTACTCGGATTCGGGCCGGCCTTCCCGGGCTGCCGCCTCCTTGACAATCTGTAGGTATTTCTCGTCGACCATGACAGTCGTCTTCTTCAAGATCATATGGTTATGGTACCACCACCACCACCGGCAGCAGCACGCCTCGCAGGACCGGGCGCATCGTCGCCGCGCCGAGCGGCAGCAGCGGTTCTCGTGAAGGGTGCCCGATCCAGTGACGCCGTCCTGGAGACCGAAAACAGGCGGCCGATATCGATGCCGAGCGTGGTCAGGAGGTCCCGGTCGGCGGCTGCCCCGGCCCCGAGCGGCGTCGCACGGCAAACCGTCCGCCGAACCGCGTGCACGTCGATGGTGGCTACGAGCAGGTGGGTGTCTGGGCTGGGCGAGTGTCGGCGCCCGGGTGTGGTGAGACCGGGGCAGAGACGCCCGTCAAAACTCCAGCCGGTAGAAGACCGCCATCCTTCTCACGGCGGGGACCAGCTTCGCCGCCTTGGCTATCATGCGGTAGCCCGTCGGCAGCTTCTCGAAGCCGTCGAGGTCGAAGGCGCCCATGGACGTCACGCACCGCAGCCGGGGATCGATCGCCTCGAGTTCCGCGCAGCTGTCGATGCCCCACGAGACGGTCGCCCCCGCAGCCTGGATCGCCTTGTTGAACCTCTGCATCCGAATGCCGCGCCTGCTGAGCCCGTCGAAGACGAACTGGCCGCTGGGAAAGCGGTTCACGATCCGCTGGAAAAGTCCCTTGCCCTCGTCCTCCCTGAGGTACATCGTCAGGCCCTCGGCGACCACCAGCACGGGGAGATCACTGGGTACCTGCGCCAGCCAGGACGGGTCGGTGACGGACGAGCCGATCATCTCGTAACCCCCACGCGAGGGATACAGCTGTCGCCGTAGATCAATAACATCGGGATAGTCCACGTCGAACCACCGCACGCCGGGGCCGGGGTCGAGGCGGTAGACGCGGGTGTCCAGGCCGCAGCCCAGGTGCAGCACGGTGGTCTTCGGGTGCGCGGCGAGGAACTCGGTGGTCCACCCGTCGAAGTGCCCGGCCCTGAGCGCAACGGCGGCGTGCTCGCCGCGCCGCAGCCCGGTCTTGGTGAAGTCGAAGTCGATCTGTCTGACGGTTTCCAGAGCCATCGTGTCGTGCAGGATGGAGTTGGGTGACTCGGCGTCCAGCGCTCTGCCGTACAACGTCGCGAGCAGAGTGGCCTTCTCGCCTGTGAGGTGCACCTCTGGCACGAGCGCCATGCTACCTATCAGAGCTACCTATCAGACGAGCGGTGGACCTGACGTACCACCCAACCCCTACTCCGAAGCCGAGGGCTGCGGCCCTCCGGTTCCCATCCCACAAGATCGGACGCCCCTCACGGAGTCCGTGACGGATGGGCCCGACGAGATCGTCACCAACCCGGATCAGACGCCCTCTGATGTCTCGTTGTCCGTGAGCGGCAGGGTCCGCGAGCGATCTGCTCGTCTGTCCGGTCGCCGACAAGCCCGGTAGGCCCCGTGGCAGCTCACGGGGTAGCAAAGGTGCAGCGCGGTCCGGTGGCCTTCGCCAACCGGAGGTCCAGCGTGGCGAGCTTTGCGCCCAGCGATTCGGCGAGTGCCACGTACCAGCCGTCGTAGGCCGTGACATTCTCCCGCAGCTCCCACACTCTTGTGGCGAACGGCTCGTAGGCGAACAACTCGACCCGAAGGCTCAGCAGGTCCGCGTGGGCCAGGGCTGCGGTATCGGCGGAAATCTCGCCGGCCATGGCGGCGCGGCGCAATACATTGGCGACCTCCACCGGCATGAGGTGGGGCGCGGCCAGGTCATCGGTGGCGAGGAGGCGGTCCGCCCAGGTTCCCGCCTGGCCGCTGTCGACGAGTGCCGCCGCCACGAGACTGGAGTCGATGACGAGGGTCATCGGCGGCCAGAGTCACGGTGGCCGAGGATCGACTCAACCGGCAACCGGCTGCCGATGCGTTGCTTGCGGTCACGGACCCGGGCAAGCAGCACCTCCGCGTCCGGCCGCCGGGCTAGCTCGATCAGCTGAGAACGTACGTACTCCTGCAGTGAACGACCGCTGAGCGCAGCCCGTGAGGCAAGCTCGTCGCGGGTCTCGTCGGGTACGTCCCGGATGGTGATCGCAGTGACCATAGCATCATTATGCTGCTATCAGCAGTGAACAACAAGCGGTCGCCGTGTGAGCACCGATGGAATCCGCTGCGAT
>NZ_CAAAFO010000102.1:0-4420 GCF_900634715.1 Candidatus Protofrankia californiensis | reverse complement strand
AAGGGTTCGACAGTGTCGCCGCACAGCTGAACGGGAGGCCACGGCAGACGTTGGACCGGCGGAAGCCAGTTGAAGTGCTAGGCGATCTGTCGGCAGGTCATGTGTCGCCATGACCACTTGATTCCGCCCTTTCCTCGTAGCGGATGTCGTACTTGGCGGCGATCGGATTGATCCGTGCGGGATCGAGTCTGCCGTCGGTGAGGACCGCGGGCCCGGCCTCGAACAGGTCCTCGAGGTAAAGCTCCCACCCGCCGGGGGACGAGATCTGCAGCACGCGGGGTGGCGGCGTCGACGCGCGGCGCAGCGCGTGGGGAACCCCCCGGGGCAGCAGCGTGAACATGCCCTCCGTCGCCGTGTACGTTCGGTCATCGAACTCGATTCCGAGTGCACCGTCGAGCACGTAGATGCACTCGTCCGCCCGATCGTGGACATGCCGGGGGATGTCGTTCACCAGGGTGACCTCCAGTAGCGAGAAGCGCCCCTCGGTATCCGCGGTCCGCGCCTTGACCGCGAACGTGGGCGGCAGCGGGAACCGACCTGAGCGCACCTGCGCAGCGTCCAGCAGGATGAAACGGTATTCAGCCATGACGTGTCCTCCGTTCGGTAAGCTGCACTCCAGCAAGATCTGGGGCAAGTTGTTCCGAAGATGTGGAACAGTCTGCCCCGAAAATTGTTCTGGGGCAAGGTGTCCCATAAAACGGTGGAGGTCGTTACGCGTGGCCAGCGAGCCCGCGCCCCCGAGGGGCGCCGAGCCGGTCGATCCGCGGGTGCTACGCAGCCGGGCCGCAGCCCTCGCGGCGGCCCGCGCCATGCTTCTAGAAGAGGGTTGGGAGGCGGTCACCCACGCCTCGGTCGCCTCCCGCAGCGGGGTGGGACGGACGACCCTCTACCGACACTGGCCGGAGGCCACCGCGCTGCTGCGCGACGTCCTGCGTGAACAGATCGAGATCGACCACACGGCCCCTACCGGTGATCTGCGCGACGATCTGATCCGTGAACTCGGCGCGCTGCGTGGCCAGCTCCACCGGCCACCGCTCGAGCGAGCGATGCGAACGATGATCGAACGCGCCCCGACCCACCCCGCCTACGCCGAGCTCAAGGAGTTCCTTTACCAGGAGGGCTCGCGGGTCCTCGACGAGATCGTCCGGGCCGGGATCGCGCGCGGCGAACTCGACCCCCGGCTCGATCCCTCCCGGGCGATCGACCAGCTCGCCGGACCGTTGATCTACCGGCGTCTCCTCGCCGGACGAACCTTCACCGAGGCCTATGTGCGCGATCTCGTTGACGACTTCCTGCACGCCCACCGACCGCACCGGTGACGAGGAAGCCCGGACCCCCTGTCGAAGAGGGACTGTCCCCTGTGTCGAGTTGGAACCAGACGGTCTTGCCGGTGTGGGTGGGGCGGGCACCCCAGTGGGTGGCGAGTTCGGCAACGAGTTGGAGGCCGCGGCCGCCTTCGTCGTCGGCGGTGGGGTTGAGCAGGCGGGGGACGCGGCTGTCCCCGTCGGCTATCTCCACGTAGAGGGCGTGCTGGCCGCGGCGGAGGGTGAGGTGGCTGGGGGTCTCCGCGTAGCGGATGGCGTTGGTGACCAGTTCGCTGACGAGGAGTTCCACCAGGTCGGCGTGCTCAGACAGCTGCCAGGCGTCGAGGGCGGTGACGGTGATGTCGCGGGCGGTCTTGGCGGCTCGGGGGTCGGGGGACAGGACGCTGGTGCAGACCGTCGCGGGGGTGGTGGCGCGGATGAGGAGGAGGGTGACGTCGTCGTCGTAGCCGCCGGCGCGGTCGATGAGGGTGAGCAGACGGTCGGCTGTGGTGTGCAACAGGTTGCCGGGATCGGTGAGGGCGGCCTGCAGTCGTCGGGTGCCTTGGTCGATGTCGATGGTGGGGGATTCGACAAGCCCGTCTGTGTAGAGGGCGAGGGTGGTGCCGGGCGGGAACGGGTAGCGAACGTCGGTGAAAGTCTGGCTGGCGACACCGAGGACAATCCCACCGGCGCCGTCGAGGAATTGGACGTCGGCATGCGGGTTGACAAGGGCGGGAGGTAAGTGGCCGGCGTTGGAGACCGTGATGGTGGCCGCCGCAGGTTCGAAGATGGCGTAGATGCAGCTGACCAGCGCGCCGTCGGTGCCGGCGCCGATGGTCTGGACAAGGTCGTCGAGGTGGGTCAGCACGTCGGCGGCGGGCAGGTCGAGAGCGGCGAAGGCACGGACCGCGGCACGGACCTGCCCCATCACGGCGGCGGCGGTCAACCCGCGTCCCATGACGTCGCCGATGACGAGCGCGACCCGGCCGGCGGACAGCGGGACGACGTCGAACCAGTCACCGCCGACCTCGGTGCCCGCGGTGCCCGGCTCGTACCGCCAGGCGAGGTCCAGGCCCTCGACCTCGGGCAGGCAGCCAGGCAAAAGCCCGCTTTGCAGGGTGAGCGCGGCTCTGCGTTGGCGGTCGTAGGCGCGGGCGTTGGCAACCGCGTTGGCGATCCGGCTGCCAACTTCGGCCGCGGTCTGGACATCTGGCTGGGTGTAGGTCCGCCCGGAGACCCCGAGGCCGAGGAAGATCGGCCCGTGGTATTCGTGTCCGGCCAACAGCGGCACCGCTATGACGTGACGAACGGCGGCGAGGATGTACCCGAAGTACTTCTCCTTGTCCGGATGGTGCGTCGCTCGGATAGTCAGGTCGTCCAGGTCGCACCGGAGGGGCTGGCGCATGGCCAGCGCACGATACGCGGGATGGTCCGGGTCGAGATGAAAGGCTATGTCCGAAGGGACGTCTGGAGGCAGGGGGGCCACGCCAGGCGTGTTCGCTCCGACAACCCGGCGTTGTTGCAGGCTGGCTGGCCTGGCGTCGGGGTCCAAGGGCTCGTTGGTGAGGAAGAGTTCGCACCAGTCGGCGAATTCCGGGACCAGGAGCTCGACCATCCCTTCCAGCGTTGCCGTCAGGTCCAGCGACGCCCCGACCAACCCGCTGGCCCGGCTCAGCAGCCGCAGCTTCCGTTCGACCGTGTCCCGCCCGGCCTCCGCCCAGCGCTGCTCGGTCACGTCGACTATCGCTACGCCCACGGCCACAGTGATCTGGTCCGGGCTGGGGATCGGGTAGTGGGAGACCCGCCAGATGCGCTGGTCAGGCCAGGCCGTCGGGGTCGCACCGGTGGTCTCGACGTCGATGATCGGCTGCCCGGTGGCGAGCACCCACCGGATCATCTCCCACGCCTGAGGTTCGACGCCGGGCAGCAGCTCGGACAGGGCCTTGCCGCCCAGGTCGTCCGCGGACAGACCGCTCATTGTACGTATCGCCCGGTTCATCCGGAGGACCCGCAGCTCCCGGTCGACGATCAGCAGGCCGATCGGAGCCATCTCGAACAGCTGTGCGACGAGCGTCGGCTCGTCCGGTGCGGTCGGGCTAGGGATGTAGCGCTGACCCATGTTGCGGATCACCACCGGACTCCTCGCGAGGATCCTGAATCGGTGCCATGTCTTTGTCTCGGGTCTGGGCGAATAGTGTTCGCGACCTGCCGAGCGGGAAGCCGCAGGTGAACGCCGTCACCGGAAGGTCGTCCGCCTCCACCATCCGCTATCAATGCCCTCTCTCGGGGTGGCGAAACGCGTGAGATCGACACTGGCGGCGGACTACGACGGCTACCGCTGGAGACGTCGACCCCGGCGGGGTCTCCCTACCGGCCCTGGGCCGGGTTCGAGTACCCGTTCGGCAGGCGGCATGCGTCCTGTCACGCCGAGGCGGGCATCCTCCACGAGTATCAACATGCCGCATGACCTACGCGGATGAATTTTCGGCAAGCGCAGTGCCACAGGTCGGCAAGTATGTTGACGCAACGCGACTCCAGCTCCGCGGTCTGCGGGTATTCATCTTTGTCAATCATGTTCTTGGCGGCGCACTCGCCCATCAACCGCTCCGCATGCTGGTCATCCACGTGGTTACGAACGTGGCCAGGTTCAGCCTGTGGGGTGCCAGAACCGTGCCACCGGCCGTGACCTGTGTCGTTAGGCGGGTCGCTCGTATTCGTTGAGGAGACCGCCGAGGACGGGTCGGCGTTTGATCCGCTTGCTGGAGAGGTCGGCTGCGGGGTGGTCGGGTCGTGGTGGCTGGAGGTGGCGGCCGCGGTGGGGTCGTCGTCCATTGTAGTGGGCCGCATACTTGGCCAGGACTGCGCGCAGGTGCCGTTCACCGACGATCAGTATGCGGTCGGTGACCTCGGTCCGGACGGTGAGCACGAACCGTTCCGCGTAGGCGTTCGCCCGGGGACTTCGGGGTGGGATCCTGATCGCGGTGATACCGGCGTCGAACAGGACCGCGTCGAACGATGCGGTGAACTGCCCGGCGCGGTCACGGACCAGGACTCGGAAGTCCGCCGTTCGATCGCCGAGGTCCATGACCAAGTTGCGGATCTGCTGGGTGGTCCAC
>NZ_CAAAFO010000101.1:18411-21301 GCF_900634715.1 Candidatus Protofrankia californiensis | reverse complement strand
GCCGATCGTGTGGAAGACGAACGGCTTCCTCACCGCGCCCGCGATCGACCTGGTCGCGGGCGCGCTGGACGCGGTGAACATCGACGTCAAGGCCGCGGGCGAGTCCGCCCACCGGCGGCTCACCGGTGCGCCGCTGCGTCCCGTGCTGGATGCGGTCGAGCGGTTCCGCGCCGCCGGCGTGTGGGTGGAGGTCTCCACGCCGCTGATCCCGGGCGTGTCCGCCGAACCGGACGCGCTGCGCGCCATCGCCGGTCACATCGCCGGGATCGACCCGGACATCCCCTGGCACCTGCTGCGGTTCACCCCGGACTTCCGGATGCGCCGGCCACCACCGACCAGCCCGCAGGCCCTCACCGTCGCGCGGGCGGCCGGACGGGACGCCGGCCTGCGGTTCGTCTACGTCGAACGGGCCCTCGGCGCTGCCGGCCGGGAAACCCGCTGCCCGGCATGTGACACGGTGCTGGTGCAACGCGGCATCTGGGAGACACTGGAATCCGCGGTCACGCACGGCATCTGCCCGCACTGCGGGCAGCCGATCCCGGGACGATGGGGGGACGATCGATGAAGGGGTTCAAGGAGCCCGAGGGCGCTGCGACGCAGCCCCGCAGTGACCTGGAGGCGTCGCCCGCCGACGGCGGGAATGCGTTCGTCGAGTCCCTGCCGGACCTCATCGACGCCTCCGAGTACGCCGACCATCCGGACGGACGTCTGGTCCGAGTGCGGATCATCGTGACCGAGTCCGGGGTGGAGATCCTCGGTGACGCGTTCCGCCCGGCCGCGCTGGAGGCGCTGCTGGCCGACCTCGGCGGTGGCGCCACGGAGCAGATGCTGTGCGGCTGAGGCCCGACCCCACGGACGCCGACGAGGCCGACGAGGCCGACATCGACAATGCCGACATCGACAACGCCGACACGGTCGACCTCGACGAGGCGGCCGTTGACGAGGTGGCCGCGCTCGAAACCGGGGTCGAAGAGGGGTTCGACCCGCAACCATCCGGTGCCGCAACGGACGGCGCGGACGACGGCCCGCTCGGCCGCGACGGGAGCCGGACCGCTGTCACCCATTCGGAATCATGGTGGACGCACCTGCGGTGCACACGGTGCAGACACACCTTCCGTCGCGGGGACCGGGTCCGCCTGCGGGGGGATGCCGCTACCGGCGACGCCGCTTCGGTCGTCCACCTCGGTCCGGCGCTGCGCTGCGCGGACGAGGTGGCGGGCACCCGACACCCGTCGTCCGGCGGGGACGCCGCGGGGGACGCCGAGGAGCTGGCCGCGTTCGCCGCCGGCCTGCTGGCCGCCTGGCCGCCGGTTGGTGACGCACCGGTCGTCCGGCTCGCCGTGCACGCGTCCCAGGTTGCCCGGCCCGACATGGGGCCGGATGCTCCGGCGTGCTTGGTCTGCGGTCACACCTTCCGGCCGGGCGAGCATGTGGTGGTCTGCCCGTGCGGCGTGCACCGCGCGGTCTGCGTGGCGGCCGTGCACCGGGATCCGGTCGCCGGCCTGACCTGCTGGGACGACTGGCGGCCCGACGGAGAGCTCACCCACTGCCCGGTCACCCTCAACCGGGTGGACCGGTGAGGGCGGACCGGTGAGGGCTGGCCCGGTGAGTCCTTCCCCGCAGGACCGCTACGCCCGGCAGCGGCTGATCCCCGACTGGGATCAGGACCTGCTCGCCACCAGCACCGCGGTGGTCGTCGGAGTCGGCGCGCTCGGCAACGAGGTGGCCAAGAATCTGGCGCTCGCCGGTGTCGGACGGCTGATCCTCTGCGATCCGGACACGGTCGCGGCGAGCAACCTCAGCCGCACCGTGCTGCTCGGGCCGGACGACGTCGGACGCCCGAAGGTCACCGCCGCGGCCACCGCACTGTCCCGGATCGCCCCGGACGTCACCGTCGAGACCCGGCCGGCCGAGCTGGTCGCCGGGGTCGGGCTCGGGGAGCTGGCCGACGCCGGGGTCGTCCTGGGCTGCCTGGACAGCCGCCGCGCCCGGTTACGCCTGCTCGGGCGGGCCGCGCTGGTCGGCGCGGCGCTCGTGGACGGCGGCACCCATCCGTGGGGCGGGGAGATCCGGTTGCGGGTGGACCCGGTCGACGCCTGCTACGGCTGCTCGCTCACCGCGCACCAGCGCGGCGAGTCCGACCTGCCGTGGAGCTGCGCCGAGATCCGGCCGGACGGTCCGCAGCCGGCGTCGATCGTGTCCACGTCGATTGTTGCCGGGTGGATGACCCTGGTCGCACTGCGCGTCCTGTTCGGCAGCCCGCCGGAGTACCGGATGCTGCGGATCGACGGTGCCACCGGCCACACCGCCCCGGTCACGCTGACCCGGGACGCCGGCTGCCCGCACCACCGGCCGCTGGACGGACCGGTCCACCCGCTGCCGGTTGACCATCATGCCACCGTCGGTGACCTGCTCGAAGCCCTGCCTACCGGCGCGGAACCACTCACCTGGGCGGCGTTTCCCCTGCCGGGACGCTGCCATCACTGTGGCGAGGACTACGCTCACCTTACGGAGCAGCTGGGACAAACGGAGCAACCGTTGCGATGCCGGCGCTGCGGGCGGGCCGTGCGGGTCCGGCGCAGCGAGCGGCTCCGCGACGCCGATCCCGCACTGCGCCTGCACGACCTCGGGGTGGCACCCGAGGAGATCCTGACCGTCCAGACCACCCGGGCACCCGCTACCGCCGGCGCGGAGGCGGCAGGCGTCACGGAGCCGGGCACGACCACATCGGGGGAGGAGCTCCAGTGGCACGCGGGGGAGGAATTCCAGTGGCACCGGTTGGCGACGCCGGCGGACCGCCGGACGACGATCCCGACATCCGCCTGAGCCGGGACGACCGGGACGACTTCCACGATGAGCTCGCGGCGGTCTACGTGGCGGAGGGCGCCGT
>NZ_CAAAFO010000101.1:15736-18027 GCF_900634715.1 Candidatus Protofrankia californiensis | reverse complement strand
CCAGATCTTCTTCGAGCTCGACACCGGGACCATCGAGGGTGCGCCCTACCGAAGGCTGCTGCGCGCGGCAAGACAGCGTTTCCCCGGCAATGCCGTGTTCCAGCGACTTGCTGTTCGTTATCTCGCTCTTCGTTATCTCAATCTCGCCGGCGAGGCCGCTGGGGACACACTGACCACGACGGTGGCCGGGTCGTCGAAGATCTTCCTCTGTCATGCGTCCCAGGACAAACCTCGAGTCCGGGATCTCTACAAGCGGCTGCGCGGTGACGGATTCGAGGTCTGGCTCGACACCGAGGACCTGCTGCCCGGTCAGGACTGGGACCTGGAGATTCGTCGAGCCATTCGTACCAGTCGTGTTGTTCTCGTCTGCCTGTCCTCGACGTCCACGGGTAAGAGGGGGTACGTCCAGAAGGAAATCAAACACGCGCTGGACGTCGCCGACGAGCAGCCCGAAGGATCGATCTTCCTGATTCCCGTACGGCTCGAACACTGCGAGTTGCCGGATCGCCTGCAGAAATGGCACTGGGTGAATCTCTTCGAAGAAGACGGTTACGCAAAACTCGTCAAATCGCTGCGGGCAGCAGGTTGAATTTCGCTAGCCGAGATCCATTTCTTTGATCTGGTTGGAGTGAACGGCATAGATGAATGGTCCCGCCTTGGTGCACGCGGTGACGATCGCGTCGAGATTGTCGATGAATCGTTGGGCCATTTCCGGACCGGACAGGTTCTGCCGAGTGATGTAGAAGCAGCGAGCGGCGTGTTTTATGACGGCTGCCTTCTCGGCGGGTCTGCGTCTGATCCTTTCGTCTTTCATAAACGCTACCAAGCCGAGCGGTATCGGTGAGCCAGGTGACGTCCTCGACCTTCTCGTCGTGCGGGATACCGTAGTGTTCGGCGAGCGTCGTCAACTCGATACCGGCTTGTCGCAGCAGCCGAGGGACGGCGATACGACCGAGGCTGCGGTCGACGAAGACGTGGGGAAGCCCCTCGGGATGTGCTGTCACTAGGCGGCGGGTTTGCTGGCGATGCGTACGGCGTCTTCCAGCTCGTCCGGGGGGACACCGAACTCTTCAGCGACCTCCGCGAGCTGCTCGCCGGCGTGGAAGCGGCCCAGAACGTCTTCGAGCCGGGCCCCGCCATGGGAGAAAATCGGCTGACCGAACCCGCGGCGGGGGTCGACCACGACGTCGGCGTGCTGGTATTCGGGTAGACGAATGAGCTGGGCATAGCCGTCCGGCGCGAAGTCGACGCGCTGCAGGTAGGCCTCGACGATATCCCCGAACACCCGCTGGCCTTTACGCACGGCGACCAGCTCCCGTGCACCTCGCGCTTCAGGTGTGTCGCCCTGGCTCTCAGCGAAGTCGTAGAGTACCTCGGCGCCGTCGGTGTAAAGGGCCTTGGACGCCAGGACGTGCGCGATCCCGAGATCCTCGGACAGGCGGGTGAGGGCGGGCCGGATGCGTTGAAGTGGCACACCGGCACGCCGGATCGCTGCGAGCACCAGGCCCTCGGCAAGACCGATAAACGGCACCACAGCCTCGCCGTGCTCCGTCGCAGGACGTGCGGTGACGATCGGCTCACCGCGAACCGGGGGTCGCCGTCGTGCATATCCGTATGCCCAGGTCGTAAAGGTCGAGGTCGGCACTCGCAGGTACCGGCCGGCCTCGGCGACGCTGTACAGCGGCACCTCGAAACGATCAGCATCGTTGGGCACGACTTGCCTCCCCCGGATACGGCGCTCTGCCGCCTATCATCCACTCCCAGCCGAACGGACCGGGTGACGTCGCATCCCACCGAGTATGGACGCACGTCCGGACGCCACACCGCCGTGTGAGCTCCCATACGTCTCACCGGCCGACCGGGCCGCGGAGCACCGCTGGAACGGCTGTACGGACTCCGCCGGCACCGGCACCGGCGATGATGACCACCGGTCCTGCTCCTTCTCAACGTAGGGGACCCTGTACGGGAGCCTGCCTGCCGGGCGCGGCAGACCTGTCGTGCCCGGTTGCCGCCGGACGCCGGTTGACTCTGTGGCCGGCGTTCGGGTGATGTGCTCCCGTACCGGACGCTGTCATTGCTGTGGCGAGGACTACGCTTACGTTACGGCGCAACCGGGGCAACCCGTCGTGACGTCGGCGCTGCGGAGGCGGGGGAGGGGTTCCAGTGGCACCGGTTGCGCGTGGCGACGCCGGCGGACCGCCGGACGACGATCCCGACATCCGCCTGAGCCGGGACGACCGGGATGATTTCCGCGATGAGCTCGCGGCGGTCTACGTGGCGGAAGGCGCCGC
>NZ_CAAAFO010000101.1:13629-15101 GCF_900634715.1 Candidatus Protofrankia californiensis | reverse complement strand
TCAGATCTTCTTCGAGCTCAATGCCGGGACCATCGAGGGCGCGCCCTACCGAAGGCTGCTGCGCACGGCAAGACGTCGTTTTCCTGGCAATGCCGCGTTCCAGCGACTCGCCACGGTCTATCTCGATAACCAGCAACGTGTTGACACCGGTGATCCGGATGACGGAGCTTCGGCGTCGGCTGCCGAAAACGTCGCTGAAAGCACCGGAAGAACCGAAACCGCGGCCGGGTCGGCGGGGGTCGAGGAGGGGCCGGGGCAGAGCTGTCATGTGATTGTGCGGGCGAGTTCGGAACCCGAACGCCGCCACGCTCAGGAAACCCTGGCGGGCCTCGGCCTGGAACCGCACGAGTTCTGGTCCACCTCGCATGCCGTCTCCTATCGGGTCGGCAGCACCGGCACCGGACGGGTGCGGGAATGGCTCGACGGAACCGACCTGGGGTGGACGGTTGTCCCGCCGGGCGCACCCGACTACGTGTTCCGGACGCTGTACGTGGGGGGGCCGGACGGCAGGCAGTTCCGGTTGAATGACGCTCCCGCCCAGCAGACCGTCGAAAACGTGGCCGCTTCGGTGATGGACGAGTATCCGCCCGGCTTCACCGATCCGACCCGCTCCATTGTCGTTGACGAGGTGCAGGACGACGGGTCGGGACGCCGGCTCAACACCGACGACACGCTGCACGACGCGGGTATCGGCAACAACTCCCGGATGCGGATCGGCGTGGAGGCTCGGGCCGGGGGGCTCAACCCGAAGGACAGGCAGGAGGCGCTGCACCGGGTCCGCAACCAGATCGTCGCCTATGCGCGGGCGCATCCGGGGTTTCAGGTGCGGGCGAACTCGAACCTGTTGCCCACCGAGTACGAGCTGGAGTTCGTCCAACCGAGTTTCGGGCCCGGCGCGTCACCCGCTGACGATCCGGTTGCCGTCGATCGGCATGTAATTCTGGTGCAGCTCGGCCCGGAGTTTCCCGAAACGCCGCCGCTGGTGTTCTGGCTGACGCCGATCTTCCATCCGAACGTGTTCCCGAACTACGACTGCGACCAGGCCAGGGAACACGAAGCCCAGCAGGGGCTGGTGTGCCTGGGAGCGCTGGCCGAGTCCTACACGCCGTCCCTGGACTTCGGTGAGCTCTGCCAGATCCTGGTGGACATGGCCGCGTTCCGTAACTACAGCCTGCTGGAGGAAAGCGGCCGGCTGGACGCCTTCGGCCGACCCGAGGTTCGCGGTAACTACTACGACCGGGCAGCAGCCGAGTGGATCGTCGTGAACCAGGCCCGGATGGCCGAGATCGGCGGCCGGGTCCTGTTCCAGGCGCCGCGGCACCGCGCGGTCTACCGCAACGTCGTCGAAAGCGTCGCCGCGACCGTCCCTGATGACATCGTCCCCGACTACACGGTCCCCGGTGATCCGCCCGCCGACCCGCGGAGCGCAACTGGCGCCGGCCCGCAGGCCACAACCGTTGACGACCCGCGGG
>NZ_CAAAFO010000101.1:12922-13377 GCF_900634715.1 Candidatus Protofrankia californiensis | reverse complement strand
CCGGGGCCGGCGGACGATGAGCACCGAGGTCGAGCTGTACCGCACCGACGACTATGTCCGGGTCGGTCGGGTGCAGCTTGTCCCGCTGTTGCAGGCCGTCTTCGAACAGGTGCTGGGCGAGGCTCTGGTCGGCAGCCGCTTCGAGCTGCTGTTCCTGCCGGTCGCGGACCGTTCCGAGCTGGCCGGCAGCCCGTCGGTGGTCAATCTCCGGTCGAGCCACGGCTACGTGCAGGTACGCATCGTCCGGGACGGTCAGGTGCTCTACCAGCATCCGCACCCGGTCCGGGAGATCATCGCCCGGCCGTTGCAGCGGCTGCTCGCCGAGCAGATCCCGGCGGAGAAGCACTGGGGGTTCGGTATCCGCGGCCCCGGTTTCGATCATGTGGCTCTGGTCCGGCCCGCTCCGCAGGTGGACGGCCGGGTCGAGGTGACGGTGGGTTCCCGCCGGCCCCGGG
>NZ_CAAAFO010000101.1:12031-12498 GCF_900634715.1 Candidatus Protofrankia californiensis | reverse complement strand
CCTTCCACCTGGAGGAGATCCACGAGCCCGACCCCCCGGTCGCGACTCTCGCCGATCTCGGCGCCGACGTGGCTGAGGTGCTCGGTGTGGCCGCGGCTGCGCCGGGAGTCGCGGTGGTGGTCGACCGCGACGTCACCGACGCCCTGAAACACCGGACGGAGTTCTCCACCGAGGTGGAGGAGGGTGGTTTTCTCGCCGGTCACGTCTACCGTGACGCGGACCGTCCCGGTGGCCACCTCGTGAAGATCACAGCGGCGATCGCGGCGGAGCGGACCGGCGCGTCCCTGCTGCACTTCACCTTCACCGGCGAGAGCTTCCTACGGATCAACGAGCAGCTGGCCAGGCGCGGCCGGGACGAACGGCTCGTCGGCTGGTACCACACCCATCTGTTCCCGGCCACCGACGGGCTCGGGCTGTCGTCGGTCGACGTCGAGCTGCACACGACCACGTTCCGCCGGCCCTGGCAG
>NZ_CAAAFO010000101.1:9579-11781 GCF_900634715.1 Candidatus Protofrankia californiensis | reverse complement strand
CGGCGCGCTCGGCCGTCCCACCGCGGCCACGGTGACGGCGCTGCGGGAGCTGACCCGCGACACGGCCGCCAGGCTCGGAGCCGGATCACCCCCGTTCGCCGACCGGACGCCGGTCGGCCCGGGTGCGCTGCTGCTGGCCGCCGCGGTCGGTGGGCGAGCCCAGTCCGGTCCGGCGCGGGCGCTCGTCGAGGCGGCCCCGGCTCCGAGACTGTCCGCCGGTGGCTGGGCCGACGCCCTCGCCCGGCACGCGGTGGTCGCGCCGGTCACCGGCCAGAAGATCGACGCCGAGCTGGCCGACGCGCTGCTGCGGGCGTCCATGCTGACCGCGGTGCTGCACCGGCCGCCGCTGAGCCGGCTGACCAGCGGCGCCACCGCGACGGAGGCCGAGGCCGCCGCCGACCTGCTCGGCCGGCCGCGTGGGCGTACGGTGCTGACCGCGGCGCTGGCCGCATGGTCACCCGACCCGGCGGTACTCACCTGGCGCGCGGAACTGCTGACCCGGCTGTCCCACGATCATCCCGACGTCGTGCTCGACACCTACCTGCTGGCACGGCTGCGCCACGGCGCCGACTGGGACAGGCGGCTGAGCGGGGCGGCCCGGGCGCTGTCCGGTGTCGGCCTGCCCGATGACCTGCCCGTCGCCACCGTCCGGTTCTGGGCACCGCTGGCCGCGCTGGACCAGCGCGACCCGGAGCTGATCCGGTCCCGGACGCTCCTGGACGGCCACCGCAACGCGGTGAACCTCGTCCGGCGGTACCGGCTCGGCCTGTCGGCGGCAGGTGCGGAATGAGGGACCGACGGAGCGAATCGGGGAACTCGTGAGCGTCCGCAAACTCAGCCTGACGCTCGTCCCGCTCGACCCGACGGCGTTTCAGGACCGCTATGTGCTGGCCGAGACCGACGAGCCGGAGCTCACCCTCGGTGAGCTGATGGCCGACCTGCCGGCGTTCAGCCTCGCCCCGCTGGAGCCCGCCTATCTGGACGTGCCGGTCCGGCGGCTCGTTCTGGAGCTGGCCGAACCCGACCCGTCGACCCCGCTCTACCCTCCGCCCGGCCTGGACCTGACGACCCTCGCCGCGGCCCGTTCGCCGCAGGACGGCGGATCGACGGCCGGCGTCGGCACCGATGCCGCGGCCGGCGCCGGCACCACGGTCGGCGCAGACCCTGACGCGGACGCCCGCGCCGGCACGACCGGGCGGAACACCGGCACGACCGAGCAGGGTGTGGCGGCGGAGCTTGGCCATCCGGAGACGCTGAGCGAGCGGGAAGCCGTGCTGATCGCGCACGACATGGAGATCAACCGGGCTGCCGCATACCTGGAAAGCGGCATGTCGGTCCTGGTGCGCTGCGAGAAGCTGCTCGTCGAGCACCTGGCCCATGAGATCGCCGGCCGGTCCGGACGGCCGCAGCGGACGCTCCGGCTCGGCGGCGGGGCCGCGGGGTCGGGGATGCCCAGCGGCCTGGGGGAGGCGACCCCGCTCGGCGGTGGGCGCCGCGCCGAGCTGCTGGCCGCGCTGCAGGCCGCGGTCGCCGACGCCAAGCCGGGTGACGTGGTGGTCGTGCCGCATCTGGACCTGCTCGCCGGCGGCAGCGACGCGGCGCTGACGAGCGAGGCCCGGGAGCTGACCGACGTCCTCTACGAACGCAGCGCCTGCGTGCTGCTGGCGTTCACCGACCCGTCCCTGGTGATCCCCGAGGTGCTGGCCAACCGGTTCGCGGTCCGGTTGTCGATCGAGATCCTGCCCCGGGAGGTGGCGACCCGCTCCGGTGAGCGGGTGCCGGTGGGCCGGGCGCTGGTCACCCGCGAGGAGGCCGAGCTGTTCGACGGTTTCGACGCGACCGACCTGTACAAGTACGTGGCCGGGATGAACGCCGTCCGGCTCCGCAACGCCCTGCGGTTCGCCTACCACCAGCACCGCCCGACGCTCGGCCGGACCCGGCGGCCCACCTTCGCCGACCTGCGCCACGAGCTGCGGGTGTTCAAGGCCCGTACGTCCAGCTCGTTCGAGGTGCCGAACGTGCCGTTCTCGGCGATCGGCGGTTATGCCGACGTCAAGGCCGAGCTGGCGCGGGCGCTGACCATCGTCGGCGGTGCCGTCGACCTGCCCGCCCACCTGCGCCACGACCTGGTGCCGCGGGGGTTCATCTTCCATGGCCCGCCGGGAACCGGGAAGACGCTGTTCGCCAAGGCCGTGGCCGCCC
>NZ_CAAAFO010000101.1:7811-9307 GCF_900634715.1 Candidatus Protofrankia californiensis | reverse complement strand
CCGGCCGGGACGACGGCGGTAGCCGGGCGGGAAACGCGATCGTCGCCCAGCTGCTCACCGAGCTGGACGGCTTCCGCCCCGAGGTGCCGGTTCTGATCATCGGTACGACCAACCGGATCGACCTGATCGATGATGCGCTGCTGCGGCCGAGCCGGTTCCGACCGGTCAGGATCGATCTTCCGGACTCCGACGCCCGCCGGGAGATCGTCCGGGTGCACGCCGACCATTTCGGCATCCCGGTGAGCCCCGCCCTGGTGGACGGTATCGCGCGGGCCACCGAGGGGCTCAACGGTGACGAGATCCGATCGGTGTTCCGCGACGGCCGCGCCGACGAGCTGGTCGGGAACCCGAGGCGATCTGCTGACGCCCGCCGGCTCGGCGAGCTGATCGGGGCGCTGCGCCGGGCCCGCCAGCAACGGGAGCTGGAGAAGAACCCGCGGCTGGGTCGTTCCGGCGGCGGGCAGCGCCGGGTGACCCTGATGGTGACGCCCGGCCACTCCACCTCGGTGGGCACCTATGCGGGCTCTGCGGGCGCCTATGCGGGCGTCGCCGACGCCGCCACGGCGAACACCGGCCCGATCAGGCTCACCGGGGTCGCCGGGCGCCGCGGCACCACGGATATGCTCCCGATCGTTACCGATGGGGAAGAGTTCACCACGGACGCGGACGAGAACTCCCAGGCCGGGACGTCTCGTGACGTCGGTACCACGCTCCGCCGGGGGGAGAGCAGCACACCATGACCACACCAGCGCTGGACCAGCCGACCAGAGTCCTGGCGGGTACGTTCGCCACCCGGCTCGATGCCGTCAAACAGGACTTCGTGGGCCGGGACGAAGCGGTCGACCTGCTCGCCCTGGCCGTTCTGTGCCGCGAACACGTACTGCTCGTCGGACCGCCCGGAACCGCCAAGACCAGCCTGCTGGAACGTTTCCGCCGGACGCTCGACGCCCGATACTTCAGTTATCTGCTAACCCGGTTCACCGAACCGGCCGAGCTGTTCGGGCCGGTCGACATCCGGCGGTTCCAGACCGAGGGTGTCTACCAGGTGAACACGGCCGGAATGCTGCCCGAAGCCGACATCGCATTCCTCGACGAGGTGTTCCAGGGCAGCTCGGCGATCCTCAACACGCTGCTCACCCTCATCAACGAGCGGACCTTTCACAACGGCACCCGGACCGTCGACGCCAACCTGATCACATTGCTCGGGTCGTCCAACGACATCCCGGACGACCCGGTGCTGGCCGCGTTCAGCGACCGTTTCCTGCTCCGCTGCCGGCTCGACTACGTTCCCGACGACGACCTCGAGGATGTTCTCACCCTCGGCTGGCGCGGCGAACAGGAACTGATCAACCCGGCCGGGCCGGACGACCCGACCAGGCGTACCCGCGTCGGCTTCAGCCTCGCCGACCTCGGCACGCTCCAACGCGCCGTCGCCGACGTCGACCTGACCGCCGTGCGCGGACCGTTCGCCCGGATCGTGCGCTCCCTGCGCGCCG
>NZ_CAAAFO010000101.1:6199-7182 GCF_900634715.1 Candidatus Protofrankia californiensis | reverse complement strand
CAGGTCACCGGCGACGCCCGGGTCCGCGAGCCGCTGGCCGCCAGCATCGGCGCGCCCACCCTCGCCGCGCTGACCGGTGTCCTCGCCCACACCGACGGGTGGGAACGTGACCGTGAGTCGTTCCGGCACGCCCTCGACGGCGGCTACCTGATCTACCACCCCGCCACCCGTGAACTGGAGATCGTCGCGGAGGCCGCCGCCGAGGTGACGGCGTCCGCCGAAGCCGCGACGGTCGTCCGCGGGCAGCTCGCCGAAACCGTCGAGGCCGAGGGTGAAGGCACCTTCTACGACGACCACTACGGCGGCCGGACGGAAACGCACGCGCGCCGGGATGCCGAACGCAACGCCGCCCGGGCCGTCGACGCCCAGGTCGAGGCGTTGCTCGCCGCCGCCCGGCAACAGGCCGACGACGCCGAAGGCACCGCCGTGCAAGCCGCCGCCGCGGCCCGCGCGGACGCCGCCCTGGCTGAGGCCGCCGCCGCCCGCGTCGAGGCGCTGCGTCGGGAGGCCGCAACGCGACTGGTCGCCGTCGGCATCCAGGGGCGCAACATCTTCCACCAGGCTCTGGCCGGGGCCTACCGGGACGCGATCCTGGCCTACGCCCGAGCCAGGCGTGCCGAGGGCATCACCTGTTCGGAGAACGGAGGGGTCCTCGACATCGAGTTCGAGCTGCAGATCTGACGGCCCGGTCGGATTGCAGGTTGCGGGTTTCAGGCTTTGTGTTTCAGGTTTTGGTTTTCGGATTTCAGGCTTTGTGTTTCAGGTTTCGGATGACGGATGACGGGATTCGGGGGTGAGAGCATGCGGGTCCGGGTGAAGTTCCGTTACCGCGCCGACACCGGCGAGGTCGAGGTGTTCCGCGTCGAGGACACCGGAGAAGGCGCGCCCGCCGCCGACCACGACGCCCGCCACGACCGGGCCACCGCCGACGTCGCCCGCGTCATCGAGAACAACGCCCTCATTGAGCAGGAGGCCCCGGAACT
>NZ_CAAAFO010000101.1:5356-6021 GCF_900634715.1 Candidatus Protofrankia californiensis | reverse complement strand
GGCGGCCCCGGCCGATTCAGTCGAACCAATGACCGATTTAACCGGATCGGCGGTCGATTCAGCCGGAGTGGTGGTCGAACCGGCGGTCGCGTCGGTGTTCGACGTTTTGTCGCGGCGGCTGGTGCTGGCCCGCTGCGACGTCGCCGACGGGCTGCCCGACCGGCACATCCTGCCTGTGCTCGCCGACGTCCAGGCGATGCTGGCCGAGCCGTTGGTCATCGAACCCGCCTGGTCGGCGATCGCAGCCGGCCTCCGGATCGAGCAATGGGCGGTCGCGCTGGCCGAGGCCGTGCACCGCTACGACCAGGTTGCGCTCGTCTTCGCCGCGGCCGTGCGGGGCCAGCGTACCGGAGCGGAGCAACGGTGGGCCGAATGGTCGGTCCGGGTCCTGCACACCGAACTGACCTTGCCGTCCGCCACTGCCGTGCCAACCGCTGCTGCGCCAACGGCTGTTGGGTCGACCACCGCTGGGCCGTTCGACGCTGCTGGGCCGTTCGCCCCAGGTGGGCCGTCCGTCGCCGCTGGGTCGACCGCCGGTGCCGGGCTCACGACCAGTCCGTCCGCGAGGTAGCCGATGGCCCTGGGTCCCGACAGTCCGGCGTCCGGTCAGGGGCGACGTCGGCTCCCTTTTGACATGCAGGAGATCTCGCCGGACGAGGTTTTCT
>NZ_CAAAFO010000101.1:2060-4908 GCF_900634715.1 Candidatus Protofrankia californiensis | reverse complement strand
GCCCCGCGGGGTCCGGTATTGCTCAGTCCGGCATCGCGCGGTCCGATCTCCCGCCGTCCGGCATCGCGGGGTCCGGTATTGCTCAGTCCGGCATCGCGGGGTCTGACACCCCGCGGTCCGGCACCGCCGTCGGGCGAGGGATGGGGGAGAGCACCGCCGGGTCGTCCGGTGGTAGCCGAATCGTCACCGAGCTGCTGCTGTCCGTGACAGACACCCGAGCGCCCCGGACGCACGGGCAGAGCTTCGGGGCCCCTTCCCCGGCATCGGCATCGGCATCGGGGGAGTTGCTGCCCGCGTCGCTGCTGGCCGCGCTCGACCACGACCCGTTCGTGCTGGTATGCCGCGTCACCGGCGATGCCCTGCTGGTCCAGCACGCCATGGCGTCCGCCCTGCCCGATCTGCTGCTCGCCGACCTGGTGGATGCCGGCACGTGGGTGCTGGCCGACGCTTCCTTCGGCTGCTGGCGGCTGGTTGGTCTCGGTGAGCCCCTGGACGCGGCCGCGCTCGTCCGGCTCGCCGACGACTACTCGCTGGAGGCGCTGGACCCGACCACATCGGTAATGAACAGCACGTCACCGGCAGCGGACAGTGTGTCGCTGCGGCTGGAGGGACGGCCGGTCGTGATCGTCCCTGGCCGCACCAGCGGGGTCGAAACCGACGCGGCGCTGGTCGACGGCGACGACCTCGCCGCACTCCCGCTGCTGTTGGAAGGGCATCCGCTCGCCGAGATCGCGTTCGTCGTCCGCGGCCGGGACCGGCACCTGCTGCTGGCCCCGGGCGGTCTGCTCGAACGGCTGCCGGTCGGTGAACCGCTGTACTGCCTCGGGCCCGGCCCGCTGTTCCTGCCCGTCGGCTACCGGACGCGTCCGCGGCTGCCTCCGACCGCCCGCCAGGCCCTGTTCGGTGCTGTGGCCGACATTGCCGTGGTGGCGTTGCCGGACCGGGCCGTCGCCTTCGACCTGCGCACCCGCCAGCCGGTGTGGACGTTGTGGGCTGGCTCCGGCCCGGATCTGGATCTTCAACTCCCCCCGGAGACTGCGGCGGCGCTGGCGGACGTCGACGCACAGGTCACCCCGCAGCCACCGGAGCCGGCACTGGCGCCGCAACCGCCCGCCGGGGGTCTGCAGCGCGCGCGGGAGCTGTGGAAAAGGTTTCGCAGCCCTGTCCCGGACACCCCCTCGGCACCGCGCACCTGGCGGGATGACGCTCTCGACGCCGAACTCGCGGACAATCTCGTCCGGGCCGCGGAGCTCCACGAACGCAACGGTGATCCGCTGCGGGCCGCCCATCTCTACGAACGCGCCGCTCGCCAGAACGGAACCACGTCCCGATGAGCCCGCCGACGACCCCCTGCCAGTGGAGCCGACAGGACCGTGACCACTTCCTCACCGTCGTGTCGGACGCGCTGTGGACGGAGGATTATGCGCACTTTACCCTCAACAATGTTGGATTTCCCCGTTGGCGCATACCAAGATGGAATAATCCGGTAACTTTCTGGGACCAGGTCTTTGTAGATATTGAGAACGGCGTGCTCAGCTGCCTCTGTGTCCTTTTCGATGAGTTCACAGCGCGATTTTCCTTTAATCGGAAGCTGGAAGGGCTTCGTGAGCGCCATCCCTGTGACCGGGTTGTCAGGTCGGGCGTCGTGGTCAAACCCAGGGGACGGGTGATGGCGGGCGGCCCGCCGCCCGCCGCTACGGTCCCTCGCACCGAGATCACCGGGAGAGTTGCCGACTGGCTGCTGGAAGCCGCCGCGAGTGGCGGCAACGCCGGCTGTGTCGGGCTCACCGGTCTCGGTGGTATCGGAAAGAGCGTCATCGCCGGACTGGCCGCAGAGGATCCGCGGATTGTGGAGGTCTTCGGGGAACGGATCGACTGGTTGACGCTCGGACCGCGGTGCACCGATGGTCGGCTTATCCGGCTGTTCGCGGACCACGAGAGCAGGATCACCGGTACGGGATCCGCATACCGCACGGTCGAGGTGGCCGCGCAGAGCTTCATGCGGGCGCGGAAGGAACGCCCGTGGTTACTCGTGATGGACGACGTCTGGCAGCCCGAGCAGAACGAGCTGTTACCGTACGGCGACGGGGTCGTCCGTCTGGTCACCGCATCCAAACATTCCGTACTGCCACCCGGCTCGATACGTGTCGAAGTCAATCCTATGGACGAAGACGAATCCCTTGAGCTGCTCATGCACAGCTTCGACGGCAAGCCGGTGCCGTCCGCGGCGCGCAGCATCGTCGCCCGTACCGGTGGCTGGCCGCTCCTGCTCAGCTTGGTCAACCGCACCCTTGTCGATCGAAGACTCGACAATATCGAACTGGAACCGGCCGCCAGACAGGTTGACAACCAGTTGGGGCGGTGGGGGCCCGCAGCCCTGGACGTCGGGAGCCTCGATGACCGCAACCGTGCCGTCGAGGCGACCATGCGGGTCAGCCTGGACGCTCTGAACCGGCATCTGCCAGTGGGCGAGCAGCGGTTTGTGGAGCTGGGACGCCTGGAGAGCCCGGTCATCGACCGGGCGAGCCTGGAGAAATACTGGTGGGACACCGCCGGGATGTCCGCCCGGGACACCGACAAGCTGTGCCGGCAACTGAACGGACTGTCCCTCGCCAGGTATGACAACGAGGAATTGCGTTTGGCTGGTGTCATCCACGACTATCTGCGCCACGAGACCGGAATTGAATAAATTAGGCACCTTGAGTGTTATCCGGATCGACTGATGATCTATTTATCGATCGCACCAAACACGTATCGTCACAGGTCGCAGGGGATCTCCACCGAATTTTTGATCATCAATTCTAAATGGCCCAGTGAGCCACGATAAATACGAGTAGCCTTTTCCATC
>NZ_CAAAFO010000101.1:0-1614 GCF_900634715.1 Candidatus Protofrankia californiensis | reverse complement strand
GTAACTGGTCAGGTCTTGTAGATCGTTAGGTTTCGGTGGGACGGGTGGGGGCTTGCCCGTGACGTGCTGGGCTGGTCGGGTGGCGGGTCGGGTCGTAGTGTCCGGGTGTGCCCGAGGATCCGTCCGCGCCGTCGTATGAGGTGCTCACCGCGCTGCTGGTGAGCCTGCGGGACGAACTGGTCGCGACGCAGGGCGTGCTGGGAGAGACGCAGACCGCGTTGGAACGGGCCGGTGGCGAGTTGGCTGCGGCGACAGCGCGGATCACCGAGCTTGAGGCGCAGATCAAGAAGAATTCGCGGAACTCCTCGAAGCCCCCGAGCTCGGACGGGCTGGCCAAACCGGCGCCGAAGTCGCTGCGGACGAGGAGCGGCCGGAAACCCGGCGGGCAGGACGGCCATGACGGTCACACGCTGGCGCAGGTCGCGCAGCCCGACCGGGAGATCCCGCACGAGCCGGGTTGGTGTGGGGGCTGTGGACGGTCGCTGACCGGCCGGCCGATCACCGGGGTGGAACGCCGGCAGCAGTTCGACCTGCCGCCGGTGACGGTCGAGGTCACCGAGCATCAGCTGATCGAGCGGGCGTGTGTGTGCGGGCAGCGCACCCGCGCCGACGCCCCGGCCGGGGTGGACGCCCCGGTGCAGTACGGCCCCCGGATCGCCGCGGTCATCGTCTACCTGTATGTGGGTCAGTTCCTGTCCCGGCAGCGCACCGCGGCGGCGGTGGCCGAGCTGTTCGGGGTTCCGGTGTCCGCGGGCACGGTCGCCGCGGTGACCGGCCGGGCCGCGGGCGGGTTGGACGGATTTCTGGAGCAGGTGCGGGACCGGCTGGCTGCTTCCGAGGTAGTCGGTGTCGACGAGACCGGGCTGCGGGTGGCGGGTGGCCTGCACTGGGTGCACTGCGCCCGTACCGGCGTATACACGCTGGTGACCTGTCATCGTCGCCGCGGGGTTGAGGGGATCGACGCCGCGGGTGTGCTGCCGGGTTTTACGGGGGTCGCGGTCCACGACGCGTGGGCGCCGTACGACACCTACGCGGGCGCCGACCATCAGTTGTGCTGTGCGCACGCGCTGCGGGAGCTCGCCGGTGTCGCGGACTGTCGGCCTGCCGGCGGCTGGTGCTGGGCCACCCAGGCCGCCGACGCCGTGGTGGCGATGCAGACGCTCGTCGCCGACGCGATCGCCGCGGGCCGTGCCACGGTCGACCCCGCCCTGCTGGCTGACCAGGTCGGCCGCTACCGGTCCGCTGCCCTGGTCGGGATCGGTCAGACCGCGGCCCGGTCGGGCACGCTGATGCGGAAGCATAACGCGCTCGCGCACCGGCTGATCGATCGGCAGGACGATTACCTGCGGTTCACCCGGGACTGGCGGGTACCCGCCGATAACAACGGCTCGGAACGCGACATCCGTATGATCAAACTGAGGCAGAAGGTCTCCGGCTGTCTGCGTACCCTGACCGGCGCCCGGCAGTTCTGCGCGATCCGAAGCTACCTGTCCACCGCCGCCAAACACGGCATGCGTTTTTTCGACGCCCTCGTGATGCTCGTCGAGGGCCGTCCCTGGATGCCCGCTGCCGCCTGACCATCTATTAAACAGCCACCGGGACCTGACCAGTTAC
>NZ_CAAAFO010000100.1:11917-13860 GCF_900634715.1 Candidatus Protofrankia californiensis | reverse complement strand
CATGTCCGGGAAGCTCTCCCAGTAGATACGTGCCGCCGTGGCGCCCGTGTCCGGGAGCCAGTAAAGCATCACGTCGTCGAGCATCGCCTCACGGCTGATCGCGTTCTCCGGATGGCCCTTGCAGTCGGTCCAGGCGTAGAACTTCTCGACAATCCACGCGAGCTGCCCGGCGGGCGAGTCGGCGAGCCCGTAGCCGAGTGTCTGCGGCCGGGTCGCCTGCTGGGTGAGGTAACCCATCCCGGTGCGGGCGAATGCGGCCGCCCGGTCGGCGCCCGCCTGTTCAAAAGCACTCAGAACGATGTCCGGGTCGGGTTCGGCGGCGAGGTCGACGACAGGGATCGTGAGATGGACGCCCGCCACGTGCGCGGGGTCGGTGGCCCCGATTCGGGCGGTGACCACGGAGCCCCAGTCTCCGCCGTGCGCGCCGTAACGTGTGTACCCGAGCCTCGCCATGAGGGTCGTCCAGGCGTCGGCGACGCGCTGGACGTTCCACCCGGTCCGGGTCGGAGGTCCGCTGAAACCGAACCCGGGCAGCGACGGGCAGACGACATGGAACGCGTCCGCCGGGTCTTCCGGACGGACGAGGGGTTCGATGACGTCGAGGAACTCGCGGACTGAGCCGGGCCAACCGTGCGTCATGATCAGCGGGAGCGCGTCCGGGTGGGGTGAGCGGGCATGCAGGAAGTGGATGTCCAGGCCGTCGATCGGTGTCCGGAACTGGCCGACCGCGTTCAGCCGACGTTCGCAGTTCCGCCAGGTGTAGTCGTCCGCCCAGTAGGCGCACAGCTCCTGGATGTAGGACAGCGGCACACCCTGGGACCAGTCGTTGACGGTCTCCGCCCGCGGCCACCGGGTACGCCGCAGGCGATCCCGCAGATCGTCCAGCTCGGCCTCGTCGATCGCCAGTTGGAACGGCGTGATCGTGTCATCCACAGTGTCCTCCCAGGTCGTTTCTCGCCACGGGCGGTGGCCAGGCCGGGACGGGTCGGAGGCTCACGCGGCGCGAGGGGTGAACTCGAGCAGTAACGAGGCGGGTGCGCGGCTGAACAGCCCTTCGTCGGTCGGGGTGTAGCCGTCGGGGAACCGGATGTCATCCATGGCGTCCAGGAGCAGGTTCGCGCCGATTTCGACCTCGGCCTTCGCGAGCACGGCGCCCACGCAGAAATGCCGGCCGCCGCAGAAGGCCATGTGGTTGGCCGCCGCGGAGAAGGCGCGCGAGACATCGAGGTCCTCGCGGAAGATGTTGAAGCTGTCCGCGTCGGCGTACCGGCGGTCGTCGGTGTTGGCCGCCCCGATCACGCAGGCCACCGACTTGCCCGCGGACAGCGTGCCGCCGGACATCTCGGTTTCCTCCTTGACGGTCCGCAGGATGATCCGCACCGGCGGGGAGTACCGGAGGGTCTCGGCGAACGCCCGGGCGATCAGCGAGCGGTCCTCACGGACCGCCTGTAACTGGTCCGGATGACTGACGAGGTTCTTGAACATGCTGGCCAGCGCCTTGTCGCTGGTCTCCCCGCCGGCGATCAGCAGGAGGCCGGTGAAGGCGTTGATCTCCTCGTCGGTCATCCGCTCGCCGTCGATCTCGGCTGTGCAGAGCGTCGACAGCACGTCGTCGCCCGGGTTCCGGCGGCGCTCCTTGATGACCGGAGTCAGGTAGGCCCGAAGCTCCGCCGTGGTGCGCAGGCCCGCCGCCGTCACCTCCGGGTCCCCGACCACGTTCGACAGGAACGCCATCATGACCGAGTACCAGCCGTGGAACAGGGCGTGATCGGACTTCGGCAGGCCGAGCATGTCCACGATCACACCGATCGGGAAGCGGGTGGTGAACTGGCTGACGAGGTCGACACGCCCGTCGGCGCGGAACGCCTCGAGGAGTTCCTCCGCATTCCTACGGATGACCGGCAGGAACTTGCCCTGCAGGTCCTTGCCCCGAAAGGCGGGGG
>NZ_CAAAFO010000100.1:9061-11522 GCF_900634715.1 Candidatus Protofrankia californiensis | reverse complement strand
CGGTTATCGGGTCACTACTGCGGTGAGTCGACGGAACCTGCTGTCGTAGGACACCGATCCGTGCACGAATACCGCGCCCTCGCCGCTGACGTTCAGCCGCCCGGTGTGAATGACATCACAGGCGCCGCACGCTTGTCAACATACAAGTTGACAGGATTTCGGACAACGAGGTTCGTTCAACGTCGTTCAGGGTTCCGTCAAGGCGTTCAGCCAGAAGAAGACGGCGCGCTGACGGGCGGCCTTCCCGCCCCCCGCCGGAACCTGACAAAGGGCGCGGCACCCCGGATCGGATGGCCCGGGGTGCCGCGCCCTGTCGTCGGGAGTGCGGTGCGGCCGTCAGCTCAGCCGCTCAAGCACCATCGCCATGCCCATACCGCCCCCGACACACATGCTCTCGACGCCGAACCGGCCGTCGACACTGTCGAGCCCGTTGAGCAACGTGCCGGTGATCCGCGCACCCGTCATCCCGAACGGGTGGCCGACGGCCAGTGCGCCGCCGTGCACGTTGAGCTTCTCGAGCGGGATGCCGAGATCCCGATAGCTGGGGACGACCTGAGCCGCGAAGGCCTCGTTGATCTCGAACAGGTCGATGTCGGCGATCTCCTTGCCGGCCCGGCTCAGGGCGAGCCGGACGGCCTCCACCGGTCCGTAGCCCATGATCTCCGGTGAAAGGCCGGTGACGGCAGTGGAGACGATGCGCGCCAACGGGGTGAGGCCGAGCTGCGCCGCCTTGGTGTCACTCATGACGATCACGGCCGCGGCACCGTCGTTCAACGGGCACGCGTTGCCGGCGGTGATGAGCCCGTCGGGCCGGAACACCGGTTTCAGCCCCGACAGGCCTTCCACCGTCACACCGGCGCGGGGGCCGTCGTCCGCTGTGACGACGGTTCCGTCGGGCGTCGTGACGGGCGTGATCTCCCGGGACCAGAAGCCGTCGGCGATCGCCTTCTCCGCCAGGTTCTGCGAACGCGCGGCGTACTCGTCCATCTCCAACCGGCTGATGCCCTTCGCGCGGGCCAGGTTCTCCGCCGTGTGCCCCATCGCCAGGTAGACGTCCGGGACCTGGCCGGACTCACGCGGATCGGACCAGGTGTCGCGGCCTTCCTCGGCGTCGCAGGCAGTACGCGCCTGGGCCTCGCCGAAGTACGGGTTCATCGTGTCGGGCAGCGAGTCGCTGTTGCCCTTGTCGAAGTGGCTCACCAGCTCCACGCCGGCCGAGATGTAGGCGTCGCCCTCGCCCGCGCGGATCGCGTGGAAGGCCATCCGCGTCGTCTGCAGGGAGGAGGAACAGTAGCGCGTGATGGTCGTGCCGGGAAGGAAGTCGTAGCCCATGCGCACGGCGACGACTCGGCCCATGTTGTGGCCCTGGTCGCCACCCGGCAGGCCGCAGCCCAGCATCAGGTCGTCGATGTCGTGGGGGTCGAGTTCAGGGACCTTGTCGAGTGCCGCCTGGACAATGGTCGCGGCCAGGTCGTCAGCGCGTAGTGCCTTCAGGGAGCCCTTGAAGGCGCGGCCGATGGGTGAGCGTGCTGTGGAGACGATGACTGCTTCGGTCACGGGTACTCCTTGATGGTGGATGAGCGGGTGTCAGGGCCGGACCGGCCGGGACTCATGACGTGGAAGACTGGGGCGCGCATGCATCCCGGCCTACTCGCCGAGCCAGTGCGGCTGCCGCTTCTCGACGAAGGCAGCCGCTCCCTCGCGGGCGTCCGCCGAGGCGAGGACGACACCAAGCAGCTCACGCTGCCGGTCCCAGGCCGACGCGGCGGGCAAGCTCTTGGACTCACGAATGACCTGCTTCGTCGTCCGCACCGCCAGCGGCCCGTTGGCGGCAATCTCCGCGGCGATCTCCAGCGCACCGGACAACGCCTCCCCCGATCCGACGAGCCGGTTGACCAGGCCCCATCGGTGCGCCTCGACGGCCGGCATGGTGCGGCCCGTCAGCGCATACTCGACAGCGATGCCGGACGGTATCCGATCAGGTAGGCGCAGCAGCCCACCCGACCCGGCGATCAGTCCGCGCTTCACCTCGGGGATCCCGAACGAGGCATCCTGGGCCGCGACGACGATGTCGCAGGCCAGGACGAGCTCGCAGCCGCCCGCGAGCGCATGACCCTCCACCGCCGCGATCAGGGGCTTGCGGGGCTGGCTCTCGGTGAGACCGGCAAGTCCCCGCCCTGGCACCTCTGGCCGCTCGCCGGCGAGGAACGCCCTGAGGTCCATCCCCGCGCTGAACGTGCCCGCGGCACCGGTCAGGACGCCAACGCGCAGCGACCGGTCCTCGTCCAGCTCGTCGAGGGCCGCGGCGACCCCGGAAGCCACGGAGCCGTCGACCGCGTTCCGCGCCTCTGGCCGGTTCATCGTGATGACCAGCGTCGAGCCGTCGCGCCGGCACAGTACCGAGTCCGTCATCACAACACCTGCGTGCTGCCGCGCGAGGCCGACGAAGGCGAGGCCGACG
>NZ_CAAAFO010000100.1:6570-8371 GCF_900634715.1 Candidatus Protofrankia californiensis | reverse complement strand
ACCGCGTCGTCGATCACGACCGGAGCCGAACGAAGGTCGCGCTCGCCGAGCCAGGCCTTGACGACGGACTCGGCGGCGGGGTTCGCCGTTCCCGGTATGGGGTCCCACGGGGCGACCGCGGGCGCGTCGACGACGTCGCTGGCCGACCTGTCGAGCTGACGCCGGCGTGCGTAGTAGTCCTCCTCGGAGAAGCAGTGGGTGAGCTGCTCGCCGTTGCTCCGGAACAGCGCGACACCGGGCCAGGCCGCACGGCAGCCTGCGAGACGGGCCGACGCACCGTGCTCGGTGAACCACACGGCGACCCGGTCGCCCGCCGCGATGACCTGGTGGGCGGTGACGACCAACCCGGGGTAGCGGTTGAGCTGGGCCAGCGTCGCGGGCACGTACTCATCGCGAGGTCCCAGCAGGTAGCCGCCGATCAGCAGCGCGTAGTCCGGCGACAGGATCTCCTCACAGACCTCCGGGTGCCGCCCGTTCAGCCAGTCGACGCTCCAGCGCCGGACCAGCGCGGCCGCCGCCGCCGTGCGGCCCGGGCCGGCAGGGCCGGCCGGGCTAGCCACGGTCGCGGGGCCGCCGGCACCCGTCGCCGACCAGTACGGCTCGCGGAGGTCCTTCTTGAGCACCTTGCCCGAGGCGTTGCGCGGCAGCTCCGTCACGACGTCCATCGACGTCGGGCACTTGTAGCGTGCCAACCGGGTGCGCGCGAAGGCGATGACCTCCTCCTCGGTGGCTGTCGCACCGGGACGCAGCACGACCACCGCCTTGACCGTCTCGCCCCACCGCTGCGACGGCACGGCGATGACGGCGACGTCGGCGACCGCCGGGTGATCGGCGAGGACGCTCTCGACCTCGGCGGGGTAGACGTTCTCCCCACCCGTTATGATCATGTCTTTGAGGCGGTCGCGCAGGAAGACGTAGCCCTCTTCGTCGCGGTGCGCGGCGTCGCCCGTCCGCAACCAGCCGCCGTCGACCAGGGCCGCGGCAGTCGTCTCCGGCTGGTTCCAGTAGCCCACCATGTTCTGGGCGCAGCGGATCCAGATCTCCCCCACCGCGTCGGCGGGCAGCGGCGCCGTCGTCGCGGGGTCACGGATCTCGACCTCGACCCACGGGAGGGCACGGCCGACCGAGCGCATCAGGCCGGCCCGCGGGCCTGCGGGGTCGTGCGCCTCCGGCGGCAGGTACAGCACGGTCCCCGACGTCTCGGTCATCCCGTAGACACCCAGGAACCCGCAGCCCAGCCGCTCCATGGCCCGCAGCATCAGGAACTCGCTCATCGGGGCCCCGCCGTAGCCGATCAGCTCCAGGCTCGACAGGTCGGCGCCGGCCGCCCCCGGGGCGTCGAGCACGGAAGCGAGGACCGCCGGTACCCAGAAGGCATGCGTCACACCGTGCCGCTCGACCTCCGCCAGCAGCCCGGCCGCGTCGGCCTGCCGCGCGATCACGGTGTGCCCGCCCTGACTGAGAGTGGTCAAGCTGTAGCCGGCACCACCGATGTGGAACAGCGGCGAGGTGACCAGGTTGACGCTACGTTCGCTCATGCGCCACGCGGTCTTCGCCATGTCGGCTGTGGGCAGCAGGTTCGCACTCGTGATGCGGGCGCCCTTCGGCAACCCCGTCGTCCCCGAGCTGTAGAGCTGAAGTACGACGTCGTGCGGGGACACGTCGTGCCGAGGGTCGGTGGTGTCCGCTCCCTGTAACCACTGCTCGTAGTGGTCGTCGAGGACGACCACCTTCGCGGCGTCCTGGCCGGCCGGGAGCAGCCCCACGAACTCCGGGCCGGCCAGGACGAGGCTCACCTCGG
>NZ_CAAAFO010000100.1:1693-6179 GCF_900634715.1 Candidatus Protofrankia californiensis | reverse complement strand
CCGGACGAGGTCAGCAATCGTGAGAGTCATCGCGGCGCCCCTGCGACTAGTAGCTCTTGGGCAGCCCGAGGCTGTGCTGCCCGATGTAGTTGAGGATCATCTCCCTGCTCACCGGTGCGGTTCGCAGCATCCGCGCCGTGAACCACAGGTCCGACAGCCCGAACTCGTTCGACAGCCCGTTGCCACCGTGCGTCTGGATGGCGTTGTCCAACGCGCCGAGACATGCCTCGCCCGCTGCGTATTTCGCCATGTTGGCCGCCTCGCCGGCGTCCTGGCCCTTGTCGAACAGCTCGGCGGCCCTGGCGTTCATGAGGCGAGCGAGCTGGACCTCGATGTAGGACTTCGCCAGCGGGTGGGCGATGCCCTGATGGGCGCCGATCGGTACCGACCACACCGTGCGCTGGTTGCCGTAGACCGACGCTCGGTGCAGGGCGTAGAGCGCGATGCCGTTGGCGATCGAGGCCGCCGCGATCCGCTCCGGGTTCAGTCCGGCGAAGACCTGCCGGAGCCCCTTGCCCTGCTCCCCGATGATGCCGTCCGGCCGCACGGGCACATCGTCGAAGAAGACCATGAACTGGCGCTCGGGAGCACCGAGCGCGGAGTCGATCGGGCGCATCGAGAGCCCGGGAGCGTCCTTCTCGACGACCAGGAGCGACAGCGTCGGCCTACCGTCCGGACCCGGTTCGGCGTCTCGAGCGACGACCAGCAGGGCGTCGGCCTCGTCGGCGCCCGACGTCCAGTACTTCCCGCCGTTGACGCGCCACCCGCCGCCCGCCACGGGCGTCGCCGTGGTCACGATCTTGTGGGTGTTGGTGCCGGCGTCCGGCTCCGTGATGGCGAAGGCCATCTTCTTCGTGCCGTCCGCGATCCCCGGTAACCACCTGGACCGCAGCTCCGGCGAGCCGTGGTGCGCCAGGATGTTGCCGGCGATCGTCGGCGAGATGACCAGCATCTGGACCGGGCAGCCGTGCGCCGCGCACTCCTCGATCACGACCGACAGGTCGGCGAGCCCGCCACCGCCGCCGCCGTGCTCCTCGGGCAGGTGCACGCCGAGGAATCCGGCCTGCCCGAGGTCCGCCCACAACTCGTGCGTGAACTCCTGCCGGCGGGCCACGTCCTGGAAGTACGACCGGCCGTACTTGTCCACCAACCGGCCCACGCTCTCGCGCAGCGCGCGGCGTTCCTCCGGCTCGTCGAGGACAGGCGAACGGCTTAATCGGTTCTCGCTCACAGGCTTCCTCCACGTCGAACAGGCTCGGCGTGTGCAACGTAGGACTCGATCGAGCTTCAGTCAACCCCCGCGTTGACGGGCTCGGTGAGTGTCGCGTGGAGCCACCGCGCGATGCGGTCTGGCAGGTCGCGGGCCTCGTCGACGACCTTTGCCATCCAGAAGAAGCCGTGGATCAACCCGTCGTAGTGGACGGCGGTCACCGGCACACCCGCGTCACGCAGGCGTGTCGCGTAGTCGATGCCCTCGTCGCGCAGCACGTCGTACTCCGCCGTCACCAGCAGGGTCGGCGGGAGCCCGGTCAGGTCGGCCGCGCGGCCGGGGGCGGCATACGGGTCCGCGCCGTCCTCCGGGCGGGCCAGGTAGTGGTCCCAGAACCACTCCATGCCGCCACGTGTCAGGCCGAACCCCTCGGCGTTGTCCCGGTAGGAGGCGGAGCGACTGCCCCGGGCGGGCGCGAGAGCCGGGTACATCAGCACCTGTCCGGCGATCGGCGGGCCGCCGCGGTCGCGGGCACGCAGCGTTACAGCGGCCGCCAGTCCACCCCCCGCGCTGTCACCGCAGACCACGGTGCGCCCCGGTGGCACGCCCCACCGCCCCGCATGGCCCGCCAGCCACGCGACGGCTGCCGCGCAGTCCTCGCCCGGCCCCGGGTGCGGGGTCTCGGGAGCCAGTCGGTACTCCACCGATGCGACGACGCACCGCGTCGCGTTGGCCAAGGAGCGGCACGGCGCGTCGGCGATGTCCACGCTGCCGGTCACCCATCCCCCGCCGTGCAGGTACACGACAAGCGCCAGCGGAGCGCCGCCGACAGGGTGGTACACCCGGGCGGGTATGCGACCGACCTGCCCGGGGACGAGCAGGTCCTCGACCTGCTCGACGTCCTCCGGGGATCCCTGCAGGCGCTTGCCGGCGGTGACGGACTCCCTCGCCTGCAGAACACTCATGCGGTCGTAAGGCAGGACTCCCAGCTCTTCGAACCGGTCGAGCAGGCGTCGGCACTGCGCGGTGAGAGGCACGGCGCGCTCAGGCCAGGCAGGTCGGGGGGCGGCCCCCGTTGTAGGCGACCCAGAGGGTGACTCCCTCACGCTGGGTCAGCGACAGCGGCTCAAGCTCGACGTCGCCCAGGTCGAAGTGCGTCCAGAACGGCGGGTCTCGCCAGCTGCCGGCCTCGATGACGGCCGCTCTGGTCTGCTCGTGCGCCACGATCGTGGCGTCCCGGAACAGGGGGTTGCCATGGGTGTGATCGCCGTGGTGATGGCTGTTGACGAGCGTGCGCACCGGGGCCGCCGTAACCGAACGGATGCTGTCGAGGTACGCCCTGGTACGCGCCTCCGTCGCACACGCGTCGATGCTGACTGCGCCATGAGGTCCGACCAGGAGACCGGTATTGTTGATCCACCAGCTGCCATCCGGCTGGACATACGCGAACACACCATCGGACACCTCCGTCAGCACCGGCGAGCCGAGGGAGGATTCTTGCAGTGACGTGCTCATCGCACTCCTTAAACACTTGTGTTGACGAAACGTCGCACACGGGTCCTTCCTGGGCAAGTGGCCGGACGCGGCTGCCCTCGCGGGCACCACGCCGGTGTGACCGCACCCGCGGACCCTTGGTGAGGCAGTGAGAAAGGACCCCGTGGCTGAGCCTTCGAGCGGCATCGCCCGTCGGCGCGAGGCGGCGCGTAACGAAGCGAACCCTGCCTACCTGCAGCGTCGGCAGGAGATCGTCGCGGCGGCCGCGCGCGTCTTCAAAGCGAAGGGCCTGCAGGGCGCCAACCTCGCTGACATCGCCGCCGAGTCAGGGGCCGACCGCGCCTCGCTCTACTACTACGTCGGCAACAAGGAAGAGCTCTTCCACGAGGTGGTCCGCGAGGCCGTGGTCGCCAACCTCACCGTCGCCCAGGGCATCCGGGACGGCGAGGGCGGCGCTCCCGACAAGCTGCGCCGCCTCATCATCTCGCTGATGGAGTCCTACGAGCAGCAGTATCCGATCCTGTACGTCTTCATCCAGGAGAACCTGACCCACGTTTCGGACAAGCACGCCGCCTGGGCACGCGACATGCGGCGCATCAACCGGGACTACGAGTCGATCCTCATCGAGCTCGTGCAGCAGGGCATCGACGAGGACTCGATCCGCCCCGTGGCGCCCGCCTGGGTCATGGCCTACGGGATCATGGGGATGGTCGGCTGGACCAACCGGTGGTTCAGCCCCGACGAGTCCACGATCAGCGCGACCGAGATCGGCTCGGCCTACGCGGACAGCTTCCTGCGCGGCATCGAGATACCCGCGCATGGGCGACGCCGGAGTCGCGAGGAGGCCTGACACCCGGCGCGCCCACTGACCAGCGCGACGGCCCGCGCTGACCCGCGCCCCATTACACAGCCATCGACGTCCGCGTCGACGGCGGTGCCTGCAGCTGGTAGATTGATCATTAGGCGTGCACAAAGTGAGCCTGGAGGCACTCGCCGTCCAGACTCACCCACCCGCGCGAACGCGCGTAGGACACCATGCCGTCGAACGACGCGGCTGTCCTCTCGGCGCTCGAAGCTTCCAGCGCCGAGAGGACAGCCGCACGCAGACCCTCGACGCTGAGCCACACGACGTCGCCGGCCACATACCCGAGGCCGGCTTCCACCAGCGCGCCGGAAGCAGCCGACGCTTCGACGCCGACGAGCTCGACATGCAGCCGCGTGAAGTCCTCGGGCTCGCACAGGACGGCTACCGGCCGCGGCGATCCGTGCCGCACCTGGACCAACATGACCTCAGCCCGCCACGAGGATGGAACGGGTGTCCCCCGCCGCCGGCTCATCCGGCCAGCGGTAGAAGCCCTCACCGGACTTGCGGCCCAGCTTCCCGGCCGCCACCTTCTCCACCAGGACGGCCGGGGGCGCAAATCGCTCGCCGTACACCGAGCAGAGCTGCCGGGCAATGTCGAGCCGTACGTCGAGGCCGACGACGTCGCTGAGGCGGAGCGGCCCCATCGGGTGGCGGTACGCCACGACCATCGCCATGTCGATGTCCGCCGCGGACGCCACCCCGTCCTCGAGCATCCGCATGGCCTCCAGGCTCGCGACCAGGTCGAGCCGGCTGGTCGCAAAGCCCGGTACGTCGCGGACGACGATGGCCTGCTTCCCCAGGCGCGTCACCAGCGTCCCTGCGTGCCGCAGCGTGTCTTCCGACGTCCGCGAACCTCTGACGATCTCCACCATCCGCAGCGACCACACCGGGTTGAAGAAGTGCATGCCCAGGAACGT
>NZ_CAAAFO010000100.1:0-1498 GCF_900634715.1 Candidatus Protofrankia californiensis | reverse complement strand
GGCACCGGTGCCGCGTGGCGGACGCTACGACGCCTGTCGACGTTCGTCAACTTAAGCGTTGACTTGATGTCGCGCCCTTGAGACCCTGACCCGTGGCCGACCAGAACGCCCCCGGGCTACGCGCCGACCGCCGGGTTCAAGGCATGCGCTCGTAGGCAGGCAGGGTGAGGAACTCGGCGAAGTCGTCGGCCAGCGCCACCTCGGTGAACAGCAGACGCGCCTGCTCGAAACCGGCGGCGTCGAACCCGTCGCCGAGCCGCTGGGCGATCGTGGCCAGTTCCTCGACGACGATCCGTTCGACCAGGTCACGGGTGACGGGCAGGCCGCCGTCGAGAACGACCCCGTGGTGCAGCCACTGCCAGATCTGGGAGCGTGCGATCTCAGCGGTGGCCGCGTCCTCCATCAGGTTGAAGATCGCGACCGCGCCGCTGCCCCGCAGCCATGCCTGCAGGTACTGCAGGGCCACGCTGACGTTGTTGCGCAGCCCCGCCTCGGTCTGACTGCCGCCGGCCGAGGCGACGTCGAGGAGTGCGGCCGCGTCCACCGTCACGTCGTCACGGGTCCGGTCGAGCTGGTGCGGACGATCGGCGAGCACCCCGTCGAACACCTCCCGGCACAGCGGCACCAGGTCCGGATGGGCGACCCAGGAACCGTCGAAGCCGGCCTCGGCCTCGCGGGTTTTGTCCTCGCGCACCTTCGCCACGGCCGTCTCGTTCACGGCCGCGTCGCGGCGGCTCGGGATGAAGGCGGCCATCCCACCGATGGCGTGTGCGCCCCGCCGGTGGCAGGTGCGTACGAGCAGGTCGGCGTAGGCGCGCATGAACGGTGCTGTCATCGTCACCGAGTTGCGGTCGGGCAGGACGAACCGTCCGCCCCGGTCACGCAGCTTCTTGATGACGCTGAACAGGTAGTCCCACCGGCCCGCGTTCAGCCCGGCGGAGTGCTCGCGCAGCTCGTAGAGGATCTCCTCCATCTCGAAGGCCGCCGGGAGGGTCTCGATGAGCACGGTGGCGCGGATCGTGCCACGGGGAAAGCCCAGGGCGTCCTCGGTATGGCTGAAGACCTCGTTCCACAGCCTCGCCTCCCGGTGACTTTCCGTCTTCGGCAGGTAGAAGTACGGTCCGGAGCCCGCGTCGAGCTGACGCCGGCCGCAGTGGAATGCGTAGAGAGCGAAGTCGAACAGACCGCCGCTGACGGGCTCGCCGTCGACGAGCAGGTGCTTCTCGTCGAGATGCCAACCGCGGGGACGCACCACGATCGTGGTGGTCGTGTCGCCGAGGACGTACCGCCTGCCCTCCGGGCTGGTGAAGTCGATGGTGCGGTCCAGGGCGTCACGCAGGTTGAGCTGGCCGGAGACCATGTTCTCCCACAGCGGGGTGTTGGCGTCCTCGAAGTCCGCCAGCCAGACCTTCGCCCCCGAGTTCAGTGCGTTGATCGTCATCTTGCGGTCGGTGGGCCCGGTGATCTCGACTCGGCGGTCGACCAGGCCGGGCGCGGG
>NZ_CAAAFO010000099.1:8915-14407 GCF_900634715.1 Candidatus Protofrankia californiensis | reverse complement strand
CCCGGGCCGGGACGCGGCGGCAGCGACGGGCGGTTCCCCGGAACCGGTTCGATCTCCAGCGGTTGGCCGAGCAGGACCCGCAGGAGCGCCTCAAGCCCGGCGTCGGAGATCGCATCCACCCGGTAGTGGGTTGTCGAGGAGGGGCGGAGGAAAAGCGGGATGTCATCGGTGGTCGCGCCCGGGAGGACGACCGGCAGAACGCGGCGCAAGCCTGCCTGCTGGTCGCGGTAGATGACGTCGCGGATCTGGCCGGCCTCCCACTGCACACCACGACCGTCGTCGGCGGCGGCATCCCCGCCGGCCCGGCGCCGGTAGGCGGGCGAGGCGATCATCAGGATGAAGTCGGCCGCGTGGATCTGCTGCTCCATCCACAGCGCCCAGTCCTGCCGCCGCTGGGATGCCGGCAGGTCACACTTCGCGTCGATCCCCCGCGAACACAGGAACCAGTACAGCTCCCGCACGGATTCGGCGTGCGCATCGGACTCGTGCGCGTAGGAGATGAACACCCTCGGCCGATACTCTGCGCCGGCACCGACATCATCGATCATGCATTCCCCCTGCCGTGGACAGACGTCGAAATCGTAGCCTTCGTCCCGGCTGCGCCTGTGCCTGGCCGGATACTCCGAGCAGCTCGGCTGCTGCCCGGCCAGCGGCAGCGCGGCGACCGTCGGGGTGTCTGCCAGAGCCGTAGGTGGAAAACGTCGTGGCAGCAGCGGTTTCCACCTACGGCTTCCGTATCCGTAGGTGGAAAAAGTCGTGATGGTGACGGTTTCCACCTACACCTGCTTATGCCGGGGTGAGCAGGGTGTCGGCAAGGCGGGCGAGGTAGGCGCGCAGGGACAGTCCGGGGGCCGCCGCCATCTCGGCGAACCGGTCACGGGTACCGGCGGGGACGTCGAGGGAGGGGATGCCGAGTTCGGCCACGCATATCTTTAGGGATTTCGAGTATCCGGGGGTTTCGGACGGTGGGAAAACAATTCTTACGGTGGAATGCGCTGACGGTGGAACACGTCCCGACAGTCCCCGAACCGGTGCCGGGCGCGGGGACGAACCGATCATGAATCTACCGTGACCGCGCTCGGTCGCGCCGGCTGCGGCTGCGGCTGGTGCGGTCGGTTGCGGATGCCCGCGCACAGCAGGGCCGAGAGGGTTGCCACGGCCGCCATCACATACCAGACGCGGTGGAAGGCGTCGAGCGCGGAGGCGGCGGACGGCGTGCCGAGGACGGCGACGAACATCGACACCCCGAGCACGGCGCCGAGCTGCCGGAACGAGGAGTTGATGGCGCTGCCGACCCCGAACCGGGACGGCGGCAGCGACGCGACGGCCGCGCTGCCGAGCGTGGTGAAGGTCAGCCCGATGCCGACGCCGGTGAGCATGGCGGCGGGCAGCCAGTCGGTGACGTAGTGCGGTGTGCTCCCGACCCGGGTGGCGAACAGCAGCATCGCCGCGGCGAAGGCCACCGCGCCGGGGACGAGGACCGCGCGATGGCTGAAGCGGTCGGCCAGCGCTCCGGCCAACGGGGCGGTGACACCGGCGAGCAGCGGACTCGGGGTCACGGCCACGGCGCTGTGCAGCACCGACCAGTGCCACACCGTCTGCAGGAAGATGATGTTTGCCAGGGTGATGGCGAAGAAGGCCATGGCGAACGTCAACATCCCGGCGTTCGCCACGCTGTAGGAGCGGACCCGGAACAGGCTGAGGTCGACGGCGGGGCGGGCGGCGTGCCGCGTCCGGATGACGAACAACGGCAGGCCGACCGCGGCGGTGAGGAACGCGCCGAGGACGCGGGGGTCGTCCCAGCCCCACTGCGGTCCCTCGACGATGCCGAGTGCGGCGGCGCCGAGCGCGACCGTCATGAGGACGACGCCGAGCGGGTCGGGGACGCCGGTGGCGTTCTCGTCCCGGCTCTCCCGCAGCACCCGCGCGCCGACCAGCGCGGCCAGCAGGCAGATCGGCACGTTGACCAGGAACACCCAGCGCCAGGACAGGTACTGGACGAGCAGCGAACCCAGGGTCGGTCCGCTGGCCGCGGCCAGCCCTCCCATCGCCCCCCAGACACCGATCGCGGCGGACCGCTTCTCGGCCGGGAACTCGGGGAGCAGAAGGGCCAGGGATGACGGCACCAGGAGCGCCGCGAACACCGCCTGCAGCGCCCGGGCGGCGACAAGCGCGGCAGTGCCGGATGCCAGCCCGCAGCCGGCGGAGGTGACCGCGAAGCCGATCAGGCCGATCTGGAACAGCCGCCTGCGGCCGAACTGGTCGGCCAGGCGCCCGGCGAGTACGAGCAGCGCCGTCAGGACCAGCGCGTAGGCGTTGAGGACCCAGGACAGGCCCGCGGTCGTGGTGCGGAAGCTCCTGGTGATCGACTCGAACGCGACGTTGACGATCGTTGAGTCCAGGAAGACGACGAACACGCCGACCGAGGTGACGGCGAGGACCGCGCGGGCACGCCCGGTGTCGGGCGTCTGCTCCTCGCCGGTGGGGGCTGACGACAGTTTCCCGGTGGGGGCTGACGATGGTTCGACCGACGGCTCGACCGATAGCACCGATGGTTCGGCCGATAGCTCGGCCGACGGTGCGACCGGTAGCTCGGGCGATGGCTCGGCCGACGGTTCGCCGGTGGTGGTCGATACCGCTGGGTTGCTCACTGCTGCTCCTGCCGGTGGAGGTGAAGGCGGTCCGCGGTCCTGTCGAGTTCGGCGGCGATGGTCACGCTGTCGTAGGTGCCGCCGGGGACGGTGATGCGGCTGATCAACGCGGAGCCGAGGCCCGCCATCCGCACGGTGTGGTCGACGAAGTCCTCGATCGGGGGCCATCCGAGGTCGGGTTTGCTCAGCAGCAGCGACACGCAGCCGTGGACGGCGGCCCACAGGCTCAGCGCGAGTGGGCACGGCTCCCCGTGGAACACCCCGGCGTCCACGCAGCCCCGGACGACACGGGTCATCTGCTCCAGCGCGGCCTGGGCGGCCGTCGTCTGCGCGGCTGTTCCGACTGCCCCGGCAGTGTCGACTGCCCCGTTTGTTCTGGCTGTTCCGGCTGGGACGCCCGTGTGCCCCTCACCGCGGGTGAGAGGGCGACCCATCATCAGCAGCCGGTACTGGACGGGATGGTCGAGCCCGAACCGTACGTATGCCATGCCGCACCGCCGCAGGGCGTCCAACGGGTCTGTCGCGCCGGCCGTGGCGGCGGTCAGCCGCTCGTCCAGGTCCCCCCAGACCTTCAGGCACACGGCGTCCAGAAGTGCGGCCTTGCCGGCATAGTGCAGGTAGACCGACGGGGTCGTCACGCCCACCCTGCGGGCGACCGCGCGCACGGTGACGGCCTGTTCGTCCTCGGCCTCGACCAGCAGGGCCTCGGCCGCGAACAGGATCTCTTCGGCCAGCCGGCCACCCTCACCCCGGCGGGCCCTCGTCCGTCCGGTCGAGACCATGGACGAAGGTTGCCAGCGTTAACTTAACCCTGTCAACTCATGCTGTCGCTTCCTCGTGGTTCCGGCGGTCCGGCGAGATCCGATCCGGCGGGATCGTCTCCTCGCCGGGCGCGAGCCGTGGAAACGGTGGATGAGCCATGGAAATGGTGAACGAACCATGGAAATCAGGCGTAATTCGTGCGATGAGGATCGGACCGATCGGATATGGGCTATGGTCGGGGCGTCGCCGGGGTGAGCGGATCCCTTTTGTTCAGAAAAACAATGGGCTTGTTCCCAAACATCCGCCGCGGCTGACATGGACCCTGTCGGGGTATTTCGACGGAGTGGACCGATTAGCGCATCGAGAACACTGAATTGATGGATCTATCGTCTCGGGTTGACTCTGCCCGGGAGCGAAGTAGGTTTATCACTACAAATAGCTGGCTCGATGTGGAGGCGATCGTATGGAGCAGCAGCAGGCACAGGAGCTGGAGCAGCGACTGCGGGAGAACTGGGGGCAGATCCGTCATCAGATTCTTGACCGGTTCGTCCAGGTCAGCACAGCGGATCTGGATGCCGCCTCCAACATCAACGACCTCGTGCGGCGGATCGCGGACAGGTCGCACCACACCGAGCCCTACGTCGAGACACGACTGCGCGAACTCGCCGGCGTCACGGCGGGAGCCGCGCAGGCCACTCAGCCCGCGCAGGCCGAGAGCGAGGGCGCACAGCCGACCGCCGAGGCGGAGGGCACCCAGCCGGCCGCGGAGGCGGAAGGCGGGCAGCCGACCGCCGAGGCGGAGCAGGGCGGCGAGACGAGGGGCTTCGAGCAGCCTTCCGAACCGCTCGGTGGGCCGCGGCAGCCGTTCGGCGGGTCGGAAAACCAGTGAGAGTTATTAAAAACTCCCCGATAAGGATCCATGACAGTGCTCCGACCTGCAGCAATGCCATGATCCGGGTCATGTGGATAGGAGTTTTGAATAAGCCTCGGTAGGAAAACCGGTAACCGGTTTTCCTTGATCGGGATCTGCGGAGTGAAAGGGCGGCGGCCACGCCGCCCTGACCGCTCTTGACTGGCTCCCCTGACCGCCGTTGCGGGAGCATGTTTGCGAGGAGGATGTTTTCCAGGGGAATTCCTGGCGGGAGCGGGCCTGCCGGAGGGTGTCCGCCGGAGTCGGTGCGAGGGATTTTCCGGAAGCCGGTGCGAAAGGCACCGCGGTGTGGCGTCGCGGGCGTTCCGTGTCACCGCCGTGGGCAATGCGGCGATGACACGGAACGCGGCGGTGCAACCGGATAACGCGGTTTCGCAATGAGCTTCTTCCGCGTTCGAGGTCCGGAAGCCGATCTGGGAGGTCCGGCGGCCCAGATCTCCGGGTCGCTGTAGCAGTGCTCAGCAGGGCTTGGAGCGCCCGGCAACAGAGGTCACAGCGGAATGTTGCTGTGGCCGCCCCGGCGTTCGTCCGCGGTGGAGAAAGTCTGTACGAGGGCGCGGCGGGTGTGGGCCGGGTCGATGACCTCGTCGACGACACCAAGGGAGATGGCGCGGTCGACGCCACCGGCGACCCGTTCGTGTTCGGCGATGAGCTGCGCGCGCAGCTCCTCCCGGTGTCCGTCGGCGGCGGCCAGCTTCTTGCGGTGCAGGATCCCGACGGCGGCCTCTGCCCCCATGACGGCGACCTCGGCCTGCGGCCAGGCGTAGACGGCTGTGGCGCCGAGGGAGCGGGAGTTCATGGCGATGTACGCCCCGCCGTAGGACTTCCGCGTGATCAGGGTGACGCGGGGCACCACGGCCTCGGCGAAGGCGTGCAGCAACTTCGCGCCCCGCCGGACCACGCCGTCCCATTCCTGCCCGACCCCGGGAAGATAGCCCGGCACATCGACGACGACCAGCAGCGGTACGCCGAAGGCGTTGCACATGCGCACGAACCGGGCCGCCTTCTCCGCGCTCAGCGAATCCAGGCAGCCGCCCTTGCGTATCGGGTTGTTGGCGATGACACCGACCGTGCGCCCGCCGAGGCGGCCGAGACCGATCACGATGTTGGGCGCCCACCGGGGCTGCAGCTCCTCGAAGGAGTTCCAC
>NZ_CAAAFO010000099.1:6579-8547 GCF_900634715.1 Candidatus Protofrankia californiensis | reverse complement strand
CCGGCCGGCGCCGTCGAGGGACTCGACACCGTCCGCGAGCCTGGCGCCGCCGGAATGCCACAGGCCGATCACCGGGCAGCCCTCGCGCACCGCCGTGTCGATGGCCTCGACGATGTGCCGGGCACCCTCCAGCCCGAGGGCGCCACCCATCACCGTCGCATCGGTGCAGTAGGCGACGACGGCGGCACCGTCGATCCGGCCGCGGACGGCGTGGACGCCGGTGTCGTCGTCGGGGTGCAGCGCAGTCACGGAGTCCGCGTCCAGCAGCCGCGACAGCCGCACCACGGGTGTTCGATGATCGACCTGGATGCTGTCGGCGGCGGTCCTGGGAACGGCGATCCTGGGAACAGCGGCCTCGGAACGGACCGTCAATCCCGTCATCTCCTGCCTCCTCCTGTGAACTCCGGTGAATCCGGTGAATCCGGTGAATTGAATCCGGTGAATTCGGTGAGCCCGGTGTGGGGCGGCAGTACGGGGGGCTCAACGGCCCTGCTCTGTTCGGGCTGCCTTTGTTCGGGGGTTGCTTTTGTTCGGGGGTTGCCGTGTCCGCCGGCGTGCCGGCGGTCGTGCCGGACGACCGGCGAACACATCTGCCCAGCACGCCCCGTGAGGTTCGGGCGACCGATCCCGTTCCGGGCCGGGAACAGCTCGTCGCCGGTCGGAGCCCGGCCGCGCGAGGCGTGCTGGATACGATCCGTGAGGATCAGTTAACGATCACCGGGAGGCGGTCGGCGGTCAGCCGCCACTCGTCCGTGATCGCCGTCGGCCGGGGGCCGGCCTCGGGCTCGAGGGGGTAGCGCAGCACGCTGCGGAAGTACCTGATCCGCCAGCCCCGCTCGGTGGGCACGACGACGCTCAGGTAGTCACCGTTGGTGGTCGTTCCATCCGACCGCAGCGCGATGTAGCGGCTGTGGGTCCGCACGGTCCCGTCCGGATCGGTCAGGATCAGCGTGTTCACGGTCTGGTGATCTGCCCCGTCCGGTTGCCGCTGGCTGAACAGCTCCCGTACGGACTCGATCCCGAGCAGGTGGACGCCCTCGCCGTAGCCGAGTTCGAGCTCGACGTCGTCGGTGAAGACCAGGTTCAGGGCGTCGAGCTCACGGTTGTCGTACACGTGCGCGATCAGCGCGATGGTCTGGTGGATCTCGGCGATGTCGGCAGCCGACAGCTTGCGCGTCATGCCGGGATCGCGCCGAGCTGCTGCAGGATGGTGAGCCGGTCCGGGGTGACGACGTAGTCGATGACCTTGCTGTCGCGGAACGTGATCAGGCTGATGCTGGTGCCGTCGATCGTGTTCCCGGTGCCGGGCACTCCCCAGACCTCGCCGGAGTGGATGCCCTGGATACGCCAGAAGACGACGACCCGGTCACCCTCGGCCACGAGGTTGGTGACGGTGGCCTTCAGGTCGGTGACGTTCGCCCGCAGTTCGGTGACGTGGCTGGCGAAGCTGTCGCGGCCGAACGTGCCGCCGCCGGTGCGCCGGCTCGCCTCCTCGGCGAGCAGGTCGTCGAGCAGGTCCAGCCGGCCCTCGTTCACGACCTCCTCGTACAGACGTCGGGCGACCGTCTTGTTCGTCTCGACGCTGCTCGTCGCGACGGCCGTGTCCGTCCCGGCGAGATGATCGGTAGTGGTCATAAATCGCTTCCTTTTCTGAATGCCATGAATGCGACATATGGGCGTGGACGGGGGTCCACGGCGGATCCGCCTGTGACGGATCCGCATGTAACGGGCGTCCCACCGGCGGGTGTCACTGCATCGGCTCACCGTCGTACGTCGGCGGCAGCAGGAAGCCGTTGCTCGCGGTGAGGCCCCCGTCGCTGGGGATCACCGCTCCGGTGATGTAGGAGGACTCGGGGGTCGCGAGGAACCAGATCACCTGGGCCTGCTCGCGAGGATCACCCCAGCGGCCCAGCGGGATCCGCCGGCTGATGTTCGTGAACAGCCGCGGATCGTGCTTCACCGGTGCCG
>NZ_CAAAFO010000099.1:3236-5959 GCF_900634715.1 Candidatus Protofrankia californiensis | reverse complement strand
GCCCGGCACCGGAGGCCGTCACGACGATGGCGCCGCCGCCCGCTGCCCGCAGCGCCGGGGCGGCCGCCCGGATGCCGAGGGCCGCGCCACGCACGTTGACTGCATGGATGCGGTCGAGCTGCTCCATCGCCCCGGGGGCCTCGATCGGCGGCGCGCCGCCGATACCGGCGTTGAGGACTGCCGCGTCGAGGCGGTCGAAGTGCTTGACGGCCAGCCGCACCGCCTCGACGTTCGTCTCCTCGGTGGAGACGTCACCCTCGAGCGTCACGACGTTCTTGATGGTGTCGAGCTCGGCGAGGCCGGCCGTGTCGGGGTCCACGGCAACGACCCCGTAGCCCCGTTCGGCGAACAGCTCCACGGTTGCCCGGCCGATCCCGGCGGCGGCGCCGGTCACGACGACTGCCGGAAGTGTCATGCTTTTCCCTTCTATTAGATGAATCGTCTGGGTCTCCGCCGTGATGGCCGCGCCCCTGGTGCAGCCACGTCCATCCGTGGTCGCGTTCGGTCGGGCAGGCCGTCCGGTCAGCCCGCTCAGGCAAGCGACGCCAACCACTTGGCCACCGCGGCGGCGGTCGTCCCGGTGTCTTCCTCAAGGATGCTGAAGTGATCACCGGGAACGTCGATGATCTCGTGCGGAAGCGGCCAGTACGCCCGCCAGTCGGCCAGGCCCGGTGCCTCGGTCGGCGTGCCGGCCAGCGGTTGCTCCGCGCGGACGAGCAGGGTGCGCGCGGAGATCTCCGTCGGCTGCCAGTCCGCAAAGATCCGATTGTAGGTGCCCATCGTCGACAGCCGGGTGTCCAGCGTCGACAGGTCGAAGCGGTCGAACCGCTCCACGAGAGCGGTGATCATAGCGGTGTTCCACCACTCCATCCCAGGCCGGGAAGGCGTGTCGATCGGGTAGGAGTCGACGAGCACCAGCCCGGCAGGGAAGATCCCTTCCGCCTCCAGCCCGGCGACGACCGAGTTCGCCACGCAGCCACCCATCGAACGGCCGAGGACCACGAACGGCTCGTCGCCGACGACCTTCTTCACCGCCTCGACGTGCATCCGGATCAGCGTGGCGGCCGAATCCGGGAGCAGGTCGCCTTCCGGCAGTCCGGGAGCCGGCACCACGTACACGTCCCGCTCGTCGCGGAACAGGCCGCCGAACCGGGAGTACTCGTGCGGGCCGGACAGCGCCGACAGCGCCGGGAAGCAGACGATGTTCGGCCGCGACGGCCCGGTCGTGAGGGTCAGCGGGGCCGGAGAGTGGTCGTGCCGATCCGCCGCGTCGAACGTCGAGCGCAGGCTGGAAGCCACGATCAGCAACTGCGCGGCGGCGTCCATCTGCCCGGCGTCGAACAGCCGCCGGTAGAGCCCGCCGACGCCCCCGCCGCCGACGCCGCCGGTGGCCAGCGACCCAGCACTTCCCCCGCTCGCCGCCGGACCCGACGGCGTCCCCTGCGCGCCGACCGCGAGCTGGCCACCGATGAGCTCGGCGACGGCCGCGGGGGTCGGATGGTCGAAGGTGAGCGTCGCCGGCAGCCGTAGACCGGTCTGCGCCTCCAGCCGGTTGCGCAGTTCGACCGCGGTGAGCGAGTCCAGCCCCAGCTCGACGAAGGCGCCGCCGGCGGCGATCGGGTCGGCGTCCGGGTAGCCGAGGGCATTCGCGGTTTCTCTACGCACAAGGTCGAGTATGGCCGCGTCACGTTCGGTTCCGGACAGGCCCGCAAGCTGTTCCCTGAACTGGGACCGGGTACCCTCCGGCGCCGCGCCCGCCACCCGCCGGGCCGGCCGGACCAGCCCGCGCAGCAGCGCGGGAACCCCGGCCGCCGCGGACCGGGCCCGGATGGCGGCGAGGTCGAGCAGTGCCGGCACGAGCAGCGGACGAGCGGTCAGGGCGCCGGCCGACACCGCGGTGTCGAACAGCTCCACGCCCGCGGTGTCCGACAGCGACCGCAACCCCGACCGGGTGATGCGCTCCCGGTCGGCGTCGGTCAGGTGGGCGGTGACGCCGCTGGCGCGCTCCCACTGGCCCCAGGCCAGCGACAGCGCCGGCAGGCCGTGCGCCCGGCGGTGCGCCGCGAGCGCGTCCAAAGCGGCGTTCGCCGCGGTGTACAGGGCCTGCCCCGTCCCGCCGATGAGCCCCGACAGGGACGAGAACAGCACGAACGCGGACAGGTCGTGGTCGCGTGTCAGCTCGTGCAGATGCCAGGCGCCGTCCAGCTTGGGACGCAGCACCGCATCGAGACGATCACCGGTGAGGGCGTCCAGCAGGCCGTCGTCGGCGATGCCGGCGGCGTGCACGACCGCGGTCAGCGGATGCTCGGCCGGGATCGCGGCGAGGACGCCGGCGAGTGAGTCACGGTCGGCGACGTCCGCGGCCACGACCGTGACGGTCGCGCCGAGCTCGGCGAGCTCCTCCCGCAGCAGTGCGGCGCCGCCGGCGTCGGGACCGCTGCGGCTGGTCAGGACCAGGTGGCGGGCGCCGTGGGAGGTGACCAGGTGGCGGGCGACCAGCGCGCCGATCGCCCCGGTACCGCCCGTGATCAGGACAGTGCCGCCGGTCACGATCAGGGTGCCGTCCTGGTGCGGCGTGCCGCCCGGCTCGGACGTGACCGCCGACGCGCCGGCGGCTTCACCGCCGTCCACCGTGCCGCTCGCCGTGGTCGCCGTGGCGTCCACGGTGACCCGGACCAGCCGGGGGACCCGGACGGTGCCCGCGCGGATCACGAGCTGTGGTT
>NZ_CAAAFO010000099.1:2597-3185 GCF_900634715.1 Candidatus Protofrankia californiensis | reverse complement strand
CGCCGCCGGCAGCGCCTCGGCCGAAGCGGGGTCGTCGTCGACGTCGAGCAGGACGATCCGGTCGGGATGCTCGGCCTGCGCGGAGCGGACCAGCCCCCACACGGCGGCGGCCGCGACGTCGACGGCACTGTCCTCGACGGCCGTGTTCTGGGCGGTGGTGTCCTCGACGGCGGTGTTCTGGACGACGGTGTCGTGGACGGCGTCGCCGCCGTCCACGGCCACCGCATGCCGGGTGACGACGACGAGCTGGGCGCCGTCGACCCGGCGTTCGGCCGTCCACCCCTGCAGCTGGGCCAGGACACGCCGCACTGTCGCGTGCGCGGCGGCGGGGACGCCGGTGCCGGTTCCGGTGCCGGCATCCGGCAGACCCCCGGTGAAGACCAGGCCGGGAGCGGGTTCGCCGAGGTCGATGGCGGCGGTGAGGTCGGAGAGATCGGCGAACGCGCGGGTGTCCGCGCGCGCCTGCCGCAGCAGGTCGCGCAGGTAGGTGCCGTCACCGAGGACGGACCAGGTCCGGCGGTCGGGTGTCGCCGACGGCGGCAGCGGCTTCCAGTCCACCGCGAACAGGGCGTCGTCGTGCGCCGCCCC
>NZ_CAAAFO010000099.1:978-2009 GCF_900634715.1 Candidatus Protofrankia californiensis | reverse complement strand
AGCAGGGTCGCGCCGGAGGAGTGCAGCCGCAGTCCCGACCAGGCGAACGGCAACTGGACCTGGCCTGGCGGGGCGTCGCGCAGCCCCTTGTGGGCGCTGACGTGCACGGCGGCGTCGAGCAGCGCGGGGTGCAGGCCGAACCGTCCGGCGTCCGCGCGTATCCCCTCGGGCAGCTCGACCTCGGCGAAGATCTCCTCGCCCCGCTCGGAGCGCCGCCAGGCTGCGCGCAACCCGCGGAACGCCGGCCCGTACGTCAGCCCGGCGCCGGCCAGGGCCTCGTACACGCCGTCGACGTACGCGCCGTCGACGCCGATAGCCTCGGCGTCCGGGGGCGGCCAGGTCGCCAGGGACTCCGCCGCCGCCGCGTTCGCCGCCGCCGCCTCCGTGGCAGCGGAATCGTCGGAGGTCAGATAGCCGCTGACGTGGCGGGTCCAGCCGTCGGCGCGGGGTTCCTCGCCGTCCGGCCGCGAGTGGACCGCGATCGGCCGGCGCCCCGTCCCGTCCGGCGCACCGACGACGACCTGCACCTGGACGCCGAGCCGCTCGGGCAGCACCAGCGGAGCCTCGGCGATCAGCTCGTCGACGGTGTCGTATCCGGTGACCTCACCGGCGTGCAGGGCGAGCTCGATGAACACCGTGCCCGGGACGACCACGGATCCCATCACGTTGTGGTCGGCGAGCCAGGGGTGGGTGTGCAGGGAGAGGCGGCCGGTGAGGATGGTCTGGTCGGTGTCGGCGGGGGTGAGGGTGGCGCGTAGGAGGGGGTGGTGGGTGGGGGTGAGGCCGAGGGTGGCTGGGTCGCCGGTGGTGGTGGCGGGGGGGAGCCAGAACTTTTGGCGTTGGAAGGGGTAGGTGGGTAGGGGGACGGGTCGTGGGTTGTGGTCGGCGAGGATGGCGGGCCAGTTGATGGGGGTGCCGTGGGCGTGGGCGGTGCTGACCGCGGTGAGGACTGTGGCTGGTTCGGGTCGGTTGCGGCGGAGCAGGGATACGGCGATGGGGGTGGGTCGGCTGTCGCCACCACTGGTGTCACC
>NZ_CAAAFO010000099.1:0-697 GCF_900634715.1 Candidatus Protofrankia californiensis | reverse complement strand
ATCGTGGGTTGGTGGTAGGTGAGGGTCTGGGCGACGGTGTGGAAGGCGTCGAGGACGGGGTCGAGGTGGTGGGAGTGGAAGGCGTGGCTGACCTGGAGTTTTTTGGTTTTGCGGCCCTGGTCGGCGAACAGCTGCGCGATGTGGTGGGTGGCCTCGGGGTCGCCGGAGACGACGACCGACGCCGGCCCGTTCACCGCGGCCAGATCCACGCCTGACCGGCCTTCGAGGGCGGTGCGGACGTCGTTCTCACTTGCCTGGATGGAGATCATGACGCCGCCGGGTGGGGCGGAGTGGATCAGCCGGGCTCGTGCTGCGACGAGGGTCGCTGCGTCGGCGAGGGAGAGCACGCCGGCGGCGTGGGCGGCGCTGAGTTCTCCGATGGAGTGGCCGGTGAGGTAGTCGGGGCGCAGCCCCCAGCTGGTGACGAGCCGGAACAGGGCGGTCTCGAGGGCGAACAGCGCCGGCTGGGTGTACAGCGTCTGGTTGAGGTCGGACGGGTCGGTGTCGAAGACGACGTCGCGCAATGGCCGGCTGACGTGCCCGGTCAGTGCGGTGTCGAGGGCTGCGGTGGCTTCGTCGAAGGCGTCGCGGAATATCGGGTAGGTGTCGTACAGGCCCCGGCCCATCCCGGCGCGTTGCGCACCCTGACCGGTGAACAGAAACGCCAGCTTGCCGGACGTGCTGGTGCCCTGAGCGG
>NZ_CAAAFO010000098.1:42622-43235 GCF_900634715.1 Candidatus Protofrankia californiensis | reverse complement strand
CCACGGCGGTGGCCAGGTCGGCGGCGAGCAGGCGCCGGGTGCTCCGCTGCGGGTCGACGGGCAGCACCACGCCGTCCGGCAGCGCTCGGGTGAGCGCCGTGACCCACGGAGCGTCGTGTTGGTCGGCCGGCACCACCAGCAGCCACCGCCCGCGCGCGGGTCCGGCGGGCAGGTCGTGGACCGGCCGCCACACCACCCGGTAGCGCACGGTGTCCACCGCATCGGTGAGCCGGTGCCGCTCCCACCAGGATGCGAGGGCAGGCAGCACCTCGCCCAGCGCGGCGCGTTCCCGCTCGCGGGCGATCCCCAGCGTGTCGGCGAGTTCGTCGAGGCTGCCCTGGCGTACCGCCGCCCAGAAGCGGGAGTCTTCGGCGCCGGCCGCCGCGCTGCCGGCCGGTGCGGCGGCCGGCGCCGCCTCAAGCCAGTGCCGGGTGCGTTGGAACGCATAGGTGGGCAGGTCGACGGTCCGCGCGTCGAGACCGGAGAACACGGCCTGCCAGTCCAGGCGGGCGCCGTGGGTGTAGGCGGTGCCCACCGCGGTGGCGACCGTGACCGGCTCCGGTTCGTTGCGGCGGAGCAGGGATGCGGTGACGGGGGCTGACTGGCTGGTGTT
>NZ_CAAAFO010000098.1:41465-42145 GCF_900634715.1 Candidatus Protofrankia californiensis | reverse complement strand
GTGGCGGGTCCAGTGGTCGGGGGTGGTGGGGTCGGTGTCGGGGCGGCCGGTGGGGTCGGTGAGGGCGCTGATGATCGGGGTGGTGGGTGGGTGGTAGGTGAGGGTGGTGGCGATGGTGTGGAAGGTGTCGAGGATGGGGTTGAGGTGGTGGGAGTGGAAGGCGTGGCTGACTTGTAGCTGTCGGGTTTTGTGGCCGTGGTCGGCGAAGTGCTGGGCGATCTGTTGGGTGGGGTCGGGGTCGCCGGAGATGACGACGGAGGTGGGTCCGTTGATGGCGGCGAGGTCGACGCCTGGATGATCATCCAGAACGGTGCGGACGTCGTGTTCGCTGGCCTGGATGGAGATCATGATGCCGCCGGCTGGGGCGGAGTTGATGAGGGTGGCGCGGGCGGCGACGAGGGTGGCGGCGTCGGGGAGGGTGAGGATGCCGGCGGTGTGGGCGGCGGTGATTTCTCCGATGGAGTGGCCGGTGAGGTAGTCGGGGTGGAGGCCCCAGTGGGTGAGGAGGTGGTAGAGGGCGGTTTGGAGGGTGAAGAGGGCGGGTTGGGTGTAGAGGGTGTGGTGGAGGTCGGTGGGGTCGGGGTCGAAGATGACGTCGCGGAGGGGGCGGAGTGGGTGTTTGAGGTGCTCGGTGTGGGTGGCTAGGGCGGTGTCGAGGGCGTCGGCGGTGGTGTTGAAGG
>NZ_CAAAFO010000098.1:37904-41226 GCF_900634715.1 Candidatus Protofrankia californiensis | reverse complement strand
AGCGCGGTGTTCGCGGTGAGGTGCGCGGCCAGCCGGGCGGCCTGCGCTCGCAGCGATTCCGGTGATGCCGCGGAGAGCACCCACGGCACGACAACCGCCGTCGTGGGGTCCGCGGCCACGGTCGCGGCAGCCGGGATCGCAGGCGCCGGGACGACGTCTGCCGGGACGTCCGCTGAGATGCCCTGGTCGGGCGCCTGTTCGATGATCACATGGGCGTTGGTACCGCTGATCCCGAAGGACGACACGGCCGCCCGCCGGGGACGGTCGGCCTCGGGCCACAGCCGGGCCTCGGTCAGTAGTTCCACCGCGCCCGCCGACCAGTTCACGAACGGCGACGGCGCGTCCACATGCAGGGTCTTCGGCAGCACGCCGTGGCGCAGGGCGTAAATAATCTTCGTGATGCCGGCGATGCCGGCTGCCGTCTGGGTGTGCCCGATGTTCGACTTGATCGACCCGAGCAGCAGCGGCCGGTCGGCGGGACGGTTGTGCCCGTAGGTGGCGATCAGCGCCTCCGCCTCGATCGGGTCGCCGAGACGGGTGCCCGTGCCGTGCGCCTCGACGGCGTCGATGTCGCCGGCTGCCAGCCCGGCGGCGGCCAGCGCGTCGGCGATGACCCGCTGCTGTGACTGGCCGTTCGGCGCGGTGAGCCCGTTCGACGCGCCGTCGGAGTTCACCGCGCTGCCGCGGATCACCGCCAGGATCCGGCGGCCGGCCCGCTGCGCGTCCGACAGCCGTTCCAGCAGGAGGAACCCGACCCCCTCGGACCAGGACGTGCCGTCCGCCGCTGCCGCGAACGCCTTGCTCCGGCCGTCGGGAGCCAGCCCCCGCTGCCGGGAGAACTCGGTGAACAGTCCCGGGGTCGCCATGACGGCGACGCCGCCGGCCAGCGCCAGATCGCATTCGCCGCTGCGCAGCGACTGGGCGGCCAGATGGGTCGCGACCAGCGAGGACGAGCAGGCGGTGTCGATGCTGAGGGCCGGCCCCTCCAGGCCGAGGGTGTAGGCCAGCCGTCCGGAAGCCACGCTTGTTGTGCTGCCTGTCAGCACGTACCCCTCGGCGTCTCGCGGCGCATCGGTCAGGCGCGGGCCGTAGTCCTGCTGGGTCGCGCCGACGAACACCCCCGACCGGCTGCCCCGCAGGGTGTGCGGGTCGATGCCGGCGCGTTCCAGCACCTCCCAGGCGGACTCCAGCAGCAGCCGCTGCTGCGGGTCCATCGCGGCGGCCTCGCGCGGGGAGATGCCGAAGAAGTCCGCGTCGAAGCGGTCGGCGTCGTAGAGGAAACCGCCGTCACGGGTGTAGGTCCGCCCCGGGCGGCCGGGTTCGGGGTCGTAGAGGGCCTCGACGTCCCAGCCGCGGTTCGACGGGAACCCGCCGATGGCGTCCCGGCCGTCGGCGACCAGTTCCCACAGCGCCTCGGGGGAGTCGGCGCCACCCGGCCACCGTCCGCTGACCGCGACGATCGCGATCGGCTCGGTGTGGTTGGCGGGTGTCCGGGAGCGCCGCGAGGTGGTCACGGGCGCGCCCGACACCAGGGTGATCAGGCGCTCGACCAGGGCGGCCGGCGTCGGGAAGTCGAACACCAGCGTGCTGGGCAGCGTCAGGTCGGTCACCGCGGCGAGCCCGTCACGCAACCGCACGGCACCGAGCGAGTCGAAACCGAGATCCCGGAAGGTCTGCTCGTCGTCGATCTGGTCCGTGCCGGTGTGCCCCAGCACCCCGGCCGCGGTCGTGCGGACCAGGTCGGCCAGCCGCTCCCGCAGTGCCTGCGGGGACAGCGCCGCGGCGAGCGGATGCTCGGGCGTTCCCGTTCCCGTTCCCGCTCCCGCCGCGCTGAGCTCGCTGTTCCCGCCGTCCAGGCCGAGCCCGTCCTCGGCGGAACCCAATGCTGCCGCGGGCTCCCCGAGCACCGCCGTCCCGGCCGCGAGCCAGAAGCGGCGCCGCTGGAAGGCGTAGGTGGGCAGGTCGACGGCATACGGGTCGGCGCCGGTGAGAACGTCGGTCCAGTCGACCGGCAGGCCGTGGACGTGCGCCTCGGCCAGCGCGGTCAGCAGGCGCGCCGGCCCGCCGTCGTCGCGGCGCAGCGTGCCCAGCACGCCGACGCCGGCGCGGCCGGCGGCGTCGACCGTCTCGTTGATCCCGCCGACGAGCACCGGATGCGGGCTGACCTCGACGAACACGTCGTGGCCGCTGCCCAGCAGCGCCCGGGTGGCCTCCTCGAACCGGACGGTACGGCGAAGGTTGGTGAACCAGTACGACGCGTCGAGAGTGCCGCCGTCGGCCCAGTCCGCGGTCACGCTGGACAGCAGCGGGACGGATCCCGCCCGGGGAGTGATCCCCGCGAGCGCCGCGAGCACCCGGTCGCGGATGCCGTCGACCTGGGCCGAGTGGGAGGCGTAGTCCACCGGGACGAGCCGGGCCCGCACCCCCTGCTCCTGGTAGCCGGCGACCAGGTCCGCCAGCGCCTGCGGGGTGCCGGCGACGACGGTCGACCGCGGGCCGTTGACGGCTGCGAGCGACAGCGCGCCGTCGGCGCGTTCCAGCCGTGCCAGCACGTCGTCCGCGGGCAGCGCCACCGAGGCCATGCCACCCCGCCCGGCAAGTGCGGTGATTGCCTGGCTGCGCAGGGCGACGATCCGGGCGGCGTCGTCGAGGGTGAGGATGCCGGCCACATACGCGGCGGCGATCTCACCCTGGCTGTGCCCGACGACGGCGTGCGGGTGGACGCCGTACGAGCGCCACAGCGCCGCGAGGGAGACCAGCATCGCCCACAGCGCGGGCTGGACCACGTCGACCCGCTCCAGCGAGGGTGCGCCGGGGGCGCCACGCAGGACGTCGAGCAGGTTCCACCCGGTGTGCGGCGCGAGCGCGTCCGCACAGGACGCGATCGACTCCGCGAACACCGGGGAGGACTCGAGCAGGCCCGTGGCCATCCCCGGCCACTGCGAACCCTGGCCGGGGAAGACGAAGACGACCAGCCGGCCGGTCGGGGCGGTGCCGCGCACGGCGTCCGTCGGCAGTTCGCCCCGGGCCAGCCCGGCCAGCCCGGTGAGCAGGGCGTCCCGGTCGCCGCCCACGACCGCGGCCCGGTGGGCGAAGGCGGCCCGACCCCGGACCAGCGCTGCGGCCACGTCGACCGGACGCGCGGACGGTTCGGCCGCGACGTAGTCGTGCAGGCGTGCGGCCTGCGCACGCAGGGCTTCCCCGGTCCGCGCCGAGAGCACCCATGCCACCGGCCCGGCAGCCGCGGACGAGGCGACCGCCGGCCCGGTCGACCCGGCGGCTGGCCCGCTCAGCTCGGCCGCTCCGCCCGGCCCGGCCGTTT
>NZ_CAAAFO010000098.1:35175-37385 GCF_900634715.1 Candidatus Protofrankia californiensis | reverse complement strand
GGCCCGGCCGCGGTCCCGGCGTCGGGTGTGCTTACGCTCGGTGCGCTCTCGCCGGGTGTGGTCTCAGTGTCTGGTGTGCTCTCCTCGGGTGCCGGTGCCTGTTCGAGGATGACGTGGGCGTTGGTGCCGCTGATCCCGAAGGAGGACACCGCCGCCCGCCGGGGACGGTTGACCTCGGGCCATGGCCGGGTCTCGGTGAGCAGTTCGACCGCGCCGGTGGACCAGTCGACGTGCGGGGACGGCGCGTCCACGTGCAGCGTCTTCGGCAGCAACCCGTGCCGCAACGCCTCCACGATCTTGATGATGCCCGCGACGCCGGCGGCGGCCTGGGTGTGGCCGATGTTGGATTTGACCGAGCCGAGTAGCAGGGGGCGGTCGGTGGGGCGGTCCTGGCCGTAGGTGGCGAGCAGGGCTTGGGCTTCGATGGGGTCGCCCAGGGTGGTGCCGGTGCCGTGTGCTTCCACGGCGTCGACGTCGGCCGGGTTGAGGCGGGCGTTGGCGAGCGCGGCGTTGATCACCCGCTGCTGGGACGGCCCGCTCGGCGCGGTGAGCTGGCTGCTCGTACCGTCGGAGTTCACCGCCGATCCCCGCACGACCGCCAGGACGCGGTGGCCGCGGCGGCGCGCGTCCGACAGCCGTTCCAGCAGCAGCACCCCGGCACCCTCGGCGAGGCCGAAACCGTCCGCGGCGGCGGCGAACGCCTTGCACCGGCCGTCGGCCGCCAGCGCACGCTGCCGGGAGAACTCGACGAACGACCGCAGGGTCGGCATCACGGTCACGCCGCCGGCCAGCGCGAGCCCGCACTCGCCGCCCCGCAGCGCCTGCACGGCCAGGTGCAGCGCCACCAGCGACGACGAGCAGGCGGTGTCCACGGTGACGGTCGGGCCCTCGAAACCGAACGTGTACGCCACCCGGCCGGAGGCGATGCTGGTCGTCCCGCCGGTCAGGACGTATCCCTCCAGCGGCTGCGTCGCCTCGGCGCCGGCGCCGGCACCGTAGTCGGAGGCGATCACCCCGGCGAACACGCCGGTGTCGGAGCCGCGCAGCGTCGTCGGGTCGATACCGGCGCGTTCCAGCGCCTCCCACGAGGCCTCCAGCAGCAGCCGCTGCTGCGGCTCCGCCGCGAGCGCCTCGCGCGGGGAGACGCCGAAGAAGGCGGCGTCGAAGTCGCCCGCGTCGGGGAGGAAGCCACCCTCGCGGGCGTAGGTCGCGCCGGACCGGGTCGGGTCGGGGTCGTAGCGGTCGTCGAGGTTCCACCCACGGTCCTCGGGCGGCGGGCCGACCACGTCGCGTTCGTCGGTGACCAGCCGCCACAGGTCGCCCGGCGAGCGCACCCCGCCCGGGTAGCGGCAGCCTATTCCGATGATCGCGATCGGCTCGTGCCGGGACGACGTCAGCTCCTGTACCCGCGCGCGGGCGGCGCGCAGGTCGGTTGTGGCGCGACGCAGGTAGTCGCGCAGTTTTTCCTCGCGGTTCTCCGCGCGGGAGTTCTCCGCGTGAGAGTTCTCCCCGCGGGAGCCGGTGCTGGGAACGGGGGACGGGGAGGACGCAGGGGACGCGGGGGACATGTGAGCTCAGCCTCCGTACGGGGTTGTCAGCTCGTTGTCGAGCACGTCGAACAGTTCGTCGTCGTCGGCCGACTGGAGATCCGCCAGCTCACCGGGCAGGGAACCGGCCCGCCCACCCGCGGGCCTGCGACCGTCCCAGGCCTGTACCAGCTGCCGCAACCTGGCCGCGACCTGCTCGTGGACGTCGGCATCGGTGTCGGCGTCGGCGTCGGGTACGGTCGTCAGGACGGTCCCCAGCCGGTCCAGCACGTCGGTGAGCGATTCCCGCCGCGGGGACGGGATGGTGGCGTTCCCGGCCGTGGTCCCGCTGCTGCTCTCCGCAGCAGGTATGAGCAGGGTGCGCAGGTGCGCGGTCAGCGCCGCCGGGGTCGGATGGTCGAACAGCAGCGTGGTCGGCAACCGCAGTCCGGCGACCGCGCCGAGCCGGTTGCGGAACTCCACCGCGGTCAGGGAGTCGAACCCGGACGCGAGGAACCCGCGGTCGACGTCGATCGCGGCCGCGTCGGCGTGACCGAGGACGGTCGCCGCGGTCGTGCGCACGAGGTCGAGCAGTATCCGGTTCCGGTCGTCCTCGGGACGACCGGCGAGCCGCTCGGCCAGCGACGTCCCCGCTCCCGACCTGGTCGCGCCGTCGCCCGCGCC
>NZ_CAAAFO010000098.1:33713-35103 GCF_900634715.1 Candidatus Protofrankia californiensis | reverse complement strand
GGCGCGGCGGACGGTCGCGCGGGGCCGGCCGCGCAGCACGGCGGGCTGGTCGTCGTCCCGGCCGAAGGCGTCCCGGCCGGTGCCGGTCCGGTCGATGCGAGCCGGCACCAGGGCCGGGTACGGCGTGCTGAGCGCGGCGTCGAACAGCGCCAGCGCGGTCTCGGTGGGCAGCGGCAGCAGCCCGCCGCGACCCAGCCGGGCCACATCCACCCCGCCCAGATGACCGGTCATGCCGCTGGCTTGCTCCCAGTACCCCCAGGCCAGCGATGTCGCCGGCAGCCCGTGGGCACGGCGGTGCGCGGCCAGCCCGTCGAGGAAGGCGTTCGCGGCGGCGTAGTTCGCCTGCCCCGGGGTGCCCAGCACGCCCGCGGCCGACGAGTAGAGCACGAAGGCGGCGAGATCGGCCTGCCGGGTCAGCTCGTGCAGGTTCCACGCCGCGTCGGCCTTCGGCCGGGCCACCGTCCGCAGCCGCGACGGGGTCAGCCCGGTGACGGTGGCGTCGTCGAGGACACCAGCCGTGTGGATCACAGCGGTGAGCGGGTGGACGCGGGGGACGGCGTCCAGGAGAGCGGCCAGCGCGTCACGGTCGGCGACGTCGACGGCAGCCAGGGTGACGGCCGCGCCCAGCTCGGTGAGCTCGGAGACGAACGCCGCGGCACCGTCCGCCCCCGGCCCGCCGCGGCTGACCAGCAGCAGATGCCGCACGTTGTGGTGGGTGACCAGCCGGCGGGCGGCCAGCCGGCCGAGCGTCCCCGTCCCGCCGGTGATCAGGACCGTGCCGTCGGGATCGAGCCGGCCGGGCACGGTTAGCGCGAGCTTGCCGACGTGGCGGGCCTGGGAGAGGTGCCGCAGCGCGCGGGGGGCATGCCGCACGTCCCACGCCGCGACGGGCAGCGGGCGCAGCGCGTCCTCGGCGAACAGCCCGGCCAGCTCGCCGAGCAGCTCGGCGATCCGCTCCGGTGGGACGTCCGCGAGCAGGTCGAACGGCAGGTAGGAGACGCCGGGATGGTCCGCGGCCACGTCGTCGGGGTGCCGCGGGTCGGTCTTGCCCATCTCGACGAACCGGCCGCCCGGGCCGAGCATCCGCAGGGACGCGTCGGTGAACTCGTGCGCCAGCGCGTTGAGCACCACGTCGACCCGGCCGAAGCGGGCCTCGAAGCCGTCGGCGGGATCGAGCTCGCGAGAGGAGGCGATGTGGTCGTCGTCCAGGCCGAGTGCGCGCAGCACGTCCCACTTCGCGGGGCTGGCGGTCGCGAACACCTCCGCACCCCGGTGGTGCGCGAGCGCGACGGCGGCCTGTCCGACCCCGCCGGTGGCGGCGTGCACCAGCACCCGCTCGCCCGGCCGCAGGGCGCCGAGGTCGAACAGACCGTGGTAGGCGGTGAGGAAC
>NZ_CAAAFO010000098.1:32451-33094 GCF_900634715.1 Candidatus Protofrankia californiensis | reverse complement strand
CCGGCTGCCGCGTGAGCCGGGGGAGCAGCACCACGCTGTCACGGACCGCCACATGAGGTTCCCCGCTGGCCACCGCCGCCGCCACTGCCGCCGCGCGCGCCGGATCGGCACCGGGGTCGCCGTCGAGGTCGAGTACGACGAACCGGCCGGGATGCTCGGACTGGGCCGAGCGCACCAGTCCCCAGGCCGCGGCCGCGGCAAGGTCCGCGACGTCCTCGCCGATGCGGGTGGCGACCGCGCCGCGGGTCACCAGGACCAGCCGGCCCGCCGCGAAACGCTCGTCGGCGAGCCAGGCCTGCGCCGTGGCGAGCACCCGTTCGGTGGTGGCCGCGACGGCCGCCGGGACGTCCGGCGTCGCCGGGACGCTCTCCGCCGCCGGAATGGTCACCGTTGCCGGGACGCCCGGTGCGGCCGGAGCGCTCACCCAGACGGCGACGGTGGCCGGCACCGGCCCATCAGGGGGAAGTTCCGGGAGGATCTCGACAGCGTCGACAGGTGAGGCGTCGGCGGGTGAGGTGTCCGCGGGTGTCGTGGCCGCCGGCAGCGGCGACCAGTCCAGCAGGTACGCCACGTCGGTGCCACCGGCGACCAGCGTGCCGGGCGCGACCGGCCGCAGCGCCAGCGCACCGACGGCCACCACCGC
>NZ_CAAAFO010000098.1:31385-32336 GCF_900634715.1 Candidatus Protofrankia californiensis | reverse complement strand
CCGGCCGGACGCGGACCCGCAGCGTGCTGGCCCCGGTGGCGGCCAGGGAGACGTCCGTCCAGGCGAACGGCAGCCGCAGGGCACCACCCGGCGCGGGCAGCAGGCCGACGACCGCGTGCAGGGCGGCGTCGAGCAGGGCGGGGTGCAGCCCGTACCCCTCGGCGGCGCCCGCGACGGGCAGCGCGACCTCGGCGAGGACGTCGTCACCGTGCTGCCAGGCGGCGTGCAGGCCGCGGAAGAACGGGCCGTAGCCGTATCCGTCGTCGGCGAGCCGGTCGTAGAGGCCGTCGAGGTCGATGCCGACCGCGCCGGGCGGTGGCCACTGCCCGGCGAGATCGTCCGGTGCCGGGGCCGGTGGATCCTGGGTGAGCAGGCCGGTGGCGTGGTGGGTCCAGGGGATCTCGCCGTTGGGGTGGGTGTCGTCGCCACCCGGACGGGAGTCCTCCGGACGGGAGTACAGCGTCACCGGGCGCGTGCCGGGGTCGTCGCGCTCCGGCGGGCCCACCGCGAGCTGGAACCGGACGCCGCCGCCGTCCGGGATCACCAGCGGGGCGTGCAACGTGAGTTCCCGCAGGTGGCCGTGGCCGACCTGGGCTCCGGCGTGCAGGGCGAGCTCGACGGCCGCCGCGCCCGGCAGCACCGTGGTGCCGGCGACGGCGTGGTCGGCGAGCCAGGGCTGGGTGGCCGTGGCCAGCCGTCCGGTGAGCAGCAGGCCGTCGTCGCCGGCGACGGGCACCATCGCGTCGGCCAGCGGGTGCCCCGCGGCCAGGCCAGGCGCCGAGAGGCCGGTGTGGGCCGGCGCGGTGATCCAGTAGCGTTCCCGCTGGAACGGGTAGGTCGGCAGTTCGGTGAAGCGGGCATCCGGCCCGTACACGGCGTGCCAGTCCGGTGCGATGCCGTGCGCGTACAGCTCGGCGAGGGACAGCAGCAGCCGGTCGCGGCCGCCGTCGT
>NZ_CAAAFO010000098.1:28733-30874 GCF_900634715.1 Candidatus Protofrankia californiensis | reverse complement strand
TGCGCCGGCTCGCCGGTAGCCGTGACCAGATCAGCCAGATCAGCCAGGTCGGCCTCGACGGTGGCGGCGGGCAGCGGCACCGACATCATTCCACCCAGCCCGGCGATTTTTGTGATCGCCTGGGCGCGCAGCGCGACGATGCGGGCGGCGTCGTCCAATGTGAGGGCGCCGGCGACGTGAGCCGCGGCGATCTCGGCCTGCGAGTGCCCGATGACCGCGTCGGGACGGATGCCCAGCGACTCCCACAGCCGGGCCAGGGAGACGATCACCGCGAACAGCGCCGGCTGCACCACGTCGACGCGGTCGAGCGTGGGCGCGCCGTCCACCGCGCGCAGCACGTCGGTGAGCGACCAGTCGACGTGCGGGGCGAGCGCGTCCGCGCAGGCCGCGATCGACGCGGCGAACACCGGGGAGGTGTCGAGCAGGCCTGCGGCCATCCCCGGCCACTGGGATCCCTGGCCGGGGAAGACGAAGACCGTCCCGCCCGCGTGCCCGGACGCGGTCGCGGACACCACACCCGGCGCCTGCTCGCCGGCCGCGACCGCGCGCAGTCCGGCGAGCAGCGCCTCGCGGCCGGCGCCGACCACGACGGCACGGTGGTCGAAAACGGTACGGGTGGTCGCCAGCGACAGTCCGACGTCGGCCGGACGGGTCTCCGGCCGGGTGAACACGGCGTCGTGCAGCCGCGCCGCGGCCGTCCGCAACGCCGGTTCGCTGCGCGCGGACAGCGCCCACGCCACGGGCACCGCCGCGGCGTCACCGGCGTCACCGGCGTCACCGGACCCGCCGGTGGCGACCTCGTCCGGCGCGCTTCCGGTGTCTGGTGTGCTCTCCTCGGGTGCCGGTGCCTGTTCGAGGATGACGTGGGCGTTGGTGCCGCTGATCCCGAAGGAGGACACCGCCGCCCGCCGGGGACGGTTGATCTCGGGCCATGGCCGGGTTTCGGTGAGCAGTTCGACCGCGCCGGTGGACCAGTCGACGTGCGGGGACGGCGCGTCCACGTGCAGCGTCTTGGGTAGGAAGCCGCGCCGCAGCGCCCCGACCACGCTGATCACCCCGGTGACGCCGGCGGCGGCCTGGGTGTGGCCGATGTTGGATTTGACCGAGCCGAGTAGCAGGGGGCGGTCGGTGGGGCGGTCCTGGCCGTAGGTGGCGAGCAGGGCTTGGGCTTCGATGGGGTCGCCCAGGGTGGTGCCGGTGCCGTGTGCTTCCACGGCGTCGACGTCGGCCGGGTTGAGGCGGGCGTTGGCGAGCGCGGCGTTGATGACCCGCTGCTGGGACGGCCCGTTGGGCGCGGTGAGTCCGTTGCTCGCACCGTCGGAGTTCACCGCGCTGCCGCGGATCACCGCCAGGACGTGGTGGCCATGCCGGCGTGCGTCCGACAGCCGCTCCAGTACGACCATGCCCACGGCCTCCGCCCAGGCGGTGCCGTCCGCGGCGGCGGCGAACGGCTTGCACCGGCCGTCCGCGGACAGCCCGCGCTGCCGGGAGAACTCGGTGAACATGCCGGGCGTCGACATCACGCTGACGCCGCCGGCCAGTGCGAGCCCGCACTCGCCGCCCCGCAGCGCCTGCACGGCCAGGTGCAGCGCCACCAGCGACGACGAGCAGGCGGTGTCCACGGTGATCGCCGGTCCGACGAAACCGAAGGTGTAGGCCAGGCGCCCGGAGGCGACGCTGGGGAGGCTGCCGGTGAGCGCGTACCCGCCGGCGGCGCCGGTGGCCTCGTGCAGCCGCGGTCCGTAGTCCTGTGGCGTGGCGCCGACAAAGACGCCGGTCGAGCTGCCCCGCAGGGCCACCGGGTCGATACCGCTGCGTTCCAGCGCCTCCCATGCGGTCTCCAGCAGCAGCCGCTGCTGGGGGTCCATCGCGGCGGCCTCCCGCGGGGAGATCTCGAAGAACGCGGCGTCGAACAGGCCGGCGTCGCCGAGGAAGCCGCCCTGGCGGGTGTAGGACGTCCCGGGCCGGCCCGCGCCGCGGTCGTCGGCGTCGCCCGGGTCGTACAGGGCGTCGAGGTCCCAGCCGCGGTCCGTCGGGAATCCGCCGATCGCGTCCTGGCCGGTGGCGACCAGATCCCACAGCGCTTCGGGGGAGTCGGCCCCGCCCGGCCAGCGTCCGCTCACGGCGACGATCGCGACCGG
>NZ_CAAAFO010000098.1:27656-28439 GCF_900634715.1 Candidatus Protofrankia californiensis | reverse complement strand
GTGCGGCGGGTGTCGGGTGGTCGAAGGTCAATGTGGGCGTCAGCTCGAGCCCGGTCGTGGTCGCCAGCAGGCCGCGGAACTGCACCGCCGCGATCGAGTCCAGGCCGAGGTCCTTGAACGTGCGCTCGGCGTTGACCCCCGCCGGGCCGGCGTGGCCCAGGACCGTGCTCACCGCGGTGCGGACGAGGTCGAGCAGGGCGGTGTCGCGTTCCCTCGGCGAGAGCCCGTCGAGCCGGCGGGCCAGCCGCGACGGGCTGCCGGCGGACGCCGTCGGCGCGCCGGAGGCCGGCACGTTCACGTTGGGGGCTGGTGCGTCATGTCCCGGTATGTTCTGTCCCGGTATGTTCTGTACCGGTATCACTGCGGACAGTGCTGGGCGGGCCGCCGAGCCCCCCAGCCAGAACCGCCGCCGCTGGAACGGATAGGTGGGCAGGTCCGTCACGCGCGCCGCCGGGTCGATCGCCGCCGTCCAGTCGACGTCGACCCCCCGCACGTACGCCTCGGCCAGCGACGCGAGCAGCCGGCGGGGACCCCCGTCGTGGCGGCGCAACGTACCGGTGACAAGGGTGTCGGTGTGCTCGGGGCCGGCGTCCGCCGCGATCCGCTGGATCGCGCCGGTGAGGACCGGGTGCGGTGTCACCTCGATGAACGTGGCGTGCCCGGCCGCGAGTGCCACCCGGACCGTCCGGTCGACATCCACGGTCTCCCGCAGGTTCCGGTACCAGTAGGCGGGGGTCAGCTCGGTCGTGGGCAGCCGGGTGGCGGTGACGGTCGAGTAGAAGG
>NZ_CAAAFO010000098.1:26802-27338 GCF_900634715.1 Candidatus Protofrankia californiensis | reverse complement strand
CCGGCGGACGTCGACACCGGCCGCGGTCAGCGTCTCGACGAGCTCGTCGAGGGCGCAGGTCTCGCCGGAGACGACCGTGGCGTCCGGTCCGTTGATCACACCGATGCTCGCGCGGTCGGCCCACGGCGTGAGCAGCGTGGCGACCTCGGCCGCGGGCAGCGGAACCGACACCAGCCCGCCGCGGCCGGTCAGGTCGACCAGGGCGCGGCTGCGCAGCGCCACCACAGCCGCGGCCTGCTCGAGGGTGAGCGCGCCCGCCACATGCGCCGCGGCGATCTCACCCTGGGAGCTGCCGATCACCGCGTCGGGTTCGACGCCGAAGGCCCGCCACACCGCGGCGAGGGAGACCATCACCGCGAACAGCGCCGGCTGCACCACGTCGACGCGCTCCAGCGGCGGGGCGCCCGGGGTGCCACGCAGGACGTCCGGCAGCGACCAGTCGACGTAGGGCGCGAGGGCTGCCGCGCATGCCTCGATCGAGCGGGCGAACACCGGGGAGGTGTCCAGCAGCTGTGCCGCCATGCCGGTCCACTGGG
>NZ_CAAAFO010000098.1:25006-26379 GCF_900634715.1 Candidatus Protofrankia californiensis | reverse complement strand
GGCGCCGGGAGCGCCTCGGATGCCTTGGACGCCTCAGGCAGTGCCCTGGGCGCCTCGCCCAGCACGACATGGCAGTTCGCCCCGCCGATACCGAACGAACTCACCCCGGCCAGCAGCGGCAGGTCGTCGTGGGGCCAGGGACGCCGGGCGGTCACCACGCGCAGCCGCAGCTCCTCGAACGGGATCCGGGGGTTGGGCGTGACGAAGTTCAAGCTCGGCGGGATCACCCGGTGTGTGATCGCGAGGACCGTCTTGACCAGGCCGGCGATCCCTCCCGCACCCTCGAGATGGCCGATGTTCGTCTTCACCGAACCGACCAGCAGGGGATCGTCGGCGGGCCGTCCGGCGCCGTAGGCGGCGCCCAGCGCGGCTGCCTCGATCGGATCCCCGACCGCGGTCCCGGTGCCGTGCAGTTCGACGTATTGCACGTCGCGCGGGTCGACGCCGGCCCGTCCGGCCGCCGCGCGCGCCAGGTCCTGCTGGGCCTGCGTGCTCGGGATGGTCAGGCTTTCCGTGGCGCCGTCGCTGTTCACCGCGCAGCCGCGGATCACCGCATAGATCCGGTCGCCGTCGGCGAGCGCGGCCGCGACCGGCTTGAGCACGACGACGGCGCCGCCCTCGCCGCGCACGAAGCCGTTCGCCCGCGCGTCAAAGGTGAAGCACTGCCCGTGGGGGGACAGCCCGCCGAAACGCTGCGCGCTGATGGTTGCCTCGGCCGTGAGGTTGAGGTGAACGCCGGCGGCCAGGGCCAGCTCCGACTCGCCGCGGCGCAGGCTCTCGCAGGCCAGGTGCACCGCCACCAGCGACGACGACTGGGCGGTGTCCACCGTCAGGCTCGGGCCGCGCAGACCCAGGACGTAGGACAGCCGGTTGGCGATGAGGCCGCGGGACAGACCGGTGAAGGTGTGCCGGGTGACGGCCTCGAGGCTGTGGCGGTGGACCAGCCCGGTGTAGTCGCTGGCGATGGCGCCCACGAAGACACCCGTGCGGGTGCCGGCCAGAGCGGCCGGGACGACCCGGGCGTCCTCCAGCGCCTCCCAGCCTAGCTCGAGGACGAGACGCTGCTGCGGATCCATCGCGTCCGCCTCGTGCGGCGAGATGCCGAAAAACTCCGGGTCGAAGTCCTCGACGCCGTCGAGAAAACCGCCGCGTAGCGAGCGGACATTGTCCGGGATTCCCTCCCACCGGCCGGCGGGAACATCCGTGACGGCGCTGCGCGCATTCTCCAGCAGCTGCCAGAACTCCCCGGGCCCGGCTGCCCCGGGCAGCCGGGCGGCCAGACCGACGACGGCGATGTCGGACGGCGTCTCGGCATGCGACATCTTGGGTGTCCATTTCCTCTCGTAAACGGCCGGCACGGCCGGACGCCGGTG
>NZ_CAAAFO010000098.1:23737-24981 GCF_900634715.1 Candidatus Protofrankia californiensis | reverse complement strand
CGGCAAAGGCGTCCGGTCAGCCAAAGGCAGTGCGATCATGCTTTTCTCGCGCTGCCGGAGGACCAGGTTCCCCGGGTCACTGGGGCTAAAGGAAGCGCGATCATGCTTTTCTCGCGCTCAGGTTCCGGAAACTGATCCGGCAGGTTCCGGTGAGGGTGCCAGGAGCCACGAGGGAGCGTGGGGACGAGGCGCAAGGCACGGACTGCGACGAGCGGGTGAGCGCGGGGTGCTGAGGGCGGGGTGTTGGCCGCGGTGAGCGGCGCCGGCCCCGGTGCCGTCAACGCAGCTGCAGGCTCCTGGGGCGACAGTGCTCGGCGTGGCGGGGACAGCGCGTAGCGCAGGGACGGCTGGACCGATGCGGTAGCACGCTGTCACACCCTTTCGTCCGTACTTACGTGTCCGGCCCGGCTGGGTTCCCCTCGGCCTCCGAGCGCGTGAGAGGAGCTATAGATCGCGCGTTCTTTGGCCGGCCGGCATGTTGATGGTCTACAGAAAGCCATGCGGCGATAACCCCTATCGATACCCCTAGTCGACCCTTACCGCCATTGTGGTACAGCTCACAGTGGATGTGTGGCCCAGATTATGTGGCATTCGCTCCGAGAAATAAAACGTTGGTCCCTGTGAAGCTTTTCTTCGGGCTCTGGTCTTGCTTTCCCGTAGAAGTCCTGATAGGGATGACACAAGCCGGGCCGTGTATTTCCGGACGCCACCCGCCGGCCCGTGCCAGCCGCCGGCAGGAAAGGACACCAGTCGTCATGACGCGACCCGGCACGAGCACCGGTGGCGGTACCAATACCGGTACCGACCTGTGGATACGACGGTTCCATCCGGTGCCGGATCCCGCCCGGCGCCTGGTCTGCTTCCCTCACGCGGGAGGCTCGGCGACCTTTTTCTTCCCGCTGTCCCGGGAACTGTCCGCGCCGGCCGCCCCGGGGCGGTCCGGCGTCGAGGTGATGCCGTCCAGTACCCCGGCCGGCAGGACCGGCGCGGCGAACCGGCGATCGACACCGTCGCCGAACTCGCCGAAAAGATCACTGTAGCCCTGCGGCCGTGGGCCGCCGAGCCGCTGACGTTCTTCGGCCACAGCATGGGCGCCGTTGTGGCCTTCGAGGTCGCTCGACGCCTGCAGGCCAGCGGGGATGCCGGGCCGACACTCCTGATCACGTCAGGCCGCCGCGCGCCGTCCCGGCAGCGCCGTCATCAGGACGTGCACCGCCGTGACGACGCCGGCATCGTCGCCGAGC
>NZ_CAAAFO010000098.1:20500-23449 GCF_900634715.1 Candidatus Protofrankia californiensis | reverse complement strand
CCGCGCCGACTACACCGCGATCGAGACCTACCAGCCGGGGGAGGAGGCGCTGGTCCACTGCCCGGTCACGGCGTTCACCGGTGACGCCGATCCGCAGACCACGATCGACGAGGCGGACGCCTGGCGCGACCACACCACCGGCGCGTTCGGGCTGCGGGTCTTCCCCGGCGGGCATTTCTACCTGGCCGAGGACCCCGGGCCGGTCATCGCGGCCATCCGCGCCGAGCTGGGCGCGCAGACAGCCGCGGTGCCCGCCGCGTCGGGCCCGTCACCGAAGCCCAGCCAGGCGGCGAGCTCGCGCACCTCGGCGCGGTAGAGCTTCGCCGGGTCCGCCACGTGGGGCCGCAGGTGTCCGTTGATCTCCAGCGCCAGCAGCCCGTGCAGCCGGCCCCAGATCCGTAGCGACAGCGCGACGGCTGCCGGTGGCAGGCACGGGACCGCCGTGCGGGCCAGGGCGGCGAACGGCGGGGTGAAGTCGGACCAGTCGTAGCCGTCGGCGTCCATGCCCATGCCTGCCTCGGGCGAGGACATCCGGGCCTGCAGGGCCGGCCAGGCGGTCTCCACCAGGCGCAGCAGCACGACGCACGCCTGCTGCTCGGCCGAGGAGGCGTCGCCCTCGGCCGGGAACTGGTAGCCCGGGATGGGACTGCCGTAGAGAAGCTGGAACTCCTGCGGGTTGGTGACAGCCCACTCGCGGTAGGCCGTCGCCACCGCGAGCAGGGCCCCGCCGGGATCGTCGGCGGCCACCGCGGCCCGGACGGACTCCAGGCGCTGGGCCACTGAGGTGTAGACGTCGGTCACCAGCGCGGTGACCATGTCGTCGCGGGTGTCGTAGTAGCTGTACAGCGCGCCCGCCGTCATACCCATCTCGCGGGCGATCGCCCGCAGCGACAGCGCCGCCGCGCCACCGTCGGCCATATGGCGCAGTGCGATCGCCTTAATGTCGCGGACCGTCTCGGCTCGTAGCCGGTCGCGTCGCCGAAGCATGCGATCTTCCACCGTTGGTAGTTTACAGCGCTTGTCTACTACACTGCGACCAAACATTGATAGCCGTGTAGTCTTCGAACACCGTCATACCACGGCCGTCGAGCCAGGCGGCATGGTCGTCCCGTTGTTCGTCCGCGCTGACCCTGCGTCAGCCACCGCTTTGAGGAAGAGGAAGGGGCTCGCCCCATGACTGTCTCCGCAGCCCCCGTGCTGCCGCACCAGCGAACTCGGCTCACGCTCGCTCTGCTGGCGTTCGCACAGTTCATCGTCGCCGTCGACTACAACATCGTCTACGTCGCCCTGCCCGACATCGGAGGTGACCTGGGCTTCACCTCGCAGTCGGTGCAGTGGGTCGTCAGCGCCTACGCCGTCGCCTTCGGCGGCCTCCTGCTGCTCGGCGGACGCGCCTCCGACCGGCTCGGGGCACGTCGTATCTTCACCGTCGCGCTTGTCATATACGGCCTGTCCTCCCTGGCCGGAGGTCTGGCATCGACGCCCGGCCTACTCGTGGCCGCGCGGACGGTGCAGGGGATCGGCGGCGCGCTGCTGTTCCCGGCGATCCTCAAGCTCATCACCACCATCTACGAGGAGGGGACCGAACGCACCCAGGCCCTGGCGGTGTGGAGCGTGGCGGCCAGCGGCGGGCTCGCCGCCGGGGCCCTGCTCGGCGGGCTGCTCACCGACTGGTTCGGCTGGGAGTCGGTCTTCTACGTCAACGTCCCGCTCACGGTCGTGGCCCTGCTGGCCGCCCCGCGCCTGCTTCCGCCGGACCCGCCGCGGGTGCGCGGGATCAAGGGCTTCGACCTGCCCGGCGCGCTGATCGCCACCGCCGGCGTGGCGCTTGTCGTGTTCGGCCTGGCCGGCGGCTCGGAGGCCGGCTGGACGGCTAGCCGCACCACTGTCTCCCTCGCCGTCGGGGTGGTGCTGCTCGTCGGGTTCGTCCTGGTCGAGATCCGGACGCGGGACCCGCTGGCCCCGCCGAGGCTGTTCCGGCACCGTACGCTGGTGATCTCCATGCTCACGGTGCTGCTGCTCGTCGGCAGTCTCGCCGGCGAGTACTACCTGTTCACCACCTACCTGCAGAACGTGCTTGAATTCAGCCCGCTCGAGGCCGGGCTGGCGTTCCTCCCGCTCACCGTGATCTCGATGGTGGGCGGTGCGGTGGCCGTCACCCTGCTCACCCGCTACGGGCTGCGCACCACGATGTCCGCGGGCATGCTCGTGGGCGGCGCCGGCATCGCGGCGGTCACCGCCGGGGTGTCGGTGGACGGTTCGTACGTGGCCCTGCTGCCCGGCCTGGTGCTGTGGGGTATCGGCGGTGGGGTCGCCTTCACCGCGGTGTTCGTCGCCGCGTCCGCCGGGGTGGCACCGGCGGAGCAGGGTGTCGCGAACGCCCTGGCCTCGACCTTCCAGCAGATCGGCACCGCGCTGGGGCTGGCGGTGATCATCGCGGTCGTGGCGGCCCGTCCCCACGGGCCGGCGTCCCTTAGCGCCACCGCGACGGGAGTCGTGGACGCGCTGCGGGTGGGCGGATGGGTGTCGGCTGCCATCTGCGCCGCCGGGACCGTGGTGGCCCTCGCCCTCGTCCGGACGCCACGGGCGGCCGAGCAGCCGGCTGCGGCGTCGACGTCCGCTGCCGCGGGTGAGCCCGCCGCCGACTCCCAGCGCCAGCCCGCATGAGGTGACGGACGGGCCCGAAACCAAGCCCGTCCCAGCCATAAAACCCCGTCAACCCCGTCAACCCCCCGTCCCCATTCACAACGAGGCCGTCCCCATTCACAACGAGGCCGTCGCCGACATCTCGGTACGGTTTCCAGAGCGTCATCCGGGCCGCTGTGCAGGCCGTGCCCCGCGTTCTGGAACAGGACCTGGCGGGAGCGCCATATGGTGCTCCCGCCATCCTCGCCCGGTGCGTCCGCGCCCCCGGCGCACCGCGGCTGGTGCCAGCTCGGCTGGTGCCAC
>NZ_CAAAFO010000098.1:15945-19927 GCF_900634715.1 Candidatus Protofrankia californiensis | reverse complement strand
TCAACCCTGATCGACCCCTATTGGCACCCCGATATTCGTCCGGGCGGCAACTATCGGAACGCCTATCTGCCAGGATGCCGGATGCCGGGCACGCCTATATGGCGAGCATCACACCGACGTTTTTCTCCGGCCGGCTTTGTGCTCCGCTAATGTCCCCGGCATGAGGTCGGAGGGGCACCGTCGGGGCTGTCGGAGCACAGCTATTCTGACGTCGCGACGCCACATCGATCTGTTGCGCGTTTCCAGCGCGACCTGTTCACACTGACCCGTCCGCGGTCGTCTTTTTCGTCGGTCACGCGGTTCGGTGCCTTTGCCGGCCCGCCGGCCCAAGCCTTTTTCGCCGCAATTCCCGCGTGCACCGTAACCGGCTCGTCGCGCGGAATGCCAGCTATCCCATCGCATTCTCGCACACCCAGAACATCGGAGTAGCTCCATGCGTTTCGTCAGGCCCACGTACGCCCTCACCGGCGTCACCGTCGCCGCGGCGCTCGTATTAGGCGCCTGCGGGTCGTCCGACGGTGGATCCGCCGACACCGGTTCGGGCGCACCCAGCGCCGGCGGGTCGGTGACCTACGCCGTCGACACCGAGCCGGTTTGCTACAACGTCCACGTCAGCCAGCAGGACATCACCGCCGAGATCCAGCGCAGCGTCGTCGACTCGCTGGTCTTCCTCGACGCCGACCAGAAGCTCCACCCGTGGCTGGCCAGCTCCTGGGAGACCTCGAGCGACTTCAAGACCTTCACCTTCAAGCTCCGCAAGGACGTGACGTTCACCGACGGTACGCCCTTCGACGCGAACGCGGTGAAGGCCAACTTCGACCACATAGCCGACCCGAAGACGAAGTCGCAGTACGCCTCGACGCTCATCAAGACCTACACCGGTACCGAGGTCGTCGACCAGTACACCGCAAAGATCGGTTTTTCCGCTCCGTCGGCACCGTTCCTGCAGGCGGCGAGCACCCCCTACCTCGGTTTCTATTCGCCCAAGACGCTGCAGGCCAACGCGGACAAGCTGTGCTCGGAAAGCCCGGCCCAGGTCGGCACCGGGCCGTTCACCGTGGCGGACTACACCAAGGGCCAGAGCATCAAGTTCGTCAAGAACCCGCACTACAACTGGGCGCCCGAGGGCTCCGCGCACACCGGACCGGCATATCTGGACACGCTCACCATCCGCGTCCTGTCGGAGGACTCCACCAGGGTGGGTGTGCTCAGCAGCGGACAGGTCGACGGTGCCCGCGCGATCCCGCCGGCCAACGTGTCGGCCGTCGAGGCGAACAAGGCCCTGAACGTGGTGCGCCTGCAGGCCGCGGGCGGCACCTACCAGATCTACCTCAACGTGACCCGGACGCCCCTGACCGACCAGCGGGTGCGCACCGCGATCCAGCGCGGCATCGACCTCGGCAAAGACGTCCAGGCCGTGTACTTCGGCCAGTACCAGCGGGCCTGGAGCCCGTTGGCACCGAGGACCCCGTCCTATGACAAGTCGCTGGAGAACAGCTGGCCCTACGACCCGGCCCTGGCCGGCCGGCTGCTCGACGAGGCGGGCTGGAGCGGACGGGACGCCGAGGGCTACCGCACCAAGGACGGCAAGCGCCTGAGCCTGGTCTGGCCGCTCATGCCCGCCGAGTACGTCAAGGACCAGCGGCAGGTCCTCGGCCAGGCGGTCCAGGCCGACCTGAAGAAGATCGGCGTCGAGATCCAGCGCCCGACCTTCGACATCGGTACCTTCATCACCAAGGGCTACGGCGGCGAGTTCGACGTCCTGGACTCCAGCTGGGCGCGGCCCGAGCCCGACATCCTGCGGGTGTTCTTCAACAGCGCCAGTTCGGCCGCGACCGGTGGCCAGAACGCCTCGTTCATCAGCGACCCGCAGCTGGACCAGTGGACCAACGAGGGTGCCGCCACCCTTGACACCAAGATCCGCGACGACGTGTACGGCAAGACCCAGAAGAGGGTCATCGACCTTGCCGCGTCGGTCCCGGTCTACGTCCCCACGACGGTCATCGGGATCTCCAAGCAGGTCCACGGACTCACCTTCGACGCGAGTTCGTGGCCGGTGTTCTACAGCACCTGGACCGACAAGAAGTGACGGGCGCGGGGCTGGTCAGGGGGACCCTGGTCAGGGGGACAGCCGTCCGGTTGGCGGCGGCAGTGGCGGTGATGCTCGGGGCGGCGACTCTCGCCTTCGCGGCGCTGCAGCTCGTGCCGGGCGACCCGGTGGCGGTGCTGCTGGGCCCGGCCACCACGGCCTCCCCCGAGGTACGGGCGCAGATCCGCGACGACTTCGGGTTCGACAGACCCGTCGTGGTGCAGTATGCGTCCTATCTCGGCCATCTCGTCCGGGGCGACCTCGGCGAGTCCTACCAGCTCCAGCGTCCCGTGGCCGAGCTGATCGACAGTCAGCTCTGGCCGACCGTCCAGCTCGCTTCGGCCGCGGTCGTGCTGGCCGTCGCCATCGCGGTGATCTCCGCGGTGACGACGGCGGGCCGGCCGCTGCCCCGCATGCTGGCCTCTGCCTGGGAGCTGGTGGCGGTGTCCACGCCGTCGTACTGGCTCGGCATTGTCCTGCTCACGTTCTTCTCGTTCCGACTGACGATCTTCCCGGTCGCCGGCGCGCAGAGTTTCTCCGCGCTGGTCCTGCCCGCGGTGACCCTGGCGCTGCCGGTCGCCGGGGTGCTGGCGCAGGTGCTGCGCGAGGGCCTGGAAACGGCGCTGGCCCAGCCGTTCGTGGTCACCGCCCGGGCGCGCGGGCTGACCCGCATGGCGGTGCGGTTCCGGCACGCGCTGCGCCACGCGGCGGTGTCGCTGGTGACGCTGACCGGCTGGCTGACCGGCACGTTGCTGGGTGGTGCGGTGCTGGTGGAGGTCGTCTTCGCCCGTCCCGGCATCGGGACACTGACATTGCAGGCGGTGGCGAACAAGGACATGCCGGTGGTGATCGGCGTCGTCATGATCTCCGCCTTCGTCTTCGTCCTGATCTCGACCGTGGTGGACCTCGCCTACCTCGCCATCGATCCGCGACTGAGGAAGGGGTGACCCGACAGTGACCGCCACGCAACCTGGCCTGCTCACCGGGCCCGGTTCGATCCTGACCACGGCCGGGCGCGCTTCCGGCCGGTCGCGACGGCGCCGACTGTCGCATGCCGGCGTCGCGCTGGCCGGGGCGTTGCTTGTCCTGCTCACGCTGGTCGCGATCGCCCCGGAGCTGTTCACCGACCGGGCGCCCAACGAGACCGACCTCGCCCGGACGATGGCCGGACCCGGCGGCGCGCACTGGTTCGGCACCGATCAGCTCGGCCGGGACGTGTTCGCCCGGGTGTTGCACGGAGCCCGCACATCACTGCTGGTGGGCGCCGGGTCCACGGTGTTCGCCCTGCTGGGCGGCACGGTGCTGGGTCTGGCCGCCGCCCTGTCCGGCCGGGTGGGCGACCAGGTGCTGATGCGGTTCGCCGACGTCCTGCTGTCGCTGCCGTCCCTGCTGCTCGCGCTGCTGGCGGTGGCGGTGCTCGGCACGGGAACGGTGAACGTCATGCTTGCCGTCGCCATCGCTTTCGTACCCGGTTACGCCCGGATCGTACGGGCGGAGGCGCTGGTGGTCCGCCGGTCCGGGTACGTCGAGGCGGCGGTCGGGCTCGGGCTGCTCCGGCCGGTGCTCGTCGCCCGCCACGTCCTGCCCAACACCCTCGGCCCGCTGCTCGTCCTGGCCACCGTCGGCTTCGGCACGTCGGTGATCTATGCGTCCGGGCTGAGCTTCCTCGGCCTGGGTGCGGGGCCGCCGTCGCCGGAGTGGGGCGCGATGCTGTCCCAGGGACGTGACTTCCTGGCGACCGCATGGTGGATCGGGGTGTTCCCCGGGTTCGCGATCACCGTGACGGTGATCGCGGTCAACGTCGTCGGACGGTTCGCCCAGCGACGCTTCGCCGGGAGGATCTCGTGACCGATCCGGCGAAGTCTGTCTCCCCGGCGGTACCTGCCGCGCCGG
>NZ_CAAAFO010000098.1:13671-15823 GCF_900634715.1 Candidatus Protofrankia californiensis | reverse complement strand
CGCCGGTGCGTGTTCGCCGGGCAGGACCTGACCGCGTTCACCGAGGCGCAGTGGCGATCCGTGCGCGGCCGGCGGATCGGGCTGGTGCTCCAGGACGCGCTGGTGTCGCTGGACCCGCTGCGCACCGTCGGCGCCGAGATCGCGGAGGTGCTGCGCACCCACCGGGTCGTCCCGCGCGCCGAGGTCGACGCCCGGGTGCTCTCGCTGCTCGACGACGTCGGGGTGCCCGAGCCCCGGCGGCGGGCGCGGCAGCACCCCCACCAGCTGTCGGGCGGGTTGCGCCAGCGGGCGCTGATCGCCTCGGCGATAGCGGCCGGGCCCACCCTGGTGCTGGCCGACGAGCCGACCACGGCGCTGGACGTCACCGTGCAGGCGCAGGTGCTGGACCTGCTGCGGCGGCACAAACTCGACGGTGTCGCACTGCTGCTCATCAGCCATGACCTCGCCGTGGTCGGCGGGCTCGCCGACGACATAGCGGTGATGTACGCCGGGCACATCGTCGAATACGGCCCGGCCGAGCAGGTCCTCGGTGATGCCCGCCATCCCTACACCCGGGCGCTGCTCGACGCCGTGCCCGTCACCCACACCAAGGGAACTCCGCTCGCCCCCTCGGCGGTCCGCTATCCCCGGCCGGGGCCGTCGGGATGCCCGTACGCGGACCGTTGCCCGCGGGCGGACGACCGCTGCCGCGAGCAGCTGCCGGCCCGCACCGTGCCCCCGGGCGCGGGCCGGCAGCACGACGTGCTGTGCTGGCATCCGTTCGAGGCGCCGTCCGCCGACTCGGTGACGGCCTCTGCGGCAGCGGTCGGTACCGGGACGAACACCTTTGGTGCCGCGGTCGGTGCCGCGGTCGTGACACCCCGGCCGGCGGAGCCGGTCACCGCGCCCGGGGTGGAGGCGGCATCCGGGGCGCGGGCCCCAGCGGCGGCCACCGGTGCGCTGCTCCTGGAGGTCGAGGGCATCTCCATGCGTTTCCGCTCCCCGGACGGCATCTGGCACGACGCCGTGCGGGACGTGTCGTTCCGGCTGCATGCCGCCGAGACGCTCGGGGTCGTCGGCGAGTCGGGGTCGGGGAAGACGACCGCGGCCCGGATCGTGCTCGGCCAGCTCGAGCCGGACACGGGGACGGTCACCTTCGCCGGCGAGCCGTGGAGCGGGCTGCGCGAGCGCGCCCGCCGCAGCCGCCGCCGTCGCATCCAGGCGATCTACCAGGATCCGCTGGGTTCCTTCGATCCCCGCTACCGTGTCGAGCGCATCATCGGTGAGGCGGTGGCCATCGCCGGCGTGCGCCGGGGTGCTGCCCGCCGTGCCCGGGTCGTGGAGCTGCTCGACCAGGTCGGGTTGCCCGAAGGCGTGCTGCACCGCCGTCCGCTGGAGCTGTCAGGAGGGCAGCGGCAGCGGGTGGCGATCGCCCGCGCGCTGGCCCCCGCGCCCGACCTGATCGTCTGTGACGAGCCGGTGTCCGCCCTCGACGTGTCGATCCAGGCGCAGATCCTCGACCTGCTTGCCGGGCTGCAGCGCGACCTGGGCGTCGCGCTGCTGTTCATCTCCCACGATCTGGGGGTGATCCACCACGTCAGCGACCGGATCATCGTCATGAAGGACGGTCACGTCGTGGAGACCGGTGACGTCGCCACCGTGTTCGCCCACCCCTCGCACACCTACACCCGGGACCTGCTGGCCGCCGTGCCGCGGCCGGTCGGCGGACGCGCCGCACCGGGTGTCCCGTCGAGTGCGCCACCTGCCCCGGGTGCGCCATCGGCCCCGAATACCCTGAGCGTGATGATGAAGTGACGACCCTCCGCCGACGCACCGTCAGGCGCCGTCCACCGTGGTGTCCATGTTCCCCGTACGTGTATCTCAAAGTACGGGGAACAAACCCACTATCTTGGTGATAATAGTTGGAAAGTTTAAGGACCAACTTTGAGGACCAACGGACGACGTCAGCAACGGTGATCAGTGGCCAGCGACGAGCGCAGTCGCTCGCGTGCCAAGTCGGCGCAGCCGGAGGAAACGCAACACCATGGGTACCGCAGCCCTGTCCCACATCATGTCCCGATGGCCGGACGCGCATACCGCCGAGTCCGCTCCCGCCCTGGTGGAACGGGACGACGCTCTGCGACGCCTGGATCTGCTGTTCGAGGACTGTGCC
>NZ_CAAAFO010000098.1:11966-13030 GCF_900634715.1 Candidatus Protofrankia californiensis | reverse complement strand
AGGGGCGGGGAAGACTGCGCTGCTCCACGCCTTCATGGCGCGGGCCGCGCGGGCGGGTGCGACCGTGCTGGAAGCTTTCGGATCGTGCGCGGAGCGTGATCTCCCGCTCGGGGTCCTGCGCCAGTTGTCCCGCGGTGGCTCGCGTGCCGGGCTGCCGGGTGCCACCGGCGCGCACGGGTCCGACGGTCTGCTGCCCGACACCGCGTTCGGTCCGTCCGCCGACATGTCCACCGGCCTGTCCGCGGCCGTGCACGCAGCCCCTGCCGGTCACCCGCGTCCCCATCTGCTGCAGGACCTGTGGGTGGCGTTGCGGACGCTTTCCGAGCACGCTCCGGTGGTGCTGGCCGTCGACGACACCCACCTCGTCGACACGGCCTCGTTACGCGGGCTGATCTATCTCGGGCGGCGGCTGGGGTCCCAGCGCGTGCTGCTGATCGCCACCGAGCTGGCGGATCCGGCCGGAGACCGGCTGCGCAACGCCTGGCAGACCGACCTGCTGCGCCAGCCTCGGTGCCACCGGCTGCGGGTCGGAGAGCTGTCGGTGCGCGGGGTGGCCGAGGTACTCACGCCGCGGCTGGGCGCGTCCGCCGCCCGCGAGGCGGCGCCGGGCTGGCGGGATCTCACCGGCGGCAACCCGCTCCTGCTGCGGGCGCTGGTCGAGGATCTGCCGGCCGCCCCCGGCCCGGCGCCGGCCGGGCAACCCGCCCAGCCAAGCCCCGGAGAGGCGTTCGGCAAGGCGGTGCTGACCTGCCTGCGCCGTGGCGGTGAGCCGTTGCTGCGGGTGGCGCGGGGGATCGCGGTGCTGGAGGAGGCGGGTTCGGCGGCGCTGCTCCCGCGGTTGCTCGATGTCGACCCGGCCGTCACCAGACCGGTTCCCGCCCGCATCCTCGACACGCTCGAGGTCGCGGGTGTGCTGCGAGCCGGCCGCTTCCGGCACACCGCCGCCCGCGCGGCCGTCCTGGCCGACCTGGACGGACCGGCCCGCACGGCGCTGCACCGCCGCGCCGCCGAGCTGCTGTACAGCGCCGGCGCTCCGGCGGAGGACGTCGCCGTCCACCTCGTCG
>NZ_CAAAFO010000098.1:7957-11882 GCF_900634715.1 Candidatus Protofrankia californiensis | reverse complement strand
GCTCGGCCGGGACGACGTGGGGTGCGCCCTGGAATGCCTCCGGCTGGCCGGACTGGCCTGTGAGGACGACGACCAGCGCGCGACGGTCGCGTTGCTGCGGGCCCGCGTCGAATGGCGGATCAATCCCGGAGCGGCGCTGCGTCACGTGGAGCCGCTGGTCCCGGCGCTGCTCACCGGGCAGTTGCCGAGCCAGCACGCCCTCACCCTCGTCAAGCTCATGCTATGGCACGGTCGTGAGGACGACGCGACCGCGGGCCTGCGGGAGCTGGAGACACGGCGTGACCAGCTCGACGCGCAGTCGCTTGCCGGGCTCGACCTCATCCGCGAGTACCTGCAGGCCAACCATCCGCCGCTGGTCGCCAGGATCAGCTCGCTCGACGGCGCGGACGGCTGGCGCCCGAAGGCGAGCGCGCTGAGCGTGGCCGCATCCGCCACTGACGGTCCCCTGCTGCCGGCCGTGACGACGCTGACCGGCGTCCTGCGCACCGGTGCCAACCACGACACGGTCCGCACCGCCGAGTGGGTGTTGCAGGCCACCCCCCTGGACGACGTGACCCTGGGTTCGCTGGAGTGGGCGTTGCTCGTGCTGGTCTACGCCGACCGTGCCGACATTGCCGCCTCCTGGTGCGACCAGTTCCTGCGCGAAGCCGCACTGCGGCAGGCGCCGACCTGGCAGGCGATGCTGTCGGGCATCCGCGCGGAGGTCGCGGTGCACCAGGGCGACTCACCAGCGGCGGAGCAGCATGCCCGGGCGGCCCTGACGCTCATCCCGGGGTGGACGTGGGGAGTCGGCATCGGCCGGCCGCTGTCAGCGCTGATCGCGGCCACGACGGTGACCGGCAGCCACGCCGTCGACCAGGTCGCCGCGCCGATCCCGGACGCGATGTTCCAGACCAGGTTCGGCCTGCAGTACCTCTATGCGCGCGGCCAGCAACGCCTGTCGCACGGACGTCTGCACGCCGCACTCGACGACCTGCTGACCTGCGGGCGGCTGATGACCGCCTGGGACATCGACCTGCCGTCGTTCGTGCCGTGGCGGGTCGAGGCGGCACTCACCCTGGTGCGCCTGGGGCGCACTGCGGAGGCCCGGGCTCTCGCCGACGAACACCTCTCCCGTCCCGGCGGTGGCCGGGTGCGCGGGATGGGTCTGCGCGCGTTGGCCGCCACCCTGGATGCTCGGGAACGCCCCCCGGTGCTGCTGGCGGCTGTCGACATCCTCCAGGAACGCGGCGACCGGCTGCAGCTCGCCTACGCGCTGGCGGACCTCAGCGACGCCCACCGGCGCTCCGGCGAGCTGACCAAGGCGCGGATGATCACCCGTCGGGCGGTGCTGCTCGCGCAGGAGTGCGGCGCCGAACCGCTGCGGCAGCGGCTGACCGACCGCAGCGGCGACGACACCCCCGGGTACGGCGGGATCGCCGCGACGTTGTCGGCCGCCGAACTGCAGGTCGCGATGCTCGCCGCTTCCGGCCGGACGAACCGGGAGATCGCCAAGAAGCTCTACATCACGGTCAGCACGGTCGAACAGCACCTCACCCGCGCCTATCGCAAGTTGCGGGTCAACGGACGCGCGGACCTGCCGGTGATCTTACAGGTGTAGGTTTGTCCACCTGGGTAGGGGTAGGCCAGGCACGGGATGGCTCATATGACGGTCGGGCCCACACGACGGTCCGCGTCCCCTGCCAGGAGGAGAGTATGACCAGGCCGGTTATGTCTCCGGACCCGGAATCCGGAAAGAACGACATCTCGAACCCGCTTGACAACCCGCTGGACGCGGTGCGGGTTTCCTCCGCGGGTGCACCCCTGACCACCAACCAGGGGGTACGCGTGGATGACACGGACAATTCGCTCACAGTGGGCGAACGCGGTCCCTCCCTGCTCGAGGACTTCCATCTGCGCGAGAAGATCACGCATTTCGACCACGAGCGGATTCCCGAGCGGGTCGTGCACGCGCGCGGTTTCGGCGCGCACGGTTACTTCGAGCCCACCGTGTCCATGGCGGACTACACCGTCGCGGACTTCCTCGCCGAACCGGGCCGGCGGACGCCGGTTTTCGTCCGGTTCTCCACCGTGGTCGGTTCGCGGGGGTCGGCCGACACCGTACGCGACGTCCGCGGCTTCGCGGTCAAGTTCTACACTCGGGAGGGCAACTTCGACCTGGTCGGCAACAACATGCCGGTGTTCTTCATCCAGGACGGGATCAAGTTCCCCGATTTCGTCCATGCGGTGAAGCCGGAACCGCACAACGAGGTCCCGCAGGCGTCCACGGCACACGACACGTTGTGGGACTTCGTCTCGCTGACACCGGAGTCGATGCACATGATGATGTGGGCGCTGTCGGACCGGGCGATTCCGCGCAGCTACCGGATGATGCAGGGTTTCGGGGTCCACACCTTCCGGCTCGTCGGCCCGCAGGGACGTTCGCATTTCGTGAAGTTCCACTGGAAGCCCGTCCTCGGGACGCATTCCCTGGTCTGGGACGAAGCCCAGAAGCTGGCCGGGAAGGACCCCGACTTCAACCGCCGCGACCTGTGGGAGGCGATTGAGGCGGGCCATCCGGCCGAGTACGAGCTCGGCGTGCAGCTCGTCCCCGAGCAGGACGCCTCAGCGTTCGACTTCGACCTGCTCGACCCCACCAAAATCATCCCGGAGGAGACGGTACCGGTCCGGACCATCGGAAAACTCACGCTGAACCGCAACACCGACAACTTCTTCGCCGAGACCGAACAGGTCGCCTTCCACATCGGCAATCTCGTGCGCGGGATCGACGTGACCGACGACCCGCTGCTGCAGGCACGGATGTTCTCCTATCTCGACACGCAGCTCATCCGGCTCGGCGGCCCGAACTTCCACGAGCTGCCCGTGAACCGTTCGCATGCCGAGATCCACAACAATCAGCGGGACGGCTACGGCCGGCAGCGGATCGACACCGGCCGGGCGAGTTACCACCCGAGTTCCCTGGACGGGGGAGGGGCCGCGCCCGCCGGCGCCGACAACGGCGGTTACCAGCACTACCCGGAACACCTCGTCGGCAACAAGATTCGTAAGCGTCCGGATAGTTTCGCCGACCACTACAGCCAGGCGACCCTGTTCTGGAACAGCATGAGCAAGCCCGAGCGGCAGCACATCGTCGACGCGGCGGTCTTCGAGCTCGGCAAGGTCGCCACGACCGAGATCCGCGAGCGGATGGTGGAGCATTTCAACCACGTCGACCATGAGTTCGCGGTGCGGGTGGCAGAGGGCCTCGGGACACCGTCGCCGGCCGGTCCGGTCCGCTCCAACCACGGCCGTAGTTCCCCGGCGCTCAGCCAGGAGAACACCGTCAAGGATTCGGTCCGGACCCGGCGGGTGGCGGTTCTCGCCGCGGACGGGCTGGACGGTGAGGCGCTCACGACCGTGAAAGCCGGGCTCACCGACGCGGGCGCGAGCGTGGACGTGATCGCCGCCCACGGCGGTGCGGTGGCGACGGACGCCGGCGGGCAGGCGAGCGTGGACAGGATCTCCTCCACGGTCGCGTCGGTCATGTACGACGCGGTGCTGGTACCCGGCGGTGAACCGGCCGTCCAGGAGCTGCTGGGCGAAGGTGACGCGATCCACTTCGTGAACGAGGCGTTCAAGCACGGTAAGGCGCTCGCGGCGGTGGGCGCCGGCGTGGAGCTGTTCCGGCGGGCGCAGCTGTCCCCTGTACGACTGGCCGCCGACGGTGAGGGTCTTGTCGTGGACGCGGGGGTCGTGACGACGGGTCAGGGCGCCTCGGTCTCCTCCGGTGGCGACGGCCGTGACCAGTTCCTGGCCGCCTTCGTCGCCGCGGTTGCCGCGCACCGGCACTGGCAGCGCGCCAACGTGCCCGTCCCGGCCTAGCGGGCCGAAGGCGGCGCGATCATGCTCTTTCCGCGTTGCCGGAGGCCCAGGTCCCCTGGCTGAA
>NZ_CAAAFO010000098.1:2989-7347 GCF_900634715.1 Candidatus Protofrankia californiensis | reverse complement strand
GGGAGAAGGAGTACCCTCGGCAACACGCCCCGATCCTCAGGCGAAGGGCCTAGCCGAGTACATACGTTCGTGCCGCGTCGGCGTCCCGCCGATCTCGTTCGACGGGAGCGGTGAACAGCGCCCCGGTCGGGTTCTCGGTGGGCCCACTACGATCGGCTCGTGGGTTGCACAGCAGGCATGTGCCCCGCGGCGTCCGCAGCTTCGACGCGAAGGGCACCAATGGCCATTAGCAGCACTTGTGTGACAAATGGTAGTGCTTGTGGGTGTGTTCCGGCTCGTGGCGCCGCGGGCCGGACAGCCCCGCCTTCGGTCGCCCCGCCCTCGATCGCGCTGAAACGGGGGAGCGATCAGACGGATCAGCCCCGCCACGCTCCGTCGAGGATGCCGCCGTGAGCGTCGAGCCGAGCGCCGGCCGGGGCGCGAACGAGGTGAGTATGGACCAGGTGTTCGCGGCCGGCGGCGTGATGGGACGGCTGATGGCGACCGCGGACTGGGCCGCCACCACGCTCGGTCCGCTCCGGGACTGGGGTCCCACCCTGCGGACGGCGGTGAACATCTGTCTCGAGTCCGGGTTCCCCAAGATGGTCCTGTGGGGGCCGGAGCTCATCATGATCTACAACGACGGGTATCTATCCATACTCGATCGAAAGCACCCGGGATGCCTCGGTCAGCCGTCCCATCAGGTCTGGCCGGAGATCTGGGACATCATGCGCCCGATGCTCGACCAGGTGATGCCCAGTGGCGGCGCCACCTGGTCGCAGGACCAGCTCCTCCCGCTGAACCGGCACGGATACCTGGAGGAGTGTTACTTCACCTTCTCCTTAAGCCCGATCCGGGATGTCGTGGGCGACGGTGGTGTGGTCGGCGTCATGGTGACGGCGCAGGAGACAACCCGGCAGATATTCGGCACCCGACGTCTCACCTGCCTGCGCGAGCTCGCCACCGCCACCTCGGACGCGTGCAGTCCGCGGGAGGTGTGTACCCGTGCCGTCGAGGCGCTGGGCCGTTACTCCGGGGACGTCCCGTACAGCGTCGTCCTGCTCCGGGACCCGCACGCGCAGCGGCCGGGGCTGCGACCGGTGGCGTCCTGCGGGCTGGCTGGCGACCCCGAGACTCTCGACCGCCCGGAGGCCCAGGTCCCCGAGTTACTCAGTGTGTTTGGCCGTGACGCTGCCCTCCCCGAGCTGATGGACGCGCTGTCGTCCGGTCAGGCGCGGATTGTCCATCGGCTGCCCGAACGGCTCCCGTTCCGGCTGACCGGCGGCTGCCGGCCGCCGAACTCGGCGATCGTCGTCCCACTCGCCGAGGGTTGTGACGGGTTACCCATCGGCCTGCTGCTCGCCGGAATCAGTGACCGGCTTGCTCCCGACGGCGACTACCGTGACTTCGCCGGACTGGTGGCCGGTCAGATCTCGACCGCGGTGCTGGCGGCGCGAGCCAACGAGGTGGAACGGGCGAGGGCTGCCGACGCCCGCCACCGGGCCCTGCACGACGAGCTCACCGGACTGCCGAACCGCACCGCGCTCCTCGACCAGCTCCACCAGGCGCTCGCCCATGCCCAACGCCACCAACGTCGCGTCGCCGTCCTCTTCGTCGACCTCGACGGCTTCAAGACGGTGAACGACTCGCTGGGCCATCAGGCCGGCGACGACCTGCTCCGCGAGGTGGCGGCGCAGCTACTGCAGACCGTCCGCCCCGGCGACACCGTCGCCCGGTTCTCCGGCGACGAGTTCGCCGTCCTGTGCGAGGACGTCACGTCCACGGCCCCGATCGAGGCGGTCGCCGACCGCATCGTCACCACACTGGCCATACCCAAGACCGCGTGCGGGCGGACCGTCACAGTGACCGCCAGCGTCGGCATCGCCCTGTCCGGGCCGGAGTTGTCCGATCCCGGCGAAATCCTGCGCGCCGCGGACATCGCCATGTACGCCGCCAAACGGCAGGGCCGCAGTTGCCACATCGTCTTCGACGAGGTCATGCGGGCCCAGGCCCTGTGCCGCCTTAAAACCGAGAACGACCTGCGCCGCGCGCTGGTCGCGGACGAGCTGCGGCTGTTCTACCAGCCCGTCATGAACATGGCTGGTGAGCTCACCGGCGTCGAAGCCCTGGTCCGGTGGCAACACCCCGAACGCGGCCTGCTCGAACCCGAGGCGTTCCTCCCCGTCGCGGAGGAGACCGGGCTGATCGTTCCGCTCGGCCGCTGGGTCCTGGAAACGGCCTGCCGGGCGGCCGGCAGCTGGGCCCCCAGGCTGCCGACCGGCGTGGCACCCCGCATCGCCGTCAACGTCTCGACCTGTCAGCTCGCCGATCCCCGGTTTCTCCCCGAGCTCACCGCGCTGCTGGACGCCACCAACGCCGACGACCGCTACGAGCTCGGCCTGGAAATCACCGAGAGTGCGCTCCTCGACGACACCTCCGCCGTCGCCGCCACGTTGCACGACCTGTGCGCCCATGGGGTCATCCTGTACGTCGACGACTTCGGTTCCGGCTACTCGTCGCTGAGCCGGCTGCACCGCATCCCTCTCGACGGTCTCAAAATCGACCGGCGGTGCATCGCGAGGATGACCGAGGACCCGGCCGAACACGCCGTCGTCGCGGCCGTCATCGGGCTTGCGCACACGCTCGGTCTCACCGCCATCGCCAAGGGTGTCGAAACGCCCGACCAGCTCGCCGCGCTCCAGGCGCTGCGCTGCGACCTCATCCAGGGCTACCTTCTCGCCCGGCCGCAACCCGACCTGCCCAGCTGGCGACCTGCCGTCGTCGAGCGCTGCTGAGTTGTCGGCGCGCACCGCCGTGGCATCGGCTTGTGCCGATCTTATGATGGTGCGGACCGGTGGACCCGCACGGGGACGAACGTCCGGTTGCGTACCGCGTAGACGGTCACCACCGGCGTCAGCGGGTCCCCCCAGGCGTCGAAGCCGACGTCACCGGTCGCACCGGGAAAGCGGCCCTGCCCGACGGCGGTGACGATCGCCGCCCTGGTGGCCTCGTCCACGTCGTCGCGGCCGGGAAGGACGCTGCCCGCGGCCCGCAGCAGCGCCCGTGCCGCGTCGTAGGCGTAGGCGGCAACCGGGGGGATCACGTCGACGTCCGGTGACGGCGAAACCGCCGGTGAGGCAGACACGACGACATGACCGCCACCCCCTGCGGGGCTGTCGGCGCCGGAAGCGGCACGGTCGGGGGCGTTACCGCCGTTGGAGCCGCCAGCACCAGCACCGGTGCGAGCGCCGCTGCCGGGGCCGCCGCTGTTGGTCCCGTCACCGGTGGGGCCGCCACCGCTGGCGGGACCGCCTGCGGGGCTGTTGCGGCCGGCGGTGGCGCCGTGGCCCGGCTCATTGCTACGCGCGTCATCCCCCCGGTTGCTGTCGCTGCCGTCCTCGTCGGACCACCGGTCGAGGTAGGCCGCAGCGAACTCCCCGGCCTGCGGCAATTCGGACAGGGGTGCGGCAAGGTCGGTGACCAGGTCTTCCTCGGAGGCGCTCTGCGTCCGCCCGGGGTAGTGGGGGTCGAACAACCCGTCGGAACCCAGAACGGACACGGCCGGGCCGTGCTCGGCCAGTTCATTGCGCAGCTTCGCGGCAAAGGCGTAGCCCGTCGCCACATACACCAGGTCGGGGGCCTCGGTACGCAGGTGCCGGGCCACCTGCTCGACCTCGGATCCGTCGTCGGCGCTGCCGTCGACCCGGTGTGTCCCGGTGACGGTCGCGCCGAGCCGAGAGGCCTCGGCGGCGAAGCGTTCCGCGAGCGAGGTGCCGAAGTCCGGGCCGCCGTCCACCACCGCGATCCGGCTACGGCCCATGACGCGCACGGCGTACTCGGCGGCATAGCGGGCCGCCAGCACATCCGTTCCGCTCAGCCGGAAGTAGGTCCGGTACGGCCGGGTCCGGGGGGTCGACGAGGCGGCGCCGGTCAGTTCGGGCCGGCTGTTGGACGGCGAGACCACCGCGATCCCGGCGGCGTCCAAGGTGGGCAGGGCAATCATCGCCACCGTGGAACTCAGCGGTCCGACCACACCGATCACGCTCTGGTCGGCGGCGAGAGCACCCGCGGCCCGGGCGCCGCCGTCCGGCCTGGACAGGTCGTCCTGGACGCTCATCCGGATCTTCCAGCCCGGGATGGTGCCCTGGGAGTTCGCCTCGTCGACCGCGAGGCGAACGGCGTTGCGCACAGCCGTACCCGCGGGCGCGAGGTCGGCGGACAGCGGTGCCATCAGTCCGAGCGTGGCCGTCCGAGTCCGTGGTCCGGGCGGACCGTCCGCCGGCGAACCGGCGGCAAGCCCCACCGCGACGACGGCTGCGATCACCACGATCAGGGCGGCCGCACCGGCAAACACGGCATGTATGCGCCGCCGTGGCCGG
>NZ_CAAAFO010000098.1:0-2686 GCF_900634715.1 Candidatus Protofrankia californiensis | reverse complement strand
CGGCCACGGCACGCATCGTGCGGCGCTGGTTCATCGACGTGCGCTGGATCCAGCGGAAGGCGTCCGGCTCGGTCATACCGTGCTCGGTCTGCAGGACCCCCTTCGCCCTTTCGATGATCTTACGGGCCTCAAGGCGACCCTGCAGGTCCTCGACCTCGGCTTCCAGACTCACGATCTCGGTGAAGCGGCTCATGGCCATTTCGATCGTCGGTAGCAGGTCCTTCTTCTGGAACGGTTTGACGACGTAGGCCATCGCCCCGGCGTCACGGGCCCGCTCCACGAGGTCCCGCTGGCTGAACGCGGTCAGGATCACCACCGGCGCGATCCGTTCCTTGGCGATGTGCGCGCCGGCGTCGATCCCGTCCATCCGGGGCATCTTGACGTCGAGGATGACCAGGTCAGGGCGGAGCTTGGAGGCAAGACTGACCGCTACTTCGCCGTCTCCCGCCTCGCCGACCACCTCATAGCCCTCCTCCTGGAGCATCTCCCGCAGATCGAGACGGATCAAGGCCTCGTCCTCGGCGATCAGCACCCGGCGGGGGGTCGAGGATGGCTGGCTCATCGAGTCGGACTCCTGGGCTCGCAGGGCTAGGATCATACTGTTGACCCGCCGCGATGCGGGGCGGTCGGTCGATCCGCACCTTACCCGGCTACAGTCTTGGAGGAAGCTCTACCTGCATATTGACCGATTCGACAGAGACTTCAAGACCCAACGTCCTGGGTTCTGACTGCCGGCCCCTGTACTCCAACGGCAGAGAGACGGTGCTCAAACCACCGACAGTGTGGGTTCGAATCCCACCGGGGGCACACGGATCACTATGCTCACCGTGCTTTGCACGGCTTCCCGTAGACTTCGATGCCTGCCCGGGGGCCGAGCCCCGTCAACCGGTTTTCGTACACCATCGGCCGAGCTGGGCGTTTGTCCCGGTGTTCCCAGACACGGCCAATGAGTCTGCCGTTACGTGAGCGTTCGGATTCTTTTAGTGACAGGCTGGCTCCGAAGGAGTGTCGTCCCGCCGCTTGATCGTGGCTCCTCAGAGGTACGGCAACGGGCGCGTTCCGTTGGGATTATCCCAACGGAACAGGTACCATGCCTCCATGCACAGCATCGGCGACCGGGTGCTGGAGCACATCAGGCAGGCCTGCCCCACCACCCGGCATCGGGACATCGCAGAGGACATCGGGATGACTCCCGATGCGTTCTCACGTGCTCTGAACGGCAAGCGTGCCTTCTCCTCGATCGAGTTGGCGCGCCTGGCTGACCGGCTGAATGCGGACATCCATTGGCTGATCACCGGACAGCCTGACCCGCATCGGCTCATCGTCGCGGCGCGTCACAGTTTCGACCACGCGACGGGCCGTCGGGATGTACCCGGGCGCGATGCCGACGAGCAGGTGCTGCGCGACATCGCACTGGCCTACCGTCAGACCTACCCCGAGCCGCGGCACGGACCAGTCCTTCCGGAGAGCCCTGATGGGGCCAGGACGGCGCTGGGTGAGAACTTCGTGCGGCCCTTCGCGGACCGGTTGGAGAACCGGCTCGGCGTCGATGTCGTGCGGGTCGCTGACCTGTCGACTGCGTATTCGTTCACCATCGGTGGGCACCGCGTGATCGCGCTCCCGGCGACCGGGAACTGGTTCCGGGAGAACTGGTCGATGGCGCATGAGTTGGGCCACCTCGTCCGGGGCCACCACGACCAGGGGCTTTCCGAGACCGAGTGGGACCGGCACGAGGCGGCCGCGAACGCGTTCGCTGCGGATCTTTTGCTCCCCCGCGAGTCGCTTGCCGTGATCGACTGGGACCGCTTGGACGCCGCCGGGCTGGCTGACCTCGTGTGGCAGTGGGGTGTGTCCACCGATGCGCTCGCCCGCCGCCTGAACGTTCTGAACGGTCACCTGCCCGCTGTAGTGCGGACGTGGGCCGGACAGACGACCCAGCGGCTTCTGCGGCGTCACGGGGCTTGCGGCTCGGGTAAGGACGAGATCACCCTACGCATGGACGCGGCCGCCCGGCGTCGGTTTCCCCTTGCGCTCCAGGAGGCGCACCTCAAAGGGATCGCATCCGGGGTCCTCGGCAAGGGAGCACTTGCCTGGATGCTCGGCATCGATCCCGATGCGCTGGAAGTCGACAGTCCCGCAGTGCCCGAGGTGGACGTCGATGATCTCGCCAAGGCGCTGGGCTTCTGAACCGTGGCCGTGCTCCTGTTCCCGGACAACACTGTCCTGATCAACTTTGCGATCATCAACCGCATGGATCTGCTGGAGCGGTTGGCGAACGGCAACGGCCGCTGGTGCGCCACCGTGGCATCGGAATGCGACTCGTCGGCGCGGGAACCCGACCTCAGCGCGTTGGCTGACGCCAGGGGCATCTTCGGGTCGCCCTGGTTCCCCGACGCGGCAGAACTCCAGGACACGCGGCTCCTTCGCGAAGAGCTCGCGAGCCCAGGCGACCACCCCTACCAGCACCTCGGTGAGGCCGAGACACTCGCAATCATGATTCGTCGTCGCGTGCACGGCTTCTTCGTTACCGACGACAACGACGCCGCACGGCTCGCTACCCGGCACAGCATCCAGGTCGTCAGGACCTGGCACCTGTTGCAACTCGCAACCAAGACGGAATGGGTCGACGCCGACACCCTGTGGGAGTACATCCAGACCCTCCGCACCCACCGGCGAGGCAGTCCAC
>NZ_CAAAFO010000097.1:15197-19700 GCF_900634715.1 Candidatus Protofrankia californiensis | reverse complement strand
TTCGATCGACTCGCAGATCACCGCGTCGAAGCGGCGTGACAGGCCCAGGCAACCGGCAGTGCGAGCGGATAACGCCAGATTGACACTGTGTTCCACTGCACGTCCTGCGCAGGTACGGCCAGCCGCAGTCCGGGGAAACGGGTGAGCAGTGTGCCAATGGAGACTTGGAGCGTCATGCGCGCCAGATGAGATCCGAGGCAGTGGTGGCTGCCGTATCCGAAGGTCATATGCGGGACAGGATCCTTCCGTCCGAAGTCGAGTTCGTCGGCACGGTCGTAGACCAGTTCGTCGCGGTTGGCAGTCAGATACGACACGTGCACCGTGTCACCCGCCTTGATGGTGACACCGTCGAACTCGACGTCCTCCAGGGCCACCCGCGGAATGCCGACGCCCTGACGGAACGGGATGTACCGCAGCAACTCCTCGATGGCCCGCGGCAAGAACTCGGGATGGGCGCGCAACTGGCCAAGCTGCACGGGGTGCGTCAGCAGCGTGTAGATGATGTTGCTGATGCTGTACGTGGTGGTGTCGTGACCGGTGACCAGCAAGAGCATTGCCAGCACGGCCAATTCCTCTTCGTTGAGCATCTCGCCACCGACCCGCGCGGTGGCGAGCGCGCTGACCAGGTCGTCGCCAGGGACACGGCGGCGTGTCGCTGTCAGCTCGGTGAAGTACGCCCGCAGTTCCGCCTTCGCTTCGACCGCCGAAGCCCGGTCGGCGGCGCTCATGGACATCATGGCCGAGGCCCACCGGCGAAGCTGGGGCCGGTCCGCCTCGGGGATGTCCATCAGTACACAGATCGTCATCAGCGGCAACTGGCCCGCCAGGTGATCAGCGAGATCGGCCGGCGCGCCATGCTCGGCCATTCTGGTTAGCAGTTCGTCCGTGGCCTGCTGTGTACAGGGCCGCAATTCCTCGACCTGGCGCGTGGTGAACGCCTTGAGAATCAGGCTGCGCACTCTGTTCAGCGTAGGCGGATCCATGAGGTTGATCGCCTCGGACTGCGCGATGGGGGCAGGCGTGATCCGCGGGAAGTCCCGCCCGGTCAGCGCGGCCCGGCTGAAGCGCCGGTCTGCGGTGACTGTCCGCACGTCCTCATAGCGGGTGACCAGCCAGCAGTCGCCTTCCCCATACGGCATCCGGACGCGGGCGACGGGGGCCTCAGTTCGCATCCGGGCCATGAAGGGGTCCGGTTCCAGAGTGTCATCGTGTCGGAACGGACACGTCTGCACGGAGTTCGAAATGGACATCTTGCGCCACCTTTCCCAGAAGGTACTTATGGTCGGCGTATCCGGTGTCGATCGGGCCGTCCAAGGAACGCGAAATCACCGATGAGCAATCCGCGGTGGGGTCAGGCCCGGATCGGGACGGCCGTTAATGGATATCTTGCAAACCGCATTTTCGAAAAGCGCTCTATCGATCCGGCGCACAAACATCAAGCCCCCTCGTTTCCCGTTCTTAGCTGACCGGCCCGAGTAGCTTTGTTAAAAACAGATTTAAATAAACATGACCTGACATTAATATATTTTTGCAGTAGGTTCAGCAGGTCATCAGACCCATACCCTGATCGGAACGTTCTATGCCGAGAGTAAGGCTGCGAAACCGCTGGTAAAGTGTGGTGCGCACGTCGATATCCGGGACATACGGATCCCGGATATCTCTCTCCACTCAAGAGCCAGGAGCCCGACATGGCCCGACAAAGGCCAAAAAGCCACCTGGCGGCCCGGTCCCTCCACTATGGCTCTTCTAGACTGATCTTGTAATTCGGGGGCGAATTACTCGGCTCCGAGCGGCGCGCTAGCTGACGCCTGGGCCGCCCATTCGGATCCAGTCCAAACTCAAGCTTGCTCTTCAACCTCAGTCCGCTCTCTTTGCTTTGAGGGATCTGCTTGCCAGCGCCCGACTGACATCTCCGCCGTGATCCCGGGGCCAAAACCTGCCAGGATACCGCGTCCACCATCGGGAACCCCGCCTTCAGTGAAGATCCGCCGAAGGGCGTCAAGTACGACGGCGCTCGCGATGTTTCCATACTCGGTAAGCGTTGCCCTGCTGTGGCGAAATTCGTTAGGTGCGACATCGAGAAATCGGCTTAGGTCGTCCAATATGCGGGGCCCGCCGGCGTGGATTACGTAAAAGTCCAACAGTGATGCGTTCCACCCATTCTCTTCTGCCAGGTCTCGCAGGACTGGCGCCAGCGGTTCCATGGTCTTCGGGACACGTCGGTCAAGCTGAAAATGGAAGCCCGTAGCTTTTACGGCGTAGGAAATCCATTGCTCGGTGTTCGGGATCAGGTAGGAACCTGTCCGCTCCAAGCGCATACCTGTCCCCCCGGACGCACGCACCACGACAGCCGCTACGGCGTCGCCGAATAGGCCGTTCGACAGTAGGTTGCCGATCTCAATATCGGCGGGTTGATAGCAGAGTGAGCAGAACTCACATGCCACGACTAGAGCATTTGAGCCGGGATGGGCGGTGCAGAAGTCAAATGCACGGTTGATCCCTGCTCCGCCAGCTGCACAGCCCAGCTGAGCAATGGGGAGCTGCCGTGTCTCTGGTTTGAATCCGAGATTATTGATAAGCCATGCCGTCAGTGATGGCATCATGAACCCCGTGCAAGACAGGTACACTATCATATCGATATCCGCAGGCGACATCTCTGCATTGCGAAGCGCGCGGCGTACAACGTCCGGAACTCGCGCCTTGGCCTCTTCTTCGTAGATACGGTTTCTGATCTCAAAACCTGGGTGATTCAACGTTTCGTCAATTGGGCGAACAATGTGGCGCTTTACGACACCGGTGTTACTTATGAGACGCAGAGCGAGGGGAAGGGCATGATGGTCTCTGTGAAGACGCTGAGCCAGTTCAAGAGTTTCGCCCATGGTCAGGACATTTTCTGGAACCGCGACAGCCGGTTCACACAAAACAGGCACCAACAGATTCTCCTTCAGAGTAGGGATAGCGGGAGGTGATTTTCCGTAAACGGAGCTTGTATGGTCTCCATTCACGGATTGGCCAGTGATGATGTTGCTGTCAGGCGGCGGCTGGGGTGGTGGGCACAAGCCAGGGTTGTCCGGTAAGGGCGATAGATCAATATCTGAGGGCCACGGAGAGCGCCGATTGGGGCCGGGTTCCACCGGGGGATAACATCCATTGGGGCACTTCGTGCCATGCACGGCGACGGCGGATGCCCGCAGCGCCCTCAACCGGTCAGTGCGTCAGCTTTGTAGAAAAGTTGTTTTACCGTGGCATTCAACGCGTCGGAATGCCAACAACAACCGTGTTACCCTGTGTGTTAACGGTGGGGTGTACTGGCGGTGCTGGTTGGCGCTGCCGCAGCCCTACGAAGTACGTCAACACGGCTTCGAAATCGCCGCCCAACTTGATCTTGATGATGTTCGTCGTGCGGAGCGAGAACAGGTTCCCGGGTGCGGTAGGCTGACCCTGCTCGTTATGCGCGGTTGCAGGATGACACGTCACCTTCACGAAGCTTCGGCCCGGAACGAATAAACGTTGACCTGATGGATCAGCGATCAATTCAGATCTCGGTACGTACGCTGCCGTGCAGGTAGGCGCGGCCCCCCGAAACCTGAACGTAACAAGATCCGTTCGTGCACTCGCCGCATGCGAGGTGGAGATCTTCATAAATGCCGGGTAACAGGTGGAGCCTTCGTGGCCAGCGCGGCCCCCGTACCAACGAACAAGCTCATCAAAACCAGGAACACCGCGAAGATTAACGTAAATACTTTTCTCATTTCTATCACCTCTTTTCGTAATAAACGAGACCGTTATATGCCTCCGTACTGGCAAAAGTTGCAGAATAGGCCACCTGCCCCTAACAAGACCACAAAGAAAAACTACCCCCTAGGCTACGACTATGCCCTGAGCTAATAGCCACCAAACAACAATGACCCCGCTACCGAGGTTGAATTAGCAGGGTCGCATATTTGACGTCATTATGTCCTTGACGGTAGGCGTTGCTCAGCATTCGGTATCGCCCGTTTCTTGCTACCCTCTCTCACACTCCGTCGTCTGGTGTCCCCCGTTCTCGGCGGCGGGGTATCGTCACATCCGGTCACGGGGCGCCCATCAAGCTGAAACGTGACACAGATGTGAAGAACCCAGCGACCAAAGATCGCTAGTCCGCACGCGGGCCAGTGCGCCGGGATGACCATCTTGTAGGCCTGGAGCCCGCCGGGTCGGCGGGTCAGCAGGATGAAGGTCATGCCGTTGCGGGTGATGGGCGGAGGTGGATACGGGGGTCGGCGGTCGGCGGCGCGCCGACCAGTTCATCCAGCGGCACCTGGCGCACCCGGGCCAGCGGCAGCAGCAGCTCCAGGGTGAGCCGGCGCTGGCCGGACTCCAGGCGGGACAGGGTACTGACCGAGATCCCGGTGGCCTTGGACAGTTGTGGCAGCGTCACGCCGCGCTGCTGGCGCAGCGCGCGTAGCCGCGGGCCCACAGCCGCCAGGACGCCGTCGAGGCCGGGCACATCGTCGATCACCC
>NZ_CAAAFO010000097.1:11516-14821 GCF_900634715.1 Candidatus Protofrankia californiensis | reverse complement strand
CACGTCCACAACTACCTGGCCCGCGAGGGCACGTCCCCGGGCGACCTACTGGCCGCCGGCCGCGCCGAGGTGACCGGCTACGGCGGCGAGGTCGTGACCGGCACCGTCGCCTCCGCCCAGCACCTCGACGCCGGCGGTGGCTTCCGGGTGTCGCTCGCCGACGGCCGGGCCGTGCGGGCGCGGCGGCTGCTGGTGACCACCGGCCTGACCGACGAGCTGCCCGACGTGCCCGGGGTGGCCGAACGGTGGGGACGCGACGTGGTGCACTGCCCGTACTGCCACGGCTGGGAGGTCCGCGACCAGGCGATCGCGGTCCTGGCCAGCGGCCCGATGGCGGCGCACCAGGCCCTGCTGTTCCGGCAGTGGAGCGCTGACGTGACCCTGTTCCGCCACACCGCACCCGACCTCAACGACGAGCAGTCCGAACAGCTCGCGGCGCGCGGGATCACCATCGTAGACGGCGAGGTCGCGGCCCTGGAGGTGACCGACGACCGGCTCACCGGCATCCGGCTGCGTTCTGGCCAGCTCTTCCCCTGCCAGGCCGTGGCGGTCCAGCCGCGTTTCACCGCCCGCGCCGACCTGCTCGCCCCGCTCGGTCTGCAGCCAATCGAGGTACGGCTGGGTGAGCACGTCTTCGGCAGCCGCATCGACGCGGACGCCTCAGGCGCGACCGCCGTAGCCGGGGTGTGGGTCGCGGGCAACGTCGCCGACGTGCAGGCGCAGGTCGTGACCTCCGCCGCAGCCGGACTCACCGCCGCGGCCGCCATCAACGCCGACCTCATCGCCGACGACACCAGGCAGGCGGTCGAGGCCCACCGGTACGAACGGACCTACGGCGAGCAGGCATGGGACGAGCGGTACCGGTCCCGGCCACAGACCTGGAGCGGAAACCCCAACCCCGTGCTGGTCGCGGAGGTCACCGACCTGCCAGCCGGCACGGCGCTCGACGCCGGCGCAGGCGAGGGCGCAGACGCGTGCTGGCTCGCTGCCCGCGGCTGGCGGGTCACCGGCATCGATCTGTCGACCACAGCCCTGCAGCGCGCCGCCGCGCAGGCCAACCGGTTCGGCCTCGACATCATCTGGGAACACGCCGACCTGACCGCCCACCCCCCGCCCGGAACGTACGACCTGGTCACCGCGCACTTCCTGCACCTACCACCAGTGCCGCGGCAGGCACTGTTCGCCCACCTCGCCGCCGCCGTCGCACCCGGCGGCACGCTCCTGATCGTCGGCCATGACCCCAGCGACCTCCACACCACGATGCCCCGGCCAGGGCTGGCAGAGGTGGGCTGGACCGCCGACGACGTCGCCGACACACTCGGGGACGGCTGGACCATCGAAGTCGCCGAAGCCCGGCCCCGGCCGGCCACCGACCCCGAAGGCCGCGACATCACGATCCATGACGCGGTCCTGCGCGCCCGCCGAGACGACATCCAAGACCGCTGATAATCCTCATGGTGAGCCATCCATCGGATGGTTACGGAAACCCGTCAGCGCCTGACGCCTACCACGGTGCTCAATGGCGGTGGTGAGGAGTCTGACAGGTGTCCCGGGTTTTCGGCTGCGTCCGTGGACGCCTGTGATCGATTGGTCGAGGGGCGCCCGACCTGGCCCGGAAGACCCGTCCCGGTCACACGGCAGCCCCACCCGGACGACACCGGTCCGCCATGACACCCTGCATGATATGATAATCACTTTCACGGTTCTGACCGTGCGGTGGCCGCGGTACCCCGCTGCCCGACGCTGTCCGCCGTGTCGGCCACCCGGTTGCGGGCTTCGGACGCCTGCCCCATCACCTGGTCACGGACACCGCCGGCTACCCGACGGACGTCGTCCACCCGCCGGGTGGCGACCTGGGAGGGAGTCACCCTTCTCGGTGAGGGTGTCCAGATCCTCGCCCAACCGGGCCCTGGTCCGCTCGATGTCGGCTTTCACCTCGTCCGGCTTTCTGCCCATCGGACATCCTCCTTTACTGTCTCCGCGGTCCGCTGCGGTGTGGGCGACACCTTCTTCCACTCGCGCCGGCCCGTCGTGTAGAGCACAGCCCCCACGAGCGCGTACATCACCGCGACGACGAAGGCAGCCCACCCCAGGGGGATCGCCTGGTCGATCAGGTACATCAGCGCGACCGAGGCGAACAGGAGGGTGAAGTAGCCGCTGAGGCCGGCGCCGCCGAGCAGCCCTCCGCCCCTGGCGGCCCTGGTCCCCTCCTCCCGGACCTCTGCCTTCGCGAGTTCGATCTCTTTGCGCACCAGGGTGGATAGGTCCGAAGGGCACTGTTGCATCCGCCAGAACCTGTCGATCTTGACAGCAGATCTTCCCGTCGACAGTGCTGCCCAGGGTCGCCCTTACCGGTTTTCACCTGACCTTGCCTGCAAAATGCAGGCATCATGCAGGCATGACGGTTGCCATCACGATCCGTGACGTGCCGGAGGACGTGCGAGACGCGCTGGGTGAAGACGCCCGCCGGCAGGGGCAATCTCTGCAGGCATTCCTGCTGGGCGTGCTCACCCGTCAGGCGCGGTTCGCGCGAAACCAGCGGATACTCGCGGCGGTCGAGCGTGAACTCGCGGGCGGCGACGGAGCCGGTCCAGATGCACCTGACGCCGCGCAGGTCCTCGCGGCCGCCCGCGCCCAGCGTGACGACGGCCGTCCCGGCGGCCGGTCCGACAGCGACGGCGTCGATTGATCGTCATTGATGCGTCCGTCCTGGTGAACGCACTGGTCTACGCCGACGAGCGTGGCCAGCGGGCGCGGGTGGTTCTGGGACACGACGCCGAGTGGACGGCACCCGAACACTGGATGGTCGAGGTCTTCTCCGTGATGCGTGGACTCACCCTCGGCAAGAAGATCAGCGAAGAGCGGGCGCGTAGCGCCATCGCCCGGCTTCCCCATCTCGGGGTGGACGATGTCCGCATCGATGCTCTTCTGCCTCGCATGTGGCAACGTCGATCCGGGATCAGCGGCTACGACGCGGCGTACGTCGCGCTCGCCGAAGCGCGCGATCTTGCTCTTGTGACTTCTGACAGCCGTCTGGCCCGCGCCGCGATGCCGTTCTGCGCCATACGGCTGGTGGAATAACCGTGGCCATCCGGTGAGCAAGCCGCGGAGCCCCATCACGGGGTGGCGCACTGAGGAAAAATGATCTGCGCCTGGGGCGCTACGGCTGATGGTGTGACGCAGTCCCACCCTTACGTGCTGCGACTCGGGCTGGATCTGATTCCTCTGTCAGGGGTCAGGCGTAGACCTCCTCGAGCCAGGACCGCAGCGCCTTCTCCGTGCCCTGCTGGTCCGCGTCAGGTCGG
>NZ_CAAAFO010000097.1:8607-11190 GCF_900634715.1 Candidatus Protofrankia californiensis | reverse complement strand
AACATGTGGACGGCGACGGCGACCGGCGCCCCGAAGGCGTTGCGGCCGAAGACGCGGTACATCGCGTCGTCCGTGCGCAGGCCGAGGAAGTGCGGGGTCAGGTAGTCGACGACTGCGTCCGGCTGCGCGAGGCCGGGAACCGTGACACGGACCTGGTCGCCCTGCTTGGCGTCGGCGAGCCCGAGGGCGCGGCGCAGCGCGTCGAACCCGTCCGGGGCGATCGAGGAGGCCGGTGCGTCGACCGCCACGTAGCTCGCCGGGCGGCGGCTGAAGTACTGCAGGTACTGGCCGAGCGTGTGCAGGTAGAAGTCGGTGTGCTTGTCGGCACCGTCGTACTGGTTGTCCCAGTCGTCAACGAACACTCCGCTGTGCACGTAGCGGACCCAGGTCGTCCCGCCGTCGCGGGACTCGACGAGGTGTTCGAGCTGGTTGAACCAGCCGTCCGGGCCTTCGGACCGGACGATGAGGTGGTGCGGTGGGTCCCAGGCCAGCACCGTGCCGTCGAACGGGGCGGCCCCGCCGACCTGCGGCTCTGGGGCTTCCGTCGGCCACAGCCAGCCGGCGTTGCCGGTGGTGACCGCGTCCCAGTACTCCTCGGGCGTGGTTGGCAGCACCGTCTCGCGCTCGATCGCGAATTCCCGCTTGGATTGGTTCGGCAACTCGTTCGACATGGTCAGCTCTCCTCGGTGAGGTCGGGCCCGGCTGGGCTCGGGTATGGGTTGGGGTTCGCGCTCGGGATCTTCAGGCTGGGGTGTAGGGCGATCACCAGTCGGTGTTTGCGCCCACCCGGCGCCTTCTCGTCGTGGTACTTGGTGACCAGCGCGGTGACCGACTCGGACAGTTCCGCTGCGAAGGCGGCCCGGTCGGCGGCGGTGGCGAAGCGGATCTCGCTGTCGACGGCGAACGTCGCCAGCCGCTTGCGAGCCGTGGTGGCGCCGGCGAGGAGTTCGCCCACTTCCTTGATGAGGCGGGAGGCGAGGGCGAGCATCCACCGGGCCGAGGTCTCGTCCCGGGCGCGGTCAGGGTCCGGGGCGACGTCCGCCAACGCGGCCGGGGAGATGACGTAGGAGCTCGCGGTGGCCCGCAGTACCCGTTCGGTGCAGTTGCCCTTGCGTCGTTCCTCGACCAGCTCGACGAGGCCGTGCTGTTCCAGCGTGCGCAGGTGATAGTTGATCTTCTGCCGGGTCAGGCCTGTTTGTGCGGCCAGCGTGGTGGCCGAGCCGGGCTCGGCCAGGGCGGCCAGCAGCCGGGCGCGCACCGGGTCGAGCGAGACCTCGGCTGCGGCCGGGTCTTCGATCACTGCGACATCGAGCATGGGTTCATGGTGCATCCGAAAAGAAAAGTTGTCAAGAAGAATTCTACTGTCGCTTGTCCTCGTCGTGGCGGCGGTGCCGCTGAGCGCCGCTGTGCCGCGTCGCACTCCGCCCTGCCGCGTCCCGACGACCACCGATCGGCGGCGGGTGGCCGCCGACGGGCCGACGTGGCGGCGCTCGGCGCGGGGTGCCCGTCTTGTTGTTGGGTCCGGGACTCCGACATTATCGATCATGAAAGTGGGCGACTTTTCGGCTGTCCCAGCTACCGAAAACTCGCCCCACCTTTTTTCCAAGCCCGAAACGGGCCGCCCAGGCCACCGTCTCCGGCATGACTCAAACCCACCGGTCGACCATGATCCAAAGTGTGGTGTCACCGGAGGCGGCGGACGGACGTGACCGCTGAGAGAGACCTGGCCGTGGTGACGCCTGCTCGTAACGTGGCTGCCGGCACGCCGTCCTCGGTCCGGCCTGGTCCGGCGACGAGGAGAGGACGACCTGATTTGGAGGAGACCGACGGGCCCGCCGCCGAGCCCTACACCATGTTCTGTGATCTGGACGTCGGCAAGGAAAGCCACCACGCGACCGCGCTGACCCGCTCGGGCGGGAAGGTCCACGACGGTCCGCTGCCCAACGACGAGCCCGAGGATGTCGACACCTACGACTTCCCGAGCCTCGCCGATGGCAAGGCCATCCCCTACGGCGTCTACGACATCGCCGACAACAGCGCCTGGGTATCGGTCGGGATGACCACGACACCTCCGTGTTCGCGGTCGCCACCATCACCACATGGTGGAACACGATGGGGAAGAAGAAATACCCCACGGCGAGGAGACCGCTCATCACCGCCGATGGTGGCGGCTCCAATGGCCACCGACTCTGGCTATGGAAGCATGAACTCGCCAGGCTTGCCGCTGCCACCGGCCTGGAGATCACCGTCCGCCGCTACCCGCCTGGAACCAGTAAATGGAACAAGATAGAGCACAGGCTGTTCTCCCGCATCACCCTCAACTGGCGCAGGCGGCCACTGACCAGCCATCAACCCGGCAAAAGAATAGCTTCTTCCATTACGGGTCCTAAACGCTCAGGTCAGACGGTATGCGGGGCCTACCCATCGGACGAGTGATGGACCTGACGCACCACAATAAGAACAGTTTGATCTTGTTTGAAGGTCCTGAAATCACCGTCCGCCCGGTCGGGAAGCGCATGTTGACCAGGGACGATGCGCGGTGAACCCCGAGACGGGGGCGCGTCGAACGACATCGAACATGTG
>NZ_CAAAFO010000097.1:4934-8325 GCF_900634715.1 Candidatus Protofrankia californiensis | reverse complement strand
GCCCGCCAGGCTCATGTTCAGCAGGCAGAGGCCGACTTCGACCCGTTGCCCTTCGACGCGCCGGCGGCCCGGGCGTTCGGACGTGTGGCGGCCTCGCTGCGGCGGGCTGGCCGCAAGCCGTCGGCCCGTGCCTATGACGCCATGATCGCGGCGACGGCCCTGTCCAACGATCTCCCGGTGTACACGTGCAATCCCGCCGATTTCGCCGGCATCGATGGACTCACGGTTATCGCGATCCCTGTACCGGATGCGCCCAGTCCGTAGAGCATTCGCCTCATGGCTCTCCCTGGCTCTCGTGGCCAGGAAACCCCAGAGCAGGCCGGGGCGGTACTGGATACGTTTGAGTGCGGTCTTGGTGACACGGATCAGATGATCCAGGCCGAGCGCAGCCAGGTTGGCCAGGACACCGGTCTTCAGATAAGCCCAGATCCCTTCGGCAGGGTTGAGTTCGGCCTGGTCGAGGACACCCAGATGCAGCAGATCGCGCTGATGAACGACGAGGCCCGCTTCGGCCAGGTCGCCGACGACCGGCTCGACGACATCGTCGCCGAGAACGCCGAGCGCAACACCGAGTTCATGAAGCTCTACTTCGACAACACCGAGTTCCAGAAGGCCATCAAGGAAGCCGCCCGCAAGCGCGCCTACCGGATCATCACCGAGCCCGCCCGTGACGAGGCCCTGGCCCGCCTCCGCGCCGAGATGCTCCGCGAAACCACCGGATCCGGCCCCGCCGGCATCGACTGATACATACCGACGGGACTGCGAGGGGGGAAGCGTGGCGGACACCGACGCGGCCAGCCCGGCGGGCGAGCCAGACGGAAAGCGGCGGTTCGCCGGGCGCTACCGGGTTGACGGCGAGCTCGGCCGCGGTGGGATGAGTCAGGTCTTCTACGGCTACGACGAGCGTCTCGACCGGCCCGTCGCCATCAAGGTGCTCAGGCAGTCCCACCCCGGCCAGGTCCCGACCTCGCCCGACAGCCCGGAGGCCGTCGAGCTCCTCGACCAGCTGGAACGCGACCGCAGGCGGTTCCTCCGCGAGATCCGCACCACCGCCCAGCTCGAACACCCCGGCATCCCGGCCGTCTACGACACCGGCTCCGAGACGAACCGCGACGGCAGCCCCCGGCTCTTACTCCCTCGGCTGCCTGCTCTACGAGCTCCTCACCGGCGACCTCCCGTTCTACGAGACCGCCGACCTGTCGCTACGCGCCCAGCACGTCCAGACGCCCGCGCCACCGGTCCATGCCCGCCGCCGCGGCCTCCCGCTCGCACTCCGCGCCCTGGTCGCCGCCATGCTGGCGAAGGTGCCCAGGGAGCGCCCCACCGCAGATGCCGTCTACGACACCCTCGTCCCACTGGTCACAGATCCCGCCCATGCGGGCACGCCCGGCGGTGTCGGCGGGCGAGACGGCCGAGCCAGGCCGACCGGTGACCCGACCGACGACAGCCGTGACCCGACCCGCCCCTTCCGCCGCCCCCTGCTCGCACCACCCCGCCGCCGCGCCCCCGCCGCCCGCCATCCGCAGCTCTCCGACGCGGATGTCTACAGGCTGCGCGCCAACGTCCGCGTGCTCCTCGACAATGACCGCCCCTCCGAGGCCATCAGCCTCATCGAGGACGGCGTCGAGCGTGGGGCCGAGGACCCCGCCCGCGGGCTGGAGCTGCGACATCTCCTCGCCGCCACACTGTTCTTCGCCGACGAGTACACCCGCGCGGCCGCTCTCTTCGACGCCGCCGGCCACGAGTACCGCCGGTACCGCCTGGAGGCGAGCCACCCCTATGTCCTCGACTGCGCCTACCACGCCGGCATCGGCTATGCACAGGCAGGCAAGCCCGACAAGGCCCTCGCGCAGCTGCGGTTCTACGTCCAGAACGCCGACCCGACCGCCAGCGACGACGAACCGGACAGGATCCGCGAGGCCCGCATCACCATCGCCCAGCTGCTCGCCGCCGCCGGCCACCACGACGAAGCCCTTGTCGAGCTCGAAGGCGTCCGCCGAATCCTGGTAGCCACTTTCGGCCGCGACTCGACCCAGGTCCGCAACCTCACCAAACTCATCGACCGCCTACGGCTCGCCACCGCATCCGGCACCTCGCGCCGGCCTTCGTGATGCCCGCCGACACCGCCGCGACCCCAGGTGGCCACCGGCTTCGGGACGGCGCGACCGCGCGACAGCACACACCGGCAGCTACCGAACGTAGTCGACTGTCCGGGAACTGGAGGGAGCTCGAACCGCCAGCACGACCCGCCCACCTGCCCGTTCACCATCGCGCGGATCATCCAGGCCGATAGATCGAACCTATTTATGCAGGTCGGAGGCTTGATAACGCTGCGTGGTAGACCTAACGCGCCACAATAAGAACCTCTTGATCTTGGTTGAAGGCTCCGAAATCATCGTCCGCCCGGTCGCGACACGATTGCTGACCAGGGACGATGTCCAATGAACACTGAGACGATCAAGCCGGAGCCAGCATCGAACATAAGTTCTGTAAATCTGGTAGAACTCGCATCCACGGTGAGCCTTGTGACCGGCGTCATGAGACTGTTCCGTACCTGCCAGTGTTCGCTGGTCCCGGCCGGGGCGATACGCCGACGACGCGTGATCTTCGACGACGGGTGAAGTCGCGTCGACGCTCCGGGCTGGGCGACGCGCCGGTCGGCCGGTCAGCCGGTCGGGCACAATCGTGTGCGGGGAGGTGGGCGTGCATCCGTTGATCGAGGCGAGGCGGGCGGAGATCCAGGCTCTGTGCCGAGAACTGGGGATCCGGCGTCTCGACGTGTTCGGTTCCGCCGTCGGGGACTCCTTCGACGTCGACACCAGCGACGTCGACGTGCTGGTCGAGTTCGACGACGGTCGCACGGGGTTCGACTACTTCGGCGCCTATTTTGGTCTGAAGGAAGGGCTGGAGCGGCTGTTGGGCCGTGCCGTCGATGTCGTCAGTGTCACGAGTATCCGTAACCCGTACTTCCGTGAACGGGTCATGCGGACCAGGCAGCCGCTGTATGCGGCCTGATCCACGGAAGTACCTTTGGGACGCTGTGAACGCGGCCGAACTCGCTCGTGGCTTTGCTCAGGGAAGATCATTTGAGGATTATTTGTCGAATGCGATGCTCCGCGCGGCGGTCGAGCGTGAGTTCGAGATAATCGGCGAGGCGTTGAACCAGCTGTCCAGGGTCGCCCCAGAGATCGCCTCCGCGATCCCCGAGCTGCCTCGCATCGTAGCGTTCCGGAACATCCTGATCCACGGCTATGCCACCGTGGACGACGCGCTGGTCTGGCAGGTATTGAAGGAGAAGCTTCCGGAGCTGGAACAGGTGATCCGAGACATGCTCGACGGCAGTTGAGCCGGTGACGCCGTGGACCGAACGGTGAGCGTGGTACCCCAGGCC
>NZ_CAAAFO010000097.1:1052-4351 GCF_900634715.1 Candidatus Protofrankia californiensis | reverse complement strand
GTCATAGAGGTATGGCAGGCAAGCCGAGACTCCCGCTCGTGCTCACCGAGACCGAGCGGCAAACGCTTGAGGGGTGGGCCAGCCGGCGCAGGACCGCGCAGGGCCTGGCCCAGCGTGCGCGCATCGTGTTGAGGTGCGCGGACGGGTTGACGAATAAGGCCGTGGCCGCGGAGATGGGGATCACCCGCGAGACGGTCGGGCGGTGGCGCAACCGGTTCGTCCGGGACCGGTTCGCCGGGCTCAGCGACGAGCCGAGACCGGGCGTGCCACGCACGATCACCGACGCCCAGGTCGAAGAAGTCGTGGTCCGCACGCTGGAAGAGGTGCCCGAGGGCACCACCCACTGGTCCAAACGCGCGCTGGCGAAGCGGGTCGGGATCTCCCCGACCAGCGTGCACCGGATCTGGCGGGCCTTCGGCCTCACGCCCTGGCTGGTCGAGGAGTTCAAGATTTCCACCGACCCGTTCCTCATCGACAAGGTCCGGGACGTGGTGGGCCTGTACCTGGCCCCGCCGCAGAACGCGGCGGTCTTCTCCGTCGACGAGAAACCACAGCTCCAGGCCTTGGAACGGACCGCGCCGGTGCTGCCGATGGTGCCGGGCACACCGGAGCGCCGCAGCTACGACTACCACCGCCACGGCACCGTCGACCTGTTCGCGGCGCTGCACACCGCCACCGGCACGGTGATCGGTGCAACCTCCGCCCGGCACACCGCCGAGGACTTCACCGGGTTCCTCGCCGAGATCGACCGGCAGGTCGAGCCGGGCCTGACGGTCCACCTGATCTGCGACAACCTCTCCGTGCACAAGGCGCCGGCGGTGAAGAGATGGCTGCTGGCGCACCCGCGGTTCCAGCTGCACTTCACCCCCACCTACTCGTCCTGGCTCAACCAGGTGGAGCGGTGGTTCGCCGAGCTGCAACGCCGTCGCCTGGACCGGGGCGTCTTCTGCTCCGTCGACGAGCTGGCCTGCGCACTCGAACAGTGGATCAAGTATTGGAACGCCCATGCCAAGCCCTTCCGGTGGACCAGGACCGCCGACCAGATCATCGACAGGCCTGGTAGTTCCGGAGACTCCGGTCCGTCTGGTCACCGTGATCGTGGGGATCGTGGTCGGGCTGACGTTCCTGTTCGGCTTCCAACGGCGCCACCCAGATCGGGATACCGAGCGTAGCCGAGCGCGAGAACCTGCCAGCAGCCAGTGCGGAGTCGCGAGGTCAGGCCGTCCTGGATAGCCGGTAGAGCTTCCATCCGAGGATGAGATGGAAGGCGATGAGCGCGAAGAGGCCGAGTGCGACGGCCGGCGAGTGGGGGGCGATCAGCGTGACCGTTCCCGCCGCGAGTCCAGCGGTCCCGAGCAGCATGCTCACCCGACCGACGCCCTCGCCGAAGGCCGGGGCCGCCTGCATGGCCAGGCCGAGCAGAATGACTCCCACGGTCATGGCAAGCAAACCCGTCAACAGCAGCGCGTCGAACATGCCCTGGGTGGCCTCCCACAGCAGCACGAGGGTTGCCTGGTCGCTGGGCGACGATCCGGTGGCGTGGTAACGGTCGGATAGTCCGACCATTACCACATGGGGAAGCGCGCCCGCGGCCAGCACCCCCAGGCCCAGGATGTTCAGGGCGCTGCCGAACAGAGCGGGTGCCGGGCGCGTGCCGGCGAGGCCGTGCTGCAGGGCGGGAAAGAGCGGGACCCACAGGAGCAGGACGGTGAGATACAGGCTGTTCTCCACTGTGCGCACCGGCTTGATGTCGGGGAACCTGCTGATCGGCCCGGCTGGTCCGGCTGGGTCCGGCCCAGCCAGGACGATGACGATGACGATGGCGAAGACGAGGATGAGGAGCAGGCCGCCGCCGATACTGGCAAGGCCGCCCCACCGCATGACGCTCTTGTCTGCCGTATTGATCATGCGGATCAGTCTGGCGGAGCGGTCCGGTGTGCTTCTTCGGTCGAAGGTCGGCATCAGCTGACCAAGGGAGATGTTCCCGGCGATACTTTGGTCGGATGCGGTGCGACTTGGCCGCACTGTATTTTCTGATCATGGCTATGGCGGCGATCGGGTATCGGGGCGTGCTGCCCGCGGGACTGCTCGGTAACCGGGCCGCCGAATCCAACGAGGCACGCCGGATCCGGCGCTCGCCGCGCGACTGGATGGTCGACGCGCTGTGTTTCCTGCTCGCCATCGGCTTCACCGCGATCACCTTCGTCGACGGCCTCGACCGTCACCCCGGCCACGTACCGCTCGCCGTGGACCTCACCCTCGGCGGGTTGAGCTGTCTCGGGGTGTGGCTGCGTCGGCGCTGGCCGATCGGCTTCGCGGTGACCACCGGCCTGTTCAGCATCTACGCGATCAGCGCCTCCGGGGTGGCGCTGATCGCCCTGTTCACCGTCGCGGTGCACCGGCGCCGCGCGGTGGCCGGCCGGGTCGCGGCCGGCTACGCGCTCGCCTCGTTCGCCACCCTGCTGGTCCGGCCGGACCAGCCGTCGCCGACGTCGTCGCAGGGCGTGCTCGGCGTCGTGTGTGTCGCGACGGTACTGGCCTGGGGAATGTTCCTGCGAGCGCGGCGGCAGCTAGCCTGTTCCCGGCGCGAACAAGCCGCCGCCGAACAGCGGGTGCGGGTCGCTCAGGCCCGCCAGCTGGAACGCAACCGGATCGCCGGCGAGATGCACGACGTGCTCGCCCACCGCCTGTCACTGCTGAGCCTGCACGCGGGAGCCGTCGAGTTGTGGCCCGACGCGCCGCCCGATGAGATCGCCCGCGCCGCCGGGGTGATCCGTGACAGTGCCCATCGCGCGCTGGAGGACCTGCGCGAGGTGCTTGGCGTGCTCCGCGACGGCAGGGCCGACGACGACCGGGCCGACGGGGTACCGCGGCGGCCCCAGCCGACCCTGGCCGATCTGCCAGCGCTGGTCGACGAGTCACGGCACGCCGGCATGCGGGTGACGCTCGACTGCCAGGCGACCGACCTGTCCGCGGTGCCCGAGGCGGTCGGGCGCACCGCGTATCGGATCGTTCAGGAAGGGCTCACCAATGGCCGCAAGCACGCCCACAACGCCGAGGTTTCGGTGACCCTGCGCGGCAGGGCGGGCGACGGCCTCACCATGGAGCTCCACAACCCGTGCCCGCCGGGAGCCACGAGCACCCCGCCGATCCCGGGCGCCGGTACCGGCATCATCGGGCTCGCCGAGCGGACCGGCCTCGCCGGCGGGCGGCTCGAACACGGCCGTACCCCGGCGGGCGACTTCCGGCTGTGGGCCTGGCTGCCATGGCCGACCTGACTGGTGGCGTGACCGGCCCGG
>NZ_CAAAFO010000097.1:0-936 GCF_900634715.1 Candidatus Protofrankia californiensis | reverse complement strand
GGTCCGGGCCGCCATGGCGATGATCCTCCGCCGTGCACCCGACCTGGCCGTGGTGGCCGAGGCGACCGACGGCGCCGAGGTGGCCACCGCGGTCGACGCCCACGCACCGCACGTGGTGCTGATGGACATTCGGATGCCCAAGCTCGACGGCCTCGCCGCCACCGAACTGCTGCGCGCCCGACCCAACCCGCCCGAGATCATCGTGCTCACCACGTTCCACACCGACGCGTACGTGCTGCGTGCCCTGCGGGCCGGGGCCAGCGGATTCCTGCTTAAGGACACCCCACCAGCCGAGATCCTGCGTGCCGTCTCGCGGGTAGCCGCCGGCGAACCGATCCTCTCCCCGGCCATCACCCGCCAGCTCATCGCCCACGTCGCCGATACCGACGCGACCGCCCGACGCCAGCACGCCCAGACACTGCTCGCTCGGCTCAGCGACCGGGAACGCGAGGTCGCCATCGCCGTCGGCCAAGGCAGGCCCAACGCGCAGATCAGCGGCGAGCTGTTCATGAGCGTCCCCACCGTCAAGGCCCACGTCTCGCACATACTCACCAAGCTGAACCTCAACAACCGCACCCAGATCGCCCTGCTGGCCCACGACGCCGGCCTGACCGGGACAAACCGGTTCGTGGCAAGGAACGGAGGCGTCGAGACCCTTCCGACTGACGGCGAGAAGAAGTAGGCGGAACGCAGGATCGGTCGATGGTGGCGACATCGTGGGGGACTGCTTCCGATCCGCGGTCGCCGTGACTGAACAGCGAGCCGTCCCGTCCAGCATTGCGGAAGTAGAGGGTGTCTGAAAAGGGTCGGGGTGGCCGTCTGGCGAGGCGGTGGAGCAGGATCATGCTCATCGCCAGGTAGATGACATTCTCGGCGGTGGCGGTCAGATACTCGTAGTCCTTGGACAGGCGGTGGTACTTCCCCAGCCAGGCAGAT
>NZ_CAAAFO010000096.1:5268-11435 GCF_900634715.1 Candidatus Protofrankia californiensis | reverse complement strand
CGGGACAGCGGCGCGGTGCAGCGCGGCGAGCAGCCGTGCTTCGGCCGGGGTGAGGTAGCAGGTGGTCAGCGTGCCTGCGAGAGTGGCGTGAACCCGGAGCATGATCGCAGGGGTGGTGGCGCTGGGATCGGTCTCCGCCCGGATCGTGATCTCGGAGTCGTTGAGGTGGGTGGTCAGCACGGCACTACCCGCACCGTGATCGACAAGCGGTGGCATGGCATGTCCCTTTCCGGGGTGGGGTCGGGTGCTGCTGGGGTGGCCCGGCGCACGTGTCGTGCGGGTGGGTGGCCGGCGGGATCACAAACCGGCGGCGGCCAGTGACGCGGCGAGAGCATCCGCCAGTGCGATGTCGCCGGCAGGAAGCTGAACCGCTCGTCAGGGCCGATCGGTAATGCGCTGGAGCATCTGGTGACGACCGGGGATGCACGGCGGGTATCGGACAAGCCCCGGCGGTATCAGGCTTCGGCCCCCGCGGAGGGGCAGGTTCCGGCCTCCCCGGGCGGGCAGGGTGGCTTCGCGGGCGAGATTCGGATCACTCGTAGAGCCAGGCAGGGCGCGTGCCGGGCTGGTAGATGCCGGGACGTGCGGTGGGGGCCGGGGGCGGGCGCGGCCCCGCGCTGCTTTTCATCCCGTCTACCCGGACTGGGAGGTCCGGGGCGATGGGAGCCGGGTGGTGTGGGGCCTGGTCGTCCCACCATGAAGGAGGGGATTTCGAGGCGGGGCCCCTATCACACGGTGCTGTATAGCGCCGTTTCCTGACGGTAGCCCATGTTTGCCCGCTTCGACTGTGGTATGACCGTGTAAGAGGCGGGAAGACGGCGAAGGTCAGGGCCGAGTGCTGGGTCCGGGCGGGCGCCGCAGCACACGGGAAGGGCCGTTGCAGGGTGGCCAACCGGGTAGCCCGGGGGAGGGCCGGTATGCCGGCGGGTGAGGGGCGGGCGTGACCGGCCTGCCGGTACGGACCGCTGCCCGCCGGGCCCGGCATCGCCGGCCCGTGTCGGGTCGGGTCGCCGGTCTGCTGATCGCGGTTGCGGGGCTGCCGGTGCTGGCCGTCGGTGCCGCCGGGTCTCCCGCGCGGGTATGGGATCGCTGCCGGAACGGGATCACGGCGTTGCTCGCCGGTGACCTGCCCGGTATCGATCTCGTGCGGGGTCTGACCGGTGGTCTGCTGTGGCTGATCTGGACGGTGATCGTCCTCGTGGCGGGTGGCAAGGTCATCGGCCTGGCGGCCGGACGCCGCCCGGCGGACCTCCCCGGACGCACCGCGGCCCGGCGGCTGGTGGCTGGCCCGACCGTACCGCCGATGTCGACACGGCCGGTGCCGGAAGCAGCGGTCGGCGGCTCACCGACCCGGACGGCCCGCGAACCGGCCGGGTTCGTGCCGGACATCAGCATGTTCACCGCGGGAAGCATCCCGGCCGCCGATGCCGTCTCGCAGCCGGCCCGGCCGGCTGCGGACCGGCCGAACCCGGCGGTGCAGCGGGTGCGGCCGCCGGTGCACCGCCGGCCCGCCGGCCTGGACCCGGACCGGCCGCTGCCCACGGACCCGTCGGGGGCGGGGCGTTCGCCGTCGGCCACCGGGCTCGGGCGGGCGGCACCACCCCCACGGTTTCCCGACCACGCTCCCCCCGCGACGGCGGCGGGCGGGGTGGAACTGCCCTCGGGGGCGTGTGTGGGTGCCGGGCTGACCGCGGCGGTGCTGGCGGCGGCGATGACCGTGGCCCGCCCCCGCCGCCGGGTGACTCCCCGCCTGCCGGGCAGGCCGGCAGGCCGCCCACCTTCGGGGCAGCTGGTCGGTGCGCTGCGCCGGGCGCTGCCGGGCCGGGCGGTGTGGTCGGTTGCGGATGCGCCAGTCGCCGACGACCGGATCGAGGTGGGGATCGGCGGGGACGGCCGCAGCGTCCGGATCGATCTGATGGGGACGGGCGGGCTGGGCCTGTCCGGGCCGGGGAGTGCCGGCGCGGTCCGGGCGGTGCTCGCCGCCGTCCTCGCTGATCATCAGCTGACCGGTGCGGTCCACAACCGGGTGATCCTGTCCGCGCCGACGGTCCGGCGGCTCGCGCTGGGCGGTCACACCGACTACCCGGATTTGATCGTTGCCGCGTCCGACGACGCGGCGTTGTCCCATCTGGAAGCCGAGATCGCACACCGGACCTGGCTTGCCGACGAGGCACCGGCTACGTCCGGGGACATCACCAGCCGGGCCGGGCTGCGGGCCGCGCACCCGGACGAGTCGCTGCCCGACGTGCTGCTCGTCACCGCCGCTGATCCTGGCGCGATCGGCCCCCGGCTGGCCGGGATCCTCGCCCAGGGCCGGCGTCTCGGGATCACCGCGGTGATCCTCGGGGGCTGGCCGTCCGGCGCCGACGGCACGGTCAGCGCGGACGGCACGGTGCTGGCCGCCGCCGGGTCGGTGCGGGCGCTGCGCCGGCTCTACACCCTGCCCGCCGCAGACACCGCCCAGCTGCTCGACCTGCTCACCGCCGCCCACGGCGGCGCGCACACCCTGCCCAGCCGGGGACACACCACCCCACCGGCCCCCGGCCCGGCACCACCCGCCCCGGCCGATGCCACCGGCGCGCATCCTCTCGCCGCGGCTGTCCCCGCCGTCTCGCCGGCGGACCCGGACGCCGGCCGGCAGATCGGCGACACCGACGACGAGGACGCTAACCGCACCCCACCGATCATGAATCTGCCGCTTGCGCCCCTCCCACCCCGACCGGCAGCGGCATCGGCCGGCGGTAGCCGGCTACCGGTGGCGGGCGGTCCCCGGCCCGACGCCGTCCCCGACACGGCGGTCACGAACCCCACCGGCGGTGGTGGACCCGCGCTACCACCCCCGCTGGTCGGCCCACCGGCCACCGCCGTCTCGGACCGGCCGACCCGCGGCAGTCTCCCCAACACGATAGGGGTCACACCCGCCGGGACCGGCGGGTCTCCCCGCCCGCCGCACGCATCCGATCATGCTGCGGCGTCCGGCCCGACGCGGCCGTCACCGGCCGGTATCCCCCCGGGCGAGCCGATGACCGGCCCGCCGCGCGCCCCCCTGGTGGCGATCCGCCTGTTCGGCCCGCCGACCGTCCTCGTCGCCGGCACCCCGATCCGCACCGGTCTGCGCAGCCTCGGCGTCCAACTCCTGGCCTACCTGGCGCTGCACCGCGACGGCGCGCCGACCGGCACGATCCTGGCCGAGATCCTTCCCGACGTCCCGCCGCGCAAGGCGCGTAACCAGCTGTACACCGTCGTGGGGTCCCTGCGGGCCGCCACCGGGTATGACCGCACCTGGTTCATCACCACGATCCGCGGCGGCTACCAGCTCGACCCCGCCCTCGTTGACGTCGACCTGTGGCGTTTCCGGGACGCCCTGGCCGACGCCGTCGACCCCGACCGCCGCGCCGTTGCCCTGGCCCGCGCCGTCGCCGCTGTCGGCCGGCAGCCGTTCCTGGCCGGCACCGTCTACGAATGGGCGGACACCTACATCACCACCGTGCACCATCAGCTCCTCGACGCCCTGGCCCGGCTCGCTGACAGTCACCTGCCCGACTGGCCCGACCATGCCCTCGACCTGCTCGGGCACGCCCTGAGCATCGATCCGTACGCCGAACCCACCTACCAGCAGATCATGAAAATTGAAGCCGGGCGGCGGCACCCCGACGCCGTTCACCGCACCTACCAGCTCCTGCGCCGCCGCCTGCGGGAGCTCGATGCCGACCCGCACCCCAGCACCGACCATCTCCTGTCCCGTCTCACCGCTCCGCTTCCCCCACCGCGGCGTCCCCGACCCGCCCGATGAGCCAGCACGCCCCCGGCAGCGGTCGGCTGCCACCCGGATCACCGGTCGGCTGCAGGGGGTGCACATGGACGTGCCTGTGACGATGCGATGCACCCCCATGATCGGCGACATTGGGCCGATCATGGTTCTTGAGGGAAACGTAATGATCCACCGGCTCACGCCGGTCGGAGATCCTGTGGATCTTCTGATCAGTCGCTGCCTGGCTTTGGGCATGGCAGTGGTCACCGGGTTGGCGGCACCGTTTCGAGGATCCTTGCCGCGCCTGCCGGACTGGCACGTGGCGCGGACGGGCGATCGGGTGCGCCTGACCGCCTCGCAGCTGACCGTCTTCGAGGGGCAGGTCGGTCCTCCGCCCGGCTGGGCTGAGCGGATTGACGCGCACGGCGAGGTCGTGGTGCTCATCGGCACCGGCCCGTACCCGATATCGGATCCTGTGGGTCTGGTGCGGGCGGTAGCAGCAGGCCGGGTAGTCGGCGCGGTGGTCGCGAGCAGCACGCAGGCCGTGATCTAGCGTCTGGTCGACCAACATGGATTGTCTGCGCGACGCGCCAAGACGATGATCTTACTGAGCTGGTCGTCGAGCAGCCTCAACCGACCCTTGTCCGTCGTCGAAAGGTCCGTCCAGCCCGATCGGATCTTCAGCAGAAGAGCGTGCAGCGCAAGCGCGTTACGCTTCCAGGCCGGCAGAACATGTAGGGCAGAAACTGCCGGCTGTTGTGGACGACGCGTCGCTGCCCGGCCGAATACGCCGGGAAACGTCGGCCCTCCAGACCGCCGACCGTATTCCGCGTGCGGACCGGGTCATCTCATTGGCGCCGCATATGTCCATCACGTCCCCACCTATTTATCGCTCATCTTCCTTCTCCCGTGTGCGCGGTGAAACTCACTCGATTACCTCCCACTGATCCGTTCCGGGTATCAAGCCAAGCCGGGAGCCGGTGTCCCACCGGACGTGCATGGTATCGAGATCATCGACTCTCGATACCATGCCCTCCGTCCCCGGCGCGAGATCGGAATGAGGATTCGGTGTGGCCGATCAGCCGAATACGGTCTCCCGGCTTCATGCGCGGTTCCGTCCCTGCCACCGGGCCGCTGAGGCATTGCGGATGGTGAATCCGTAGCCGACCACAAGCTGGGCAGAAGGAAGACAACTCAGCCATGTCTACCTCCGTGTACTATACGGGCCTGTCAGCAGGCCCGTATAGTACGTGTCACTGAGATATTTCTGCCAGCCTGCGCTGCGGTGTAGATAGTCGGGATGCTGCACGCTACCCTGCGTTTGTCATGGTCACCGGCGCTGGAGGGTTCCCGCTTTCGTGGACAGTTCTAACTATGCCGCATGAAGACTTTGTCCGTCAAATTCCTCCTCGAACTCGACGGGCGTGAGATAGCCGATCGCAGAGTGTAGTCTCTGTCGATTGTAGTAGACTTCGACGTATTCGAAGACCCCTGCCCGGACGCGGTCTATGGTGTCGAACGGGTGGAGGTGAACAAACTCCTTCTTAGAGCTTGTCTTACGTGGCCAGTTTCTTCCAGCAGGTCAGCGTCGCTGCCAGGGTGAGGAATCCGAGGAAGTTATGGCCGTTGCGTTCGTAGCGGATGGTGAGGCGGCGGTAGCCGCTGAGCCAGGCCATCGTCCTTTCGACCTTCCACCGGTGGCGGCCGAGCTTCTCGCTGGACTCGATGCCCTTGCGGGCGATCCGGGGCACGATGCCGCGGTCGCGCAGGAATCGGCGTAGGTCGTCGCTGTCGTAGGCCTTGTCGGCGCGCAGCTTGACGGGCCTGCGGCGCCGCGGCCCGCGTCGGGAACGGACCGCGGGGATCCCGGTGACCAGCGGGATCAGGGCGTGGCTGTCGTGGAGGTTGGCGCCGGAGACGCCGACGACCAGCGGGAGGCCGTCCGCGTCGGTGAGTACGTGGAGTTTCGAGCCGGCTTTGCCGCGGTCGACCGGGCTCGGACCGGTCAGCGAGCCCCTTTTTTCGCTCGCACGCTCGCGGAGTCCACGATCGCCGAGGTCCAGTCCACGTTCCCGGCGCCGCCGTGCCGGTCGAGCACCGCCCGGTGCAGCCGGGGCCATAACCCCGCCCGGGTCCAGGCCTGGAACCGGCGGTGCGCCGTGGGTGCCGACACCCCGAACGACGGCGGTAGATGCCGCCACGCACAACCCGACGTCAGCACATACACCACCGCCGTGAACACCGCCCGCTCGTCCACCGGAGCCGTACCCCCACCCTGCGGACGCGGCGTGAAAGAGGGCAACAGAGGCTCCACGAGCTCCCAGAGCTCGTCCGGTACCAGCCGCAGGGCAAGGCGGTCGCTCACACTTCAGATCATGCAAGAAGATCCACTACACCCACGTAAGACACACTCTAA
>NZ_CAAAFO010000096.1:0-5243 GCF_900634715.1 Candidatus Protofrankia californiensis | reverse complement strand
CTACACCCGTGTATCGATTACGAAAGGCTGCATCAGTCGAGGTAGCGGGCTCGCCGCGAGATCCGGGCGGCCGACCCTGCCTGAGGGGCGCGGCGATGTTGCCTCACAAGCTGTTGGGCGCGGCCGTATAGGTCAAGGTTCGGCGATTTAGATCCGCGTGTACAGTTCCACCGCAGTTTGCCGTGAGCTCCGCGAACACACGATAACCGGCAAGGATCGCGTACTCCCAGTCCTGGGAGGTGCGCTGGGATACCTCAAGATGGGCGGTCATGGACATGCATGCCTTAATAATTTCTGGGGGCACGCTGGTGCTTGTGCGAAAATAGCTATGATCGCGGGCAGCCGCAAATACGTAGGCACTCAGGCCTTCCTCTACGACCGCGGCCCGGCCGCCGTCCTGGACGCGGTCGGTATCACGATCCGAGCCGCGTTTTACCCTGAGTAGGCTTCGCATCACCGGGGACCATCCTAGGATCGCCATGTGTGCCAGATGGAAAACATCGTGATAGCGGTAGTCGTCGCGGTCGTCGCTATTGTCGTCCAAAGGATCACCGACGGCTTCGGTTCCCCGGAAGATGGATACCACTGGTACGGGCTGCATCCCACGATCGTGTGCCGAAGTCTCGATGAATGTTATATCCAGATTCCGAGGCAGTTGTTCGCTCGGCTCGGCGGTGGCGTCAAACAACGCATGCGGCGAGGGTGCCGCGGGTCGCGCGAAGCGCTCGCGAGTCTTGCGGGCATTATCGGCAAAAATTTCCTCCAGACTGAGCCCACAGCGACGGGCTACCGCTGCCGCATACCAGAATAGGTCCCCGAGTTCCTCGCGGACCTCGTTGGAGAAGGCGCGGTAGCCAGCATGGTCACGCTGAACCTTCCGGTACTCTGCGACCAGATCGCCGACCTCTCCGGCGAGTCCGAGCATGGGCAGCACCAGATCGTCCGGATCGAAAATATCGGTGTCGGCTACCGCGTGTTCGAAGTCGGTGAGATTCACGAGGTTCCCTCGGCTATGCGGTTACGGGCGGGGAGGTACTCGGTAGCACGACTGCTGCAAAGGGGACGAACGCGATGAGGTATTCGATAGGTAGCCAGCAGTAGCCGCCACTGGCCCAATACGGTCCCCAGCTGTTGCGAATGAGGAGGTGTCGTCCATTTTTCGGATTGGTGGCCGCGCCGATGCAGATGACGGCGTGGTAATCACCAGCAGCCGCCCGTAGACCGGGCAGGTGTACGTAGCCGTCTTCATCGGGATGGGAGAACTCCGCGGTGACCTCGACGATCAGAACAACGGGGACTGCGGCAGCCAGATAGTCCTCGAGTTCGTCCTCAACGCCATCGTGGGCGAGGTGGAGTTCATGCACGGCTGCCGCGTGCCAGGGTGGCTTGCCAAGCCCGGGGGGCGGATCTTCGGTTCCCACTCCGAGGGCTCCGTTATAGGGCCACGCCCTCAGCGTGGGTTGACCGTCGTCGGCGAGCGCGACCCCGGCGTCGTGGATCAGCATCCCGTTCGCTCTGGTCTGACCACGTTGGGTGCAGTATCGCCAGATTGATTCTGATGCAAGCGCTTCCGGCGCCGACCCAGCGATAGTGCGGGTCGCTTCGTTGCCAAGCGCCAACGTGAAGGGCAAGCAGAGTGGACGTGGGCCCTGCGAGAGGAGTTGCGGGTCCAGTAGACCCCGCAGATCCACGTCGGCACGGGTAACGGAGACAGCTCGCGCGGCGCGACCTTTTGGTCGGGCGGACTGGAGCGGTGCGGTCGATCTCGGCATCACCGGTCGTTCTCGGTAGGAGGTAGGACAGTGTCGTCGTCATCGATATCGAGATCAACATCGAGAAATACCCTGCGGTGTAGAACCTGTGGCGGTGGGGATATATGTGCGCTGATGGTGAACGTCGCGGCTGGAGCAGTGTGGGGATCGTGGATCGGGACGTAATAGAGAACGTGGGAGAATTCGCCCTCGGCGCGAGCCTGGAGCGCAATTAGCCGTTGTCCGGTGGCGCCCACACCAAGATCGGCCCAGGCTGGTCTCGGAACCGCTGGCTCCAGGGACATGTTGGTCGCGTCGCGCCTGCCGGCGATGTGCTGTCGAAGCGATCTCGGGTTGATTGCTTGGGCCCCTGCCCATCCGGGCCGATACTCGTCAGCCACCACCGACAGCCCCGCTGTCGACTGGCCGGCGGTCTTCGTCGTGGCGGGCGGAACGGTGCTGATGCCGTCATGACGGGGCCGGACGGGGGCAGCAGCGCGAGGGCGGCATTGATGTCCGCAGCTGTCCGACGTGGTGATTCATTGGTTGGAGATTCGACGGTTGTTCGGGCAGATAGGGATGGTCCCGTGAACGGCTGTGGTGCCGACCGCATTTGCCGGCGGCCTCGAGCCGTGTTAGCGGTTTCGTCTAGCCACTGGTAGCCGGTAGTCCGGTTTTCCGGGAGCATGAGGACGATCTCGTCGTCGACTATCACGTCGACGTGCCCGGAGGAATACTCGAGAGAGCGTTCATCCATTGACCACACATCGGCACGCCCGTCTTGGGGACGGTATCCGTGCGTGGCAGCCTGCAGCGCGGTGAGTCGAGAGTATCCGATCAAATCGGCGAGTTCGTGGTCACGGAGGATGTCCAGGTTGGTCATCTGCCGTAGGGCGGCTTCGTAGCTGACGCGCATGTCTCGGGCGATGAGGTAGGCCATGGCCGGTGAGATGGCCTCGCCTTGCACGCGGTGGCGAGCGACCATTGAATGGACGAGCGGCGGGGGCATCAGGAAGTACGAGGCGAACAACTGCGCCAGGCGCTCGCGTTCGGCCGCGCTGGGGTCGAAGATATCGGCTTCGGTGTCGAACGCGGTCGAGTTGTGGTCCAGTGTCCAGTGTCCAGTGTCCGATTTCGTGTGCGCCAGTGTATCTCTGGATCGTCCGCTCACGCTCGGTTGTGATTACTATACCGCCGGAACCCTTCGGTATCACGGCACCGAGTAGCGATGTGAGTGGCTGAAAGACCAGCCACAAACCCAGGCGTCCGATTGCCTCGAACACATCTACTGGTTGTTCTTGATCGATATCCAACTCGTCAAGAAGGTCCGCGGCAGCCTCAAGGGCGCGGCGACGACGGGCAATGAATGAGGGCGTGGCCATCACTGATTCCGCGTATCAGCGCTGCGTTCCGGCGGTGACCCGAATGTGCGAGGAGCTGCCCGGGGACTGGCTGAACCAGGCGGAGGCCCGGCTGTCGCAAGAAACTGTGCGAATCGCAACAGCTGTTCCTTGTCGTCCTCTGATAGCTTTTTGGTCGCGCGGTACAGCGCCTGGTCGACCGCGGCAGTCTCCTCCTCTTCGCCCAGCAGCCACTGCACGCTGCGGCGGTACAGCCGCGCCAGCCTTCGTAGTTCCAGTGCGGTCACGTTCCTGCGGCCGGCCTCCATCGCGATCACGCTCGTCCGCTGTACGCCGAGGGCGCCGGCGACATCGTCTTGGGTGAGCCCTAGCGTCTCTCGGGCCGCGCGAAGTCTGCGCCCGACGACCTGCCGTTCCGACGGCTGTTCGGGCTGCCCTGCTTCGCCTCCTGGGGAGTTCTGGTCGCGACCTGGGATTTCTGGATCATCGTTTTCCATCGTTCTCACCTCCTACTCCAATGACGAATGCGAGTGCCCATCGATCTTCGTGGGTCAGAGATACGGACCAGATCTCGAGTCCGAGTTGGCGAGCGCGGGTAGCGGCGTCGCCGCGTAGAGTTAGCGTCGGTCGTTCGCCCTCGACGGCTACGACTTCGATCTCGAGGGGACTGATCTGCCCTACGCCTTGACCGAGTGCTTTCATCGTGGCTTCTTTAGCCGCCCAGCGCGACGCGAGCCGATCCGGGCGGCCCGCACTGTACAGCCGCTCGGAAGGGGTCCACGAACTCTCGAGGAAGCCGTCGCCACTGAGCTCGACCATTCGGGCTATCTCAGTCACGTCTACCATGTCCACGCCGGTCTGCAGAATCATGGTTGCCCCACTGGAACGAGTCGTCGGGTGAGTTCAATCAGCGCATCGATGCCGCGCTTGCCCCCGTAGGTGGACGTCTCAGCGTCGGCCAAGGTGGCCTGCACGGCCAACTCCCCGACCGTGAACCCGGTCTGCTGTGCGATGAATATCAGTAGGCGCGCGAGGCCGAGGAGGTTGCCATAGGCCTTGGTGATCAGGTATTGGTGCCGGTAGACCGCAAGCATGCTCAGCCGGCCGTCGAGCAGAGTGAAGTCCACATGCACCAGGCAGGGGAAGCCACGCTGGCGCCGGTCGGTGGAGGCGTACACCTGGACGCCCAGGTCGGCTTCAACCGCGCCAACGATCTCGGCTTGGCCGCCGATGGTGATGTCCGACATGTTATAGGTCGAGTGGCCCGCCCGGCGCTCCGAGCGCAGGTACCGGACTCGGTCGGCCAGCTGGTTGAGCCCACCGGGTTCCTTTCCGGGCCAGCTGATCATGCGACCGAAGTACGTGCCACGCGGGTTGCCCGCCGCAGTGCACAGTAGCGGGAGCATGTCCGCGTATGCGCGGTACAGATCGTCGGCAGCCGCGTCGAGTTCGGCTTCGCGATCTGGACTGAGGTCGGGCGACCAGGCAAAGCGTGGTGCGATATACAGGTCCTGCGGGAAAATTGTGCCAGCGACGGTGTCTACTTCCTGGATGGCCACGCCGGAGCGTTTGCCGGGTTTGAGGACGTCATCGATGGCGGCCTGGATGACCGGGTCTTCAGGTGCGAGTGGATCACGCACCGTGGTCAGGACGTGGGTGCGCCGCCCTCCGCGGGCATGCACGAGCTCCAAGGTGCGCAACCACGCGTGGCTCAGGTTGTTCGTGGGTTCGACGTAGTCGCTCATGCCGCCCCTCTCGCTGGTTGATCGGACGCAGCACTCTTGATTAATCCCGCTACGCCGCCGATGCTACGTAGGGCGTCGATGGGGACGTTGGAGAGGCGGACGAGCCTGCGGCCGAACGCCTTTCCCACCGTGGACAGGACCCAGACTGCAACCATGCTCTTGATGGCGAGCGTGCCGTCAGTGTGTGCGGCGCCGGCTGCGACTTCGGCGAGCGGCTGCCTCTTCAGGTGCGCCAGCATCCCAAGCACCAGCTGCTGCAGTTCGGCCTCGGTCATCGCCTGGATCGCCGCCGGGTCGAGGGTGATCGCGGACGGCCCACTCGGGGGCTCGTGCGAGCCGTGGCTGGACGCCTGGTGATTCGAGGGTGGCGTCGGAGGACCGGCTAG
>NZ_CAAAFO010000095.1:1868-10660 GCF_900634715.1 Candidatus Protofrankia californiensis | reverse complement strand
AGCGGTCGGCTTCAGTCAGGAGCAGCTTGCCGAACGGCTCGGCGTCGAGCGTTCAACTGTTGTCCGCTGGGAGAGTGGCGAGACCGAGACCGGCCCGCAGCCGTGGATACGCCCCAAGCTGGCGCGGGCGCTACAGGTGTCCATCGAGCAGCTTGGCGAGCTGTTGATGCCCGAGCCGGCCTCCGAACGGGAGGCCGTGACGGCTGAGGTTGTGGCTGTCTCCGACACCCACATGGCCAGCCGTGTAATCGCCGTGGACGCGAAGAACCTACCCGACCTTCATCAAGTCGAGCTGCTACGGCAAGGACTGAACGACGCGCTCAGCGAAGGGACGATGGCCGAGGCCAGCCTTGATGACTGGGAGCGGGCCGTCATCCGCTACGGCCGGGCGACGCGCGACCGTCCGGCCGGGGTGCTCCTGGACGACCTGGGTGCTGATCTGGCCGAGTTGAAGCGGGCGCTACACCGCCATCGTTCGGCGTCTGCCCTACGCCAGTTGACCCGCGTGGCCGCGCACATGTCCGGCCTGATGTGCCTGACATTCTGCAAGCTGGACGACCAGTCAGCCTTCCGCAGGTGGGCGCGTACCGCCCGCCTTGCCGCCGACGAGGCAGGCGACCCGGAAACGCATTCCTGGATATTGGCCCAGGAATCGTACGGCCATTACTACAGCGCCGACCTTCTTGAAGCCGTAGATGTTGCGCGGCACGCGCAAGCAGTCGTGCGCGCTACGCCGTGCGTGGGCGCAGCGCTGGCGGCGGCCTTGGAAGCGCGAGCGCATGCGGCGATGGGTCGTCACCAGGAAACCCGTGAAGCGCTTGGGCGGGCCGAGGGCATTCTGTCGCATCTTGACGGCGAGGCGCTCACACCATCGGCATTTGGCTACAACGAAGCGCAGCTCCGCTTCCATGCGGGCAACGCCTATACACACCTGTGTGACGTCAAAGCCGCATTCATCGCCCAAGATCGGGCGCTAGAGCTGTGTATGCCCGGCGACTACACGGACTGGGCCATGACTCGGCTCGACCGGGCAAGTTGTCTCACCTATAACGGCGATACCTCGGATGCTCTCACATACGCAACCGAGACGCTAACCAATCTCACCGATCCTCAGCGTCGAGGCATTATCACGCTGCGCGGGTACGAAATATTGAATGTCTTACCCGAACAGCAGCAGACACTTCCAGCGGCGAACGAACTTCGCGACCTGCTGATGCTCACCACTGACCGGAAAGAGGTAGCAGGCTCGTGACTGTCGTGACTCCCGCCGAGCCGGCCCACGTCGAAGCAATTGCAGCGCTGGCCGAGGAGATGGACCGCTTCTACGGGGCGATCGAGGTAGAGTCGCTCGACCTCCGCATCCGGCAGATCAACGAGGCCATCTTCAGCGACGCACCTTCCGCGTTTGCGCTGCTCGCTTGGGACGGGGATCAGCTCGTCGGTTTCGCGGCGTACTCGTTCCTGTGGCCTGCCGTCGGCCTCACAAGGTCGCTATTCCTCAAGGAACTCTACGTGATCGAAGCCGCCCGCCGTACCGGCGTTGGCACGCAACTCATGCAAACGCTCTTCGAGGTCGCCGTGAAGCACGACTGTAGCCGCGTGGAATGGCAGACCGAAACCACCAACGAGGACGCGCAACGCTTCTATGCTGAGCTGGGTGCTCAAATGTTCGAGGGCAAGGTATTTTATCGACTGGAAGGCGAGGAGTTGCGTCAGGCCGGCAACGGCTAGACTCGTGCTCTATTCTCTGACGCTCATGCCCTCGATCATCACATCAAGCGGTTGCCAGAGTTGGTCATCCGGGGCACCCGGCGCTCCTCTCAACCTGAGCCCGTCGGCACGCCCAGGCTATGCAGGGTCGGATCATCCCAACGGGGGTGGGATCGGCGATAGCGGCTCGGCCAGCCGCTGCCGACGTTCCGGATCCACCCCCACGGGTGTGGGAGGATCAAATTAGGAGAAGATTTTCCGTCCGCAGATACACTTCGGATTGTAGACATCCTGAACGATCATCTGTACTCGAACCCGGCATTTGTTTGCCATTTCGTTCACCTCTCTTCCCTCTGGAGTTCCATTCTGCTGCACAGAACGGCCCAGTATTGATTCCTGCTGCAATGGCAGAGGTTTATTTATTTTTCATACACACTGGTGTATTGTGTATAGAATGGATGATATCGACATGGGCCGATGGGCTGCGCTGGACGCCCCGCTTGGCGACGATGGGTTACGTGCTCTTTACGAGGTCGCCGATCCTCACATGTGGCTCGGCGCGGCCAGGGACTACCGGGCACTACCCGTAGCGGAGGCTGCTGCCCGTCATGGCCGTGACGCCACCCGTCAGGTGCTTGGGATGGCGTCCATGACCAGCGTTGACAGGCTTGTGGCCGCTGCGCGGGATGTACGTGCGGACTCGGCCCGGCATGCGCTCGCGCTGGCTATGCGGCCGGTAATCCAGCGTGCGGCGCTGATAGCAGCCGCGCCTGGGTGGCGGATCGAGCCCGAGAGCGGCATGGTCTACCGGCTGTATGACCAGGACGGCCAAGACGTCACCGGTAACCCGCGCGTGGCCGGACGGTACCGCCGGGCGGTGCGTGTCGATCTCGGGATCTACATGTACGGCGCTGCGGATCTCCGTCTGGAGGCAGAGCAAGGGTTCGTCGTGCATGGCGAGACGGACAATCCCGCGGAGGCTCTTCGGATGGTTCTGGCAGAGCCACTCCCAATCTCGGATCACTCTCATGGACGTGAGGACGGCACTACACAGTACTGACTAGCAACACAAGAAGTCGGATCGTCGCTCCACAGATCGTGATCGTTGGTGTGCTCGTTTATGACGCGGGAGGCCAGAGCGATGAGCTGTTCGATCTCGGACGTCAGGCGCTCGCCGGCGACCGTCTCGACCATGCCCGCTTACTCCTTGCCCGGGGCGAAGAAGCTGATCAGCCGGTCGCGGATGAAGGCCGCGGACTGCTCCGGTGGCCGTTGGTTGCAGTCCACCCGCAGCACATCGAAACCAGCCTGGATCAGCCGCTCGGTGGCCTGCCGGTAGAAGTGAACCTCGGCGTGACTGCTGCCAGGAGAGAGCTGGAAGCGATTGTGTGGCCCGCGCTCGTGAAGGCGCTCCGAGATGACCTCGGGGTCGGCTTCGAGGATCACGGCGAGGTCGGGCCGATCAGCTTCGGCGTTCAGCCGCCAGAGGAACACTGGGTCGATGCCGTCGAAGCGCTGCATCACCAGACCTGAAGGGATGTAGCGGTCGGAAAGCACCACTCGGCCGGCCTCGGTGTTCGGCCGGACTTCCGCCTCAAGGTGGTGGTAGCGGTCAGCCGCGTACAGGCAGGCGAGAGCGTGACCGGTGGTCGTCTCGGTCATCTCGCGACACAACGCCCCGATAGGGCCGCTGGACGGCTCGGCCGTCACGTGTACATCTTCGCCAGCGGCGACGAGCAGTTGCGCCAGGTGGTGAACGATGGTCGATTTCCCGGCGCCGCTCGGCCCGTCAACGCTGACGAACAAGCCGCGCTGGTGATCAGAAAAGGGCCGGAGCTTCATCGTCGCCCCCTCCTGGTGACTCGCCTCGCAGCTCTTCCAGCGTCGCCGCCTTGGTGGCGAGCGACACGAACAGCCGGGCCGCCACCAGCGCGTCATACGTCGCGCGGTGCGGTGAAAGGTCTTCCGGCAGGCCCTCGGCCAGCTTGAACGTCTCGACCAAACTGCCCAGTCTGTAGCTGTCCTGACCCGGCATCAAGCGACGGGCGAGCTTGAGTGTGTCGAAAACCTCGGGCGGTTCCCAGCCTGTGAGCTTGCGCTGAAGCACGCTAAGGTCAACGTGCGCGTTGTGGGCGACCAAAGCCGGGTGCGACAAAGCCAGCAACACGTCAACCTTGATGTCCGTGAACGACGGGCAGTCGGCCACGTCCTTGTTGGTCAGGCCGTGAATGCGGGTGGCGAAGTGCTTGATCGGCTCGTCCGGGCGAACCAGCCAGCTCACCGGCTCCGCGACGACACCAGCGACGATCGGCACGGCGGCCAGCTCAACCGGGTCGGGCGGCTGCTGGCCGTTGCCCTCCACGTCCACGACTACGTAGCTGAGGCTCGTCCAGTCAGTCACCTTGTTGCCCGTCCTTCCATCCGATGTCGGCTCGACCATGCCGACGCTCATGGTGCGGATGACGCACGTCATGAACTTGGAAGCCGAGCGCGTGTTGCAGGTAGTAGCGCGGCTGCTCCGTCTTCAGGCCGGACACCACGGCCGCGCGGTCGGTGATGTCTACGACTACGAGACCACGGGCCTCGGGTAGGCCACTGGCGACCTCCCGCAACCGCTCGGGTGACGGCACCTTGTGCCCGCCCGCGCAGAGTTCGAGCTGACTCAGCGGGCAGATGTCGCACAGCTCCCGGATGCCGTAGTGGCCGTTGTAGTCGGGAAGACCATGCGCGTAGGCCACGGCGCATGAAGTCTTGCGGAACAACGGCGTCGTGGCGTCGAAGGAGGCCAAGACGCGCCGCTCCAAGGTTTCCGGCACGATCTTCCGGCGCGCGGTGTCCTCGTAAGGCTCCGGCAGGCTGTTGGCCTTGTAGTACTCGGCGATCTGGTCGCGGTAGAACAGGCCCGTGAACACCGTGGCGTCGGCGTGCTTGGCCAGGGTGTAGGCGGCGTCCAGGTGCTCTTCGGAGTACGTTGAGGCCCGGCACCAGCGGACGCCAGTAGAGGATGGTGCGGTACTTCCGCCGCTCCGGTGCGTTCATGAGCCTCAGCGATTCGGCGGCCACACTCGACTGGTATGGCTCGATGCCCTTGTTGTCGATGCCGGAGTAGGTGAACAGCAGCGTCACCTTGACGTGGTTGAGCGCGTTGAGTCGGTCGATGTCCTCGGACTTCATCTGGTGCCGCGTGATGACGAGCACGTGGTTTCGCAGCTCGCGAGTGTCGAGGTCTTCCAGCACGGCGAAGGTGTGCGGCCGGACGACCGGCAGGAACGGGTCAGTCGCCCGGTTGAACACCTGAACCGGCGTCATGTGCGGCTGGAAGTAACGGTGATTGACCAGTTCCTCCACCGCCTCGGCGTCGGACATGAGCGCACGCGGTATCCGCTGATCCCACAGGCCGTAGGTATGCCGGATGCAGTAGGCACAGTCCAGCGGGCAGCCCTGAATGTGGTTCAGGCTCAGGCCGCTCTTGCGGTACTCCACGACTTCGCGGGCCTGCTCGGGCAGATGGTCGATCTGATCCCTGCTCAGCAGGGCAACACGGGTGGCCACCTGGCTAACTCCCGAATCCCTTGGGGGCGGACGCGGTTCGGCATCCCTAACGGGAGAGTAGGGAGGAAAGACGGCAATGAATAGAAAGTTTCTTGGTATTTCTCGAAATGCCACGAACGAGTGAGCGTCCCGGAAATTAGTCGCTATCCTCCGGGGCCTCGGGGGCAAGATCGTCAATCACGCGGTTGATGATCGCGCGGGCCGAACGGCCGTAACTAGCCACCGCTGCCAGCGAGTCGAAGATGCCGCTGTACAGGGCCAACTCTTGCGGCTGGGCAAGGTTCAGCTCGGCCGAGAACGTCTCGACCATCACGCGGTCGTTGTCGAGCAGCCAGAAGCCGTGAGCGGGCGCGACCACATAAGCCGTCTCGAAGCCGATGATGCCGAGCTTCACATTCGGCAGCGCCGAGAAGGAGACCAGCCGATCAAGCTGCCCAAGCATGATCTCGGGTGGGCACAGCCGGTAGCGCAAGGCCGCCTCGGTCAGCACGAAGTGGAACCGCTTGTCAGGCCGGTACAGGATGTCTTGCCGCTGCACCCGCGCTGCTACCGCCTCGTCGATGTCGTTCCTCACCTTGAACACGGTGATGCTCTGGGCGAAGCGGAAACGGGCGTACTCGGCCGTCTGGAGCAGGCCAGGGATGAACGTGGACTCAAACGCCCGGAACAGCCGCGTCTGGGCGTCCAGGCCGGCAATCTCTTGTTGGTGTGGCTTCAAGCCGACCTTGAGCTGTCGTTGCCACTCGGCGTGTTGGACTTCGAGGGTGTGCAGGGAAGCGAGCAGGGCTTCCGTCTCGCTCTCGCTGTCCGTTGCTCGCGTCCAACCACGAATGTCGTCGTCGGTCGGCGTCTGACGGCCGTTCTCCAGCTTGGACACCTTGGAAGGCGGCCACGACAAAGACTCCGCGAGCCGCCTGCCACTGAGTCCTGCGGCCTGGCGTAGCTCGTGGAGTCGTTTGCCCAGGGCGTCACGAGCCTCGTGCAAGCTGGTGATGCCGGTCGTTCTATTCGGTGGCAAAGTCGTCCCGTCGTACGGCGCGGTGCCAGGCGGCATCTCGCCAGTAGTTGTGCTCCACGATCACGGCGGGGTCTTCGATGAGTTCACCGCTCAGGAAGTTCTCGTCGTCATCGAAGTGCATCCGCACCAGCTTGGACGAGTCGAACAACCAATAGTCGTAGTCCGGCAGGCCAGCGGCGTCCTCCCGGCTCAGGTAGCGGATGTCCTCGCCGGCCGCGTTGGTGTGCCCTGAGCAGAAGACGCCGAAGCGGCTGTAGTCGGTGAGGGGCGTGCTCACGACTCGTACACGCGAGAAGCGCCGGCCTGCCGCGGTGGCCTCCCGGATCATGCTCAGCCAGTTCTGGAACCAGCCCATGTCTACCGGCTCGCCCGCAACGAACTGGCGCAGCGCCTGCGTCTCGTTCGCGGACTTGTACTCGTCGCGCGTCTCCAGTCGGAAGGCGGTGTGCTCGAACGCGCGGAAGAGCTTGCCGAACTCCGGGCCGGGCTCGATGAAGGAGGTCAGCGCTGGACCTCCTGCTCCAGGTAGCGGCGGGCGTACATCTTGAGCACATCCGTGTACGGATCACCCCCACGGGCGTGGGGACGGCAAAGACCTTCCCGCGAACCAGCCGCGCCGTTGCGGATCACCCCCACGGGCGTGGGGACGGCGTCGACGCGCAATGGGCCCAGATTGTCGCCGGCGGATCACCCCCACGGGCGTGGGGACGGCGGGATCATGCTGGAGGAGGAGCGGAACCGCTTCGGATCACCCCCACGGGCGTGGGGACGGCGAGCCAATCAAAGGCAGTCGGCCGAGACATGCCGGATCACCCCCACGGGCGTGGGGACGGCGTGATCTGCACGGAGGAACAGGAATACCGGCGCGGATCACCCCCACGGGCGTGGGGACGGCAACGCCTTGCCGAGGTCGGCGGCCTCGTCCCGCGGATCACCCCCACGGGCGTGGGGACGGCGTGCGCCGGCTGGTTCGAACACGCCTGGTTCGGGATCACCCCCACGGGCGTGGGGACGGCGCCTTGGTGTGACGATGAAATTCGTCGAGCGCCGGATCACCCCCACGGGCGTGGGGACGGCCGAGGGAGCCCGAAATGGCCACGCAGATCATCCGGATCACCCCCACGGGCGTGGGGACGGCCAGCGGCGTTTTGTCCTTGGCGATGTTGAGATCGGATCACCCCCACGGGCGTGGGGACGGCGCGTCCGCTCAGGTCATCAACGCGATCGGCGGGGGATCACCCCCACGGGCGTGGGGACGGCACGACGTGGATCGACAACGACGGTCCGGACGGCGGATCACCCCCACGGGCGTGGGGACGGCGACGCCTGCAAGCCCATGACACGCCTGCGCGTCGGATCACCCCCACGGGCGTGGGGACGGCGTGCCGGTCCCCCGCCATGACCATGACGGACGCGGATCACCCCCACGGGCGTGGGGACGGCGTCGCGCCGGCTGACTGCCATGGTGGCGGCGCCGGATCACCCCCACGGGCGTGGGGACGGCGCACTTGCGCTGCTGCTCGGTGTCGGTCACGGCGGATCATCCCCACGGGCGTGGGGACGGCGGGATGATCTGGATCTGACCGACGTCGTCGTTCGGATCACCCCCACGGGCGTGGGGACGGCCCGTCGGCAGTGATCGCCGCCTCGGGCGTCAGCGGATCACCCCCACGGGCGTGGGGACGGCGAACAGTGCGGAGATCAGACATCGGCGCTCACCGGATCACCCCCACGGGCGTGGGGACGGCTCCGTCTCGACCGGACAGCGGTTGCACATGGCCGGATCACCCCCACGGGCGTGGGGACGGCTCCGTCTCGACCGGACAGCGGTTGCACATGGCCGGATCACCCCCACGGGCGTGGGGACGGCCCGCTGCGCATCTCACGCTCAGCGGCAATGACCGGATCACCCCCACGGGCGTGGGGACGGCGCCATCGCGGCCAGCTCGGCGCTGAGACGGGGCGGATCACCCCCACGGGCGTGGGGACGGCCAGCCCGGATGAGGTGCCCGCTGATGTCTGACCGGATCACCCCCACGGGCGTGGGGACGGCCGCCGGTGTGGGACCGGTTTGACATCGACGACCGGATCACCCCCACGGGCGTGGGGACGGCTTGACGATGATGAACGGGGCGGACTGTCCCGGCGGATCACCCCCACGGGCGTGGGGACGGCTTGGATCAAGCCTTCTAGGGTTGCCTCTGATCCGGATCACCCCCACGGGCGTGGGGACGGCTCGCACTGGGGGAAGGCCCGTCCGGGGATGAGCGGATCACCCCCACGGGCGTGGGGACGGCGCCTACGGCAGCCGGCGCTGTCCCTGGTCCAGCGGATCACCCCCACGGGCGTGGGGACGGCCTGCGACGGAGGCATGCTCGGGCAGGAGGATTCGGATCACCCCCACGGGCGTGGGGACGGCGCCACCGGCCCGCTGGCCCGCGCCCGCGGGGTCGGATCACCCCCACGGGCGTGGGGACGGCCGCCAGTCGTCGCGTTCGGCGATCTCGATCAG
>NZ_CAAAFO010000095.1:950-1559 GCF_900634715.1 Candidatus Protofrankia californiensis | reverse complement strand
CGGTCGCCGGCTTCCTGGACCGTGACGACGCCGGATCACCCCCACGGGCGTGGGGACGGCCAGCGCGTGGCGACGCGCAACGAGCCGCGCGCCGGATCACCCCCACGGGCGTGGGGACGGCGACAGGTCGATCACCCACACCAGGTTGTCGACCGGATCACCCCCACGGGCGTGGGGACGGCCGGACCACGGCCGATGGCGATGTCGGCCGGTACGGATCACCCCCACGGGCGTGGGGACGGCGCCATCCTCGGCGCAAGCGCGTTCGCGGTGTCCGGATCACCCCCACGGGCGTGGGGACGGCACGCTGCTGCGCAGTTCCAGCTCGCCGGGTGCCGGATCACCCCCACGGGCGTGGGGACGGCGACGCCCTTGCGGGCGAGCGGGGCCGCGAGTGCGGATCACCCCCACGGGCGTGGGGACGGCGGTCGAGGGCGCGCTAGGCCAGTGGGGTTTGTCGGATCACCCCCACGGGCGTGGGGACGGCCTGGGACCGCTCACGTCTGAGGGTGCGCGATCCGGATCACCCCCACGGGCGTGGGGACGGCCATGAGTGGGGCGTGCAACATGCCTCGCCCTACGGATCACCCCCACGGGCGTGGGGACGGC
>NZ_CAAAFO010000095.1:0-599 GCF_900634715.1 Candidatus Protofrankia californiensis | reverse complement strand
GGCGCCCAGCGAGCGGATCACGCACATCCGTGTGGATCACCCCCACGGGCGTGGGGACGGCGCCCGGTAGGCGTCCGCCCACCGGTCCAAATCCGGATCACCCCCACGGGCGTGGGGACGGCCCATTCCACGGCGGTGCCGGGTGTGAACGCGGCGGATCACCCCCACGGGCGTGGGGACGGCGTCGGCGACGGGCAGACTCACTTTTCCCTCGGCGGATCACCCCCACGGGCGTGGGGACGGCACTGACGCTGCGCAGCAAAAATCGCAAGTGGACGGATCACCCCCACGGGCGTGGGGACGGCTCCTCCGGGTAGCCGCCGAGGTTGATGCTCGCCGGATCACCCCCACGGGCGTGGGGACGGCTCGCCGATGATCGCGCACACCGCAAGGTCGATCGGATCACCCCCACGGGCGTGGGGACGGCGGACGAGCACGCGCAGGTCGGACCGCGTACGGAGGATCACCCCCACGGGCGTGGGGACGGCGGACGAGCACGCGCAGGTCGGACCGCGTACGGAGGATCACCCCCACGGGCGTGGGGACGGCGCCGCGCCGTTGGCACCAGCTGTCAACGCTTCTCGAAGATTGGATCTGTC
>NZ_CAAAFO010000094.1 GCF_900634715.1 Candidatus Protofrankia californiensis | reverse complement strand
CCAGCCCAGTCCCGGATCGGATCACCCCCACGGGCGTGGGGACGGCGCTCGCAGCTATCAGTGTCCTGAGGTCGACGCCGGATCACCCCCACGGGCGTGGGGACGGCGCGGGGGCATGGTTCTCCTCAGACTCGGGGTGGGGATCACCCCCACGGGCGTGGGGACGGCCTCTATCGCGAGGGCGCGGGCGTCCGCTGCGGCGGATCACCCCCACGGGCGTGGGGACGGCTGCGTTCCCCGGCCGGGAGCCAGGCCAGGTTACGGATCACCCCCACGGGCGTGGGGACGGCGACCTGTACGCGGTGAGGTTCGGGTTGGACGGCGGATCACCCCCACGGGCGTGGGGACGGCGAGGTCGGACTGTGGGACGCCGTCGACTCCGGCGGATCACCCCCACGGGCGTGGGGACGGCTGCACGATCTACGCCACACCCACGCCACCTGGCGGATCACCCCCACGGGCGTGGGGACGGCGCTCCGCCGGACGCACCAGCAGGCCCACTCGGCGGATCACCCCCACGGGCGTGGGGACGGCCGCCAGCGGCGGCCGTCCCAGATCAGCCATGCCGGATCACCCCCACGGGCGTGGGGACGGCACCTTGCCGAGGACGGTGCCGGACTTGACCAGCGGATCACCCCCACGGGCGTGGGGACGGCATCCGGCGGGCGAACCGGAACAGCAGCTCGTACGGATCACCCCCACGGGCGTGGGGACGGCGTGGTGATGGCGTCAAACGTGGCGCGCACGATCGGATCACCCCCACGGGCGTGGGGACGGCCAGCCGGGTCATGCCCCGACGCTGTACCTGACCGGATCACCCCCACGGGCGTGGGGACGGCTCGGCCATTGCCAACTGCTTCTCGCTGGCCGGCGGATCACCCCCACGGGCGTGGGGACGGCCGCTGCCGGGGCCACGCCTTCGCCCGGTGCACCGGATCACCCCCACGGGCGTGGGGACGGCGTTGATCCCCACACGTCGCGCCAGGATTTGATCGGATCACCCCCACGGGCGTGGGGACGGCTATGTGCAAGGCGACCCGCCCGACCTGCATTACGGATCACCCCCACGGGCGTGGGGACGGCGTAGGTCTGACATGACTGCCGGATGGACGAGCCGGATCACCCCCACGGGCGTGGGGACGGCCAGGAACGTGCCCTCCTCCGGGGCCGGTACCGCGGATCACCCCCACGGGCGTGGGGACGGCCTCGCGAATGACGAGTACGGAACGGTCTGTTGCGGATCACCCCCACGGGCGTGGGGACGGCGGCTCAAGTTGCGCAATCCATGCAATTGCATTCGGATCACCCCCACGGGCGTGGGGACGGCGGCTCCGATCTGGAGCTGCTCAGGCGCAAAGACGGATCACCCCCACGGGCGTGGGGACGGCTCGTAGCCGCGCTCGGGTACACCAAAGAACAGCGGATCACCCCCACGGGCGTGGGGACGGCCAGCGGAGCCTTGCTCTTGCCGATGTTGATGTCGGATCACCCCCACGGGCGTGGGGACGGCCGGGACCGACGTCCCCCGAGCGCGTAGCGGGTCGGATCACCCCCACGGGCGTGGGGACGGCCTGTTGGGTGACGATCGGCGCGCCCCCCGGCGCGGATCACCCCCACGGGCGTGGGGACGGCGTACGTACGTCCGTCCCGGACATACCCCTGTCCGGATCACCCCCACGGGCGTGGGGACGGCGCACGCATCCGCGACCGGATCGGCCGAGACGACGGATCACCCCCACGGGCGTGGGGACGGCCCGCCGGTAGCCCCGCACGCCACACGGCCCCGCGGATCACCCCCACGGGCGTGGGGACGGCAGGCCGGTCGCGGTGTCGATGGCGCCGATCAGCGGATCACCCCCACGGGCGTGGGGACGGCGCCGTCCGGCAGGCAACGTGACTCGGCATCTTCGGATCACCCCCACGGGCGTGGGGACGGCTCTTGGATCGCGTGGTGGACGAGATCGGTGATCGGATCACCCCCACGGGCGTGGGGACGGCTCCATCAGGCCCTGAAGCAGCGCCTCGCGCTGCGGATCACCCCCACGGGCGTGGGGACGGCTCGAGCCGGGCCTGGTCAAGGGCCTGGTCGGGCGGATCACCCCCACGGGCGTGGGGACGGCGAGGTCCCGTCCGGGATCGCACTGGCGCTGAGCGGATCACCCCCACGGGCGTGGGGACGGCCCAGCAGGCGTCGCGGAATGCCTGCGAGGACGCGGATCACCCCCACGGGCGTGGGGACGGCATCTGGAGAAGCTCGCCCTTGCTGTACTCCAGCGGATCACCCCCACGGGCGTGGGGACGGCCCCACGCGGCCCGCAGTAACGCGGCCACCGTGCGGATCACCCCCACGGGCGTGGGGACGGCCCGATCTCAAGCTGCCGCTCTACCACGAGTTGCGGATCACCCCCACGGGCGTGGGGACGGCTTTGACAAGATCGCCCCGACGCTCGGCCGTATCGGATCACCCCCACGGGCGTGGGGACGGCACTTGCTGACCTGGAACTTTATAGCGCCTCCGGCAGTTGTTGTGATTGGAGTCCGACGAGTTGAAGGCCATCGAAATCGAGGACGTGGCGCCGCCGTTCACCGGCGGTCCTGATCTGGAATCCCTGTTCTGTCTCAGCTGGGTGGACGCAGACGGCAGCGCCGTCCGCAATGGCAGCGCTCACAGCGGACCACAGTTCGTCACGGACGCGGGCAGAGACCGTGCCCACATACAGACCCGGTGCTGGTTCAACGAGCCAGCGGCTGAGAGCGCCCCGTACGTGATCGGGCACCGCTGTCGTGGAGATCACAATCATTGAGGCCATGATTCACCGAGGTTGGTAAGGATGTCGTCATGGTCGAGATCGAGCACCGGGTCGGAGCCGTCCATGCCGTCCGTGTAGTCGGAGCCCTCCGCGGTGTCCGTACCGTCCGCATAGTTGACCCCGGCGGGGAGAGAACCGAGTTCGGGGTCCCACAGGTGGACGATGTCGACGACGCGGTCGGCGGATGGCTGGCGGTTGTCCGGATCGAGCACGTGCTGGATGTCTGTGACGATTCTCGGTAGTAGTCTGACCAGCCGGAACTGCTCGCGGAGTTTGGTTCTCGCTTCTCTTTCCGGATTACCGGAAGTGTGCAGCGAGAACGCGAGCGGAATGGTGACCTGGGCTTTGTAGAGGTCGGCGATGTCGTAGACGAAGGCGTGCTGTGTTCCGCTGTGCACGAAGCCGAGTGCGGGGGAGCAGCCGAGGGCGCAGATGGCCGCGTGCACGACTCCGTACAGACATGTGTTGGCGGCGGACAGCGCGAGATTGACCGGATCCTGGCTGTCCCAGTTCGACGGATCGTAGTTTCGTTTGAACCATTTTACCCGATATTTGTCGGCGAGCAGCCGGTAGTGTGCCTTGACGCGTTGTCCTTCCATCCCGCGGAGCTGGGCGAGGGTGGTTCCCTCGGGCACGGTCAGGTTGAACCGTTGCTGGTACATCCGGACCGCAGCCTGAGTGCGCAGATCGTCATCGGCCCAGATCCGCGCCTGTTTTTCCAGCCAACCCGTGGTGAGCGACGAGGGAGCGATGTTGGCGTAGCTGCGGACGCCTCCCGCTCCCACGCATATGAGGGATGTGCCATGGCGGGCAAAGGTGGCCATTGCCTGTTGGGTGATGGATGTTCCGGGGCCGAGTAGCACGCAGCCAAGTGATGCGGTGGGGATGTACACCTTCTCGACACCGCGCGGTGACTCGACGTGTGCCCGTACCCCGGTGTCGTCCTGGGTGATGCGAACGCTTTCCATGTACAGGAATGACAGCGAGTCGGCGATGCGGGGCAGCATCGCGAGGGTGGGTGCGCCGAGCCGTCGGCGGGCGTCGTTCCTCGCGCCGGTACTCATGCCGCAGCCCGTAAGGGAGCGAGGCTGAGCAGGCCGGCACCGTAGGACTTCCCGCGGCCGATCCCGCCGAGCAGCGCTCGGCGCAGCGCGTCCGGGTCGGTGACAACGGCGATGCCGTCATAACGGGTCAGCGCGTGGCGCACCCGCTGGTCACGGCGCCGACCGGTGGCGTCGTCCAGCGGGAAAGCGGTTGTGGTGCGCAGCGTAAGGCCGCAGCCGGGCGCCCGGCCGGCCCACCACTCGTCGGCGTCATTGCCGCGTAGGGGGATGACCTTCCCCTCGTCCCTGCCGGCACCGCGGCTGAGTCGCTTGGACGCGTTGGCAACCAGCCGGTAGTGGACGGCGCTCCCTGGGCGCAGCCCGTCCAGTAGGGGGGCGAGTTCACGAGTGGCCACATGGCCGTAGCCGGTCGGTAGCCGGCTCGTGTCGGGCTCGAGCCGGGTCTGGGCCAGGATCCGTACCCCCTCGCGGTTCTCCTCCACGCGGTAGAGCAGCCCGGCCAGGCTGCGAGCACCCAGACCAAGATTTTCAGGTAGGAGTGTCATCATCCGCTGGTGCATGCGGGCGGCGTCTCCGAGATCATCCCGGACCTGCGGGTGGCGCGGGTCGAGGGTGATCCGCACCAGCCACGCGTTCATGGTTGTCCTTCCTTGACGTAGGTGTGCAGGGCGGTCTGGTAGTGCTTGCCGGGCCGGTGGCACAGGTCGGCGCTCACCGGCTCGGGAGTGACGGTGACGGTGCGCCGCTGGTAGCGACGGTTGAAACGGTCGAAGCTCGACGGCACGTCCGCGAGCTCCGTCACCGCATGGGAATGGTCCGCGGTCGTCTCACGGACGAAGTCGACGTCGATCCCGGCGCTCTCGGAGACGGCCGATGGACGGCTGCGCGCCACCGGCACCCGGGTACGCAGTTCGGTGTTGATGTCGGTTACCCCGGTCCGCAGCAGTATCGGCTGGTCGGGTGGACAGGATCGGCGTCCCAGATAGGGATGCCATACCGGCTTGCGTAACGCTTCCTCGATTTTTGCGAGGGTCTCGGTGGGACCCTCGACAGCGACGGTGAACGACGCGTCCGCGAGGTAGCGCCGACGGGACACGATGGTCCCGGTGTCACCGGAACGCCGTTTGCCTTCGGCGGTCGGAACGGTCCGGTGCGCGGGAAAACCACCGCCCACCGTGTGGAAGTCGGTCAGCGGCACGCCTGGTCGATCGACCCGCACTGTCAGGGTCAGCTCGCCGAACCCGTACGTGTCCAGCGGCGTTCCGCGGCGCAGCCCCATCGCGGCGGCGAACACGCCGAGTAGCCCCGACCGGGTGGGAAAGGCAACCGTGTCCCGTTCTGAGAACGTACTGTGCTCACCCCAGGACTGCATCGGCCCGGCGAGCCGCAGGATCAGCCCGTTCACGCCGCCTCCTGCGGGTAGGCGGCGCGGACGGCTGTGGTCAGCAGACTGTGGAACGAACGGTGCCGTTCGCCGAGCCCATCCAGCTTGCCGTCGATGACGGCATGTCCGTGAACGACGATGCCCTCAGCCCCCCACAGGTCGTGCAGCCGCTCGGCATAGTCGGCCAGTGCGTGCCGGGACGGTGCGGCGAACCCTCCTTCAACGCTGAGCCGCACCGGGGCCTCGAACGCCGGTGCCAGCGAGATCGGACGGTCGTCGCGGACAGCGACATACGCCAGATCCGGCAGGGTGTTCGGCGCGGTGGCCGTCCGCTTGCCCGTCGGCAGGGCCGCGACGAAGGCATGGAGGAACCGCTCGGTGAGCTCGACAGCGGTGCCGGCGTCACCCCCCAGGTTGGACGCCAGACCGCCGAGGTCGACGCTGGCATATCGGTAGAACACCCCGGCGGAGAACTCACCGGCGTTCATGTGCCCACTGCCGTGGTCGTCGGCCGGGTTCAGGTCGTCCACCGCGGTGAAGAAGTCGATCTCCGGTGTGGTCAGATGTGTGGTGAACGCGTGCGCGACCTGTACCGCGCCGTCGACCTCCGCCCCGGGGAGCTCAGCCAGCATCCGTCCGAACAGGTTGATCGTTCCGGTACGGGTGGCCAGTATTGCCGCCACCCGGTCGGTGGGGAGCACCGGCTTCTGGGTCTTCTTACCGGCCTGCGCCTCAATGGCGGCGCGGTGTTCCGCGGCCAGTTCGGCCAGTTCGTCAAGACCCGCCTTCGGCAGGTACAGCAGAACCGAGGAGATGTCGTTCTTCTCACGGTCCTTTTCCATCTTGATACCGCTCTTACCGGCGGACAGCAGTATCTGTCGGCCCGCGGTAATCGCTGCCTCATCCGACCAGCCCTGGTCACGGAGCCGGTCGGCGACTTCACCGATGATGCGGCGGGTTCGCACCGCCGGGTCGCCCAGCGCGGTCTCCACCTCCAGGCGAACCTGACGCTTCCAGCACTGGCTGGACACCCTGGTACGGCTCACACCGCCGTACACGACCGTCTTCGGCGCTCCCAGATCGTCCCGGTTGAGGTTCGCGTACGGAATGGTCTGAAGCAGGTGGATGTCCAGGAAACGAGGCGTGGTCACGGCTTCTCCTTCACATTCGAGTTGGTGGCACCATTCGTCTCCGCGGATCGGATACGAATGGTGCGGTGGTATGCCTGTAGCCATTCCTTGGCCACCCGGTCACGGTCGCGGCCCCAGCGGGACAGGTCGCCCACGAGCTGTACCCAGTCGACCGGTACGAGATCACTCCGTACCTGCCCGATCAGACGCGGCAGGTGTCGGTGAAGTCCGTCGAGGTCCTGCCGGCACAGCAGATGCAGCCGCGCCTCGGTGGTGTCGGGGGCCATGTTTCCGGCGTTGACCGCACGGGCCAGCGTCACGCCGAGGTTGTCACGGCGGATCGGGCGCCGCGGTCCGAGGTCGGTGGCCTCCCCGGCGTAGGCGGCAGCATCGGAAGAAATCTCCTGATCGTCGTCGGGCAGGCCGGTAGCCGCCTGCTCCTGCGTCGCAGCCTGCTCCTGCGGAGCGGAAGCCTCCGTCTCGGCCGGTGTGTCCCGCGGCTCGTCCGATTCGGCCGGGCCGAGAGTCTGGTCCCGGGCGCGCCGCGGCTGAGCGGCGATCAGTGACGCGACAGTGTAGAAAGCACGCTCGATCGCCCGGTCTGTAACCGGGTCGAGCGGCCAGCCGTCGCGAATCGTTGGTAGATGGCGTGCGACCAGTGCATGCGCGAGCCGGACGGATGGATGCTCCGGCGTGCGGCCCAGCGCCCGGCGCAGGGCCGCCCGGTCACCCGGCCGCGCCAGGGCTTCCGTCGCGGCCTTCACCAGATGCTCCGCCGTCGCGAGCACGGCGAGTTGGGCGTCGCGTCGGTCGTCGACAATGGTCATGTTGCCTCCCGATGCTGGCCGGTGTGCAGGGCGCGGAAGATCCGGCGGCGTTCCAGCGCGAGCGCCTTGGCCGCCCGTGGGCTTACGGCGACTTCGTCGCTGAGCCGGTCGTAGATGCGTGCCGCAAGGCTTATGAAGGGCTTCGCCGGGTTTTCGTCCCGCGATGTGTGAATGCTTTGCCAGAACACCCGCTCCGCGAGCGGCCAGTACTGGCCGGCCGCGCGCGCCGGCCACTGCCCGATCTCGGCGTCCGGTCGGGGAGTGAACACGTTGTCGTTGCCGGCGGGGTCCGACAGGCGTGCCCATGCCACGCGCAGGGCACGTTCGAGGTCACGCGCGACCTGATCGCCGGCTTTACGGACGTCACTGATGTGGTCGGCGGTGCCGTCGTCCGACTTCAACCAGCGCAGGACGGGTGGGGTCGCGGCGCTGAAGAACTGCTTGTCCCGGGTCTGACCGTCCTGGTCGAAGCCGAACGCCCGCACGCACAGCGCGTCGACGAGATCCCGATCGTCGATGGACACGATGTCCCCGAGGACATCCGGCCTGCTGGCATGGGCGTCGCCGACGTCCTCGAGCAGGAGGGCGTCCACGTCACGCCACAGCGCACGCTCGGCGCTGGCATATCGGGCGTACCGCTGCCCGCTCTTGTTCGACTGGTAGATCAGATAAGGGTCGACGGCTCCTTCGTCGATCTTCCTGCGCCATGCCCAGGTGAGGTAGCCGTCGATGACGGTCCTGCGCTCGGCGTCGGGTACGAGCAGGACGGCGTGCTGGAACCGACCCGTGAGCGCTCCGGCGAGCCCACCGACAGGCTGTGGCAACAGCGGATCGGGTAGGCCCTCGGCCTCCCACGGAGCCCGGTCGGGTGCCGTCGAACGGTCCCTACGTCCAGGAAACGGGATGCCGACGACGAGCGACTCGAACACCGTCCGGCCGATCGGATGGCACGACAGGACACTGCGTAACGGGCCGGCGGTTGTGTTCGCCTCGCTGACATTGCCCACCGTCCGCGTGGTGCAACGGCCGGACGGGCCGTAGTACAGCGCCGCGAGAAGATGCCAGGCCGCTTCGGCCGCCGGAACCGGCCCGGGCTCGAACTGATGGTTGAACCAGACCTGGTTACTCCCGGAGGGCCGCCCCAGCACCAGTTTGTTGACGCCGGAACTCTTCGGACACTGGTCGGCCAACCGAGGGTCCTGTAACCACGGCCGGTCACGATCGAACAGGTCGAACCGTCCGGTGTACTCACCGAAATACGCGTCTACCGCGGTCTCGGTGAATCGACCCGCTGCCAGCACCTCATCCCGTCGGTCGTACCAGGCGTCACGACTGAGAACCCGATTGTCCAGACCGGTGACTCGTGCCGCCAGCAGATACAGCACCCGCCACAGCCCCGCTGCCGCGGGCGGTAACGGCAGGTCCACATCGGTCAGTGCATGCGCGCGAACGAGTAGGTCGCGAAAACCGACCAGCTTGCGCCCGGTCTCCGCGCGGACCGGAATCCAACCCTGTTCACGCAGGTCAAAGCCTGATCCGCTCATGGGATCGTCTCCACTTGTCACCCCGAATCCCCCGATTCAGATACCTGGCCCGGGCGGGCTCACCCTCCGCTCCGCAACCGCAGCCACCTAACCACACGCCTCCGACACTTCCCGACCGGCCCCGTCTCACCGGTTTCCAGAACCGGCGAGTCCAGGTCCCCTGATGCCGAACGTCAGCCGGTCAGGCCGAGGGTCGGGTCGAGGAGGAAGGCGCGGTTGCCGTGGGTGGCAGGGGTTTCATGGCCTGCCGCATCGTAAGGGTGGATCAGCACGACGAGTTCGCGCAGCCAGGGGATCTCCCGCCAGGCTGCCGGACGGGCATCGGCGGCTGCTCGCCTGTCGAGCCATGGCCCGGCCATGATGGGGATGGTCTCGCCGAGCACAGTGCGGATATCGGCGCTGGAAAGGTGATCGGGTTCGTCGCTGTCCCCGGGGAGCGGGCGGGTGTGTTCGCGGTCCAGCCAGCGGACGCCATTGGCGTCCTCGAAACAGCACAGAACCCGGACCGATTCGGCGCCAAGCCGTGTGGAGATCATGTTCTCGTCGAGTTCATGAAGGGTTAGTTCGCTGAGCTGACCTATCTTGTCGGGCGTCTCGAATGCGATCATGTTGGCCATGTCGACCCGGGCCTGGTCCTCCATCAGGCGGGTCCAGTCGGCCTCGGTCAGGTCCGCGTGGAAGTCGGAGTCGTAGACCTTTTCGATAAGGGCCTGGATGTCTCCGGGGATCTTGACCGGCCCGGAAGCCCGCTGTTGGAGAAGATCGTGGGTACGGTGTAACAGGGCCTCGTTGTAGACGTAGGTCCAGCCGGGTGGCGGGGACAGCTTGCCGTCGGCCGATCGCGGTATCAGCACCACCAGCGTCTGCCTATCCTTTGCCCAGGCCGGACGCAGTGGGTCGAGAATCCGGTGGCGCTGGGCGCGGCCGGCACGCTGGAGAAGCTGTGCGATGGGCGCCAGATCGCTGATGACCAGGTCAAAGTCCAGGTCAAGACTTTGTTCGGCCACTTGCGTCGCGACAAGAATCGCGGCCGGGGGCCGGAAGCTATCCTCCGTGGAATCCGTTGAGGGCGCGAGGTCGCTGTTCGGCCGGCCGCTGGTGGGCTTTCCGCCGTCCTTACCGAAAGCGGCCATCACCTGCTTCGTGATCTCTTCGCGCTGTCGGGCCGGGAAGCGAGCGTGGAGCAGTTTCAGTATCGGTGCGTTCGCAGGGGCAGGACCGATGGTCGACGGGTCGGCGATCCAGCTACGCAGGTCGTCGAATGTCGTCTGCGCATCGGCGACCGTCGTGCACACGACCATCGCGCAACCGCCGTCGGTCACGAGCGGCGCCAACAGCATCCGCAGGGCCTCGCGCCGGTCCGCGCGTTTCGATGGACGCTCCTGATCGGACGTCTTGTCCGTGTCGACATCCGCGCCGACCGGGATGTCGACTGTCCGTATGTGCAGGCTGCGGGGTGCGGCCGTGACCGTCCGCGAGGTGACCTGCCCGGTGGCCGGGTCGGCAAGGACCCAGCCCGGGTAGCTGATCGGGATCGGGCCGTCCGGTGCAGGCTCGCCGGCACCGGCCAGGTAGGCGTGGACGAGGCTGCGGGCGACCTGCTCGGGAAGAGTGGCTGACAGCAGCACGACAGGCGTTCCGAGCCGGCCGAGCCAGGTCAACAGTCGGGCGAGAAGTTGCTGCATGTAAGCGTCATAGGCATGGACCTCGTCGACCACGAGTACTTTCCCAGCCAGCCCGAGCATCCGTAGGACGTTGTGCCGGACTGGTAGGACCGTCATCAGCGCCTGGTCCACGGTCCCCACCGCCAGCGGCGCAAGCAGACCTCGTTTACGGCCCCGCAGCCAGTCGGTGGCGGCCAGCTTGCTGAGCCTGTCACCGGGCTCCTCGCCGGTGAGCGGTGCGGTGCCGTCCGGTTCGGGAACATAGGTGTTGTTCAGCCAGGACATCGAGTGCAGCAGGGTCAAGGCCGCCGGGGTTTCCGCCCGTTCCGCCGCATAGGCGTGGACCCGCTGGTACATCTGGTCCGCCGTCGCCATTGTCGGGAGTGTGACGAACAATCCCGGTGCACCTGCCGCGGCACCGATCAGCCGGGCGGCGTGGAACGCTGTTTCGGTCTTTCCCTCGCCCATGGGAGCCATGACCAGAAGCAAGGCCGGGCCGGTACCGAGAAGGGTCGGCAGCGTTTCGGCAACCGACGCCTGTAATGGATTCGGATCGAAGGGGAACTCATCACGAAAAGTGCCCGCACGCAGCCGCAACCTGGTCAGGCCCGCGGTCTCCAACAGGGCAGGTATGAGTTTCTCGGTGTGTTGGTGATGTGTTCGCAGCAGATCGGGATGGGAATTACCGGGGACGTGCGGCAGGCGTTCACTCAGAAAACTCTCCTGGCTGACGATCCAGTCTGCGAGGATCACGATCCCGCATATGGCAGCCGCGGCGTCGATGCTCATCCGTTGGGGCGGGGGAGGCGGCTCGAAAATTCCCTGGATCATCTCAAGGGTCGCCCGCCGCTGCTCCTCCCAGGCGCCGGTGCCCAGTTCCGGGCGGGACGGCCGGCGGATTTCGTTCTCCTTGAGTGGGTGAAAACATCCGTGATGGCCACCCAGCATCTGGGCGACCCGGAATCCCAGCCCACGCGCTGACCGGCTCGGGTAGCCCAGTTGAGCCAACGCCGGGCCGAGCCAGAGATGCACCGCGTGATCGTGGCGAATCGAACCGGTTGCCCTGCCGTATTCGGCGACGGTGCGAGCACTTTGTGGTCGCTGCGACTGAAAACCAGCGGTGATCTTCCCGATGTCGTGCAGAGCCGTCCAGAACGCGATGAGCCGACCAGCGGTCGAGATATCGGTTCCCATGCCGCGCGCGACCGCCAAGCGAAGCGACTCCGGCACGTAGTCCCGCCACAGCACCGTCGCCGCCGCCCCGCTGTCCACGAGATGGCACATCAACGGATAGGGCTCGGGCAGTCCCTTCGACTTTCCCCACAGGTTCAGATCGACCGGCGTCTGATTCCCGGTGGAACCGTCCATCATTTCCCCCGTTGCATATCATGCGATTCTGACCGGCTTCCTATCGACCATAGGATATCGGTGTACCCGGACACCGGCGTGGGTCGATGGGCTGGAGGACCAAAGGCGGCACGATCATGCTTTTCTGGTGCTGCCGGAGGCCCAAGTCCCTGGGTCGCTGTCGGGTTACTGGGTGCGGACGAGGAGGCTGACGGGGAAGTCTCGCAGCAGGCGCAGGACGTAGGCGACG
>NZ_CAAAFO010000093.1:95298-98667 GCF_900634715.1 Candidatus Protofrankia californiensis | reverse complement strand
GCCCCCGCCCGCACCCGAAGGACGCGACGTCGCCTCCCTCCCCGCATGGGGTCAGCAGCACATCGCCGACCTTGGCGGGCAGCTGGTCGACGCGCAGACCGCACGTCGCACCGCCGAATCCCAGGTAGCCGCAGCCATGCGCGCAGGAGCCAAAGGTGTCAGCCTGGCCGCTTTGCTCGACAGCCAGTCGTTCGCACGCAGCCTCGCCGGGCTCGACCCGGCCGCAGCCGACTACCTCACCCGCCTCGATGCGGCCATCGACGCGGCCGCGCAGGCCAACCCGCACCTGAAGACAGCCGGGCCGCCGGCGACACCGGCAGCGGGCCCCCGAGGATCCGCCATCGTCCCCGGCGCACCGGGTGCACCCGCACAACCCACCGATCTGCGCAGCGCCATCGCCGCGCACTACAACGGCGCAGGCCGGTAAGGAGACAAGAAGTGACGATCACATTGGCCGATGCGGCCAAGAACACTCAGGACGCGATCGCGCTGAACGTCATCGACGAGTTCCGGAAGAGCTCGTACCTGCTCGACAACTTGACCTTCGACGATTCGGTGTCTCCTAACGGTGGGGGCTCCACGCTCACCTACGGGTACACCCGGCTCATCACCGAGCGTAGCGCGTCCTTCCGCACACTCAACAGCGAGTACACGCCCGGCCAGGCGGCGCGCCAGCGGTACACCGTCGACCTGAAGCCCCTCGGTGGTGCGTTCACGGTCGACCGGGTGCTGGCCAATCTGGGCCCCGCCGCAACCAACGAGGTCAGCTTTCAGCTCGGACAGCTCATCAAGTCGACGCGCACGAAGTTTCAGCAGGAAGTCATCCTCGGCGACTCGGCGACGGACACCGCCGGCTTCGACGGGCTGAACAAGGCACTGACCGGAAGCTCGACCGAGTACGACCCGCTCGACAACGGGGTCGCCGCCGGCTACGTCGACTGGACCGTCGTCGACACCCAGGCTGAAGCCCTCGCCGCGATTCGGCAGATCGACGACTGGCTGTCGCTCATGGACGACACGCCAACCGCCATCCTCGGCAACCGCAAGACGCTGAGCTGGTTCAAAACGATCGCCAGCTGGGTGAACCAGATCGACAGGGACTCGAACGACTCGTTCGGCCGGCCGGTCACCCGGTACAACGGGATCCCCTTGGTTGACCTCGGCGCCCGCGTCGCCAGCAACAGCCCGATCATTCCGATTTACTCAGCGGACGCGGACGAGGGTGGCGCCGGCGGCACCATCACCGGCCTGACCGACCTGTACGCGGTCCGCTTCGGCCTGGACGGCTTCCACGCGGTCAGCACCGTAGGAGAGCTGATCAAGCAGTGGCTCCCCGACTTCACGACCACCGGCGCCGTCAAGTCCGGCGAGGTGGAGTTGGGCCCGGCTGCGACGGTGCTGAAGGCGACGAAGGCTGCCGCCACGTTCCGGAAGATCAAGGTGCAGTAATGGTCACCATCACGATCAATTCCGGGTTCACTGGTGAGGTCCTCGGCATCGCCTTCCAAGACGGCCATGCCGAAGTGAACCCGGAAACGCACCGCCGCGCCCTGGCCTACTTCCGGCAGGCCGACGGCTACACCGTGGATGACGGCCTGCCGATCACAGCCACGGTGGAGCTGGTGTTCGAGCCCGGCGAGCAGCTGCCGCCTTTCGGCCTCGCCGACCAGGTGCCAGACGGCACGACACAGCAAGTGATCGACTGGGTGGAAGTCGATGCCGATCGGGCCCGTGCCGCGCTTGCCGTGGAACGAGCGAAGCTCAGCCCGCGCACCACGCTGATCGCCAGCCTCGAGCGCCTGCTCGAGACAGGGGAGTAGGCGATGCCGCCGGTGTACGCGACCGCCGCCGACCTGGCCGCGTACACCGGCACGGCCGCACCCGCCGACGCTGCGGTCAAACTGACCAGGGCAAGCGCCATCATCACCAACGTCACCATTGGCGCCGTCTACACCGTCGACGGCACCGGCCTGCCCACCGACGCAGCCACCCTCACCGCGTTCCGGGACGCCACCTGCGCCCAGGTGGTGTGGTGGGCGGCCACAGGCGATCCGACCGGCGCACAGGGCCGGCTCGCCAGCACCACTATCGGGCGGGTCTCCCTCACGTTCCGGACGGACACCGGCCCGGCCAGCTCCCCGCGGGCCCGCACCGCACCGGATGCCCTGCTCATCCTGCAGAACGCCGGGATCATCCCGTGAACGTCCCCGGCTGGCTACTCACCCAGACGGCCAGCATCTACCCGCCGGAAGGCCAGACTGCCCACGGAGTTCAGTACGAGCAAGCGCCGGTCATCGTTGACTGCTACGCCGAACCCCGCCGGCGCAAGGTCCGTGACCGCAACGGTGCCGAGATCATCAGCAACACCACGGTGATCCTTCCCGCCGGCACGTCTTGCCCGACTGGATCACTCGTCACCGTTGGCGATGTCACCGGCGAGGTGGCCGACCTGGACGACGTGTCAGCACCTGGCCTGCCCACACCCGATCACGTAGAGATCGCGCTCATCTGAGGAGGTGGGGCAGGTGCCCCGCACCGCAATCACCGTCGTCACCGACTCCGTCACCGGCGTCAACCCGGTACCCACCACCGGCGACGCAGCCAACGACCACCAGTTCCCCTGGGCTGCGGACGCCGTTCTCGAGGTGAAGAACAACCACACGGCCACCCAGGACGTTGTGATCATCACCGTCGCCGATGTTGACGGCAATACGGTCACCGACCTGACGAAGACCATCCCGGCCAACGGCGGGGTGCTCCGCATCGGGCCGTTCAAACCGTCGATCTACAGGCAGCCCGACGGGAACGTGTACGTCGACCTGGCCACCGCAACCGCTCTCACTCTCGGCGTGACCCGCACGCCGCGGATCCCCAACGCCTGAGGAGACAGCCATGACCGTGCTCGGCAAGCACCCCACCGGAAACATCCGCGACGTTCTGGCAGACCTGGACGCCGTCCGACTCGGAGACCTGGCCTCGGCAGCGGCCGACCTGTACCGGCTCACCATGCCCCGTCGGGCCGCCGCATCCAACCTGTCCGCGCTCACTTCCGGCGTCGGCCTGGCCGTACCGATCTGGTTCCGGAAAGACGAGGTCGTCACAAGCCTCACCTGGGTGTCCGGGGGCACCGCGCTGGGGACCGGCACCGTCCAGCGCGGGGCCCTGTACGACACCGCGGCCACCCCCGCACTGTTGGCCAAGAGCGCCGATGGAACGTCGGGTGCATGGGCGGCCAACAGCGCGAAGACGTTCACCCTCGCCAGCCCAGTGACGATCGCGGCGGACGGCTGGTACTGGGCTGGCCTGGTCGTCGCGGCGACGACCGTTCCCACCCTCGCCGGTGCCACCGTGCAGGCCGGCGCGGCCGGC
>NZ_CAAAFO010000093.1:94200-94662 GCF_900634715.1 Candidatus Protofrankia californiensis | reverse complement strand
CCGGCGAGCACGTGTTGCAGAAAAGCCGGGAGATCGTTCCGATCGAAACCGGCACCCTTGAACGCTCCGGTACGGTCACCGTGGACGAACAGAACCTGACAGCAACGATCAGTTATGACACCCCGTACGCCGTCGCCGTTCACGAAGATCTCGCCATGCGGCATGACGAAGGACGCACCGCGAAATACCTTGAACGGCCGTTTAACGAAGAAGCCGACACGGTGAAAGAGATCATTGCCGCGCAGATCAGACGCGGCCTCTCTTGAAGAAAGGAAGCCCGTGGCCGTCCTGCGACTCAATCGCAAAAAGGACGGGTCGCTGCACGTCCAAGGCGACCCGTCCGGTGAGCATTACTTTTCCGCCGGTTTTATTCGTGAGGGAATCGAGCGTGGCGAGGTGACCGTCACCATGACCCTTCACACCGCCCCGGGAACTCCCGACCTGCTCTACCGGCTCACCGGG
>NZ_CAAAFO010000093.1:82002-93865 GCF_900634715.1 Candidatus Protofrankia californiensis | reverse complement strand
CCCCGGACGGTACGGATGTGACCGCCCAGATCGCGAACTTCTACCGAGCGTCATAACCGATGGGCGACTGGGAGCTGGCCGATGGCCAGCGGATCGAAACGGCTGGCGTTGTATCCGCATCGTCCACCGGTGTCATTATCACTGGGTCAGGCAGCGCGAACACCAAGGGGTCCTGGACCGAGCTAATAGCAAGTACGGCGTTTGACGGTAGCGCCCTGATCGTCAACCTGCGTACGCCAACCGCCGGGGTTGACATGCTGGTTGACATCGGCATTGGAGCATCCGGCTCGGAGGTTGTTCTGATCCCGAACGCGAAAGCGGACAACGGATCTGGCGGGGCTGTCCGAGCTTCCCAGACGATATGGCCTATCGCTGTTCCAGCTGGTTCTCGACTGTCCGCTCGCCTCCAGGCCACCACGGGCAGCTCTACCTGCCGCGCGCAGGTACTACTGCTCGGCCAGGGATTCGCCGGATCAACGCCAGCCGCGAGAGTGACCGATTACGGCATCAACACCGCTGATTCGGGCGGGGTCTCTATCGACCCCGGAGGGACGGCGAACACAAAGGGTTCTTACGCACAGATCGTGGCCTCCACTACGAATCCGATCAAATATCTCGTGCTCGGGTTTGGAAACGCAGTGAATACCACCAGGGTAGCTACGGGGTGGTTGGTCGATGTGGCCGTTGGCGCCGGGGGCTCGGAAACAATAGTTATCGGTGACCTGCACGTTGAGGCGAGTGCTAGCGAGGACACCCCGCTGCCGACCATGTTCGGCGCGTTCCCGCTGAGCGTTCCGACGGGAACGCGTATTGCCGTGCGGGCAGCATGTTCGATCACTGATGCCACGGACCGGCTGGTCGATTTTTGCTGCTGGGGAGTGGGATAATGCCGACCGTTATCGCCAGCGGAACGCAGTCCGCGACCGTCAGTACAGAACATTCGCTGGCCACTGACACCACTAATAAAACGTATGTGCTGGTAGTTGACACGAACGCTATGGCAAACGGCGATGTTCTGGAACTTCGACTCAAGACCAAAGTACTGTCGGGATCGACCGCCCGGGTTGCCTACACCGGCGTGTACAGCAATGCACAGGGCGCCGACAACGCCAACAAATATTCCATTCCGGTGCCGGCAAATCAGAGTATCGAAGCCACGCTGAAACAAACAGCTGGCACCGGTAGATCCTTTGACTGGGCCCTGCTGGCCTTATGAGTACGACTCGCTACCTCGCCGAGTACATTCCGGCGGCCGGGGGCGGACAGACAGGCGCCGTCGGGACCGCCACCGAGACGGATTCCGCGCTCCCGTTCGGCAAGGCGAAGGCTCGCGCTGTCGGGATCGCTCTCGAAACAGACATCGCGCTACCCGTTGGCAAGGCGAAGGCTCGCGCTGTCGGGCTCGCCACCGAGACGGATACAGCGATCTCCTTGACCGCCTCGAAGAGCAGGATTGTCGGGATCGCTGGCGAGGCGGACACGGCGCTCACCCTGACTGGGACGAAAACCCGCACGGTCGGTATCGCGTCCGAGTCTGAGACAGTTCTCCCGCTGGGACGGGCGAAGAGCCGCACGGTCGGGACCGCGTTCGAAACCGACACCGCCCTACTGATCACCCCGGGTGGTCGTGTCGGGATCGCTCTCGAAACAGACATCGCGCTACCCGTTGGCAAGGCGAAGGCTCGCGCTGTCGGGCTCGCCACCGAGACGGATACAGCGCTGCCACTCGGCAGGGCGAAGACACGAGTCGTCAGCCTGGTCACCGAGGCGGACACAGCGATCTCCTTGACCGCCTCGAAGAGCAGGATTGTCGGGATCGTTGGCGAAACTGACACGGCGCCCGTGTTCGGCAAGGCGAAGGCTCGCGCTATCGGCCTGGTCACCGAGACGAGCACGGCGATCCTGCTTGGTAAGGCGAAGAGCCGCGTGCTCGGCATCGCCTCCGAATTCGACATGGCGCTGACCATCACCCGGGGTGGCGGAGCCGGTCACATAATCCCTGTCGGCACCGCGCTCGAATTCGACAGCGCGCTTCCTATCACGGCGGTCGCCGTCAACCTGCCTCTACTCGACGGCATCGCCTGGTGGCTGTCCACCCATGTCACCGGGCTGGTCTTCGAGCTGGACGGCGTGTATGAGGTCATCGAAACCCAGGCGCCGATCTTCTGCGAGTTCATGCCACCCAGTCCGGACCGAGCCGTCTGCCTGACCTTGTACGACGACGGGTACGAACAGTCATCAAAGATCCCGTACGACCGGGTGGCGCTGCAAGTTCGGATACGCGGCACCGCCGACCCGCGCGTCTCCCGCCAGCTGGCCGACGCCATCTACAGCCATCTCAACGGCCTCAGCTCGACCGCTTTACCCGGCGGGGTGCTGTTGCAGCTGGCCACCTGCCGCAGCCCTGTCAGCGTCGGCATGGACGCCAACCGTCGGCACGAGCACGTCATTAACGCGCGCCTGTGGGTGCGCGTCATCACCGCACACCGCACAGAGGAGATGTGATCCGTGGGTGCCGTTAGCGCCAGAGACTGGATTTTTCAGATCAACGACGGGTCGGGAAACTACCTGGAAATCACCAAGATTCAGACGTGGGATCTTGACAAGGGCGCCAACAACGAAGAGGCCGATGCCGGAAGCAACGACTCCGACGGCGTCTACGAAGGCTTTGTCATGCAGCGTGGTGCCACCATGCAGCTCGACGCGCTGCACGACATGGTCGCCGGCGTGGTAGCACCCGGACAGGCCCGGGTCGAAGCGATGTCCGGTGACATCGCGGTAGGTGCGGCCTCGCTGACCATGTTCAGATGGCGGCACATCTCAGAAGCCCTGTGGCGGGTGTGGACCTGCTACGTGATGGCCGGGGGCAGGGGAGGCGGTCATAACGATCTCGGGTCGTGGACGCACACGTTCACCAAATCAGGCCCTGAAACCACGGCTGCCGTCTGATGATCGATACAGATTTGACAGACGAGGAATGGGCGGCACTCCCCGAGTCGGTGCGTGCCAAGCTAAGCGCCATGTGGGCAACCCCCGCCGCTATCAATAAAGATCTGACAGACGCGGAACGGGCGGCACTCCTCGAATCGGTCCGTGCCAAGCTCAACCTTGAGTGGGCAACCCTCCCCGTTGACGATGAGATCGACCCCAAGCCGCCGGTGACTACTCAAGTCGAGATCGACGACGATGAAGACGTTGACCTCGACTTCGACGCCGATTTCACCCCGCCCACGGCGCCGCGTATCCGCCTGATGGGGCAGGTATATGAGCTCCCCGCGGAAATCCCCGCACAGCTGCTCCTGCTGTCTACGAGGCTGAAACGGCAGGCTCGTAATGGCGAGCAGGGAAGTGTCAGCACCGATCTCGTTCTGCACATGATCAATGTTGTTCTCGGGGCCGGTGTCGCTGCTGATCTGATGGACCGCGGTATCGGCATGGACAGGCTGAACAGGGTCATCGTCCACGTGCAGAAGATTTACCAGGACCGGGCCGAAAAAAACGGAGTGGCCCCCAGTCGTGGGGGCAACAGGAACGAGCGAAGAAAGCGCTCGAAGCGATAGTAGTTCACTGGTCGCTGCTGAAAGCGGACTGGCGCAGGGAGTACGGCGGGGATTTGGTAGCCGAGGTGCGGGCCGGCATGTCCTGGCGGCAGTTCATCAACTTGGTATCCGGCCTGTCCGATAACAGCCGCTGGCGTGCGGCGCTCGTCAAGATGCCCACCGACGCATCCACGCCCGAAGCAATCGCGGCAATCACCGGCTCCTACTACGGCCCGAAGGGGTGAGTGATGCGGGTAGGTGAGCTGGACGCCGAAATCGACCTGGACGCCGACGGCTTCGACCAGGGACTTGACGACGCAGAATCGTCGTTCGAGAAGACCGCCGGCAGGCTGTCGGCGCTGGCTGCTACTGCCGCAGTAGGTATCGGAGCTGCCCTCGCCGGCGGCATCGCCGGGGCTATGGAGCTCGGTGAAGCAACATCGAAAATGAATGCGCAGATTGGCGCCAGCGGCGAGTTTGCCGCCGAGATGGGCGCCAACGCTGGGGCTGTCTACGCTGCCGGCTTCGGTGAAAACATGGCCGAAGTCGGTGACGCGATGGCGCGCGTCTGGCAGCAAGGACTCGTCGCCGAGGATGCCGGCGACGAGGCGATCCAGAAGACGACTGAGAAGGTTCTGAACCTCAGCAAAGCGTTTGACCAGGATCTGGAAAAAAGCACCGGTGCCGTTTCAACCATGCTGAAAACTGGCCTGGCGAAAAACGCCGATGAGGCCATGGACGTGCTGACGCGTGGTATGCAGCAAGGTGTCAACAAGTCGGATGATCTTCTTGATACGTTCATCGAATACCCGACGATCTTCCGATCCCTAGGCCTGTCCGCGACGCAAGCGACAGGACTTCTCTCTCAAGGCCTACGTGCAGGTGCACGCGACGCGGACACTGTTGCCGACTCCCTGAAAGAGTTCCAAATCCGGGCCACCGACGGCAGCACGGCCAGTGCCGAGGGATTCAAGGCTCTGGGTTTGAACGCTGAGAAGATGACCGCTCAGATTGCGAAGGGTGGCCCGGAAGCATCCGCCGGTCTGCAGACCGTCTTGGAACGTCTGCGTGCGATGCAAGACCCGGTGGCCAAAAACGCGGCAGCGGTCGCACTTTTCGGTACGAAAAGCGAAGACATGGCGAAAGCCCTCAACGGGCTCGACCTGTCCAAAGCCGAGATGGAACTGGGTGATGTGGCCGGCGCCGCCGACAAAATGGGCGAGACGCTGAATGACAACGCCGGGGCGAAGATCGAAACGTTTAAGCGTCAGATGCAGATGGGCCTAGTCGACCTGGTCGGTAACAAGGCGATCCCGGCCATCGAAGGGTTGATCAACACGGTGGGTCCGATGCTCGGCCCGGCCTTCGACAGAGCCGGTGCCGCGGCTGCGACCGCTGGCAACGCGCTGAAGGCGACTGCCGGTTTCATCTCCGATCATCAGGTTCCGATCGGTATCGTCGCCGCGCTGATCACAGCTGTGTTCGTCCCGGCATGGATTGCCGCGGGCGTGGCTGCGACGACGTCGGCCGCCCGGCAGACTGCCGCGTGGATCGCGACGAAGGCTCAGGCGATCGCGGGGACGGCCGCCCAGTCCGGGGCGCTGATTGCGACCGGGGCACGGTGGGCGTGGGCGGGCACGCAAAGCCTGCTGCACGCCGGGAGGATGGCTGCCGCGTGGTTCATAGCGTTGGGTCCGATCGGCTGGGTGACCGCAGCTGTGATCGCCATCGTCGCGTTGATCATCGCGAATTGGGACGCGGTGTGGAGCAAGACGAAAGAGATCTGGTCGTGGTTCTCTGACAAGATCGTCGGCGCGGCGTCCGCGGTGAAGGACTGGTTGGCCTCGAATTGGCCGCTGCTGCTAGCGATCTTGACCGGGCCGATTGGCCTCGCAGTCCTGGCGATCATCAAAAACTGGGACAAGATCACATCTGGCGCGTCGTCCATGTACCACGCCGTGGTCGACTTCTTCACCAGTTTGCCCGGCAAGATCCTCGGTGCGTTCGCCGGCGCCGGACGCTGGCTGTGGGACATCGGAGTCGACATCGTCCGCGGCCTCGCCGGAGGCATCGAATCCATGGCCGGCTGGCTGCTCAGCAAGGCGAAGGACGTGGTCATGGCGCCGGTCAACGCAGCCAAAAAGTGGCTGCACATCGGCTCCCCGTCGAAGCTGTGGGCCGACGAGATCGGCAAGCAGATCCCTGCCGGCATGGCCATCGGGATCGAATCCGGTATGGGTGAAGTGGCCCGGACGGCTACGACCCTCGCCCAGTCCGCCGCACCAAGCCTCACACTCGGCAACGCTGCTCTGACGTCCATGCCGGCGGCCTCTGCAGGATTCAGCGGGTCCGGCTCACCGACGAACGTCTACTTCACCGGGCCGGTATACGCGGACAGCGCAGGCATCAACCGTCTCGCCGGCCAGCTCACCCCGATGTTGCAGCGTGGCGCGCGCGGCTACGCCGATGCCAACGGCGGACGGGCCGGGTACGCATGAGCCCACCCACTCCGGTCACCCTGGTCCGCCGGTTGGGGATCTGCCTCGAGGCGGACCCGTTTACCCTCGGATGGGTCACCGGCACCGACGCGACGATGCGCGGCGCGAACACCTGGATTGCCGGTACGAACACGACGAAGGCCGTCGACGCTGCGAACCTGACGATGACGTTGACCCGCACGGGCAGCACCGGCGCAGCATCCGCCACGTTCACCAGCGCGGTCGGCTCTGTCCGCGCATCCCGCGATCAGATCATCTGGGTGATCCTCTCTCCGGACGGCGCCACCAACCGGACGGCCACCATCACCGCCACCTGGCGGAGCTCCGGCGGATCCTCCCTCGGCACATCCGCCGTCACCCGCACCGAAGGACAGGCCAATGTCCGGGACGGACGTACGTACATTGGCCTGATCGCACCGTCCCCGGCATCCACCTCCTATGCCGAGCTGACCATCAGCATTGCCGGGTGCCTGGTCAACGAGATCCACCACGTGCACCATGCGACCGGTGACTACGCTGGAATAGACGTCCGCACACGCCTGCAGGACTGGCGGTGCGGCGGAGGCAGGAACGAAACCCTCAGCTTGCACGAAGCCACTACCGCTGATTACACGCTGCTGAACCTCGACGGGTATCTCACTCCGGATGGCATGACAGCCCCAGCCCCCTACCTGGGCAACATCGACTCGGGTCAGCGCGTGTTCGACACGGTCACCGTTGACGGCATCCTCTACCCGGTCTGGTCCGGGTACACCGTCGACTGGACGCAGGCAATCCCCGGCGCTGGGTTCTCCACGGTCCGACTGCACTGCGACGACGGGTTCTACCACTTCACTGGGATCGACCTGGAATCCCCATACGTCGCACAGGTGATGCTCGAGAATCCGCTGGCGTTCTACCCGCTCGACGAGTCCGCCGGTTCCCGCTATGTGGGCAACCGATCCGGTGTCGGGGGAGTCGTGCCCCTGCTCGCGTCCACGGCTGGTTCAGCGGCCACGCTCGGATCTGCTTCGGTGATGCCCGTGCTGGCCGGTGGAGGCACCGCAGACGGCGGCGCATCCTCCATCTCGTTCGCCAGCTCGAATGCTACTCAAGGCGATGTTGTAAACCTGTCCAGCGCGCCCGGCATGGTCCCCGTCGTCGGCGGATGGGCGGTCGAATTCTGGTTCTCGCGTGATGAGATTCCGGCCGCGACGGAGGTGATTTTCAGGCATGCTGTCGCGGGCGTACCCTTTGATTTCCTGTCCGGATTTCAGATCGACATTCCGGACACTGGGAATCTGCGGGTACTGACCGGCAGTGAGACTGTTTACGAGTCACAGAAAAACGTATGTGACGGTGTCGGGCACCATGTCGTGGTCGCTTACCGGACCGGTGGCACCCATGGCACGGTGGACGTCCATCTGGATGGCGGATCGGCTGCAATGCTGTCCGGATCCGAGGGAACCACATTTGTCCTCGGATCCGACCCGACGCCTGCCGGTGATCCGAACGTGTGCCAGTTCGGCGGGATCATCAACACCAGCACGGCGGAGCTGGCCGCGCCGTTCCGCGGCACCGGCGGAATGATCATATTCCATGGGTCTGCGCTCACGAGCGCGAAAATCGCTGCCCACTATTTCACCGGTTCGGGTCGCTACATAGCTGAAACCGAATACGAGCGCATCACCAGAATCGTCGGGTTCACACCCTGGCCGATCGCTGACACCGACCTGATGCCTGGAGCCTCCCAGCTGCAGCCCGCGCAGTGGGCGGCAGGTAAAGCCCTCTCCCCACTGCAAGGGGTTGCCACGTCGGCTACCGGCGAACTGTTCATGAACGCGCACGGCTGGTTGACCTACCGCTCGCGCCGATACCGGTCCAATGCTCCGGCGGCTACCACGTTGGATCGTTCGATTCGACGTGACCTCGTCCCGGAGAAGGTTGCCGCTGCGTTGGAAAACGTGGTGGAGGCATCGCAGCGAGGCGGGGCAACTGTCGTAGTTGTCGATCAAGCTTCGGTGACACGTAGGGGTCGCAGGAAAGGAGAAGCTGTCGAGCTGGCAGTGATCAACACTAATGAGCCGACCGACTACGCCACCTTCCGACTGCTGCAACGTGGCACGCCAAAGGCCGGTGTTCGCACTCTGAGTTTCCGCCCAGCCTACTGGACGCACCTGTACCCGCTGATACTCCGCAGCTGTCTGGCTGACCGAATACAGGTGACCGGTCTGCCCGCGCTCGCGCCGGCAGGGACTGTGGATGGATTCTTGGAGCGCGTAGAGCACTCAGGTCGGGGAGTTGACTGGGTTACGCAGATCTCCATGTCGCCATGGACGGAAGAGGTGTATTCCAACTGGGCTCGGCTGGACGATCCGGTGTACGGCCAGTTGGACGCCGGCAACAGGCTGGCCTACTGAAGGGAGGCTGACAGGTGCCATCGGTCCCCACACTCCCCTCGTGGGGGATGAATCATGATCTCACCAATACGGATTTTCAGCAGCTTAACACAGTTATCAACTTTCTTCGGAACCCGCCCGGCTGTCGATCCAAGAGATCAAACTCGCAGAGCGTCAACAATGCCGCGCTGACGGGACTGCTCTTCACCACCGACATCGAAGACCCGGACGGTTTTCATTCCACGTCGACAAACACGGATCGTTTTCTGCCAACGTATCCCGGGCTGTACGCCGTGAAATACACGGCGGGATTCGTGTTCAACGCCACCGGATTTCGCTCGGCGTGGCTGGAGCTGAACGGCACTACGCCCGCGGGCGGATATGAGGAGATGCCGGCAGGTGGCGGTGTCAGTGTCATGTCCGGAGCGGAGCATGTCCGGTTCAACGGCACCACGGATTACCTGCGTCTGGTCGTCTTCCAAACGTCCGGTGGGGCTCTCAACACGGTAGACGAGGGCACGGTAACTCAAGGTGCCCCAAGACTATCTCTTAAATGGTGCGGAACGTAGGAATGATGAGGGGATATGAGATGGCCGACGGCCGCCGAGGTCCGCGACTGGATGTCGTTCCTGGGAGGGATGATCGGCGCAGCCCACGAAACAGTGATCATTCATTTCGAACGGCCGGGACTATTGATCCTGTTCGCTGGAATGATGGGTCTGCCCGTGGTATTCCCCGGCCGGTCGGCAGATCATCCGATATCTCCAGTTCCACCGCAGCAGCCTTCCAACGCTGGCGACCAACGATCATCTACCTCCTGAGCGTTGTTCTCGCGGCCATCGTGGTGTCACTGTGAAGCGCGGCATTGTCAGACGGCTGTCCGCGCTCACTGTCGCAGCTCTCCTCATCGGCCTGGTCGGCGGATATGTCCGCGGTAACGAGCGCAACATTGACCAGCTGCGTAGACAGCAGCGTGCCGCATGCGGTGTGTGGACGCTGATCGCTCATCCGCAGCAGGAGCCGACCAGCGACCTGGGCCGAAAAATTGTTGACGGGGCCAGGTACGCCGCTCACGAGTTAGAATGCCCGCAGTGATCGACCTGACGGGGATACGTCTCGGTGAGCAGGTGCAGATACTCACCCCACCCCCCGGAACCCTCCTACGCCGCGGTGACACGGTCACCGTGGCTGGAATCCTGGACGGCGAGGCCGAACGCCGGTATCTGGCCGTCCACAGTATGTGGGATCACGTTCACCAGGGCATCCACGGTCAGGATCTGGTGATCTGCCGCTCAGAGGGCAGGTCGTTTGACTGGTACATCAGCCCCGCTCATTTGAGGATTCCCCCGCGGCATCGACGGTCAGCCGAAGAGGCGGCCGGATGGCTGTCCACCGGAATTCTCACGATCGTGGCCATCGTCATAATTGTGATCTATCTGAGTGCGATTTCATGACCGGGTCAGCGCGAGCCCTGTGCACAGCTCTGCTCGTGCTGGCCGCCATCTGCACGGTGATCGTCATCCGAAACTGGTGAACTCTCCCCGAAAGGGATCTTCATGGAACCGCTCTTGCCCGGTGTGCTCTGGCGACCGCTCAGCCCGGACAATGATGAGCCACCCATCAGCCCGCGTATCCTCGTCTTCCATACGATGGTCGGCTACCTGCTCGGTACGGAGAGCTGGTTCCGTCGGGACGGCTACTCCGGCACAGAATCGACCTTCGGCGTCGGCGGGGAGTGGGACGGCCAGTACGACGGGGTCGCTTTCCAGTGGCAGCGCATTGATCGGCAGGCCGACGCGCAGTACGCGGCCAACGGGTATGCGAACAGCGTTGAGCTGTCCGACGGCGGAGATCCGACCCGTCCGCTCGGAGCCCGCCAGCTGGCCGCGCTCATCACTTTGACCGCCACCTGGTGCCAGGTGACGAACACCCCATGCCAGTGGGTGACCGACCCGGACCATCACGGCCTCGGCTTCCACTCCCAGTTCCCGGAGTGGAACACCGCCGGGCACGCCTGCCCGGGGCCGGTTCGCCTGCAGCAGCTGCGTGACATCGTCGTGCCCGGAGCGCAGCAGGTTCTCCGGGAGTCGGCCCCTACCGTGCTCCCGCCCGGCTCACTCGAACCGGTCGCGTGGACCCCACCAGCCGTCGTGCCACCACCGGCCGCCCCGGCGTTCCCTCTGCCGGCCGGCCACTGGTACGGGCTGCCCGAACCGAATGTCCGGAACCACTCCGGTTTTTTCAGCGCCACCGACCGGACCGGCATCCAAACCTGGCAGGCGCAGATGAGGGCCCGTGGATGGTCGATCACCGTCGACGGCCGGTTTGGCCCGCAGACCGAAGACGTCTGCTGGTCCTTCCAGCAAGAGAAGCGCCTGGTCGTCGACGGCCGCGTCGGGCCGATCACCTGGGCTGCGGCGTGGACCGCACCCGTCACAAGGAGCTGACAATGTCCCGTACCGTCCGGCCAGGCGTGCGCCTGGCCGTCAAGACGATTGCCACCGCAGCTGCGGCCGTGCTCGGCATGATCGCCGTCACCATCCCGACTGACCTGCCGCTGGTCGTGGCTGCCGTACCCGCGGCTCTCATCACCACGGTGCGCGTCACCCTGCTGAAGGTGGCGGCCGCGGATCGGCCTGAGGATACGAAGGTCGGGCCGATTGCGCGCACGCTGCTGCAGGTCGGCTTCTCCGCTGTGGCGATCGACGCGGTCAACTGGCCGCCGGCGCTCGTACCCGTCATCGCCGCCGTGTGGGCGGCCGCGGGAACGTGGATCGTCGAGCGGCAGACAGCCGGCGGAGCTCTGCCGCTGAGGTAGCATCCGCACCTACCGGATCTCTGTCTCACAGGCATAGATCACAAACGCCCCGTCTCCTCAGGGAGGCGGGGCGTTTTCTTTTGTCGTTCCGTCACAGAAAACGTGACGGAACTTGACGGATCGGGAAGGATCGCGGACTCTCATGTGAGCGGCCCTAGCCGGTGTTCAAGCACCGGGCTAGGACCTGTACCCACGCCGCCCTGCCCAGAGGGGACGAGAGTCATGTTGCGCATCCTCGCGCACTCACCGCGCACTGTCAGCATCCTGGTTGCGCTACTCCTGCTCGCCCGGGTGCCCGCGCCGCCCGTCAGCGTGCTCGCCGGCGTCGTCGGCGCAACGTTCGCCGCCACCCTCGTTTTGATCGTGACGATCGCGCGGCAGAGCCTGGACGCGCCGCCGGCCGCCCACCGTTGCGCCATCCCGGCCTGCTCCGGCTCCACCGTCGGCGCGGCCCGATGAACGGCGCAGATGCCGGCGCGGCTGAAAGCATCCTCGGTGCGGCTCTCCCCGCCATCCTCGGCGCAAGCGCGTTTGCGGTCAGCTTCAGCCACGTTCGCCGGGTCGCCTTGGAGCATGGTGCGGACGGCTGGAAGTCATGGGCCCTGGCCATCTCCGTGGAGCTGCTCGCGC
>NZ_CAAAFO010000093.1:75041-81934 GCF_900634715.1 Candidatus Protofrankia californiensis | reverse complement strand
GCGCCGGGCAGACCGGCGCATCTGTGGTGTGGCCGGCGCTGGTCCTCGCCATCGGGATCATCGCCACGGTCGCGGCCAACTTGGAGACCGCCATGGCGCCAGGGTGGGGTACGGCTGTGGCCGTTTGGCCTGCCGTGGCCTACACCCTGGCGGCGTCGCTGAAGGCCACCCGGCCGGCCGGCGCAGACCAGCGCACCGCGGCGCAGGCCTCGGAGGATCGGCGCGACCAGGTCGCCGATATGCCCCCGGAGCAGGGCGATCCCAGCGACGTCGAACCGCCGTTCGACGGGCCGACCTACATCCAGATTGGCCATGCCGGGGGCATCACCGAACAGCCCGCACCGATAGCAGCGGTCGACGATGTGCCGGAGTCTGAGCCGCGCCCCTCACGTTCCAAGCGCGCCGCGCTGGCTGAGCTGGTGGCGCAGCTCCCCGCCGACGACCCGCGGGGAACCACAGAACTCGCCCGAGATCTTGCCGGCCAGATCGGCCTACACGAAGGAACGGCGCGCCGGTATCTAGCGGAGCTGTCTGACCGGCGTGCCACGGCGCAGATCGGCGCGGAAACGGCGCAGGAGGTAGCGCCATGATCGGCTCAAACGGACACGGCGCTGTCGCTGTAGATGTAGATGACCTACAAACGCCGTTCGTTCCCGACATCCCACAGCCCGCCGCGCCGGTCGCCGACACCCCGCCGGCGCCGAGCCCAACCGCCGGCACCGAGCCACCAGACGACGACCATGTTCCGGCTCCGGTCGACGCCCCAGGTGGCGCCGACGACGACCGACCGGCATGGGAGCGGCCGTCCGAGCGGCGGCCGGTGGTGGCGCCGTGGGTCCGGGATGCCCGCCAGTTCCGCCGTGCGGTCGCCTGGTCCGTCGGCGAGGCCCTGCACCCGGTCGTGTTCCACGCGGCCCGCGGCCCGCTGTACGCGGGCAGGCTTGCGGCAGGGTCGCCACGTGGTGCAGCTCGGGCTGTCCACGCCGTGACCCGCTGGGTGGGAGACAGCGCCACCCGGGAGCGGCTGGTCATCCTCGACTCGAAGGACTCGTCCGCCTACCTGGCGCTGTCCCGGCAGCGGGACGACCGGGTACGCCGCCGGGTGCCGATCGTGGGTGGCGGTCTGACCGTCACGGTGGCTGGTGAGGCGGTCCTGTACGCGACCGAACCGACCGTGTTCGGGGTGACCGTCGCGGCCGGCACGCTGGCACTCGGCGCGGTGGGACGTCGCCGGGACCGGCCGATCCTCGACAGCCCGACGACCGTGTCCGGGCGGGCACCCAAGCTCACGTCCGACGTGGTCGAACGGGCGCTGATCCACTGCGGTCTGCCCGCGGACGTCGTCAAGCGCATCACCGCCAAAGGGGTGGAGTGGGTGGCGCCGATCGCCATTGACGGCCCGGGGTGGCGGGCAGAATTCGACCTGCCCTACGGGGTGACGGTGGCCGAAGTGGCAGACAAACGGGACAAGCTCGCATCCGGTCTACGTCGGCCACTGGGTGCCGTCTGGCCGGAGCCAGAGTCCGAGGAACACCCCGGACGCATGGTCCTGTGGGTCGGTCAGACCACACTGGCGAAGGCCAAGGCGCCGTCCTGGCCTCTGCTGAAGACCGGTCAGGCCGACATTTTCCAGCCGCTGCCGTTCGGCGCCGACCAGAGGCTACGGCCGATCTCCATTCCACTGATCTTCGATAACCTGCTAATTGGGGCAATGCCCCGGTACGGCAAGACCATGGCCATGCGGATCGTGCTACTCGGAGCAGCCCTCGACCCGTACACGATCCTCTACATCTACGAACTCAAGGGCACCGGCGACCTGAGCTCACCCGGTGAGCAGGTGGCCCACCGGTACGCATCCGGCGCGAATGAAGCCACCCTCCAGGCCTGCATGGCCGGCCTGGAAGAGGTCTATGACGAATTGGACCGACGGGCAGAGATCATCAAATCTCTGCCGAAGGCGGTATGCCCGGAGAACAAGGTCACCCGGGAGCTTGCCCACCGGCCCGGATCCGGCCTCGCGCCGATCGTCTTCTCCATAGACGAATGCCAGGAGCTGTTCAGCCACAAAGAGCTGAAGGAGGAAGCAACCCGGCTGTGCAGTGCGATCATCAAGCGCGGGCCTGCGCTGGGCATCATGCTTGTGCTGGCCACCCAGCGCCCCACCAAGGACGCGCTACCGCTGGACATCTCGGCGAACGCGGGAATCCGATTCTGCTTGAGGGTTACCGGCCACATCGAGAACAACATGATCCTTGGCACGGGCATGTCAGCGCGCGGTGTGCAGGCATACCAGTTCGGCCGGAAAGACAAAGGGATCGGCTACCTCGCCGGGCTCGACGATGACCCGATCGTCGTGAAGTCCTCCTACGTCGACGCGCCCGGCGCCGAGCGGGTAGCCGACCGGGCACGGGCGCTGCGGATCGCTGCCGGCACCCTGTCCGGGCAGGCCGCCGGCGAGCTGGACGACGCCGGCGACGACGGGCCGGATCATCGTCTGCTCGGCGACGTGCTCACGGTCATGTCCTCCGACAACGAGCACCTGGCCGTCATCGCTGCCCGTCTCGCCGAGGCCGGAGACCGGTACCGGACCGTGGAGGGTGAGCCATGGCCGTCTCAGCGGCTGGGATCGGCGCTCCGTGCGGCCGGCGTCCAGGTGGCGAAGCAGGTGTGGGCGGAAGGTCTCGACGGGGCAAACACGAACGCCAGCGGGGTGACTCGGGACGCCGTCAGGGAGGCGATCTCTAGAGCTACGCAGGTCTAGACCTAGACCTGCGTCTAGACCTCAAACAAGCCTCTGACCTGGCCTTTAGACCTCTAGACCCGGTCAGATCGGATCAAGAAAACCGGCCCAGGAAAGGGGAAACAGTGTCACGCCAGAAAGATCAGGAGAGGGAGACGAACAGCAGCTGCACCCATCGGCGACAAGCCGGGACGGCGGACATCTTCCGGCCGCTGCCGTTCGGCACCGACCAGCGTTTGCGGCCGATCGCAATCCCGTTGATCTTCGACAACATCCTGATTGGGGCGATGCCCCGGTACGGAGGAGTACCGGAAGGATCACCACTGCTCGAACTGCGGAGCGATCATGCTCCAGCAGGGACGTGACAAAGAGTAGCTAGGAGGCTGACATGGGAAAGATCAAACAGAAGCTGGACCGGATCGTGCCGAACGCCGGTCAGCGAGAGCGGGACCGCACACCGCGCCTGGTCAACGTGTGCAGTGCCTGCGGGCACGACAGCGCCGCTGCCGATCCGCTCATCCTGGACGAGGGTTCCCGCATCCACCGTTCCCACACCCAGAACCCGAACAGCGGGTTCTATCGCGGCTGATGTCGACCCGTCTGCGCTGGCGCAAATGCCCGCGGTGCCGGACCTACGTCCGCACCGACACACCCCATCCGTGCCCGGCCCGTGCCCGGCCCGCGTCGGTGCGAGCCCGGGAGAACCGTTAGAAGGAGGAGAACAAGATCATGACGACCGTGTGCCCCGATTGCCGTGGGAGGCGGACGACCGGCGCGAACCGGTGCCGCACCTGCTCGCCCAGCAGCGCCGTTGGCGACCAGGTGGTGTCAGCCGGCCGGCGGTTGCGCAACCGGCTGACCGGCCGGACTACGGAGGTGCAGCCGGACCGGGTGGTCACCCGTCAAGCAGGAACGGAGAGCGTGGGTCTGACGCCGGAGCAGAAGGCCAAGCTGAAGCGACAGCGGACCGCGGCCACGAAGAAGAAGCGGTCATGACCGATAGGGCCAAACGGAGCGAGGATGTTGAAGCAGGTGACAGTCTGCTGCATCTGGGCACCGTGACCCATGCTGCCGATCCGGACGGGGACGACAGCATCCGACTGGAAACCGCCGATGGCATGGCACACCGTATCGCGGTCGGTGGCGTCGTCTGGGTTCGGAAGAAGTCCAAGAAGACTTGATCCAAAGTGGTATGTTGTAAGGATGATGATCGCCTATGCCTACACATAGGCGATCATCTATTTTCCCTGGTAAACCGGGGTGGGCGATACTGGGATTGAACCAGTGGCCTCTACCGTGTCAAGGTAGCGCTCTCCCACTGAGCTAATCGCCCAAGTTTGTTGCTTTATTGCCGAGGCGGAGGCGGGAATCGAACCCGCGTACAGGGCTTTGCAGGCCCTTGCCTAAACCACTCGGCCACTCCGCCAAGGAGGCCGGGACGGGCTTGACCTCTGACCTCACACACTCTCGAGCGGACGACGGGATTCGAACCCGCGACCCTCACCTTGGCAAGGTGATGCTCTACCAGCTGAGCCACGTCCGCGTGCCCCGCCTCTTGGCGGTGCAGCTAGCACTCTAGCGGACGATGGGGGGAAGCGTCGAATGACCCGCCGTCCGCTGTGTCTGCGATGTGAAGTTTCTGTGTCGTTGCCCGCTCGCCGGTGCCGGTTGTGCTTGCCGGCTGTCAAAACCGGCTGGTCGGGCCGCGTGCCGCCGGCCCGGACACCGGTAGCGTGATTCGGATGGACAGCGCGACTCGGGACAGTCCGGACCGCAACTGGCAAGCCAGGCCGGGCGGCGTCTTCGTCGGTGCTGGGAAGCCGGCGGCGCAGGCCGCGGGGGGTCGGGCGGAGGCTCGGCGCCGCCCGCCGTGGCGGACGGCGTCCTTCATGGTTGCCGGCGGCAGGCTCGCAACCGGCGTGATCGATGTCACCGACGACCTGGCCGCGCTCGACCGCGGCGGTTTCTGGGCGGTCGTGGTCGATTTTGAGGGTGAGGCGCGGTGCGTGCGTTTTGCGGACGTCCGCGCCGCCCCTCCGCTGACGGCGATCGCGGGACGGCCGTGGTGCGGCCCGCCACGCGATGCATGGACGAGTAGTCTAGACCAAGACGGCTATATCGCCGGCGTGCGGCGCATCCGCGCCGAGATCGCTGCCGGTGAGGTCTATCAGGTCAATCTGTGCCGGGTGCTGTCCGTACCCATGGCCGCCGAGAGCGGTGAGGCGATCGCGGCCCTAGGCATGGCGTTGGCGTACGGCAACCCGGCCCCGTATGCGGCTGTGATGTATGTCCCGGAGGCGGACATCCGGCTGGTCAGCGCATCCCCGGAGCTGTTCCTGTCGCGCCGGGGCGATGTGGTGCGGTCGGGGCCGATCAAGGGGACGGGACGGGTCGCGGCCGACCTGCTGGAGAAGGACGTCGCCGAGAACATCATGATTGTCGATCTGGTGCGCAACGACCTGGGCCGGGTCGCCTGCCCGGGCGGGGTGAGCGTCCCGACGCTGTGCTCGGTCGAGGCTTATCCGGGTCTGGTGCATCTGGTGTCCACCGTCGAGGCGCGGCTGCGGCCGTATGTCGGCTGGCCCGAACTGTTCGCCGCGAGCTTCCCACCCGGGTCGGTGTCGGGTGCTCCGAAGCTGAGCGCGCTACGTGTCATCCAGGACCTGGAGCCGTCGGCGCGTGGACCGTACTGCGGCGCAATCGGCTGGGTCGATGCCGACCAGGGGCTGGGCGAGCTCGCGGTCGGCATTCGAACGTTCTGGTTCGCAGCCGAACGGCTGCGCTTCGGTTCCGGTGCCGGAATCACCTGGAGTAGTGACCCGGAAGGAGAATGGCGTGAAACGGAGCTCAAGGCCGAACGTCTGGTGGGGATCTGCTCGTCCGTCCCGACCTGACACGGCCACGGGCGTCGTGTGGAGTTGCTTGAAGTGACTCGTGACTGACGGCGTCCTGTCCGGACGCCGTGCTGTCCGGATCACTCTCGTTCGGTGGCCCCGCTTGGTAGGAGGATCGACCTGGGCGGCCCGACGCCGAGCACGTCAACTCGCCCGGCGGGTACATCGACCACGGGGAAGATCTGCGTTAGGCGCACTGGTCAGGCCGGGACGGCTGCCTGCCCCGGCCTGCCGACATTCACGTCTGTGGGCCACCCCAGATGAGCAGCGCAAGTTCCGCGTCCAGATCGACGACTTCGCTTTCCCCACCGAGAGGCACCACCGAGTAGGTGCGGCGCAGGAACGACAGCACCTCGGACCGCGGCATCTCGAACAGCGCATGGCCGGATGGACTGGACAGCGACAGGCAGACGATCCGTCCGCCGGACTGGGCTGCCGGCCACACCTGTACATCACCGTCGCCGGCCGGACGCCGGACACCGTCGCTGAGCAGTTGGCGGGCAAACGTCCACTCGACAACCTCGTCCGCGCCGGTACGGAACCCGATGCTGACCGCATAGGGGTCTGCCGGTTCGTAGCGCATTGTCGCCGCGACCGGGACGGGCGCTCCACCGGGAACGACGAGCCGAAGTGCGAGCTCTGCTGTGATGGAATCATGACGAATTGTCATCGGGCGGCCTCTCAGTGCTGCGGTGGTTCGGGCGAGCACCCGTGTAACGAGATAGTTCCCTCTTTGAGGCTCGTTGGAAACAAGGTTATGCGACTTGAACATCCGTTACGCCGGTTCGGGAGAGTTGCCCGGCATGGCGCAGGTGTGCGGAGCGCGGCCGTCCGGCAGAGGCGATCGGGTACGCCATCCGTGATCGCCTGAGTCGGTGAGCGTCATGTGGCAGAACCCCCGTAGGTCGATTACCCTTCGTATTCGGATTGCAACTGCTGTTGTGCCTGCTGGGATGAGGTCTACCCCTCCCTCGCTCGCCCCAATCGGGGCGAGTTGTGTTCGGATCGTGACCGACGAAACTCCGCTCCGCAAGCCCTGATGTGGCCGACATCATGGGTCGTTTCAGGCGGCCTGTCGGCCCCGTCGCCGCTGCCTCGCCGGCTCTCCCGCCTTGTTGGGGCGGCGTTGAGGGGTCGCCCCAGCAGGCTCGCCACGGCGACGTAGTAAGCTTCAGAAGCCTTACGGGCGTATAGCTCAGTGGTAGAGCGCTGCCTTCACACGGCAGAGGTCCGTGGTTCGAAACCACGTACGCCCACGC
>NZ_CAAAFO010000093.1:69623-74521 GCF_900634715.1 Candidatus Protofrankia californiensis | reverse complement strand
TGGTCGGCTTCGCCGGGGCCGCGATGTCTACCGGGGGGCCGAGCCCCCCGGACCCCCACGTTCCTATGGCGGGGGACGACCCCTGGGCCCGGTGTTTGATTGTGGGTGTCAGGGGTCGCGGCGATGGGCGATCATCGGTACTCCGAGGCGGGGGCGCAACGTGACTCGGGGGAGTGGGACTACCGGTGCACCCGCAACGGGGTCCAGGCGCCAGCGACGGCAGATCGTGGCCAGTACTATCGCGGCCTCGAGCTCGGCGAACGTGTTGCCGATGCACTGACGGGTACCGCCCCCGAACGGGAAGAACGCGTACTTCGGCCGGGTGACCGCGGATCCTGGTCCTGTGGACGTCGCCGCAGCGGACGCCGTTGGTCCGGTTGCCGGGGGCGCGGTTGTGGACGGCTCCAGCCATCGTTGCGGTACGAACCCGTCGGGATCGGGCCAGTACTCGGGATCGCGATGCATGACCCACTGGCTGACCAGCACCGTCGAACCCGCGGGGATGTCGTAGCCGCCGAGATTGTGATCCACCAGCGTTCGCCGGAACATGATCCAGACTGCCGGGTACAGCCGCAGCGACTCGGTGAACACCGCCTGCGTGTAGGGAAGGCGGGGCAGGTCGTCCAGGCTGGGAAGTCGGTCGCCGAGAACCTCGTCGAGCTCGGCGTGCAGGGTTTCGCGTACCTGCGGGGCATTGCCGAGCAGATGGAAGGCCCAGCTGAGCGCGTTCGCGGTGGTCTCGTGACCGGCGAGCAGGATCGTCAGTGCTTCGTCGCGTACGGCGTCGTCATCCAGGGGTGCGCCGGTGTCGGCGTCGCGGGCCGCCAGCAGCAGCGACAGCAGGTCGTTGCCGTCGACCGTACTGCGTCGACGGTCGGCGATCATTTCCCGGATCAGCCGGTCGAGGTCGGCGCGGGAACTGCGGGCTCGCAGCGTCGTGGGCAGCGGTATTTTCTCCAGGTGCCGGCCGCCTGGGATGATTACTCGACGTGACACGCCCATGTTCGCCGCGATCGCCCGCCGCACCGTCGCCACGACATCGCTGTCCAGGGGCAGGTCGAGGACGGTCCTTGTGACGATTCCGAGGGTCAGCTCGGATATTTCCGCGTGGATATCCAGCTGTTTTCCGTCGGACCACCTGGAGGCGGTTTCTTCAGCCAGCGTGGCGAATGTACTGCCGTACGCGGAGATGCGCTGACGGTGGAACAGCGGTTGTATGAGTCGCCGGCGAATCCGGTGCAACTCGCCGGCGCTGGTGAGAAGACCTGAACCCAGCAGAAGGGCCAGCGGCTGTATCCCCTCGTTGACCGGCATCCGTTTTCTATGAATACCCTTGGCAAAGGCCCGCTGGGAATTCACCAGGACCTCCTGCACCGCGGCCGGGTCATTGATCAGGTAGACGGCGCTGCGGCCCAGGGGGACGCGCACGATCGGACCGTATTCATGGCGCAGTCTGGTGAGCAGGTCAAGCGGGTTGGTCAGAAACGCATACGCGGTACGTAGCGGCTGCCCGGTCGGGCCCGGAGGGTGCGGGCTCCGCCGGAGGGCCGCACCGTTGGCCGTGCCGTCCGTCCTTGCCTGGCGCGCGCTCCCGGCCGGGTTGTCGACGGCTCTGGCCTGGGATGATGTCATCGTCTACTCCCGGTTCGGCGGGTTGGAGCACAGCATCCGTCATGGCTGGGTCGCGGCACGCATCCGGCAGCAGGACCCGGACGCGGGGGAAGACGTGCGTCCGGAGAGCCGAAGGCGACGCGATCATGTTTCTTTCGCGACCGGGGTTCCTGGCGTAGCCAGGGTCCGGAAGCCGATCTGGCAGGTCCGGGAGGCGCAGTTCCCCGGGTCACTGTGGGGACAACTCCTACTGACCCCGCCGTGGTTCCTCGGTCGGCAACAGGTACGTCCTGAGCCAGGTATGACGGTCTGTCCCGGCAGCGACACGCTGAATGATTCTGGTCATAGTACGGGCGCCGTGGTTCGAAACGGCTTACGCTACCGGGGAGAGGTTGACGGCGACCCCCCCACGTCGTCAACCTCTCCTATGGTCGACCGGAAGGTTGACGATCATAATGCGGGATCGCGAAGCGACTGACTGGAGTAGTCATCTGCGGCTGGTGCCTGTGTGCATCCCAAGGCTGGTGATGCAGTGTCCAACCAGGCATCCCGGATCGTAGCGGCGTTTTGACGTGATGCCCGGGTCGGAGTAGGTAGATGTACATCAGCGCGCGGGCCGCGATGGTGGTGCTGGTGGATGCGCCGTCTCCAGCCTGGTCGGCCCACGTACCCAGCCAGCTTCCGGACGTATCGGGAGGCCCCGCCAGTGACACGCCACCAGGGTGGTCCTAGGTCTGCGACTCCGCCGCCCGGGAACACTCCGCCGCCCGGCAACATTGCGTTGCCCGGAAGTACCGTAGGAACGAGCAGTTCGTGGACGTGACGCCGACCACGCCGGAGGGTGTTCCCCTTGAGCTGCAGGCTGGTGTCGGCAGCCCGGACGCGTTCCGCCGGCTCTACACACCGCACCGGATGGCGTATATCAAGGGGGAGCGGCCTGCCGGCCAGGAGTGTCCGTTCTGCGAGATCCCGTCCCTGTCGGACGAGGACGGCCTGGTCGTCGCGAGAGGCGAGACCGTGTACGCCGTCCTCAACCTCTACCCGTACAATTCCGGGCATCTCATGGTTGTGCCATACCGGCACATTCCGGACTATGTCGACCTCGTGGACGGCGAAACCACCGAGATGGCCCTGTTCACCCAGCATGCGCTGCGGGCGCTGCGGCGGGCGAGCGGCGCGCACGGTTTCAACGTCGGAATGAACCTCGGTGTCGTCGCGGGTGCCGGTATCGCCGAACACGTCCACCAGCACGTCGTACCGCGCTGGGGTGGTGACACCAACTTCATGCCGGTCGTGGGCGGTACGAAAGTGCTGCCCGCGCTGCTGGGCCAGACCCGTGAGATCACCGCCGCCGCGTGGAAGGAAACCGAATAGGCGCCGGTTTCCACCGCCCCGTCGTCACGTTTCTCCCAGTGTCGCGCTGGAATTGAATCGTTCCCGCGCCGGGCTCGAATCAATGCCGCGCCGGGTCCGAATCGACATTGATTCGGCACCGGCGCGGTGGGCCGGGCCGGGCCGGGCCGGATATGCTGTAGGCCCGGCCGGCTGGCGGGGAACCGGCGCTACTCGGTTCCGCCGGGCCTTTCGCCGAGCTGTTCGGCGGCAATGTGCTCGGGCACCGGTTCATAGCGCAGATGGTTGCGGGTGAAGGTTCCAGTGCCCTGGGTCAGCGACCGGATGTCCACCGCGTATCGCAGCATCTCCTTCTCGGGCACCTCGGCCCGCACCACGGTGCGGCCCTTGGCAGTCCCGGGTGGTGCCTGCCCGCCTGCGGCCGGCTCCCCGCTGCCGACGGGCTCGATGCCGACGACCCGCCCGCGCCGTGCCGCGAGATCGCTGGTCACCGTCCCGACGTGCTCGTCGGGGGTGAGCACGCAGACGGCGAGCACTGGTTCGAGCAGGACGATTCCGGCGGCTCGGGCGGCGTTCTTCACCGCCAGCGCGCCGGCGGCCTGGAAGGCGATGTCGGAGGAGTCCACCGAGTGAGCCTTGCCGTCCACCAGCCGCACCCGGATGTCGACGAGCGGATAACCGGCCGCCACCCCGAGATCGAGCTGGCGCAGCACGCCCTTTTCCACCGAGGGGATAAAGTGGCGGGGGACCGCGCCGCCGACCACCTCGTCGAGGAATTCCCGGCCGGTTCCGGTCGGGAGCGGTTCCACCTCGACATGACATATTGCGTACTGACCATGACCACCGGACTGCTTGACGTGCCGGCCGGTTCCCCGCGCCGGTCCGCGCAGCGTCTCCCGCAGCGGGACCCGCGGCGACGCACGGTCGACGTCCACGCCGTAGCGGGTCCGCAGCCGGTCGATGACGACGTCGCTGTGTGCCTCGCCCATACACCACAGCACGAGCTGACCGGTTTCGGTGCCGTACTCCACGGTCAGGGTCGGGTCCTCCGCGACGAGGCGGGCGAGCGCCGTCGACAGCTTGTCCTCCGCACTCTTCGTCTGCGCGTGGATCGCCACGGGCAGCTGCGGCTGCGGCATCGACCACGCTTCGAACAGGATGGGATCGTCCGGGCTCGACAGGGTGTCGCCGGTCTCCGCGGTGGCCAGTTTCGCCACGACACAGAGGTCGCCGGCACGGCAGGTCTGCGCCGGCTGCTGCCCGGACCGGCCGACGGGTCGGGAGACCCCTGCGATCTTCCCGTCGTCGTCGTGGTCGGGATGGCCGCGCTCAGCCCGACCGTGCCCACAGATGTGCACGGTCATGTCCGAGCGCAGCGTTCCGGAGAACACCCTGACCAGCGAGATGCGTCCGACGTAGGGATCGGTCGTGGTCTTGATGACTTCGGCGGCCAGCGGACCGTCGGGGTCGGCCGACAGCGGTGGGCCCGACGATCCGTCGGGCCGGGTGCTGACCGGCAGGCGGTGTTCGGCAGGGGACGGGAACGCCTGCGCGAACAGGTTCAGCAGCTCGGTGGTGCCCAGCGCGTCGCCGGTGGTCCCGGCGGAACCGGCCGGGCCGACCACGGGCAGGACCGGGTGGAAGCGACCGCGGGCGACCGCGGTCTCCAGGTCGCCGAGCAGCAGTTGCGGTGTCAGGGGGTCACCGGCGAGGTACTGCTCGAGCAGGGACTCGTCCTCGCTCTCGGCGATGATTCCCTCGATCAGGGCGTTGCGGGCGGTGGTGACCGTCTCACCACCGCCGTTCCCGCCCGCGTGGTCGGTGCCGTTTGCCGACAGCAGGTCGACCAGCCGGTACCCGCCGTGCCCCGGCGCGGGCTCGCCCGCGTGCGGCAGGCGCACCGGCAGGTACAGCGGCAGCACACCCGGGCCGAA
>NZ_CAAAFO010000093.1:65621-69521 GCF_900634715.1 Candidatus Protofrankia californiensis | reverse complement strand
GCGCAGACCGGCGCGCAGATCACCGATGAAGTCGGCGAGCCCAGGGGTGTCGAGAAGGTTGATCCGGATGCCCTGGTGCGTGGTGGACAGCACCGTCAGGTTGATCGTGCGCTGGCGGTGCTCGACGTCGTCATGATCGGTATGCCGCGGTGAGGCGGGACGGCTGTGCGACGCCTCGCCGTTGCCGGCCGCGGCCAGCAGGTTCTCGGCAAGGGTCGTCTTACCCGCACCGGTGTGGCCGACAAGAATGACGTTGCGCACGTCGGTCGCCTGCCGGCGATCGGCACGATCGTCGCACATGGTTGCTTTCACCTGCGCCTCCCCGGTGGGACACGGCCACTCGGTGGCCCGGTGATGGCCACTGGGCGGCTGGAACCAGTGGACGCCTGAGTGACTGGACGAGCGTGTGACGGACCGATCCGACCCGTTCCCAGCGGTCGGTGGCGGATCGCGTGATCGTGCCGTGACGGTGGTTGTGTGAGCGATGGTGGTTGTGCGGGTGCAGTGAACGGTCCGGCTGTTGTAGGTGAACGGTCCGGCTGTTGTGGGTGAACGGTCTGCGGCGAACTGCTGTCAGTGGCCTGGGGACCTGGGACTGCTGGACCTCCCGGATCGGCAGGAGCCCCAAGCGCGAGAAGAACATGATCGCGCTGTCTTTGGCCCTTGGGCAACTCGTGAGAACAGGTTCCCCCTCTACGGGCGTGTGAACAACCCATGTCGGTCCGGCAAGGAACTGGTTGCCGATGGTGGCAGCGGTAATGTGAAGGGGCAGCACCGGACGTACACGACGGGACGTACATGCTCGCTAGCAAGGCGCGGCCGCAGATTCAACGGGTGCTCGATCCCCTGGGCGAGCGGTTGGCCCGGTCGTCGGTGTCGCCGGATGCGGTGACGATCGTGGGCACCATCGGCGTGACCGGCGCCGCCCTGGGCTTCTTCACCCGCGGGGTCTTCTTCGTCGGCACGCTTGTGATCACGCTGTTCGTCTTCTCCGATCTCCTTGACGGTCTGATCGCTCGCGCCCGCGGGATTTCCTCCCGGTGGGGTGCGTTCCTGGACTCGACCTCCGACCGGGTCGGGGACGGTGCCATCTTCGGCTCGTTGATCCTGTGGTACGCCGGTGACGGTGACTCACTGCCGCTGTGTGCGGCTGCTCTGATCTGCCTGGTGGCTGGTTCGATCACCTCCTACGTCAAGGCGCGGGCCGAAGGGCTCGGACTGGGTTGTGACGTGGGGTTCGCCGAACGCGGCGAGCGCCTGCTGATCGTCCTGGTCGCGGCCGGTCTCTATGGCCTGGGCGTGCCGTATCTGCTGCCGGCGGCATTGTGGTTCCTCGCCGGTGCCACCGTCCTGACAGTGACGCAGCGCATCATTCACGTGTACCGGCAGTATCTGCGGGGTGTCGGGGAGGCCGGGAGCGCCGGGGAGGGCGTGGCTGCCGGCGTCCCATCGGCCGAACCGGCTGCCGGCACGCAGGTCCGCTGACGGGAACGGTATTGGGTATCCCGCGTGCGCGGATGACCGACCTGGCATACGCGGCGGGTTGGCGGATGGTCCGGCTGCTGCCCGAGCGCGTCGCGGCCGTGGCGTTCATGGCAGCCGCCGACGTCGCAGCCCGGCGGGGTGGTCGTGGTGCCCGGCGGCTGCGTTCCAACCTGGCCCGTGTCGTCCCGCCCGGCACCGACCTCGACCGGCTCACCCGGGTGGCCATGCGTTCCTACGCCCGTTACTGGCTGGAGGTCTTCCGCCTACAGGACATCTCCCGTGACCGGATCATCGGGGGAATGCGCATGCTGGACGAACCGCGCCTGCGTGACGCCCTTGCGTCCGGTCACGGGACCATCGCCGCGTTGCCGCACATGGGAAACTGGGAGCACGCCGGTGCCTGGCTCGCAGCCAACGGAGAGCCGTTCACGACCGTGGCCGAACGCCTGGAGCCGGCATCGCTGTTCGACCGGTTCATCCGGTTCCGCTCGGCGCTCGGCATGGAGGTCATCCCCCTGACCGGGGGTGAGCAACCCCCCTTCGACCTGTTGGCCGACCGCCTCAACAAGGGCGGCACGGTCTGCCTGCTGGCCGACCGCGACCTGTCCGCGGCCGGCGTGCCGGTGGTGTTCTTCGGTGCGACGGCCACGATGCCGTCGGGACCGGCCGCCCTCGCATTACGGACCGGCGCGACCCTGCTACCGGCTACGCTCTGGTTCGACCGGGACGGCTGGAGCGTGCGAATCCACCCCGCGGTGCCGCACACCGACGTGGCGCGGATGACCCAGGCGTTGGCCGACGCCTTTGCCGAGGGCATCGCGGCCCATCCCGCGGACTGGCACATGCTCCAGCGCATCTGGCGGGACGAGCCGCCGGCGGCGCGGACGGGGACGGGAACATGAAGATCGGCCTTGCCTGCCCCTACACCTGGGACGTGCCCGGAGGGGTCCAGATCCACGTGCGTGATCTGGCGGAGGCCCTGGTCGATCTGGGCCACGACGTATCGGTGATCACTCCGGTGGGCGACGAGAGCGCGCTCCCGTCGTACGCCGTGGACGCCGGCCACGCCGTGCCGGTGCCCTACAACGGCTCGGTCGCTCGGCTGCTGATGGGGCCGGTGTCCGCGGCGCGGGTGCGCCGGTGGCTGCGCGAGCACGACTTCGACGTCCTGCACGTGCACGAACCGACGGCGCCGAGCGTCAGCCTGCTCGCCTGCATGCTCGCGGACGGCCCGATCGTCGCCACGTTCCACACGTCCAACCCGCGTTCGAAGATCCTCACAGCCGCGCACGGGGCGCTGCAGCCGTCCATGGAGAAGGTCCGGGCGAGGATCGCGGTGTCCGAAGCGGCCCGCCGCACGCTCGTCGAGCATCTCGGCGTGGACGCGATCCTCATTCCCAACGGCGTGTCGATACCCACCTTCCAGCGGGCGGTCCCGCTGCCCGAACCGGTCTCGAACGGCTCCACGGTCGTCTTCCTCGGGCGTATCGACGAGCCGCGCAAGGGTCTGGACGTGCTGCTTGCGGCGTTGCCGACCCTGGTGGCGCGGTGCGCCGACGCCAGGCTGCTGGTCGCCGGCCCCGGCGACGGGGAGGCGGTGCTCGACCGGGTGCAGCCGGACCTGCGCAACCGCGTCCACCTGCTCGGTCTCGTCTCCGACGCGGACAAACCCCGGGTGTTCCGCTCGGGGGAGGTCTACTGCGCGCCCAACACGGGGCAGGAGAGCTTCGGCATCGTCCTGCTGGAGGCGATGGCCGCGGGTGTTCCGGTGGTGGCCAGTGACATCGACGCCTTCCGTCGGGTCCTGGACGATGGCCGCGCCGGCCGGCTTTTCCCGGTCGCCGACGCGGCGAGCCTCGCTCACACCCTCGCCGACCTGCTGGCCGATCCCGCGCAACGCGGGCGGCTGGCCGGGCGGGGCCGGGCGGTGGTGGCCGCCTACGACTGGACGGTGATCGCGAAGCAGATCGTCGGAGTGTACGAGATGGTCGTCGGCGACAGGCCCGTGTCGCTGGCGGCGAACAGCGCCTAGCGGGCCGGCGGCAGCACGATCATGTTCTTTTCGCGCTCGGGTCCGGGGGCCGATCCGGGGGTCGACCTTGAGGTCCGGGAGGCTCAGGTTCCTGGGCCGCTCGGAGGCCGTCCGCCATCCGGTGTGAGGAGGTTCATGCCCGCTGGCGCGCTCCCACCCCATGTTGACTACGCTGCGCGAGGTGACCCTCGTCGTTGTTACGGTCGTGATTGTCGTGGCGATCGCCACCTATCTCACCTGGCTGGCAAGCCGTCTGGACCGCCTGGCGGTCCGGGTGGACGACGCCCGGGCGGGTCTGGTCGGCCAGCTGGCGCTGCGGGTGGACGTGGCCGGGGAACTGGCCCGGCGGTGCGAGCTGGTGGAGCTGGGCGAGGCGGTGGAGC
>NZ_CAAAFO010000093.1:58028-64978 GCF_900634715.1 Candidatus Protofrankia californiensis | reverse complement strand
GCCGCCCGGGTCGCTCTCGCCCGCCAGTTGCACAACGACGCCGTACGCGACGTGCGGGCGCTGCGTGCCAGACGGATCGTGCGGGTGCTGCGATTGTCCGGCCGCAGCCTCCTGCCCGCCTACTTCGAGATCGACGACGCGCTTCCAATGCGCGGCGACATCGGGGGCAGGAACGAGCACCCCGGCGCCGACGGCTCCGATGATGACGGTACGCATGACGGCGCTACGCATGACGATGACATGTCCAGGTTTGCACCGTAGATTTTTCTGTACTGTCGGTCGTAATCGCCGTCCCGTCCGGGACGGGCTTCCGGTCGTAGGATGGGATGTCTTCCGCCCGGGTTGAATTTCGCGCGTCCGACGTGGTTCCGCTCGTGGAAGCCGCGGTTTGTCGGCGTCCGTCCAACCGGGACGTTCGCTGCGGACTGATTCCTGCCCACCGATCCAGTCTGCGTACAGAGAGGCATGCCATGTCCGAGGGCCTGACCACTGCCGAGCCCGCCCAGCCGGACCACGGGTCCGCACGGGCGGCCGCGCTGCCCGGCGGAGCCGGTGCCGGTGGCGGTACTCACGTGGGAACGGCCCGTGTCAAGCGGGGCATGGCGGAGATGCTCAAGGGTGGTGTGATCATGGATGTGGTCACGGCCGACCAGGCGCGGATCGCCGAGGACGCCGGCGCGGTCGCCGTGATGGCCCTGGAGCGGGTTCCCGCCGACATCCGCGCCCAGGGCGGGGTTGCCCGGATGAGCGACCCGGAGATGATCGCATCGATCATCGAGGCGGTGTCGATCCCGGTGATGGCCAAGGCGCGCATCGGCCACTTCGTCGAGGCCCAGGTGCTCCAGGAGCTGGGGGTCGACTACGTCGACGAGTCCGAGGTCCTCACTCCGGCCGACCCGCACCACCACATCGACAAGTGGCGGTTCACCGTCCCGTTCGTATGCGGCGCGACCAACCTGGGGGAGGCGCTGCGCCGGATCGGCGAGGGCGCAGCCATGATCCGGTCGAAGGGTGAGGCGGGCACCGGCGAGGTGTCCAACGCGGTCGTGCACATGCGCACGATCAGGGCGGAGATCGCACGCTTGTCCGCACTGGCCCCCGACGAGCTCTTCGCGGCGGCCAAGGAGCTGCGCGCCCCGTACGAGCTGGTTGCCGAGGTGGCGCGGCTCGGCGCGCTCCCGGTCGTGCTGTTCACCGCCGGCGGTATCGCCACCCCCGCGGACGCCGCCCTGATGATGCAGCTGGGAGCGGACGGGGTGTTCGTCGGCTCGGGCATCTTCAAATCCGGTGATCCGGCGCGGCGTGCCCGGGCGATCGTCGAGGCCACCACCATGTACACCCACGCCGACGTCATCGCGAAGGTCTCCCGCGGCCTCGGCGAGGCCATGGTCGGTATCAACGTCGGCGAGCTCGCGCCCACGGACCGCTTCGCCGACCGCGGATGGTGAACGACCCCGGGATGGCTCTGTCACAGGCCGCGGCGCCGGCACAGGCCGCGGCACAGGCGTCGGCAGCGACAGCCGGCACGGTGCGGCTGGGTGTGCTGGCTCTGCAGGGCGACGTCCGCGAGCATTCCCGGGCACTGGCCGCGGCCGGTGCCCGGGTTGTCGAGGTGCGCCGGGTGTGCGATCTGGACGCCGTGGACGGGCTGGTGCTGCCCGGCGGCGAGTCCACTACGATCGGCCGGTTGCTGCGGGTGTTCGAGCTCCTGGAGCCGCTGCGTGACGCGATCGCGGCCGGGCTGCCGGTGTTCGGTTCGTGCGCTGGCATGATCCTGCTGGCCAGGGACGTCCTGGACGGCCGGCCCGGTCAGCCGCTGCTGGGCGGGCTGGACGTGGTCGTGCGGCGCAACGCCTTCGGTCGCCAGGTCGACTCGTTCGAGGCGGAGATCGACGTCACCGGCGTCGCCGGCGGTCCGGTCCGGGCGGTCTTCATCCGGGCGCCGTGGGTGGAGAAGATCGGGGACGAGGTCGAGGTGCTCGGTAGGGTCGGTGACAGGATTGTCGCGGTCCGCCAGGACAATGTGCTGGCAACCGCGTTCCATCCGGAGCTCACCGGCGATACGCGTATACACCAGCTGTTCGTCAGCATGGTGGAGGGCATTCGTGAAAGGCAGGGGCTGGGACAGGTGAGGGGCACGGCATGAGCGGTCACTCCAAGTGGGCGACCACCAAACACAAGAAAGCTGTCATCGACGCGCGCCGCGGGAAGCTGTTCGCGAAATTGATCAAGACGGTCGAGGTGGCGGCCAAGACCGGTGGTGGGGACCCGGCCGGGAACCCGACGCTTGCGGACGCCATCGCCAAGGCGAAGTCGCAGTCGGTTCCCAACGACAACATCGACCGCGCCGTGAAGCGGGGATCGGGCGAGCTTGCCGGCGGGGCCAACTACGAGGAGATCACCTACGAGGCGTACGCGCCGAACGGGGTGGCCGTGCTCGTCGAGTGCCTGACCGACAACCGCAACCGGGCCGCCTCCGACGTCCGCGTGGCCATCACCCGCAACGGCGGCAGCGTCGCCGATCCCGGCTCGGTGTCATACCTGTTCAACCGTAAGGGCGTCGTCCTCGTCGCAAAGACGCCCGGGCTCGGTGAGGACGACGTCCTGACCGCGGTTCTCGACGCCGGTGCGGAGGAGGTCGACGACCTGGGCGACGCCTTCGAGGTCGTCTCGGAGGCGACGGACCTCAACGCGGTGCGCCTCGCGGCTGCCGGGGCGGGGCTCACGGTGTCCTCGGCGGACCTTTCCTGGTTGCCCAGTGTCAGCGTGCCGCTGGAGGAGGAGACTGCGCGCAAGGTCCTCAAGATCGTCGAGGCGCTCGAGGACCTCGACGACGTCCAGAACGTCTGGTTCAACGCTGACATCTCCGATGAGATCATGGAGCTGGTGTCGGCCTGACCGCGTTCTCGGCGCCGCTGTGGTTCTCGGTGGCCACCGTGGTTCTCGGCATCACCGTGTTCTCGGGTGTGGTCAGTCCGTGGCCCGGTCGCGGATGCATTCCTCGGCAAAGGACAGCGCCCGCAGATGGTAGGAGCGGGCCGCCCACCCCAGGCTGAGGTTGTGGCCCGCTCCGCGCTGCTGGACCAGTTCGAAGTGGGGCGCGGCGCTGAACGCGGCACGGATCTCGGCCTCCATCGTCTCGCCGACATCCCACCAGTACTCGTGGTCGGCAAGCGTCCAGCGGACCGGCACCCGCACCCGTGGGCCCAGCAGGGGCAGCATCTGCGGCCACTTCGTGGCATCGGATGCCTCACCGACCGGCACGGGGACCGCCGGTGCCACGCCCAGGAGGAACGTGCCGGACGGGTAAAGGTGCTCCGGCCCCCAGAACAGCTTGCGGGCCGCGATGGCGCGCTGCCTGCGGGTCTCAGCCACGCTGCCGCCTGCGACGCTGAGCTGCAGCGACCACAGATCGTCACGGTATCGTGCCGCCACCCCGGAGACGTCGATCCCGAGCAGGCTGCTGCCGCGCTCGTCCGCGGCAAGTGACACCGACAGCATCGTGCCGAACGAATGGCCGATCAGGAACAGGCCCGCTCCCACGGCGTGGAATGCCGCGAAGGTCTCCAGCGCCCGCCAGGTGATGGCGGTCTGTGCGGCCAGCGTCTGGCGGGCCGGCTCCAGAGCCGCCGAGGCGCCGTAGCCGGGACGGTCCAGTGCCAGCACGCTGAATCCCAGGGTCGCACCGATGGTCAGCAGGGACAGGTCCGGGTGCGCGCGGCCGTGGAAGTAGGACGCGCGCATCCCCCCACCAGGCAGGCCGACGACGACGGCCCGCGGCTCACCGTCGGGTTCGGCCAGCAACCCGGACAGCTCCACGTCGCCGGCATCGAGGCGGACGTGCCGCGCACGGACCGACCCGTGCGCACGCGGCGGTTGCCCGCTCCTATGTTCGGCTGCCGATCCGGTCGCCGCTTCGGCGCCGGTCGCGGCATCGGAGCCCATGCGTGGACCTCTTTCCCGGCAGGGCGCCGACGGTCTCCTCAGTGCGCCAACGGTCACCTCACCATATGCCGATCTGTGCTGGGCCGATGGCCGGCTGTGGCATTCCGAAGCGCCGGTTGATTCCGTCCTTGAGCTGCGAGGGGTTTGCCGGGCGGGCGTGTCGCTACACTCGAACAGGCGTTCAGACGTGTCACAATCGTGGCGAACCGCCGGGAGGGCCAGTTCTTCGGGCCGCTGGAGGGCCGAAGACGGCGCGATCATGTTTTTCGCGTCGCCGGGAGGCCTAAATCCTCAGGCCACTTGGCGGTCACGATGTCCGACGGATGGTCGGGCTGTTGGTCAACGAGCTGGTTGGGGAGGGTGCCGGTGCTGGTGCTGGGGGTCGATCCGGGGCTTACCCGTTGCGGTCTCGGGGTCGTCGACGGCGGGCCGGGCCGGCAGACGTCCCTGATCGAGGTCGGTGTGCTGCGCACTCCTGCTACCGACGACGTCGCCTCCCGGTTGTGGGCGCTCGAACGCGGCCTCGGCGAGTGGATCGACCGGCACAACCCCGACGCGGTCGCGGTCGAGCGGGTGTTCAGCCAGGCCAACGTCCGGACGGTCATGGGTACCGCCCAGGCCGGGGCGGTGGCGATCGTCACTGCGGCACGCCGTGGTCTACCGGTCGCACTGTATACCCCTAGTGAGGTGAAAGCTGCGGTCAGTGGCAGCGGCCGGGCGGATAAGGCTCAGGTCACCTTCATGGTGAGCCGCCTGCTGAAGCTGTCCGACCCGCCGCGCCCGGCCGATGCCGCCGACGCCCTGGCCCTTGCTCTCTGCCACTTGTCGCGGGGGCCGGCGCTTGCCAGGATGCGGGCGGCCGTCAGGCAGGCCCCTGCGGTCCCCGGCGGGAGCCTCTGATGATCGCGTCCGTGTCCGGGACGGTTGCCGCCCTGTCACCCGAAGCCGCCGTCGTCGAGGTGGGTGGGGTCGGTCTGCTCGTCCAGTGCACCCCTGCGACCCTCGCCCGGCTACGGGTCGGGCAGGACGCGCGGTTGGTCACCACGCTGGTCGTCCGGGAGACCGAGCTGACCCTCTACGGTTTTGCCGACGCCGACGAGCGCGACGTCTTCGAGACCCTGCAGGGAGCCTCCGGGGTCGGTCCCAGACTTGCCCAGGCCGTGCTCGGCGTCCACAGCCCGGACGGCGTGCGCCGTGCGGTCGCGGCGGAGGACCTCACAGCCCTGACGAAGGTGCCTGGTATCGGTCGTAAGGGCGCGCAGCGCATCATCCTCGATCTCAAGGACCGGCTCGGGCCCCCCGCGCCCACTGCGGTGTCCGCTGCGGGGGACGGCGGCCCTGCCACGGGTGGGGTTACCGGCGGCGATGGTGCCGTGCCGCCCGCGGGCGCCGGCGTCACTGTCGCCGAGCAGGTCCGCCTCGCGCTGCTCGGGCTCGGCTACACCGCGCGGGAGGCCGATGACGCCTTGGCCGTGGTCTGGACCGGCAACGGGCACGGCGGTAACGGGCGTGACCGCCGTGCGGGCCAGGACGCTCATGGTGACCCGGAGGCTGCCGCCGGTGCCGGTGCCGGTGCCGGTGCCGGTGCCGGTGGCGGTGGCGGTGGCGGTGCCGGTGGCGGTGGCGGTGGCGGTGCCGGTGGCGCCGGCCGTGACGAGGCGCCGGATCCCGTGGGTGTGCTACTGCGCCGGGCCCTGGCCGCCCTGCGACCCCGGTAAGGGCAGCCGATGGATGTCGAGGGTCTGGTCTCGCCGGTGGCCGAGCCGCAGGAGCGTGCCTTCGAGGCCGGCCTGCGTCCGGGGACGTTGGCGGAGTTCGTCGGCCAGCAGAAGGTCCGCGAGCAGCTCACGATCATGCTTGAGGGGGCACGGGCCCGCGAGCGCCCACCCGACCACGTCCTGCTGTCCGGGCCGCCAGGGCTCGGCAAGACCAGCCTTGCCGTGATCATTGCTCGGGAGATGGCGGTTCCGCTGCGGATGACCAGTGGACCGGCGGTCGAACGGGCGGGGGATCTCGTGGCGATCCTCACCGCGCTCGCCCCGGGCGAGGTGCTGTTCCTCGACGAGATCCATCGCATCGCACGCCCGGCCGAGGAGCTGCTGTACGCCGCGATGGAGGACTTCCGGGTCGACGTCGTGCTCGGCAAGGGCCCCGGCGCCACCGCGATCCCGTTGGACATCGCCCCGTTCACCCTTGTCGGTGCGACCACGCGCTCCGGTCTTCTCACCGGACCGTTGCGCGACCGTTTCGGTTTCACCGCCCACATGGACTTCTACGACACCGGCGAACTGATCGACGTGCTGGTCCGCTCGGCGGGGCTGCTCGGCGTGCGCCTCACCGGCGACGGCGCGGCAGAGGTCGCCGGCAGGTCACGCGGGACTCCCCGGATCGCCAACCGGCTGCTGCGACGGGTGCGTGACTACGCCGAGGTACGGGCGGACGGGGTCGTCACCCGCGAGGTCGCCCAGGCTGCTCTTCGCATCTACGACGTCGACGCGCTCGGCCTGGACCGCCTCGACCGGGCGGTGCTGGAGGCGCTGGTGCGCCGCTTCAACGGTGGACCGGTGGGTCTGGCGACCCTGGCGGTGGCGGTGGGGGAGGAACCGGACACGGTCGAGGAGGTGGCCGAGCCGTTCCTGGTACGCGCCGGCCTGCTCGCCCGGACCCCCCGGGGACGCATCGCCACCCCGGCCGCCTTCACCCACCTCGGTCTCGATCCGGTCGAGGGCATCCTGGGACGCTCGCAGGCTCCGATCCCCCCCGTCGACGGCGACTAAGCGCACTCTTGTGGGGCCTGGCGTCGAGGCCCCGCGGCCGGTACGTACCATCGGCCGCACAACATGGGAGGACATGGACGTGCAGGTAATCGTGGTCGCCCAGGAGGCGGCCCAGGATGGCGGCAGTGGTGGGCTCGGCGGGTTCTTTCCCCTGCTTCTCATCCTGGCGCTCGTCTTTTTCTTCATCGTGACCCAGCGACGCCGCCAGCGGGCCCAGCAGCAGGTCCT
>NZ_CAAAFO010000093.1:52742-57703 GCF_900634715.1 Candidatus Protofrankia californiensis | reverse complement strand
GACCTCGCTCGTTCCGGGGGCGCTGGTCGTGACCACCGCGGGGCTGTATGCCACGGTGGTCGAGGTCGAAGACGGTGACGTGCTGTTGGAAGTGGCGCCGGACGTGGTCTGCCGGTTCACCCGCGCCGCGGTCGCTCGGATCGTCTCCCCGCCGGCGGCGGACGGGCCGCATGACGGCGACCACGACCACGATGGTGACCACAATGGCGACGAGGCGGACGATCACCTCCATGAGCACGACACCGAGGACGGTGGAGCAGCTCATGGCCACGTTTCGGACGCAGCGCCCGCCGACACGACCAAGCGTGTCGACACGACCAAGCGCAGGGACGCCACCGGCAGTCAGGAGCAGCCAGACGCCGGGGAACCCGGGGAACCCGATGATCCGGCCTCGGGGCGGGGGAGGGAAGGCTGACCGGCGTCGGTTCCGACCGGCTCTGGTTTTCGTCCTGTTCGACGAATAGGCGAATATCAGCGCTACGAACGTGGTATCGGAACGCCTCCGGCATGACACTCGTTCCGATACCTTGGGCGCGGTCGGCACCGTCGCGCCGTGACGGTTGGTCCACACCGGTTTCTCCGGTCGTGGACGGATCGCCGTCCATCGGGTAGGTCCACCAGAAAGCAATGTGAGCGCGACGGCGCGTGACGAAGGGATATCCGTTGGCACGAGGGTCAGGGCGACGGCGTAAGGCCATGAGCCCCGCCTGGTCCCGGATCGGGCTTCTCTTCGGGATCATTGCGCTGCTTTACTCCACCATGGCGCTGACATCCACCTGGACGCCGAAGCTCGGCCTGGACCTGCAGGGCGGGACGAGTGTGATCCTCACGCCCCGGTCGACCGAGCCTGGCAAGGGCGTTGACAGCGGTGCCGTCAACAAGGCCGTCGACATCATCCGGGAGCGAGTCAACGGGCTCGGTGTCGCCGAGGCCGAGGTCAAGCGCAACAACACCCAGATCGAGATCTCGGTTCCCGGTCGCGGTCGCAACGATGTCGTCGAACTGGTCGGGCAGACCGCCGAGCTGCGTTTCCGCCAGGTTTACACCTCCGCGGCCGCCGCCCCGGCCCCGGCGGCCGCACCGACCACACCGACGGCTCCGACAGCAACACCGACGGTTCCGGCGGCCGGCGCCCCGGCCTCTGCACCCGTGCCTGGCGCGTCCGCGAGCCTGCCCGCCGTCACCGCTCCGTCGGCGTCCACCACGACCCGGTCGGACGTGGTCGGTGCCGGCCTGCTCGCTCAGGCAGCGCCGACAGCCCCGGCCGGATCGGCCGCACCGGTACCGGCCGCATCAGCACCGCCGGCGACTGCCGCGGTACCGCCGGCGACGGCGGACCAGCCCGCGCCGGCCAGCGCCGATATGCCGCCGGCTGATGTCACCGGCAGGTTCGAAAGCCTGACCTGCGCACCGTCGGACGTTCGCAGCCGGGCGGCCAGCACCGATCGGCCGACGGAGTGGGTGGCCTCCTGCGATCGTTCCGGCACTGTCAAGTACCTGCTGATGCCCGCGACGGTGGTCGGTACCGATGTGAAGTCGGCGACGGCCGGGCTTGCGAGCTCGGGTGGAACCACGTCGGTGAGCACCGGCGAGTGGGTCGTCAACGTCAGCTTCACCGGTGGTGGGCAGGCGAAGTTCACCGCTCTGACCGAGAAGACGATCGGCAAGCAGGTGGCGATCGTGCTGGACGGGGTGGTGCAGTCGGCTCCGACCACCAACGACCGTATCGCCGGTGACGCCCAGATATCGGGCTCGTTCACCCAGTCCAGCGCCCAGGATCTCGCCAACGTCCTGCGCTACGGTGCCCTGCCGCTGGCCTTCGAGCAGTCCAGCGCCGAGTCGATCTCCCCGACCCTGGGTCAGGACTCGCTCAACGCCGGCCTGCTAGCGGGTGTCATCGGCCTTGCGCTGGTGACGCTCTACTCGTTCATGTACTACCGGGCCCTCGGGATAGTGGTGCTCAGCTCGCTGGCGGTGAGCGGACTGCTGGTGTACGCCTCCGTCGTGCTCCTGGGCAAATGGATCGGGTTCACCCTCACGTTGGCCGGGATCGCCGGTCTGATCGTGTCCATCGGTGTCACCGCGGACTCGTTCGTCGTCTACTTCGAACGCATCAAGGACGAGGTTCGCCAGAACCGCAGCGTGCGCGTGGCGGTCGACCGTGCCTGGCCGCCGGCCCGGCGGACCATGCTGTCCGCGGACACGGTCTCCTTCCTCGCCGCCGCGGTGCTCTACGTCCTTTCGGTCGGGTCCGTCCGGGGATTCGCCTTCACCCTCGGGCTGTCCACCCTGGTAGACGTACTGATCATGTTCATCTTCACCAAACCGGCTGTCTGGCTGCTCGTGCGCAGGTCGTTCTTTGTCACCAGCCGTTTCTCCGGCCTCACCATGGCGGCGGTTTGTGGCCAGTCGAGTGGGACCGCCCCCGCCCCCGCGCCGCGTCTGACCAAACGGGAGAAGGCCGCGGTTGCCCCGGGCCGGGCCGGGGCCAACAGGGCTTCGGCAACAGAGGCGGACACCTCCGGGGCCGACCAGGATTCGCCTGATCTTCATTCGTCGCGCGACCCGCGGCCGTCATGGTCGGGTCCGTCCGGCACGGCGCAGGGGGAGTAGAGATGTCCTGGGCCAGCCGGCTCTACCGCAGTGAGTCCCATGTCGACTTCGTCGGCCGCCGCCGGATCTGGTATGTCGCCTCCGGCGTCCTGCTGACCGTCTGCATCGCCAGCATGCTGATCCGGGGTTTCTCCCTGGGGATCGACTTCAAGGGCGGTGCGCTGTTCCAGTTCCCGTCCGGGGGCAGGTCGGTTGCCGAGGCCGAGGCGACCTTGTCCTCGGTCGGGGTCAACCCGGCCGACTCGGTCATCCAGGAGCTCGACACATCCCACCAGTTGCGGGTGCAGACCCCGACCCTCTCCGGTGCGCAGGCCAGCTCGCTCCAGGACGCCATCGAGAAGCGTTTCGAGGTTGCCCCGACCGACATCGACATCTCGACGGTGGGCGCGTCGTGGGGGTCGACCATCACCAGCAAGGCACTGCAGGGGCTCGCGGTGTTCCTGGTGCTGGTAATGATCTACCTGTCGGTCCGGTTCGAGTGGAAGATGGCGGTTGCCGCCATGGCCGCTCTCATCCATGACCTCGTTGTCACGATGGGCGTCTACTCGCTGGTCGGTTTCCAGGTCACCCCGTCCACGGTGATCGCTCTGCTGGCCATTCTCGGGTTCTCCCTCTACGACACGGTTGTCGTCTTCGACCGGGTCCGGGAGAACACCGCCGGCATGGGCACGACCAGCCGACGCACCTACGCGGAGGCCACCAATGACGCGTTGAACGAGACCTTGATGCGTTCGCTCAACACCTCGTTCATCGCGCTCGTACCGGTCGCCTCGCTGCTGTTCGTCGGTGCCGGTCTGCTCGGCGCCGGCACCCTGGAGGATCTCGCCCTCGCCCAGTTCGTGGGCATCGCCTCGGGCACCTATTCGTCGCTGTTCTTCGCCACTCCGGTGCTGGTGGATCTGAAGAAGAACGAGCCGGCGGTCAAGGCGCTGGACCAGCGGGTGGCCCGGGCGCGGGCGGTGGCCGCCCGCGAGCCCGTCAGGCAGTCCCGACGCGCGGCGGCGGTTGCCGGTGGTCGTGCATCTGACACTGTGGCTGTGGCGGCCGGTCGGGGGCCGGGGAGCGGATTTCCCGATGCCGCGACCACCACCACGGACGCTGATGATCGTGGACGTGAGGAGCCCGCCAGCGACCGTGAACCGGCTGTCGCCGGTGCCCGGCCGGGACGACCCGGTGCGGCGCGCCGTCCGGCACCGGCCCGACGTTCTGGCCGCAAAGGTCGTCCCAGCGGTAAAAAGCGGCGGTGACGACCATCGAACCAACCGAAACGACCAGCGGAGCAGCAGGTGCCGGCGCCCTCGGCACCACGGCGTCCGGCACCACCGCCGCAGACGTGCTGCGCGCCCATATCCGGGATGTCACCGACTTCCCCCAGCCCGGGGTGGTCTTCAAGGACATCACGCCGTTGCTGGTGACACCGGCCGCCTTCACGGTGGTCATCAACGAGTTGGCCGCGACCGCGGGCGGCTATGGTGCCACCGTCGTGGCGGCCATCGAAGCACGTGGCTTCCTGCTGGCGGCCCCGGTTGCCTACCGCACGGGTGTGGGTGTCGTGCCCATCCGCAAGCAGGGCAAGCTTCCCGGTGAGACGGTCAGCCGCACCTACGACCTGGAGTACGGCACCGCCACACTGGAGGTGCAGGTCGACGCGTTCCGGCCGGGTGACCGGGTGCTGCTCGTCGACGACGTGCTGGCCACGGGCGGTACGGCGGCCGCCGCGGCCGAACTGGTCCGCCAGTCCGGCGCGGAGGTCGTCGGTCTCGCCGTGCTCATGGAACTGACGTTCCTGTCGGGACGTGACCGGCTTGCGCCACTCGAGATCTCATCGATCATGGAAGTTTGATCATAGAGGTTTGGCGCTCCTGGGCCCGGTGACCTCGGTTGTGGCGACCCCGGCCGTGTGACCTTTGTGTGATCCACGGGCATTGGACGGGGTTGCGGAAGGAGGACAGCTCACGGAAGCGTTAGCCTTCAGGGGTCCGACATGAAGCAGGAGCGGCTTGTGCCCGAGGCAGCCCCGGTGACGACCGGAGTGTCCGAGCCTGGCGCGACGACCGTTCGGGAGTCGTCGGCGGCAGGCGAATACGCCGTGCTCGCCTGCGGGGATGGCCGCGGGCGTCCGCCCGCCGACGCACCGTCGCCGGAGGTCGGGTCAGGACGTACGCCGCAGGCCGTGCCCTCAGGACGCGCCACGGTGGCCGACGGTGCGCCGCGGCCGGCCGTTGCCCAGCCGGCCGTTGCCCAGCCAGCCGCTACGCAGTCGGTTTCCCAGTCGCCACCAGCTGTTTTCTCGGCTCCGTCGGCTCCGTCGGCTCCGTCGGCTCCGTCGGCTCCGTCCGGTCGGTCGG
>NZ_CAAAFO010000093.1:51267-52263 GCF_900634715.1 Candidatus Protofrankia californiensis | reverse complement strand
CCGGGACACCTACATCACCGCTGTGGTGACGCAGGTGCAGTCGCATCTGGGCGAGGCCAGGATCAAGGCTGTCGTCACGGGCCGGCCCAAGCACTACTACTCGATCTACCAGAAGATGGTGGTCCGCGGCCGGTCGTTCGACGACATCCACGACCTGGTCGGGATCCGCGTGCTGGTCGACTCCCTGCGTGACTGTTATGCGTCCCTGGGCACCATCCACGCGAACTGGAAGCCGATCCCGGGCCGGTTCAAGGACTACATCGCGATGCCCAAGTTCAACATGTACCAGTCGCTGCACACGACGGTGATCGGGCCCGAGGGCAAGCCCGTCGAGTTGCAGATCCGGACGCACGCGATGCACAACCGGGCCGAGTACGGGATCGCGGCGCACTGGAAGTACAAGGAGGACGGTGTCGGCGCACGGCCCTCCGGGGAGGCCAGGGCAGGTGCGCTCGGGCTCGCCGACGGCGCGTCCAGGGCGGGTGGTTCCCGGGGCGGCGGCCGGTCCCGGCGGGACTCCTCCGGCAACGACCAGACCGCGTGGCTTCGCCAGATCCTCGACTGGCAGCGGGAAGCCGCCGAACCCGGTGAGTTCCTCGACAGTCTGCGGTTCGACCTGCACACCGACGAGGTCTTCGTCTTCACCCCCAAAGGGGACGTGATCGCGCTGCCGGAGGGGGCGACCCCGGTCGACTTCGCCTACGCCGTCCACACCGACGTGGGCAACCAGTGCGTGGGTGCGCGTGTCAACGGCAGGCTCGCCGCGCTGGACACCACACTGGACAACGGGGACACCGTCGAGGTCTTCACCTCCCGGGCGCATTCGGCGGGCCCGAGTGAGGACTGGCTGACCTTCGTCCGGTCGTCCCGGGCCCGTACGAAGATCCGCCAGTGGCATGCCCGGGAACGGCGTGAGGACGCCATCGTCGCCGGACGGGACGCGATCGCCCGGATGATGCGTCGCCACGGTCTGCCGCTGACCCGCCTGATGAGCGG
>NZ_CAAAFO010000093.1:46672-51023 GCF_900634715.1 Candidatus Protofrankia californiensis | reverse complement strand
CGTCCTCAGGATCGGTGTTCCTTGTCGTCATCCAGGTCGAGGCGACCGACCGCGCCCGCCTGCTGTCCGATGTCACCCGGGTGTTGACCAATCACCACGTCAACATCCTCTCGGCGTCCGTGACGACGACCAAGGATCAACGTGCGGTCAGCCGGTTCACCTTCGAGATGGGGGACGCCAAGCATCTCGGGCACATCCGGGACGCTGTGCGGTCGATCGACGGCGTGCACGACTGCTACCGGGTCACCTCCGGCACGAGGTGCTGACCATGCTGACGTCGTGGGGGGATCCGGCGGTTTCCACCGGGGGGAGCCGCCGGCCGTACCCGCGTCGCCGATGTCGCCGTGGCGGGAGATCGTCACCGGCGGGCGGCGGGGCTGCGGGGCTGTTCCGCGCCGGGACGTATCGACGCGCCGGGACGTATCGAGGGGGAGCGCTATGGACGCTGAGATCGTAGGTGCCGGGATACAGGGCGCGGCGTTGCCCGCGCGGATGGATCGGTCCAGCGAGGGGCATGCCGGCGGGGGGGACGACGCTTCGCGGACTCTCGCCGCCGCGTGGCTGGCCGGCAGCCGCCTGGCTCATCTTGCCCGCCGGGTGGCAGCAGCCCGAAGTTCGCCCTCGGTACCACCCGTGCTGCGGGACATCATCGAGAAGCACTGCCTGCACCATCCCAAGGCCGACGTCGCCCTTGTCGTCCATGCCTACGAGGTCGCCAACCGCCAGCATGCCGGCCAGATGCGACACAGCGGCGATCCGTACATCACCCACCCGTTGGCGGTCACCGAGATTCTCGCCGAACTCGGGGTGGACACCACCACGATCGTCGCGGCGCTCCTGCACGACACCGTCGAGGACACCGGCTACACCCTGGAGGCCGCCGCGGCGGACTTCAGCCCGGAGGTCGCCAACCTCGTCGACGGGGTGACCAAACTCGACAAGATGCGCTTCGGGGACGCGGCCGAGGCCGAGACGCTGCGAAAACTGATCGTTGCGCTGGCCAAGGACTACCGGGTGCTGCTCATCAAGATCGCCGACCGCCTGCACAACATGCGGACCCTCGGCTTCAAGTCACCACCCAAGCAGGCACGCATCGCCCGGGTGACGCTGGAGATCCTTGCGCCGCTGGCGCACCGGCTCGGCGTGAACGTCATCAAAAGGGAGCTGGAGGACCGTGCGTTCGCCGTCCTGTATCCCGACGAGCACATGCGGATCAGGTCGGTGGTCGAGACCTTCACGGCCGCGGAGCGTGAGTCCAGCCAGCTTGCCTCGGTCGTCGACGCGCTCGCGAGCGGTCTGGCCGAGGCGCGGATCGACGCCAGGGTCTCGGCCCGGACGAGTCACCTCTTCTCGATCTACAAGCGGGCGCAGGAGCGTGGCTTCGAGGCGCGGGACTACAACGACATCGTCCGCGTCCTGGTTCTCGTCGACTCGATTACTGATTGTTATGAAGCGCTCGGAGAGGTGCACGCCCTCTGGCGACCGGCGCCGGGAAGACTGCGCGACTTCGTGGCCACGCCCAAGTTCAACATGTACCAGTCCCTGCACACCACCGTCATGGACCCGGCCGGCAAGCCCGTCGACATCCAGATCCGCACGGACGCGATGCACCGGCTGGCCGAGACGGGGATCATCGCAAGGCCGGTCGGACCGTCCGCGGACGGCGCCCGGCTGGAGGGTCTGGCATGGTTGCACAGTCTTCTCGACTGGGAAGGCGATGCCAAGGACCCCGGCGAGTTCCTGGAGTCGCTGTCGGCGGACCTCGACTCCGACGAGGTGCTCACCTTCACCCCCAAGGGCCGGGTCATCGCGCTGCCTGCCAGGTCCACGCCGGTCGACCTCGCCTATGCCGTCCATACCGAGCTCGGGCATCGGGCCATCGGTGCGCGGGTCAACGGCCGGCTGGTCCCGTTGCACACCCGACTGCGCAACGGCGACGTGGTGGAGATCCTGCGTTCCGGGCTCGCGACAGCCGGCCCCTCCGAGGACTGGCTTGACTTCGTCAAGACCTCCAAGGCCAGGGTGCGGATCCGTCGCGGGTTGACCAGACAGCGGCGGGACGCCAACACCCAGCAGCCGGATGCGCAGTATCCGGATGTTCGATATCCGGATGCCCGATATGGCGACGCCCCGGAGCCTGGCATGCACCATCTCGACCCGCAGCATCCGGACACCGGCGCCGACGTTGTCCCGGACACCGCCGTGGACGCCTCCCGTCAGCCCGGATCCGTCGTTCACTGCGCCCCTGTACCGGTCCTGTCGGCCCTGTCCGCTCCGCCGGCTCCGACGGCCCACTCCAGGCGGAGCCGACGACGTTCACGGGACGCGGACGAGGCGCAGACCTGGGCGGGGACGGCCGCCGTCGACGGCCGCAGTGGCGTTCCGGTCCGTCTTGCCCGGTGTTGCCTCCCCCTGCCCGGGGACGACGTCGTCGGGTTCACCACCACGCACAGCCCTGCCGTGTCCGTCCACCGGTCGCAGTGCGTGAACGCCGCAAGTGATCGGCATCGGGTCGCGGTGACGTCCTGGCTCCCTCCGGCGGAGGGCACGTTTCCCGCCGAGATCGCGGTCGAGGCGTTCGACCGCTACGGGCTGCTCGCAGACATCACCGAAATGTTGTCGGACGTGTCGGCCACGGTCCGTTCCGCGTCCTCGATCACCTCCGAGGACCGGGTGGCACGTGCCCGTTTCACGGTCGAGGTCGCCGGGCCGGCGCAGTTGGACGCGCTGCTCGCGGCCGTGCGGACAGTCGGTGGCGTGTATGACTGTTACCGTGCCGGTGGGACGCCGAGCTGATCCCGTCACGGCCCGTTCTCACCCTTTGTGAACTGACGTTTTGTGAAGTGGTGATGATCTTTTCTCTGGGCGATCCAGTGACTTGCCTGGATTTTTCGCTGAAGTGACGGACCCATCCCCTTGATCGCCGTACCTTCACTATCGTCTTGGCCCGGGGCCCCTTGTCGATCTTTGATTGGCAGGGTTCGGCGTACGTCGACGGCCCACCGGCCTCGGCTGCGGGAGACGGCACTAGCGCATCCATGACCTGTGCTCGGATGGGGCAAGCGTGCAGGCAGATCCCAACGGGCCGCGGCGGTGCGGTCACGCCGGATCCCACAGTGCAAATCGAATTATTTCAAGAAGTCACAATGTTGACCGACGGAAAGCCGTTGTTGGACTATGAGGTGGCGGCCCACGGTATCGGATGCCATATTCGACAATGCTGGGAACGATCGGCCGCCGCAATGGGTCGGCATATGCTAACCCATTTCATTGCCGAGCACAGGAGGAGATCGGCAACCATGACTTTGACCGAGGAATCGCCGACAAGCACGATAACCGTCCATCCGGTCGCCGGCCACATCGGTGCCGAAATCACCGGCGTGGACATCGCCCAGCCGCTGGACGAAGAGGCCGTCGCCGCGATCAAGAGCGCTCTGCACCGCTACAAGGTGGTATTCTTTCGCGAGCAGAATCTCGACCATGCCCAGCAGATCGCCTTCGGCCGGCGGTTCGGTGAGCTCACGTATGCCCACCCGCATGACGATGCACCGCCCGAGGAGTACCCGGAGATCTTCACCGTCGACCCGCGTCGCTTCGAGGAGCGCTACGGCAAGGACTTCCGCGAGGAGACGCGTCGACGCCAGTACAGCTACTTCACGGGTTGGCATACCGATGTCACGGCCGCGGTGAACCCGCCGGCGGGATCGATCCTGCGGGCGGAGATCGTGCCGGCAGTCGGCGGAGACACGCAGTGGACCAGTCTGGTGGCGGCATATCAGGGGCTGTCCGAGCCGGTCCAACGGTTCGTGGACACGTTGCGCGCCGAGCATCGCTACGGCGGCAGTGAGCGCCCGGCCGGCGACAGCGTCTACGCGCGACGGGTGAACGACAATCTGCTGGTTTCCGTGCACCCGGTGGTTCGCGTGCACCCGGTGACCGGGGAGAAGGGGCTGTTCGTCAACCCTGGGTTCACCAGCCATGTCGTCGGGCTCACGGCCAGGGAGAGCCGCGCCGTGCTGGATCTGCTCTACGCGGAGATCACCCGACCCGAGTACACCGTGCGGTTCCGCTGGGAGCCGGGCAGTGTCGCGTTCTGGGACAACCGTGCCACCGCGCATCTCGCGCCGCGCGACATCGAGCATCTGCATGTCGAGCGCAGGCTGCACCGTGTCACGCTGATCGGTGATCGACCGGTCGGCCCGGACGGGCGCGAGTCCGAGCTGATCGCCGGCCGGCCGTTCACCGCCGATCACCAGGTGGTGGTCGGCGTCTGAGGCGCGCACGCGCAGCACCTGCCCCTGAGCGGACCACCGCGATCCTCCGCCCACCGGGCACGGTCCCGCCGCGACCA
>NZ_CAAAFO010000093.1:41599-46074 GCF_900634715.1 Candidatus Protofrankia californiensis | reverse complement strand
GGGGGCGGCCACATTCTCACATCGTGAGCGGTGCGCAGGGACTCTGGAAAATGGGACTGGTTTCTGCGAACATGCCCTCTATGACTTCCCAGGCAGCGGGCTTCCGGTCACGCCGCCACGTTGATCTCCGGCGGCAGGCAGCCGCGCTGTGTTCGCCTTCGGCGTGAGGTTATGTCGACGCTGACGCGTCGGCCATGCCCGGCAGCAGATGCCCGGCTCGCCCGCTCCGGAGGAAAACCCCATGTACCGCAACGGTGGTACGCCACCAAGGCGCCTGCGCGCGCAAAGCTCGCCCGCCAGTGGCGTGCGAAGGAGCTCCAGCGCGGGCGTGGTGTTGCGCGCGGTGCTCGACCACGGTCCGATCGCGCGCAGCACGATAGCCAGACTCACAGGACTGTCCCCCGCCTCGGTCACCGGCCACACCGCTGAGCTCATCAGGCTCGGTCTGCTCAAGGAAATGCTGGAGATGACGGCGCCGAACGGGGTCGGCCGACCCCATGTGCCGGTGGATCTCGACACGGATCATCACATCGTCTGTGGTGTGCACATCGCCATACCACACGCCACGGTCGCGCTGCTCGACCTGCGTGGCCGGGTCATTGTGCAGCATCGGGAACCCCACGCGGGTGCCAGCCCGTTACGGGTGCTGGAAAGGGCGGCATCGGTATTGTGGGCGTTACTGGCCGAGCATGCCGGCGACCGGGTTCCGCTCGGTCTCGGTGCGGCCAGCGGCGGATGGGTCGACCAGACCACCGGGATGCTCGTGGAGCACCCGCTGCTCGGTTGGCACGACGTGCCGTTGCGGGACATACTGGCCGACCAGACCGGGCTTCTGGTGCAAGTGGACGCGCACTCCCGGGCACTGGTGCACGCGGAGCGGCTGTTCGGCCAGCACCGGGCCAGGGCGAGCATCGTGCATCTGTTCGTCGGTAACGTGGTGGACGCGGCCTTCGGGACCGGTGACACCGTGCACCACGGCCCCCGGTCGGCGGCTGGCGCGATCGCTCATCTGCCGGTCGAGGGCAGCACGGAACTATGCTCGTGTGGCCGTTCCGGTTGCCTGCAGGCAACCGTGTCGGAACGGACGTTGGCGCGGCGCGCCGCCGACGCGGCCATCATCGCCGAACCGTCCTTGCCCGCGCTGCTGCGGCTCGCCCAGGACGGTGATCGTGCCGCGATGCGCCTGTTCCTCGATCGGGCGCGGTGCCTTGGTCGGGCGGCGGCACAGCTCATCGACGTGTTCAACCCCGAGGTGCTGGTCGTCGTGGAGCAGGGGGTCAGCCATCTGCCCGGATGCCTGGCCGAGCTCCGGAACGAGGTGAGTGCCCGCTCCTGGGTGTGCAAGGACCCGGAGCAGACGGTGGTGGCGACCAGCTTCCCCGGCCATGCGCTCGCCACATCGGCCGGCGCGGTGATGCTCGACATGCTCCATCGCGACCCGTTGGGACCGATATCCGATCGGCTTTGCCGAGCCTCGTGACGCAGGCAGCGTAAATCCAGTTAATTCACGATCGCGCAATGTTGACTAGATGGATGCCGGTTGGCAAGGATTGTTCCATGAACAGCCCGGAAAGGTTTTCGGTGCCCGGCGGGGCGTCGGAGCCCCGTGAGCGCCGTGCCGTCACCGTGTGTTCCCCGCGGAATCGCGCCTGCTGTCCTTGTTGTTGCTGCTGATGATCAGCGGGGGCCGAGCGGCCGCCCAGAAATTTCCTGACACCTGCGTGCCGGTGACCGTTTGTTTCACGGCGTGCGCGCAGCTGTGTCATTTTTCCGTGTAATTGTCGTCCTGCCGTTCGAGTCGGCCCACAGCCAAGGAATTCTGATGCCCGCTGGAACCCTTTCTCCACCGACGGTCCGCCGCCGCGCCGTACTGGCCGCGCTCACCGGTGCCGGCATGATCGTGCTGGCCGCGTGCGGCTCCGATGCCGGTGCCGGCCCGCGGCTGACCGCCGACGCGGCCATTCCTGACACCGTTCCCGCTGGCACGTCACTGTCCATCGCGGTGCATACCACCGAGATCCAACTCAAGACGACGGGGAAGATCTCCGAGCTTCCGTTCACTGTGTCGGAGTGGCCGACGGTCGCTGCGGGCCCCGACGTCATCCAGGCATTTCGCGCGAACGCTGTGGACGTCGCCACCAACGCCGGCATCCCCCCCATCCAGGCGCATGCCACCGGGCTGGACGCCAAGATCGTCGCGGTGCAGCTGAAGACCACGCCGACCTTCAAGCTGGCCACCGCGCCTGGTTCGGCCATCACCGAGCTGTCCGACCTACGCGGCAAGAAGATCGCGTTCGCCGCGGGTCAGGCACAGGGCGTCGTGGTGCTGCGCACGCTGCAGGAGCTCGGGCTGGAGAAGAAGGACGTCCAGCTCATCGAGCTGAACAGCCCGCAGTTCCTCACCGCGTTGCAGTCCAGACAGGTGGACGTCGCACCACTCGGCGAGCCGACGCTGACCAAGTACCTCAACCAGTATGGGAAGGACGGTGCGCGGGCGGTCGTGACGCCGGCGGTGGACGCGCTGACCATCTTGTGGGCACCCGCGCGGGTGCTCGCCGACCCGGCGAAGGCCGCGGCCATCAAGGCGTTCATCCCGTACTGGGCCAGGGCCCAGGTGTGGGCATGGGAGAACAAGGACAAGTGGATCGACGCCTACTACGTCAAGGACCAGCAGGTCAGCGCCGCGGACGGTAGACGCATCGTGGAATCCAACGCCAAGCCGAGCTTCCCGACCAGCTGGGACGCGGCGATCAAGTGGGAACAGGACACCATCGAAGTGGTGTCCAAGTGGGGGTACTTCGGCAAGTCGTTCAACGCCGCGGACGTGTTCGACCGCAGGTTCGAGGGTGTCGCCGCCGCGGCCGTGCCCGCCGACTACCGAATCGCCCAGTCATGACCAGCACCACGCATGAGATACCAAAGACCGTAACGATCGATGCTGCTGCCGTTGTCACCACGGTGACCGAGGCCGGGCGGAGCGTGCGGCCCGCCCGTGGCCGCAGGCGGCTCGGCCTGGGCAAGCCGATCCCGTTCGGCCGGCTACTCGGTGTGCTGCTGCTGATTGGCATATGGTCGGTGGCGTCGGCGACCGGTCTGGTGGATCCCCGCAAGCTGTCCGAACCGTGGACGGTGCTGCAGACCGGGATCGATCTGATCGCCAGTGGCCACCTGCAGGACAACGTCGCCGCTTCGCTGCACCGGGCTGTGCTGGGCTTCGCCTTCGGTGTCGCCATCGGTACCGGGCTGGCGCTGATATCGGGGCTCAGCCGGATCGGTGAGGCGCTCGTCGACGGCCCGGTCCAGGTGAAGCGGGCGATTCCCTCACTCGCCCTGATTCCGCTGATGATCCTGTGGCTCGGCATCGGTGAGACCTTCAAGGTCGCAGTGATCGCGATCGTGGTCGCGGTCACCATGTACATCCAGACGCATGCCGCCCTGACCGCGATCGACAGCCGCTACGTCGAGCTCGCCGAGGTCGTCGGGCTGTCCCGGTGGAACTTCATCCGCAAGGTGGTCATCCCCGGCGCGCAGCCCGGCTTCTTCCTCGGTCTGCGGCTGGCGGTGACCGGATCCTGGCTCACGCTGATCGTGGTCGAGAGCGTCAACGCGGTGAACGGCCTCGGCAAGATGATGTTCAAGGCGCAGGACTACGGCCAGTCAGATGTGATCATGGTCGGCCTGGTGGTCTATGGGTTGTTCGGTTTCGTCTCCGACGCGGCAATCCGGATCATCGAGAGGCGGGTGCTGTCGTGGCGGCGGACACTGGCCGGCTGACCGCCACCGCCGGCGCGGTTCGCGCGTCCTCCTTGGTCCGCCGGTTCGGCGAGCATGTCGTGCTGGACGATCTGGACCTGGAGATCGCGCGCGGCGAATTCGTGGCCCTGCTGGGGCAGAGCGGTTCCGGCAAGAGCACGTTGCTGCGCGCCTTGGCCGAGCTCGACTACGACGTGGCCGGTTCGGGTGAGCTGACCGTGCCCGCCAGGGTGTCCGTCGCCTTCCAGGACTCCCGGCTGCTGCCGTGGCTTCGGGTGTTGGACAACGTGCTGCTCGGCCTCAGCCTCGGCCGCGGCGATGCGCACAAGCTCGGCAAGGAGGCGCTGGCCGAGGTGGGGCTCGCCGGCCGCGAGCGTGCCTGGCCCAACGAACTATCCGGCGGCGAGCAGCAGCGGGTGGCGCTGGCCAGGTCGCTGGTGCGGGAACCCGAGCTTCTGCTCGCCGACGAGCCGTTCGGTTCACTCGACGCGCTGACCAGGATCAAGATGCACGGCCTGCTACGCGACCTGTTCCAGCGACACCGGCCTGCGGTGCTGTTGGTGACCCATGACGTGGACGAGGCGATCGGGCTGGCCGACCGGGTGCTGGTGCTGGAGAACGGCCGGATCGTGCTGGACCGCCAGGTCGATCTGCCGGCTCCGCGGACGCACCGTGACCCACGCTTTCAGGAGTTTCGCGACCTGCTGCTCAGCGCGCTCGGC
>NZ_CAAAFO010000093.1:38088-41239 GCF_900634715.1 Candidatus Protofrankia californiensis | reverse complement strand
ACGAGGCGGCCTGGCGGCTGCGGCAGAGCAACCCGTTGGCGCACATCGATGTCGAGCACTACCGCAACCTCGCGAGGATCGCCGAGCGCGGCAAGCTGGACTCGCTGTTCCTCGCCGACAGCCCGGTCCAGATAGGCAACCCGGGACGACGACCGGGCGGGCGGCTGGAGCCGACGCTGCTGCTCACCGCGCTGGCCGCGGTGACCGATCACATCGGGCTGATCGCGACTGCCTCGACGTCCTACAACGAGCCGTACAACCTGGCCCGCCGGTTCGCCTCGCTGGACCACATCAGCGGCGGCCGAGCCGGGTGGAACATCGTCACCACAGCCGGCGTCGAGGCCGCGCTGAACTTCGGCCTCGACGACCTGCCGGCTCACCGTGACCGCTACGAGCGTGCGGCGGAGTTCCTTGAGGTGTCGACGAAGTTGTGGGACAGCTGGGCCGACAACGCGATCGTCGCCGACAAGGAACGCGGGGTGCACGCGGACGCCGACCAGGTACAGGTGATCGACCATGTGGGCAAGTACTTCAAGGTACGAGGTCCGTTGAACGTGCCGCGCTCACCCCAGGCCTATCCGCTGCTGGTGCAGGCCGGGTCCTCCGAGGACGGTAGGAACTTCGCCGCCCGCTGGGCCGAGGCGGTGTTCACCGCCCAGCAGACCCTGGAAGAAGGCAAGGCCTTCTACGCCGACCTGAAGGACCGGGTGGCGCGCGAGGGGCGGGACCCGGACACGGTGAAGATCCTGCCCGGCATCGTGCCGGTAATCGCCGACACCGAGCGGGAGGCGCACGAACTGGAAGCCGAGTTGGACCGGCTGATTGTCCCCGAGTATGCCAAGCGGCAGCTGGCGGAGCGGTTCAAGCTCTCTCCGGACGAGCTGGACCTGGACAGCGAGCTGCCGGAGAACCTGCCTACAGAGGACGAGATCGAGGGTGCCAAGAGCCGCTTCACGCTGATCGTCGCCCTGGCCCGCCGGGAGCGGCTGACCGTACGCCAACTGATCGGGCGGCTCGGTGGCGGTCGCGGGCACCGCACGTTCGCCGGCACACCCGTGCAGGTGGCCGACGCTATCCAGTACTGGTTCGACAACGGCGCGGCAGACGGATTCAACATCATGCCCGCGGTTCTCCCGTCCGGGCTGGAGTCCTTCGTGGACAAGGTCGTGCCGATCCTGCAGGAGCGGGGCCTGTTCCGGACCGAGTACGAGACGACCACGCTGCGCCAGCACTACGGGCTGGCCCGCCCGGCGAACCAGTTCGCGACAGGCGACCGCGGACTGGCAGCCGCTCTGTGACGACTCTGTCGCCGGCATCTGAGACAGCAACGGCGGCCAGCGCGCCGAAACCGGGAGCGGGAGTGGGAGCAGGTTGGCTGCGCCGGCTGCTGGGCTACTGCCTGCGGCACCGGCGCAACCTGCTGTTGTCCTACGGCGCCGCCGTGGTCGCCGCCGTCGCCACCGCGGTACTGCCACTGATCGTGCGCCACGTGGTGGACGACGTGGCCGCCGGTGTGCGGGGCACGCTCGTGGGGTGGGTGGCAGTACTCGTCGGCCTCGCGGCGATTCGGTTCGGCGCCGGGTACCTGCGCCGCTACCGGTCCGGCAGGGTGTCCCTCGGTGTGCAGTACGACCTGCGCAACGACGTGTTCGATACGTTGCTACGGCTGGACGGCGCCAAGCAGGACGACTTGCGGACCGGGCAGGTGGTCAGCCGCTCGATCTCGGACATCACGCTGATCCAGATGCTGCTGCAGATGCTGCCGAACGTCACCGGCAACCTGCTGATGTTCGTGGTCTCGCTCATGGTCATGGCGGTACTGTCGCCGACGTTGACGGTGATCGCGCTTGCCGTCGGCCCCACGCTGTGGTTCATCGCCTACCGCAGCCGGCACGACCTGTTCCCGGCCAACTGGCATGCCCAGCAGCAGGCCGCGGAGATCGCCGCCGGAGTGGAGGCCGCGGTCACCGGTGTGCGTGTGGTCAAGGGCTTCGGGCAGGAGGAGCGCGAACTATCCGAGCTGGAGACCAGGGCGAGGACGCTGTTCGCCTCCCGGCTGCGCGTGGCCAGGCTCACCAGCCGGTACAACCCCGCGCTGCACGCGGTTCCCGCGCTCGGCCAAGTGCTCGTGCTGGCTCTCGGCGGCTGGCTCGCCTTGCACCGGCACATCTCGCTCGGCACCTTCGTGGCGTTCACCACCTACCTCGCTGCGTTCGTCAGCCCGGTGCGCCAACTGGCCACCCTGCTCACCGTCAGTCAGGAGGCCAGGGCGAGCGTCGAACGGGTGATGGAGATCATCGACGAGCGGCCGGGCACCGTCGACGCACCGAACGCCGTCGAGCTGCCGGAGAAGCCGCTGTCGGTCGAACTGGACCGGGTGGTGTTCGGCTACGCCGGCGCGGATCCCCTGCTGCGCGGGCTGACCCTGCGGATCGCGCCGGGGGAGACCGTGGCACTGGTCGGCGCGGCCGGGTCGGGCAAGTCGACGGTCGCGTTGCTGCTGGCACGGTTCTACGACGTCTCACAGGGCTCCGTGCGGCTCGGTGGCACGGATGTCCGCGACCTCACGACCGCCTCGCTGCGCTCCCGGCTCGCCATCGTCTTCGAGGACAGCTTCCTGCTGTCGGACACCGTACGTGCCAACATCGCCTACGGCCGGCCGGAAGCCACCGACTCCCAAGTGCGCCAGGCCGCCCGAGCCGCACACGCGGAGGCGTTCATCGACGCCCTGCCGCACGGGTTCGACACCGTGGTCGGCGAGCAGGGGCTGACCCTGTCCGGCGGGCAACGGCAACGAATCGCGCTGGCCCGTGCGCTGCTGGTGGACCCGAGGCTGCTGATTCTCGACGACGCGACGTCCGCGGTGGACGCCCGGGTGGAGGCGGCGATCCAGACCACCCTGCGCACGGTGACCAAGCAGTGCACCACGTTGGTCATCGCGCACCGAACCTCCACCCTCGCGCTCGCCGACCGGATCGCGGTGCTCGACGGCGGACGTGTGGTGGACATCGGCACCCGCGCCGAGCTCGACGCCCGATGCCCGCTGTTCCGCTCCCTCCTGTCCGTTCCGGACACACCGGGCCTGGACCGGATGGTGGCCGCGGAGCCTGCTCGCCCGAACGGGATCACGCCGTCGCTGTGGCCCCGCCGG
>NZ_CAAAFO010000093.1:24854-37788 GCF_900634715.1 Candidatus Protofrankia californiensis | reverse complement strand
CGCCGCCGAGCATCGAAATGATCAAGCGGATCGCCGAGTTGCCGGAGTTCGACGACGACCCGGATGTACCGACCGACCGCACCCGTGTCGGGGACCTCTCGTTCAGTCTCGGCAGGCTGCTGCGGCCGTTCCTGCTGCCGCTCCTGCTCGGGCTGCTCCTGGTGGCGCTGGACGCGGTCGCCCAGATCGCGGTGCCGTCGCTGGTCCGGGTCGGCGTCGACCGCGGTGTCGCCCGCGGTGCGGGCGGAACACTGCTGCTGGCGGCCGCAGCCGCCGGGATCGTGGTACTGATCGGCTGGGGGATCTCGGTGGCGCAGGTCCGGGTGACCGGCCGGACCGGGGAGCGGCTGCTCTACACACTGCGGGTGAAGACCTACGCCCAACTGCAGCGGCTCGGCCTGGACTACTACGAGCGCGAACTCGGCGGTCGGATCATGACCAGGATGACCACTGACGTGGACGCCCTGTCGAACTTCCTGCAGACCGGGCTCGCCACCGCAGTGGTCAGCGTGCTGACCGTACTCGGCGTACTCGTCGCCCTGCTCGCGATCGACGCCGGCCTGGCCCTGGTACTGGTGGCGGTGCTGCCGGTGCTGGTCGTGGCCACAATGGTGTTCCGGTCGAAGTCAGTGCCCGCCTACACCGAGGCCCGCGAGCGGATCAGTATCGTCAACGCCTACCTGCAGGAGAACGTGGCAGGGATCCGGGTGACCCAGGCATTTCGCCGGGAGCGCTACAACAGCGTGGAGTTCGCTCGGCGGGCGCGGGCGTTCCGCGACTCCAGGCTGCGCGCGCAGCGGTACATGGCGATCTACTTCCCGTTCGTGGAGTTCCTGTCCGCGGTCTCCACCGGGCTGGTGCTGATGATCGGCTCCCGCCAGGTGCTGGCCGGCACACTGACCACCGGCACACTGATCGCGTTCGTGCTCTACATCGAACTGTTCTTCTCACCGGTACAGCAGATGTCCCAGGCGTTCGACGGCTACCAGCAGGCAGCGGTCGGGATGAGCAGGCTGCGCAGCCTGATGCGCACCCCCACCATGACTCCGGCTGCCTCCCACCCGCTCCCGGTGCGCGGCGTGCGCGGTCGGATCGAGTTCGATGGCGTGTCCTTCGCCTACCACGCCGGGGATCAGGAGGCGCTGCGCGGGATCGACCTGTGCATCGATGCGGGTGAGACTGTCGCCCTGGTAGGCCAGACCGGCGCCGGGAAATCGACCGTGGTGAAGCTCCTCGCTCGGTTCTACGACCCGACCTCGGGCGCGGTCCGGGTGGACGGCAGGGACATCCGGGACCTCGATCTGGCCGGTTACCGCAGCCGGCTCGGCCTGGTGCCGCAGGAGTCGCACCTGTTCGGGGTCACCGTGCGGGACGCGGTGGCCTACGGCAGGCCGGATGCCACGGACGCCGAGGTGGAGGCGGCTGCGCGGGCGGTCGGCGCGCACGATGTGGTGGCCAGGCTACCGCTGGGTTACCTGCAGCCGATCGGCGAACACGGCCGCAACCTCTCGGCGGGCCAGCGCCAGCTGCTCGCGCTGGCCCGCGCGGAGCTGGTCGATCCGGACATCCTGCTGCTGGACGAGGCGACCGCCTCGCTGGACCTGGCCACCGAGGAGAGCGTGCGGCTGGCCACCGACGCGCTCACCCGGCAGCGCACCACGCTGGTGGTCGCGCACCGGTTGACCACCGCGGCGCGCGCGGACCGGGTGGTGGTGCTCGACGGTGGCCGGATCGTCGAGGTCGGCGCGCACGAGGAGCTGCTCGAGGCGGGTGGGCACTACCGCAGGTTGTGGGACGCGTTCGTCGGTGCGGTCCCGAGAAGTAAATCCGTCCAACTGGAGAGGGCGACATGAGCTACCGTGATTTCGGCCGTACCGGTGTGAAGGTGAGTCCGCTGGCGCTCGGCGCGATGAACTTCGGCGCGCGTGCCAATGCCGATCATGAGGACGGCATCCGGATCATCCACCAGGCCCTTGACTCGGGCATCAACCTCATCGACACCGCGGACGTGTACTCGCAGGGCGAGTCCGAGAGGATCGTGGGCAAGGCGCTGGCCGGGGGCAGGCGGGAGGATGTCGTGCTGGCCACCAAGTTCCACGGCCAGATAGGCGACGAGCCCAACCACTTCGGCAACTCCCGGCGTTGGATAGCCCGGGCCGTCGAGGACAGCCTGCGCCGGCTGCAGACCGATTGGATCGACATCTACCAGGTGCATCGGCCGGAACCGGACACCGACTTCGATGAAACCCTCGGCGCCTTGAGCGATCTGGTCCACCAGGGCAAGATCCGCTACATCGGCACGTCCACCTACCCGCCGTCGGCGATCGTGGAAGGGCAGTGGATCACGCAGCGGCGTGGCCGGGAGCGGGTGGTCAGTGAGCAGCCGCCGTACTCGATCCTGGCACGCGGCGTGGAGCGCGAGGTCCTGCCGGTGGCGCAACGCTACGGCCTCGCGGTGATCCCCTGGGGCCCGTTGGCTGGTGGATGGCTCTCCGGCGCCTACCGCAAGGGCGCGGTACAACTGGCGTCCAGCCGTGCGGAGCGCCAGCCCGAGCGATACGACATCGCCGATCCGGCCAACGCGGCCAAGCTGGCGGCGGCCGAGGCCCTCGCCACGCTGGCCGGCGAGGCCGGGCTCTCGCTGATCCACCTGGCACTGGCGTTCGTGCTGGAACATCCCGCGGTGACCTCAGTGATCATCGGACCGCGTACCCGCGAGCACCTGGAGAGTCAGCTGGGTGCAGAAAAGATCAAATTGTCCGGCGACGTGCTGGACCGGATCGACGAGATCGTCCCGCCGGGTGTCACGCTGGCCGCACGGGACGCCGGCTACGTCCCGCCGGCCATCAAGCAGGCATCACTGCGCCGCCGAGGTTGACGCGCAAGACCGGCAGGCTGGAATCAGCGCATCAGTGCCGATGCGAATTCCGGCTGGGCCGTATGGTTGGGCTGCTCGGCCCGATCCGGAGCACTCACCGATGATCCACGGGCCTGTCCCGGACGCTCTTATTTGTTGATCGCTCTGATCCAGGGATTCAGGGAGTCAGGTCAGGACCCGCAACTGTTCGTCGAGATCGCGTACCGCCTGTGTGTCACGCCAGGGCGACAGGTGATCACGGATGTGCAGGATGCGGGTCAGCCCGAGCGAGAAGTCCGTCTGTGCCACGATCGCCAGGGCGTCGGCGACAAGCTGGCAGGCCTGTTCGATTTCCCGTTGCTGAATGTGCACCTCGGCAACAGCGCCCAGCAGCAGGGAACGCTTCTTGGTGGTGGTCGGGCTGGTTGTACGCAGCCCCTCGAAAGCGGTCGCGCGCGCCGCGTCCGGACGGTGCAGGCGGGTGAAGGTGGTGACCTTCATCCCGTCGAGGCGGGAACGGTCGAAAAACTGCGTCCACACGCGGTCACCGTCCGGCGCGGCCCGGTCAAAAGCTTCGGCAGCGCGATCGAGCGCATGCAGTGCCGCGTTGCTGTCCCCCCGGTGAGCCTGTTCCTCCGCCTCCCGAGCGGCCAGCCATGCGCGGGTCATCATGCTGTCGCTGTGCGCGGCGTGGCGCTGGGCCTCGGCCAGCAGTGCGCAGGCTTTGTCCGGCCGTCCGTTCATGCTCGGCTGAAAGCTTTCGTATCCGAGCACGCATGCCAGCAGGGCATTGTCGTCGGCTTCCCGGGCGGCTTCGGCCGCAACGCGGTAGTAGGCAAGCGCATGGGAATTGTCGTGCATGTCGAAGGCGAGCCAGCCGGCCAGGGCGGCGGTCTCACCGGCCGTGACGACCAGGGCGCGGCGCATCGCTGATCGCGGTGAGGTTTCCAGGAGCCGGCTGAGTGTGCCCAGATGCGCGGTCACCCGTTCCATCAGCCTGTGGGCCGGCACCCTTTCTTCCAACCCGAACAGGCCGGCGGTGTGAACGGACAGATTGTCGACGACTGACGGCGTGGCAACAACCTGCTGGCGCAGCGCCGTGGAAAGCCGCTCCCATGGTTGGGCGTCAGGCGCAGTGGCCGTGGCACCTCCGGCCACCGTGACCACCCGGAGAAAGGAACGCCGTTCCACACTCGGTTGTGATAACCCATAATCGTATTCCGTACCGGACCCGGCTGCGGTGTTAGCGGCGGCATCGTCGTCAATGAACCCGAGTTCCCCGGAGGTCCGTTGAAAGAGAGCGCCCAGGAGTCGTTGGTAACGAAGGCTGGGCTTCTTGTCGCCTTTCTCCCATTTGCAGACCATGTTGCCGGTGACGCCTGCCTCGCGTCCTTCGCGGCTGACGGCGAAGCCGCGGAGCTCCATGGCCAGTTGTTCCTGCGACCAGCCCCGCTCCTCCCGGCAGTTTCGCAGGCGCGTGTTGGGGATGCGTACGGGTGGATGGGAAACGGCAGCCGTAAGGGTCCTGTCCGCTGGAATCATCGTCTGCCTTTCCTCGTCCACCAGCCCGAATCGCCGCCTGACAAAACAGTTTATCCCGGCGTCGTGGCCGCCGGCTGTCGCGCCGCCCCACCGCCCGTGGCCGCCGGCTGTCGCCGCAGCCCGCCGGTCGCCGTTTGTCGAATGTGTACGGATGACGGGGAGAACCGCGCGTGGCCTCCTGCCAGGTACACACCAGGGAAGCTCGCGGGCCCGTGCCAGCACACACGTATATGGATTCCGGCACATTCGGTGATGTCATGTGTTGTCAGTCACGCCCTGTGGGCATGAATGCTATGGCCTTGAGCGCGCTGGGTAAGCGCCTGCGACGACCTGTGCGAGGGAGCCCGTAGAGTCTGTCCTGTGAGTGCAGGCCCCCTCGGTAACGCTTCAGAGTCCTCAGCGAATCGCCGTCCGTTACGAGCCTGGCAGGAGGCCGCCCTCGCGGTCTACCGGGCCCGGGCGGGCGTCGGCGCACGTGACTTCCTGGCCGTCGCCACCCCTGGTGCGGGCAAGACGACCTTTGCGTTGTGCGTCGCGTCCGATCTGCTGCGCGAGGGCGTGGTGCGCGCGGTCACGGTGGTGGCGCCGACCGAGCACCTGAAACGGCAGTGGGCTGACGCGGCGGCGCAGTCCGGTATCGCCCTCGACCCGGACTTCCGCAACACCGCCGGGGCCACGTCCTCGGACTACACCGGCGTCGTGCTCACCTACGCGCAGGTGGCAGCGCATCCCGCATTGCACCGGCTGCGCTGTGAACGCCGTCGCACCCTGGTGATCCTCGACGAGATCCACCATGCCGGCGACGCCCTGTCGTGGGGTGACGCCGTCCGGGAGGCGTTCACCCCGGCGACCCGGCGCCTCGCGCTCACCGGCACACCCTTTCGCTCGGACGTCAATCCCATCCCGTTCGTCACCTACCTTCCCGGCCCGGACGGTGTGACGCGCAGTGTCGCGGACTCCTCCTACGGCTACTCCGACGCGCTACGTGACGGTGTGGTGCGTCCCGTGCTGTTCCTGGCCTACTCCGGGGAGATGACCTGGCGGACGAGCGCCGGACACGAACTGTCGGCCCGGCTCGGTGAGCCGTTGAACAACGAGCAGACCGCCGCCGCATGGCGCACCGCGCTCGACGCCCGCGGCGACTGGATCCCCGCGGTCCTCGCCGCCGCGGACACCCGGCTGTCGCAGGTCCGAGCCGGCGGGGTGCCCGACGCGGGCGGGCTGGTGATCGCCACCGACCATGCCAACGCCCGCGCCTACGCCGGGATCCTGCGCCGGGTCAGCGGCACCGAGCCGGTGGTGGTGCTCTCCGACGACCCCTCCGCCAGCTCGAAGATCGCAGCGTTCCGGGAGTCGCGGGAACGGTGGATGGTCGCCGTCCGGATGGTCAGCGAGGGCGTGGACATCCCACGCCTGGCGGTCGGGGTCTATGCCACCTCCGTGGCGACGCCGCTGTTCTTCGCCCAGGCCGTCGGCCGGTTCGTCCGTGGCCGGGGCCGCGCGGAAACCGCCTCGGTCTTCCTGCCCAGCGTCCCGACGCTGCTGGCGCTCGCCGGCGAGATGGAGGTCCAGCGTGACCACGCGCTGGACAAGCCCCTGCGCGAACCGGACGCCTTCGACGACGCCGCACTACGCGAGGCCAACCGGCGCCGGGACATCCCCGACCTGCCGGAGCAGTCGTTCACCGCACTGGGTTCCTCGGCACATCTCGACCGGGTCATCTTCGACGGCGGCGAGTTCGGCACGCAGGCGGCGGCCGGTTCCGCCGAGGAGGAGGACTTCCTGGGACTGCCTGGCCTGCTCGAACCGGACCAGGTCGCCGTCCTGCTCAAACAGCGGGAGGCCGCCCAGCTCGCCGCCCGGCGCAAGCAGGAGCGTGGCGAGGCCCGCGGGGTCTCCTCCGGCCGGACGACTCAGGGCGCCTCCGGGCAGGCGGTCCCCGCGGCCCGGGCCGCCGCAGAGGAGGGCCTGGACACGGACTCCGCGGAAAGCCGCCCGGCCCACGAGGTGATCGCCGAGCTCCGGCGGGAGCTGAACCGGCTGGTTGCAGCCCACCACCACCGCACCGGCCGCTCGCACGGGATGATCCACGGTGAGCTGCGGCGGACATGCGGCGGCCCGGCGACCGCTCAGGCCAGCGCGGCACAACTACGCGCGCGTATCGACACCGTCCGCCGGTGGGAGAAACCCAACCACGGATAGCCCAACCACGGAAGAAAAGAGGAGTCACGGGAAAGGATGTGAATCCGGTGCTGTCACAACAGCAGCGGATTCACATCCTTCGGGCTTGGCCGGGAGGTAGCTTGATCGGAAGGCGGGTTGGCTGCGAGACGGCTTCGCTGTGATGCCGACGGTAGGAGCGTCCGCTGTCAGGCGCCCTGGGCGATGGTGAGGGAGGTGATCTGGGGTTTGGTCACCGGAGCGCCGTCGGGAGCGCCGCCTTCGACGCCGGGGGAGGTGAGGGCGTCGAGGACGTTCAGGCCCTCGGTCACCGTCCCGACAACCGTGTAGTTGGTGGCCAGCGCCTGCGCGCCGTCCTCGTTCGGGTCCCGGTAGTTGATGAAGAACTGGCTGCCGTTCGTGCCGGGGCCCGAGTTGGCCATGGCGACGACCCCGCGGGTGTACCTGGCGCCGTCGGTGTTCTCGTTGGCGTAGGCGAAGCCCGGACCACCCCTGCTGCTGCCCTCCGGGTCCCCGCACTGGAGCACGAAGATGTTCTGCGTGGTTTCACGATGACAGGAGGTGTTGTCGAAGTACTTGGCGTTCGCCATGGTGAGCAGGGCGTGGACGGTGCAGGGCGCCTTCGCCGCGTCCAGCGCGGCCTTGATCGTTCCCTTGTTCGTGGTTATGACCATGGTGGTGGGGGACCTGTCCACCGTGTCGGCTGCCGCGGGCAGGCTCACCGGCCTGGACGGTTCCCGCCCGTCCGCGGTGTAGGTGCAGGGACCGACCTGTGTCGAGGCGGCCGGGGTCACCGGGGGAGAGCCCGACGCCGAGGGTGACGCGGCCAGGGTGGCGTCGTCGTCACCGCTGACCAGCAGTGCGGCGGTGGCACCACCGGCCAGCAGGATCAGGGCGCCGGCACAGACGACCGCGGTTACCCTGCGCTGTCGACGCCGCGCGGCGGCTCGGCGTTCGGACTGCCGGGCGGCTCTGGCCGCGGCAAGATCGCGTTGTCGGCGCGTCCTGGACGTCACCACCTGTCGGCCTCCCTGTCATCGGTCCGGGTGCGCAGAGTCGCTCCGCGCCGACGAGCGCCCGGTCAAGCGCCCGGTCAAGGGAAGTGTAGGTAGTCATGGTCCGCCCGCTGCCGCCGCATCGGTATCGGTATCGGTATCGTGCCGGGTCCGGCTGTGCGGAAGCTGTGCGTCACCTTCAGAAGACGTTAACCGTTCCGGTGGGGAGGTCACCGCACTACCGTGGCACCGTCACGCTTTCGTGGCGGCCGTACCGTGCGCCGTCGCTCGCTTCGTTCAGGTCGGCGCGACGCATCCGTCGTCCCTTCGGCTGTTGGCGTCCGGGGGACGTCCAACCTGTCGGCCAGGCGCGCGACGGTAACCGTTGCAAGCTGGGACTCGCGTCGCGCCGCCTCGCGCAGGTCAGCCAGGTTGGCGTTGGTCGGAGTGCGCACCGCTCTGCGATGGAGGATCACCCGCTGCTCGCTTACGAGCAGCCAGTCCTCCAGGGCGGAGCGCCGAGGTAGTAGCGCCAACCGCGCCCGTTGTGCGATTCGAGCACGAGGCCGGTGTGTCATGGCGATCCACTTCTTCCTTCCGCCAGAGGGCCAAAAGCAGCGCGATCATGTTTTTCTCGCCCTGCCGGAGGTCCAGATCCCCGGGTCGCCGGAGGGCCAAAGGCAGCGCGATCATGATTTCGTGCTGCCAGCGGCCCAAAGCCCTTGGATCACTGCCAGGGGTACCGGCGACGTCCGGCAGGTGGGCCTCTCACGCGGCAGGTAGGCGCCCCGTACGCAGGTCCTGCGTTCCGCCCGGCCTGTCGTGTGCGTAGCCCTGTTGTTCACCTTACCGATATCTGTTGGACCAATGCCCTTTTCATGTGCGATACCTGTACCGCCGAGCCTGTACCACCGAAGGTGACAACGACGATCATCCTTCAGATGATCATCTGTGAGGAGTGTTCAGTGTCGGAGATTGTGTTGGCCCTGGTGGCTGAACTCGTCAGTGCCGCGGTCGTTGTGCTGATCTCGTCGGTGTTCCGGTGGTGGCGGACATCGGCTGCCCGTACGGTCTGAGCGCCTGTTCCAGCGCTTTTCCCAAGATCTTCAGCCTGGTGCCGCCGCCGGTTACCGGCAGTTGCCGGCAGTCACCAGCCCCGGTTGGGAAGCTGGTGACTGCCGCTGGTTCATGTGGCTGCCACTGGCTTATGTTGTCGCAGACTGTTGCGATTTCGTCCGGGCTGCAGAAGCTCCGGCGCGGCTGCGCTGGGCGACATAGGTACCGGCTCCGATCGCCGCCGCGATCGGCCATTCGACGACCTCGGTGACGGCGAGCACACCCAGACCCACGTAGAAAGCGGTCTGGGCCGGTGATGGCAGTCTGATCGGGCCCACCTTCATGCTTGTGCCCGGGGCGCGAGGGATCTCGACGCGCGCTGTGGCAAACGGTGTCCGCAGCGTCGCCGTGTGGGGTCCTCTTTCTTCACCCGCGCTCTCCTGCTCGCCTTCGGCCTCGCCGTGGACCCGGCCGTTACCAGTGGCCTTGCCCGCCTGACCGGCCTGCGACTCCTCCCGGTGTTCTGCCGTGGTCCCGTCTTCGTCCCTTTCATCCGTTCCGTCCCGGCGCTCCTTCGCGCTCTTGGCTTCCTCTCTTTCTTCGTCCCGTACGTGATCATTTGTCTTGGCAGGCATCGGACCTCCCTCCCTTATCAGGTCACCATCCCCAAAGGCAAACCCTAGGTAAACAAAAGATCTCGGAATCGGTTCCAAAAGATTTCTCGGAGGTGAACTGTGTGCTTTGTGTCAATGTTTTGTCTCTCTGTGAAGTGTTCGTGACGTACTCGCTCTCCCGTCGGCGGGTACCCGAGCACCTGCCAGGGCATCCGAGCACCTGTTAGACGGCATCGGCTGCCGGGTACCGGCTGTCGGGTGGGTGCCTGCCGGGTACCGGCTGGTGGTGGATGCGCAGCCCGGCCATGACCTGCAGTGCGACCTGCGGTGCCAGCTGCGACCGTTGCCGTTCGGGCGTCAGGCCGTCCAGTGATCGATTTCGGCCGCCCGGTGATCGATGAGACCGATGAGGAGGTCCGCCGATGCACCTGCCGAGTCCCCTGTCGGGGGCGCGACGTGTTCTGGCCGAAGGACGCCTCCTGGGTGACATGGGGCTGGTGTCGATGGCCGGACCGCTGCTGGAGCGGATGGAGCCCACCACCGCCGGCGATGACCGGTTGGCCCGTCCCTGCGCCAGTCTCAGGGTGCGCGGTGCCAGCAGGCTGTCGACAGCGTCGCGTCGCCGGCTGCTGGAACAGGAACTGCAGCGCCAGCCCGGAGTGCTGTGGGCCCGGGTCAACGCGCCGTTGGGACGGGTCCTGGTCGGTCTTGGCGAGCCGTACCCGCGGGCGAGTGAACTGACGGCGGTTGCCGAGCGGGTCGTACAACAGGCCGACGGCGGAGCTGGTGACGACCAGGCCGCGGCGGACGCCGGCCCGCGGCCCAAGGTTGCCGACCTGCCGGATTCGGCAGCTCCGGTGCTGCGCGCGGCTGTCGCGCTCGCCGCGGACGGGATCGCCTTCACCGTGGCGTCGGTGGGTCGTATCGCCCGCTGGACGCCGTTTCCGGTGGAGCTCGCCTCGCTTGTCACGGTCGTCGACACCCAGCCGCGGCTGCGGGGGGTCGTCGAGAAGGCGATCGGGCCGCAACGGGCGGACGTCGTCCTGGCCGTGGCCAACGCGACCGCGATGGGGCTGGCCGGCAGCCACACCGGTCTCGGCGTGGACGCGGTCTACCGGGCACATGCCCTCGCCGCCGCACGGGCCCGCCGGGACGCCTTCGCCGTCGTCGGCGACGACCTCATGGGGGATCCCGACCGGGCCGGCGCCGAGCCGGTGGCCGTCGAGCGGCCCCGGCCGCGTCCGAGCGGGCCGGTGGAACGCTACGCGGACGTGGCCGGGGCGGGTGTGCTGGCAACCTTCGGTGCCACGGCCGCCCTGACAGGCAACCCTCAGCGGGCCGCCGCCGCCGCACTGGCCATGCTCCCGCGTCCCGCCCGGCTGGGCAGAGAGGGATTCTGCAACCATCTCACCCGCGTCCTGGCGCGCCGGGGAGCGCAGGTGATGCACCCCGAGGCGCTTCGGCTGCTGGACCGGGTCGACACGGTCGTGGTCGACTCCGACGTCCTGTTCGGCGCGGCGCTCACCGTCGGTGAGGTCATCCCGTTGGCCGGTGCCGACGCAAGCGAGGTGGCCGTCCGGGCGTACGCGTTGTTCCGGTCGGCCGATCCGACCGCGACGGTCGAGGGGGACGGCTGGACACTCGGTCCGATCGAGCGGCTGGTCGGTGACGACGGCCCGGGCAGCGCGCAATGGCGGCGGCTGCGGGCAGCGGGGATCCGTACGGTCCTCGGTCTCGCGCAGGGCACGAGGTTGATGGCGGTGGTGACGGCGGTGCCCGAGCGGGCGGAGGGCAGCGAGGCGCTGCTGGCCTCCTGCCGTCGCAGCGGGCTGACGGTGCGGGTAGCCGACGGCGAGGACTGCCCGGACGACGGGTTCGGCTTCGGGGTGATCCCGGGCGGACGCCGGCTGGTGGCCGCCGTCGGCGACCTGCAGGCGGCGGGTGCCGGCGTGCTGGTCGTCTCACGCCGGCGCGCCGCGGTGGGCAACGCCGACTGCGGTGTCGGGGTCGAGGGCCATGACGGCGCGCCGGCCTGGGGAGCCGACGTCCTTGTCGGGAAGGACCTGCTGGCTGCCGCGATGATGGTCGAGGCGGTCGCCGCGGGGTGCCGGGTGAGCCGGCACGCGGTGCGGCTCGCCCAGATCGGCTCCGGTGCCGGCGCGCTGGTCGCGCTGACCGGTTTCGGTCCGCAACTGGCCTCCCGGTCGATGCTCATGGTGACCGGGGCCAGTGCCCTGTCGTTCGGTGACGGGATCTGGGCGGCCCGCGAGCTCAACCGGCGTCCGCCGCCGCCGACCATCCCGCGCACGCCCTGGCATGTGCTGCCGGCGCGGCGCGTCCTCGACCAGCTGGGCAGTTCCCCGGACGGATTGGCCAGCGCCGAGGCCGCATCGCGGCGTACCGACGACGTCTCGGTGGGCGCGGTCGCGCCCGGTCTGGTCGGTGCGATCGCCCGGGAGCTGGCAAGTCCCCTGACGCCGATCCTGCTGGGTGGGGCGGCCCTGTCGGCTGCCAGCGGCTCGGTGCTGGACGCGGGTCTGGTGGTCAGCGTGGCCGTCATGTCGGCGCTGGTGGGCGCGGTGCAGCAGCAGCGGGCCGACCGTGACCTGACCCGTCTGTTCGCCCAGTCCGCGGTCAGGGCGCGGGTGCGCCGGGACGGCGGTGACGTCGAGCTCACCGCGCAGGAACTGGTCTCCGGCGACGTGATCTCGATCGGCTCGGAGGACGTCGTTCCCGCCGACGCCCGGCTGCTGTCGGCGACCAGCCTGGAGATCGACGAGTCGTCGCTGACCGGGGAGTCCCTTCCGGTGACGAAGTCGCCGCGTCCGGTTGCCGCCAGCTACGTCGCGGAACGTTCCTCGATGGTGTACGAGGGAACCACCGTCGTCGCCGGCTCCGCGACGGCTGTTGTCGTGGCGACGGGTCTAGCGACCGAGGCGGGCCGCAGCATGGCCGCGGCCGTCGGTCCGGCCAAGGCCGTCGGTGTCGAGGCCCGGCTCACGGCGATCACCGAGTTCACCGTGCCGGTGGCGCTCGGCGCGGCCGCAACCCTGCTCGCCTCGGGGCTCATCCGTGGCCTGCCCGCCCGCAACACGCTGAGCGCGGGGGTGGCGCTAGCTGTCGCCGCGGTGCCCGAGGGCCTGCCCTTTCTCGCCACGGCCGCGCAGCTGTCCGCGGCCAGGCGGCTGTCCGGCCGCGGGGCACTGGTGCGCAACCCGCGGACCATCGAGACGCTCGGGCGGGTGGACGTGCTGTGCTTCGACAAGACCGGCACGCTCACGAGAGGCAAGATCCGGCTGGGTGCGGTGTCGGACGGTGCCCACACCGCCGCCGTCGGCGATCTGCAGGAGCGGCAGCGTCGCGTGGTCGCCGCCGGTCTGCGAGCCACCCCGGTGCACACCCGCGGGCGCAAGCTGCCCCATCCCACCGACCGGGCGATGACCAAGGGCGCGACCGCCGCGGGCATCCGCCGTGACCACGGCCTGGATTCCTGGTCGGATGTGGGGCCTCACTGCCGTTCGAGCCGGGCCGCGCCTACCACGCGTCCCTCGGGCGTGCCGGTGGAACCGTGCTGCTCAGTGTCAAGGGCGCACCCGAGACGGTCCTGCCCCGGTGCGCTCGCTGGCGAACCGCCCGTGGCAGCGTGCCGCTGGACAGCCGCAGCCGGGCGAGTCTGGCCCGCGAGCACC
>NZ_CAAAFO010000093.1:23402-24577 GCF_900634715.1 Candidatus Protofrankia californiensis | reverse complement strand
GGGTGCTCGCCGTCGCAGATCGGTCGATGCCCGTCCGCAGTGAGCAGCTGTCGGACGGCGATCTCGACGGCCTCACCTTCCTGGGTTTTCTCGGGATGTCGGATCCGGTCAGGGCCGGCGCCGGGCCGTCGTTGGTCCAGCTGCACGACGCCGGCGTCCAGACCGTGATGATCACCGGTGACCATCCGGCCACCGCGCAGACGATCGCCGCCGAGCTGGGGGTCATCGACGGCGGCCGGGTGGTGACCGGCATGGAGATCGACGCGCTGGACGACGACGCGCTCGACGCGCTGCTGCCCGAGGTGTCGGTGGTTGCCCGCGGCACACCGGCACACAAGGTGCGCGTGGTGGAGTCGTACAAGCGGCTGGGCAAGGTGGTCGCGATGACCGGTGACGGCGCCAACGACGCGCCCGCGATCCGGCTCGCCGACGTGGGGATCGCGCTGGGCAAACGTGGTACCCCGTCCGCCCGGGCCGCCGCCGACGTGGTGGTCACCGACGACCGGTTGGAGACGATCCTCGACGTTCTGGTCGAGGGCCGGTCGATGTGGGCCTCGGTGCGCCAGGCGCTGGGTATCTTCGTGGGCGGCAACCTGGGCGAGATCGCCTTCACCCTCCTCGGCGCGGTCGTCACCGGTACCTCCCCGCTGTCGGCCCGGCAGTTGCTGCTGGTCAACCTGCTCACCGACCTCGCCCCCGGGCTCGCCATCGCCCTGCGCCAGCCGGACCCCGACAAGACCGGCGAGCTTCTCGGGGAGGGCCCGGAGAGTTCCCTGGGCCGCGCGCTGGTCCGGGAGGTTGTGGTGCGTGCGATCGCGACCACCGCGGCCGCCGCCGGCGCGTGGATCGTCGCCCGTCCCTCCGGCCGGCGCAGGCACGCCGACACCGTGGGGCTGGTGGCACTGGTCGCAGCGCAGCTCGGTCAGACGCTGCTCGTCGGGGGGCGCTCCCGGTCGGTGCTGCTGAGCAGCCTCGGATCGGTGACGGCGCTGACCGCGGTCGTCCAGACACCTGGCCTGAGCCAGTTCTTCGGCTGCACCCCCCTGGGGCCTTTCGGCTGGGCTGTCGCCGTCGGCGCTTCTGCCGCAGGGACGCTGCTCTCGGTGATGCTGGAGCCGCTCGCCGCCCGGTTCATTCCTCCCGACAGTGACCTGGGGACCCGGGCTTCCGGCAGC
>NZ_CAAAFO010000093.1:16762-22919 GCF_900634715.1 Candidatus Protofrankia californiensis | reverse complement strand
GTCGGTGCCGCGGGAGCACCGGGGGTCGCTGGGGCCGCGGACAGCCCGCCCCCGCAGTCACAGCCTCCGCAGTCGCGGTCCGCTGTGGCGGCGGGCGAGACCGTGCGGACCTCTCCCAGCGACACCGCGGTGACGGCTGGGACGGACCTGGCTCTGTCGACAGGTGACGTCAACCTTGGGACGGTCAATTCCTCGGCAACAATGGAGCTGCGCGACACCGGCCGTCTTCCCGTCGACTTCCGGTTCGCCGCCACGCCGTCCTGGCTGTCCGTCGCGCCGCCTTCCGGCACGATCGCGGCAGGCGGTCGCAGGACCGTCACCTTCACCCTCGACCGTTCCGCCGCGCCGGTCGGCGTGGTGGACACCTCGGTTGCCGTCGCCACCCTCGGTGGCGCCAGGCAGGCCGGGGCGGTCCGGGTGACCGCGGTGGTGTCCGGCCCGCCGGCCATCGACTCGCTTACCGCCACCCCGGCCGTTGTGTATACAACGGGGTGTCCGTCCGCGTCCGGGCCGACCGTGTCCGTGGTGTCGGTGAAAGCGACCGATTCCACCGGCGTCTTCGGCGCGGAACTGGTCGCCCGACTGCCCGACGGGAGAACGACCACCAGCTCCCTGAACCTGGGTGAGGCGTCCGGGCAGCAGTCGGTGTGGTCGGGTCCGGTCGGGCCGTCGGGGATCCCGGGGCCGATGTCGTTCACCGTCACCGTCACCGACATCGACGGGCTGCGCGCGCAGTCCACAGGTTCGCTTGAGGTCAGGTCCTGCCCGGTCGCGGCCACTGGGGCGCCGGCCGGCTCAGGCCCGGGCTGACGCCGGGGGCAGGGGCGGTTCTCCACCCGTCGGCGGATCGATAGGCCTTGCGGGCAGTGCACGGGTATGTGCACGGCCGTATCCCGAGCGGTCTAGGCTTTCCCGCATGGCATCGGTGTCGCTGTCCAAGGGCGGCAATGTATCGCTCAGTAAGGTCGCCCCGAATCTCCGCGCGGTGACCGTCGGCCTCGGCTGGCAGGTGCGCCAGACCTCCGGCGTCGACTACGACCTCGACGCGAGCGCGATCGTCGTCGACGACCGGGGCAAGGTTCTCTCCGATCAGTACTTCGTGTTCTTCAACAACCTGGTCAGCCCGGACGGGGCGGTGAAGCACCTGGGTGACAACCTCGTCGGTGGTGGCGGCGGGGACGACGAGCAGATCACGGTCGAACTGTCCGCGCTCACGCCGCAGGCGTCCAAGGTTGTCTTTGCGGTGTCGATCTATGATGCCGACGTCCGCCGGCAGACCTTCGGCCAGGTGCGCAACGCCTTCATCAGGGTGATCGACTCGGCGACCGGTACGGAAATCGCCCGGTACGACCTCACCGAGGACGCATCCTCGGAGACTGCGATGATCTTCGGGGAGCTCTACCGGTACTCCAGTGAGTGGAAGTTCCGCGCGGTGGGCCAGGGATACACCACGGGCCTGCGGGGAATCGCCCTCGACTTCGGCGTCAACGTCTCCTGACCGGCTGCCGTCTCCTGACCGCTGGTGCCGGTCAGGACCCCACAGCGGTCGGCAGACCAGTGGGGATGCATCCGCAGATGACTGCGGATGCATCCCCACTGGTTTCTATTTTTCTGTTCGTTTTCCGGCCCCGCTGCGGTGGTCTCAGGTGGTCGGGGCAGGCGTCAGGAGCTCGGGGGACTGCGCGCCGATCGTGGTGATCGAAGTGTCGGGAACGGACGACGCCTGGACGTCGACCCGCCACGCCACGGAATGCCGGTGAAGAGCAATGTTCTGGGGGGTGGCCGCGGGCTTTTCCTTGAAGACGAATGCGCGGCGCAGATCGGCGTGGCGGTTCTCGGTGAAGAAGTTGACGGCCATCCGACTCAGCTCACGGGTGCGGTAGACCTCAAGGGGTATCTCGGCCTCGTCGGCGGCGAGCCGTGAGGTCTTGGCGTCCAGCGCTTCCTGCCAGCCTGCGCCGGCCAACTCGTCGGCGAGGGCCAGCAGGGCGTTGTCGTAGTCCTGCGGCTCGTGTGGGAGCACCCGGTCCACCAGACCCATGTCGGCTGCTTCCACGTCACCGACGGGAAGGCAGTCGGTGGTCAGCGCCGTCGCGACCTCCTTGCCGACCCGCCGTGGCAGTGTGTACGTCCAGTATTCGGATCCGTACAGGCCCATGTTGTCATAGTGCGGGTTGAGCACCACGCCGGTACGGGCGGCAACCAGGTCTGCACCGAGTGCGAACATGATGCCCCCGGCGCCGGCGCTGCCCGAGACGCCCGCGACCACGAGTTGGTTGGTGCAGGTGATGACGGCCTGGCACAGATCGTCCATCGCGTCGATGTTCGCCCAGGCGGCGGTTGCGGGCCGGTCGGCCGCCTCGATCACGTTCAGGTGGATGCCGTTGGAGAAGAAGGTGTTGCCACCGCGCAGCACGATCACGCGGGTGTCCTGTTGGCTTGCCCAGGTGAACGCGGCGAGCAGCCGGCGGCAATGCTCCGTGGACATGGCGCCGTTGTAGAAGTCGAAACTGATCCATCCGACGGAGCCGTGACGGTGGTAGCGCACGTCCCGGCCGGCGTCCGGGTCGGGGACCTCCGACGTCGCCGCCGGCAGCGGCTGGACGTGATCGGGTATCACCAGGTTGGCCGGGAGCTTGGGCTGGCCGGCGCGGCGGAGGTGCCCGATCCACACCGCTCCGTCGACGGTGGGTACCAGTACGGCGCCGTCCCGCCGGGACAGCAGCGTGTTCTGGCGTTCGCCGTTGCGGGCCTGTGCGGGGACGGGGAACGCGACGATCGGACTGGCGTCGAAGGCGCGTAGCTGCTCGCCGAACAGCAGACATGGGGCGCCCGGCGAGCCGTCCGACGCCGCCACCTTGCGCAGGACGTCGCTGGTGGTGTCGATGTCCCAGTCGATGCGCCGGTCGTCGGCGCGGGTGGACGGCCGCAATCTGCCGCGCAGCCGGTGCGTCGGGATGCTGTTGAGCGGGGTGGGCAGGAACCCGACGACCTGTGCCTTGTCGACCACGTCGTGGATGACGGCCATGGCCGCGTCGGTGACCGGCCCGTTGTAGAGCGCCGACTTGCTGATGCCGGGTGGGACGGCGAACTCCCGGGTCGACCAGATCGGCCCGGCGTCCATCTCGGCGACGGCCTGCAAAGCCGTGACACCCCAGGTCGACGCTCCCTCCAGGATGGCCCAGTCCAGCGAGGACGAGCCGCGGTCGCCGACCGGTCCCGGGTGGATGATGATTGTTCGCCGAGTCGTCCAGATGTCGTCCGGTACCCGTTCGCGCAGGAACGGACATATGATCAAATGAGGATCGGACAGCCGCACGGCGTCGCGCATCGCCTCCGGGCTGAGCGCCAGCTCGACTGTCACACGGTGGCCCGAACGCCGTAACTCGATCCATGCCCGCTGGGTGAGTCCGTTGAATGCGGACGTGAGTAGAAGAATCCTCATCTTCTTTCCTTGTCGGAAGTCAGATCGAAAGCCCGAATGGACTTCCGGGCGAATCTGTTTTCTCGTTGTGGGGATGTGGGGATGTGGATCCGTAGGCTGGCCCCGCGACGGGCGGTAGCACCGTCATAGTGATCATCACTGGCGGACGCGTCACCGTCCCGGACGGTGCGACGCGCGGTGGTTGTGCCTGACCAGAGCGGGCTCGTCGGGGTCAGTAGCCGAGGAGTGCGGGAAGGAGGGGACGGCTACCTGCACGGCACCGGCACCGGCATTGGCAGCCGGCTGGTGTGAGCGCACCGCACTGTGCAGTACGGGACTGCTGTCAGCACGGGAGCGGTCGGCCTGGGCCGGCTGCTCCGATCGGAGGGCGGCGAGGTGAGGATGATCGGGCATGGGACTGCCGATCCCTCCGGTCGCGGCGAAGATGATGAACATCAGAACAATGGATGCGGCGAAGGTCGTGATGGCCCCCATGGCGAAGGGGTCGACGCCATGCGGTCGTGGCAGGGTCGGGTCGGCGGTGACTCGGGTGGCCGCCATGCCCGTGTAGTGCATTCCGCACACTGCGACCGCCATGATTACCGATGCGACGGCGCGCCTGGGGGTACCACCGATGTGGAACGCGATCCAGAAGGCGGCTGTCGAGGCTACGACGGCGATGAGAACGGACAGGCCGACCAGCGGCATTACGTAGCTGATCGTTCCTCTGGTGTGCATCGCGTACATGCCGGTGTAGTGCATGGCGGCGACACCGGCTCCCGCGACCACCCCGCCGACGAGCAGCCGCGGGATGCTGTCGGGATCGGCGGCCACCACCGTCAGCCCGATCCCGGCCACGATCACAGCGATAATCATCGACAGACCGGTGATCGTCTCGTTGAACGCGATCCCCGGCTCGATACGGTAGGCGATCATCCCGAGGAAGTGCATCGACCAGATCGCGCATCCGCCCAGCGCCACCGCCGTGAGAGTCATCCACGCCAGTCGGCTGATGCCGGTGGCCGTACGTAGGTGGACCGCGCACGCCAGTGCCGCGAACGAACCGAACACGGCCAGCAGAAAGGACAGCAGAACGAACACTGGGTCGTACGAGGCATGCAGATGCTCTGCCGCGGCACTGACCGATCTCATCCGACCCCCAGGAGTCCACCACATGGCACTCAGGGGGCTGCTGAACAACGGCGTTCGATCAGCAGTCCCCCTAGTCTTCCGGTGGGGCAACCATAGCCAAACCGGGGGTAACCCGAGTGACCGGCCTCACTTGTTAATCAGTTAACTAATTAAATTTTTTTATCGATCTCCAGTATCAAAAGGAATTTTTGCGGATAAAGTACCATGAGTCGGAATATTTTAATTTGACAACTGGATATTAACTCTGGGTAACGATTCCAGCACGGGTGGCTCGGAGCGACGGCCGCAGGTCCGCAGCGACGTACGGGCTCGGCGGACGGCGACTGCTACGAGGCATGGCTACGAGGCGCGACGGGTCGGATCACGGCGTTGCGCGACAACCATGACACGGACGGACAGCGTGTTCGCGTCCACCTGGTAGAGGATCCGCCAGGACGGGCCGGTCGCCTCCCACATCGTGGAACGCGACTCCGGCAGGGGCGTGCCCGCCTTGCGCGGGTCGTTGCGCAGCGGACCGTTGAGGAATCGGCGGATTTCACCGGCGGTACGGTCGGGCAGCCGTTGCAGGTCGCGCTCTGCCGACGCCGAGACGGTCACCTCGTGTCGGGTGCTCACGCTGCCCCGCCGCTCATCTGCGTGTTCGGTGAGCACGGGGCCAGCGCGCATGTCCGGTTCTTCACATCGTGATCGTAGAAGTCCCCGTTGCCAGCCGCCGGAGTTTTCGGTTGCGTGGGAGGGAAGGGCAGAGCCGGTCCGTTTCCCACCGGAACCCGTGACAGTGCGACGGACACGGCGTCAAGGCTACCCATGTCACGCCTGATGATAGCGCAACCACTGGTTTTCGGCCGGTTGCGGGATGTCCGGTGCTCGCGGGATGACCGTGCCGGCGCCGCTGGTTGGTACTGGGCGTGCGCTACGGAGACGACGAGATCATCCGGCGAATGCTTGCCGACACGGCGGTCTGGGCGATAGTCGGGCTGTCGGAGAACACCTCCCGAGTCGCCTACTCCATCGCGGGCTATCTGCGCGCGCACGGTAAACGGACCATTCCGGTTCATCCTTCCCGGCCCGTGGTCGCAGGCGAGCGGGGTTACGCCACGCTGACCGACATCCCGTTCCCGGTGGACGTGGTGGATCTGTTCCTCCGGTCGGAGCTGGTCGCCCCGGTGGTCGACGACGCGATCGCCATCCGTGCCGGGGGGATCTGGATGCAACTCGGTGTCCGCGACGACGACGCCGCGCAACGGGCGGAGAAGGCCGGACTACCTGTCGTCATGGATACCTGCCCTCGCATGGAAGCACCCCGCCTGCTCGGCTGGGCTCGCTGATCACCTGCGTCTGACCGCCTGTGCGGCCGGACAGCCCATGCCTCGCGACGTCAGCGACGGCGAAGATGTCGAGGCCGGTGGACGGGCCGGGCGCGGGCGAGCGTGATCCGATGCCAGCCCAATGCCGCGGCCGGGGGAAGCAGTACCAGCGTCGGCAGCAGGTAACGGTAGTCGAAACACACCGTGGCTGACGGGATCACCAGCAGGGCCATGCTCGCTGTCACCAGCAACGCACAGTCCGCGCGGATCCGAT
>NZ_CAAAFO010000093.1:4315-16414 GCF_900634715.1 Candidatus Protofrankia californiensis | reverse complement strand
CCCGCCTGCCCGCGAGCAGGACCGCAACGGCACCGAGGGCCACCATGGCGCCCAGCGCCGGCCCCGGGGTGAAGCCGTAGCGCTGGTAGGCCCGCAGGAACGCGGCAGGCCCGGGAGCGACCTGCCGGGCGACCTGCGCACCGTTGAAGGTCATCAGCGGTGCGTTGTTGTTCCAGTAGGCCGGCACCGCCTCGGCGGGGAACTGCCAGGTGCCGATATACCAGTCACGTGGTCCCACCCATCGGCCGGGGGTGAAGAAATGGGCTACCTCGCTCGTCACCATCCGTGTGTAGTCCACCGGCTGGCGCAGGATGACCTGGTGGGCGAACTCGGCCAGCACGGCATCCTTTCTGTCGTCGGGAACACTGACGGTGAAGCGGGGACTGTTGTGGTTCCACACGTAGTAGTTCGGCCCGGGCCGTTCGGCCGGTGGATGCGGTGAACACAGCTGACGGGCGTCCAGGCTCAGATCCAGTCGCGTGCAGTCGGCGATGGGCGCCACCCGGCCGTAGAGCCAGTACGTGTCGCCCCCGGTCAGCGCGTAGGTGCCGTGCGCGGAATGGAACCAGACGGCGTAGCCCGCCAGCGGTGCGGCCAGCATGCCGGTGAACACGGCCGACCGTGACCAGCCGAGCCGCCGCACCAGCACCCAGACCAGCGCGAGCAGTCCCAGGACGATCCCCACCGTGCGGACCAGCGATGCCAGCGCCAGGCAGCCGCCGGCAAGTCCGCAGGCCTGTACGGACGGTCTCGGTGCCCACAGGAGGGCCACCGCACCCGCGACGACCAGCGCCTCGAACAGCGTCTCCGCCATGACGAAGTGTTCGATGTTCACCTGGTAGGCGTCCAGCAGCACCGGTGCCGCCGCCAGCGCCGCCACCGGAGGGGCTACGCCCCAGTGCGTCACCAGCGCGTAGAGGCAGATGCCGAGCAGCACGCCCGTGGTGTGTTGGACGGCTGGCACCACCCACAACCGGTGGGTCACGGACAACGCGCGCAACAGCAGTGGATAGCCCGCCGGCCGGACCGGATCGGGCACCAGGGGCTGCGCGAGCCGAAGGTAGGCCAGGGAGTCCCCGGAGAACTCCAGCGCCGGGCGATAGGCGATCATGGCCAGCACCCGCAGGACGACGGCCATGACGACGAGGACCGTGATCGGAGCGTGCCCGCCGACCGTCAGCCGGCGGACGAGGCCGAGCCGCGGGGCAGCCGGCCGGAGCAAACGCAGCCGGCGTCGGTCCCGATCCAACCGGGGGCCTCCTGATCACGCCACGTGCGGCCCGCTAGCAACGTGGCCGGGTACACATCCGTAAAGGGTCCCGAGAAAACGTACCGAAGGGATTTTCCGACCATCGGTCGGCGTCGTCATATCCGGTATCTGTCACCGGATGCTTCCGGGCTGGTGGTACGGGAGTGTCAGCCGCCGCAAATCGGGGCGCAAAGCGAGCAAATGGAGACGCAAGGCATGATGCGCCGGGCTACGGCGGTCGTGTTGTCATGGCTGTGTCCCAGTCGCCCTACTACCACCACCCCCAAGAGTGCAGGTCGATGTGACGTCCGTTACGCGGAGGCGTAATCTTCTGTGACTGTGCGAGGAACATCGGTTTCTGGAGATCTATCGACAACGACGTCGGCGAGTTCACAGGCACCCACCGAGGTCCGCCAAACCGGCAGGGGGAGCTGTCCTCATCAGCCGCCGTGTCCGTCCGCCACCAGTCCCGACCGGGACGCCGCGCGGGTGACAAACCGGCACTGTGATCAGGGCTGGAGCTTGCTGTGCAACGGTGTGATCCTTTTCGATGACACCGGGGAGATTCTGCCGACGGGAGGCACCATCGAGCCGCGGCGGGTACCCCCGAGGACGACGAGCATGGTCGGGAGCAGCATGGTTGCCGTTCGGCAGTCGATGGCCCTGCCCATACCGCGCGTCCGGACCGCGTGACGAACCGGCCGGCACGAACCGGCGCCCAACGGCCACCCGGCCGAAGAGCGCGCGAAGATGTTTTTCGCGCGCTCGGAGGCCCAAGGGGCCTACCTGGCCGAAGAGCGCGCGAAGATGTTTTTCGCGCGCTCGGAGAGGCCCAAGGGATCTACCCTCGCCGAAGAGCGTGCGGAGATACTTTTTCCCGTACTCCGAGGCTCCTTGAGGAACCTATCTGGCCGAAGAGCACGCGAGGATAGTTTTTGCGTGCTCGGAGGCGCAGATCCCTCGGTTACTTCGGGGATCTACGTTCCCGGGGCCTGGCGATGCCGGTTGCTGTCGTAGCGCTCCTGGAGCGGAACCAGCGTGTGTAGCGGTGCGGTCAGGCTCGCGACGGTGTCGGGGTCGAGGATGTCCTGGACGAGCAGGGCACACGCGAGGTCCGCGCAGAGCTCCATGACCCGCTGGTCGGTGCCGACGTCCACGGAATCGATCATTTTGTTGCAGGACGGGCACAGGCGCCAGAACCCCTCGGCGGCGCTGCGGCGCACCAGCGTCCACACCCGGCGGCGTCCCGTGCGTACGGCGCTGTTGAACGCGATCTGCATCGCGTCACGGTGGGCGATCTCGTCCCGGGTGAGCGCGGCTACCAGCAGGCGATCGTATGTCCGCAGGCTGTCCGCGTCGTGACAGCGCCGTGCCAGCACCGGCAGCGCGGCGAGGACACGCTTGACCTCGGATCCGAACGGACCGAGATCCGGTTCGTGCCCTCGGCTGCGGGGGTAGACGGTACGCCATGGCCGCAGCAGTGCCGCATACTCCGACCGGGTGAGAATCGGTTTGGCGTATGCGGCCGCGATCGCGTCACGAACCGCCTTGAGGGCGGTCGCGGTGACGCTTGGATCAACCGTCACGTAGTCGTCGATGCCTGCGAGGTCGTCGGCGTAGATGGCCGACAGGGCGTCGAATGCGGCGAGGACCTCGATGACGAGCGGCGCATCCGGTGACAGTGCCTTGTCCCGTGCGGCGGCAAGCTGTGGCGTGTTGCGCCAGACCGAGGCGAGTTGGTTGAGTTCGACGTCACTGGTGTGCACCAGTTGGGCGAGGATTGCGAGGATACCACGGAGATTGGGATGATTCTCGAGTCTGTCGATCCGGCGGAAACGCAGAATCATGCCGGTTTCCCCAGCTTCGCGCGGGCCATGTCACGGCTTCGTATTCTGATGATAACGCCGAGTAGCATTCCTGTCCGTGGCGACCCTGACATCTGTCGTGCCGGGCTGTCGGCAGCCGTCACATCGCCTCCTCACGAGGCCCTCGCGTCGCGCCTGGGGCTGGTTGGCCAAAGGCCCCGTTCTTCCTGGACATCCGACTGGGGATCATAGTGGTCGGGACGAATAAGTTGGACCATGGTCTCGGCAGCATGTACGTCGGATGAACCCTACGGCAACTGGCGCACCGATAGTAGCCGCAACGATGGTAGCCGGAGGACGCAGGCGAGCGACAGGAAAGGGATGCGAGCGACTGTGACCGATATCTCGGCGTTGCGGGGGGCGGGGATTGCCGTCAGACGTGCGGACAGCCGGACGGTGACCCGAAATCACTGGCTGGACTCCCGTCACTCGTTCGCGTTCGGTCGTCACTATGATCCCGCCAACACCCATTTCGGCTTGCTGCTGGTCACCAACGACGACCATGTCGCGCCTGGTGGTGGCTTTGAGACCCACTCGCACCGTGACATGGAGATCGTGACATGGGTTCTGGACGGTGAACTTCTGCACACCGATTCCACCGGCACCCGTGGCGTCATCCGACCCGGGATCGCCCAGCGTATGAGCGCTGGTACGGGGATCCTGCACGCGGAGACGAATGCGGTGGCGTCCCCCGGCGCCGCAGACACACCCGACATAGCGGGATGTGGGTGTGCCCCCGGCGATCCGGGCACCGTCCACTTCATCCAGATGTGGGTGATCCCCGATCTTGCGGGAATCACTTCTAGTTACGCCCAGATGGATGTAACGGATGCCCTCGCCAGTGGCGAGCTGGTGGCGGTCGCCGGTGGCGTGGGCTCGAATGCCGCCATCGACATCCAGCAGCGCAACGCGGTCCTGCACGCGGCGCGTCTGCCCACCTCCGGCCGGGTGCAACTGCCGTCCGCGCCATGGGTGCATCTGTTCGTCACGCGCGGCCGCGTCACGGTGGAAGGCGCAGGTGAACTCGGCACCGGGGATGCCGCCCGGATCAGGGGCTGCGACGGACTTTCCGTGGTCTCCGAGGCCGGGCCGGCGGAGATCCTGGTGTGGGAGATGCACGCCGCACTCGGGCGGTAGAGGGGCAGCCGATCCGGGGGGTCCGGGAGGCCCGGACCCCCCGGATCGTCGGAGCAGACGCGCTGGAAGCAGGCACGGCGGCAGGTGGCGACCCTGACGTCGCCACCCGCCGCCACCTGCCGCTGTCGGGAGTTCTACACCTCTGTCAGAAGCTTTACTGCCAGAAGTTTTACGCCTCCCGCAGGTTGTACCGGCGGATCGCGTCCTCGACGACCGCTGCCTTGACCGCACCGTGGCGCGTCAAGGCCTCCAGGGTCGCCACCGCGATCGACTGGGCGTCGACGTGGAAGTGGCGGCGCAGCGCCACCCGGGTGTCCGAGCGTCCGTACCCGTCGGTACCCAGGGAGGAGTAGTCCTGGGGGATCCAGCGTGAGATCTGGTCCGGTACCGCACGCATCCAGTCACTTACAGCAATCACCGGTCCGGGTGTTCCCTGCAGAATCCGGGTCACGTACGGCCGGCGCTCCACCGAATCCGGGTTCAACAGGTTGTGCTCCTCGCAGCTGAGCGCTTCACGGCGCAGCTCGTTCCAGGAGGTCACCGACCACACGTCCGCCTGCACGCCGAAGTCGCTCGCGAGCAGCTCCTGGGCTTCGAGCGCCCATCGCATCCCGGTACCGCTCGCCAGCAGCTGCGCGTGGTGCGGCTCGGTGTCCGAGCCGGTTTCGGCCGGTGACCGTACCGGCAGACCTGTTTCGGCGAACGGCCGGAACAGGTACATACCGGCGAGTATCTGCGCCGGATCGATCCCGGCGGGCTCGGCCGGCTGCGGGAACGGCTCGTTGTAGACGGTCAGGTAGTAGAAGACGTCCTCGTTGCGTTCGCCGTACATACGGTCGAGGCCGTCCCGGACGATGTGGGAGACCTCGAAGGCGAATGCCGGGTCATAGGCCACGCATGCCGGATTCGTCGAGGCGAGAAGCAGGGAGTGGCCGTCCTGGTGCTGGAGTCCCTCACCGTTGAGGGTCGTGCGGCCCGCGGTGGCGCCGAGCAGGAAGCCACGACCGAGCTGGTCGCCGAATGACCACATCTGGTCGCCGGTCCGCTGGAATCCGAACATCGAGTAGAACACGTACACCGGTATCATGTGCACGCCGTGGGTGGCATATGCGGTGCCCGCGGCGATGACCGATCCCATCGAACCGGCCTCGTTGATGCCCTCGTGCAGCATCTGGCCGGACTCGGACTCCTGGTAGGAAAGCAGGAGCTCACGGTCCACGGCCTCGTAACGCTGGCCGTGCGGCGAGTAGATCTTGGCGGTCGGGAACATGGCGTCCATGCCGAAGGTGCGTGCTTCGTCGGGAATGACCGGAACGAACCGGGCGCCTATTTCCTTCGTCTTTATCAGGTCCTTGAGAAGACGGACGAAGGCCATGGTGGTGGCCACCGGCTGCTTGCCCGAACCACGACGCAGGTCCTCGAAGATTGACGCCGGTGGCTGCGGGAGGGGCCGGGCGCGGACGACCCTTCGTGGCAGCGTCCCGTCCAATGCGGCCCGACGTTCCCGCATGTACTGGATCTCTTCTGAATCCGGGCCGGGATGGAAGTAGGGCGGCAGGCCGCTCTCCAGTTCGGAGTCGGGAATCTCCAGGTAGAGCCGGTCGCGGAACTCCTTGAGATCGGCCTTGGAGAGCTTCTTCATCTGGTGCGTCGCGTTGCGCGCCTCAAAGTCCTTGCCCAGCGTCCAGCCCTTGATGGTGTGGGCGAGGATGACGGTGGGCTGACCGGCGTGCTCGGTCGCCGCCTTGTAGGCAGCGTACAGTTTGCGGTAGTCGTGCCCGCCGCGGGAGAGTTTGCGCAGATCGTCGTCAGAAAGATCCTTGACCATACGACGCAGTCGCGCGTCCGCACCGAAGAAATGCTCACGAATATACGCGCCGGACGACGTCGTATAGGTTTGGAACTGGCCGTCCGGTGTCGTGTTCATCCGGTGGACGAGTACCCCGTCGGTGTCCTTGGCGAGCAGCGGGTCCCAGTCGCGGCCCCAGACCACCTTGATGACGTTCCAGCCGGCGCCGCGGAACAACGATTCCAGCTCCTGCATGATTTTTCCGTTGCCGCGGACGGGCCCGTCGAGGCGCTGCAGGTTGCAGTTCACGACGAAGACGAGGTTGTCGAGCTCCTCCCGTGCGGCGATGCCGAGCGCGCCGATCGACTCGGGCTCGTCCATCTCGCCGTCACCCAGGAAGGCCCACACCCGGCTACCGGACGTATCCTTGATCCGCCGGTTCAGCAGATAGCGGTTGAACCGGGCCTGGTAGATGGCGTGGATCGGCCCGAGGCCCATCGAGACGGTCGGGAACTCCCAGAAATCGGGCATGAGACGGGGATGTGGGTAGGAGGACAGCCCGCCGGGCTCGCTCTCCCGGCGGAACGCGTCGAGCTGGCCCGCGGTCAGCCGGCCCTCGAGAAAAGCACGGGCGTAGATACCCGGTGAGGCGTGGCCCTGAATGAATACCTGATCGCCTGAATCGCCGCCGGGCCCGCCGGTCAGGTTGTCCTTGCCGCGGAAGAAGTGGTTGAATCCCACCTCGTAGAGAGCGGCGCTGGAGGCGTATGTCGCGATATGTCCGCCGACGCCGTATTCGGGCCGGTTTGCCCGGCTCACCATGATGGCCGCGTTCCAGCGGACATAGGCCCGGATGCGCCGTTCGATGTGCTCGTCCCCGGGGAACCACGGTTCCCGCTCCGGCGGGATGGTGTTGATGAAATCGGTGCTAGTGAGTCCGGGCACTCCGACGGCCTTCTCCCGGGCCCGTTCCAGCAGCTTCAGCATGAGGAATCGGGCCCGGCCACGGCCCTGCTCGTCGATCACCGCGTCCAGGGACTCCAGCCATTCGCCGGTTTCGGACGGGTCGATGTCCGGCAACTGGCTGGGAAGTCCGTCGGTGATGACCGAGAACCTCCTGCCGCTGTCCTTCGCCACGTGTTCTCCCTGACGTCACTTGGTCGTTGTTCACATGTTTCGTCGCGAGTAGGTCCCCTTCTATCGTGCTCTGCGCGGGGAGGCTCGTCACGCTTCCCGACGTTACTTGTGGCCCAGGCGGCCGAAGAGTACGCGATCATGATTTTTCTCGCCCGCCGGGAGGTCCCGAGGAACCTGGGCGTGGGGTGGGTGGCCGTGGGCGGAAGCTGCCGCCGGCCCGCTGAACCCGGTTGCCGGGTTGTCAGGTTGACAGGTTGACAGCGGCCGGGTTGTGAGCTGGCCGCGTTGCCGGCGTGGCTGAGGGCGGGTCGGGCGGCAGGTCCGGTGAAACCGCGGCCCGACGCGGGACACCCGGCCGGGGAATAATGGCATTCGGGGAGAGGGCGGAGCATGGAGACGACCACGGTGTCCGTACACACCGGCGAGACCGAATGTGTTCGTGATCTCACCGGGCACGCCCGTCGATTCGTGGCGGGGCGCGGGGACGGGCTGCTGTCGGTGTTCGTCCCGCACGCGACCGCCGGGGTCGCCCTGCTCGAGCTCGGTTCGGGCAGTGATGCCGATCTGATTGCCACACTCGGTGAGTTGCTGCCGGCGGATGGTCGCTGGCGTCATGCCCACGGTTCGGCAGGCCACGGGCGGTCGCACGTCCTTCCGGCCCTGATCGCCCCGTCACTGACCGTGCCGGTCCTCGACGGTCGCCTGCTCCTCGGGACATGGCAGTCGATCGCACTCGTGGATCTCAACGTGGACAATCCCGAACGCACTGTTCGACTCTCGTTTCTGTCCGGATGAGCCGGTACGGGTGGCACCTTTGTCCACAACTACCGGCGTGGCACTTGCGCTGCCCCGGGGTGCTCCGGTGGACTAGGTCCACGGTGGTGCGCGCAGCAGGTGGATCGAACAACCGCCGTGCCGTACAGCCGGTACTCGCAGGCAGCGTGCCCGCGGGTAGCTGACATGAGTAGGAGGTTGTTGAGGGTGAGTCCGACCGCGGCGAACGCCGAGGGTCAGCGGCGTGCGGAACGTCTGGGCATTACGCCCGGGGTACTGGTTCAGTCGCTCAACGAAGATAACGACATCGCCCATGATCTTCTCGACGCTGTCACCTCGGCCAGCGGAACGGAACTCGTCCCGGAGGACTCCGACGATGTGGTCGACGTCGTGCTGCTGTGGTGGCGGGACGACGACGGCGACCTTGTTGAAGCACTCATCGACGCGCGCCGCCAGCTGTCGGAGTCCGGTGTGATCTGGCTGCTGACACCGAAGGCCGGTAGGGCGGGCCACGTGGAGCCCAGTGACGTTCTGGAGGCCGTGCCGGTTGTCGGTCTGGTGCAGACAAGCACCGTGAGCGTCGCCACGGAGTGGGCCGGCATGCGGCTTGCCGCACCCAAGTCCCAGCGGGTCCGGCACCGGTAGGCGCAAGGCGGGTCCCCATGGCCGCCGTGAGCCGCTCACCGCCGGCATCCCTCCTGGATCTCGACGCCGGGTTCGCGGGCGTCGAGATCCCAGGGATGGACGCTGCCCGGTCGAGCAGGTGTCCGGTTCTCGCCTCGGGGAGGCCCGGTCAGGCGTACAGGGGTACTTGCTGTCCTTCCACCGCACCCGGATAGCGGTCCCAAATCTTGTTGATCTCGTACTGGAGATACAGCGCGCCACCGCCGACGAGCCAGATGACGAACGCGACGCCGGTGCTCAGTTCGGGTATGCCGGCCGCCCGCTGGGCTCGGCGCGCGCGGGCACCCAGCCGCCACACGGCCACGAACGGTGGCACGATCAGGAACGCTCCCAGCGTCACCGCGAGTACCGACAGGGCGGGGTTGACCTCGATCCGCCGGTCGTAGCCGTTGAGTTCCTTGTTGGTCTTGTAGATCCACACGATGCCGTAGATACCAAGGGTGATCAGAGGCAGGCCGAGCCAGGACGCGAAGGGATTGCGCCGTCTGCCGCGAACGCCTGCGCCCACCGGTTGTGGATAACCGGTGGGAACGGGAGTGCCCGGCGTGGGGTATCCGGCCCCGAACCCGGGCTGACCCTGGTACCCGGGGCCGCTGTGGGGATCTCCGTACGGGGGCTGGCCGTACTGGCCCCCACCCTGGGTGCCGTACGGTTGCTGTCCGTAGCCAGGCTGGCCGTACGGACCGAAATTCTGGTCGGTCACCGCGCTCCCTATGTTGTGTATACCGCTGTTTCGTACACCGCCGGCGGATGTGCCGGTCTTGGCTGATCAGAGTAGTTCCGGCAGGTCACCCCGGTCGTCGTGAGGGCGCTCCCGTGCTGAGGGAATCCCCGTGCTGGAGGAACCCGCGTGCTGAGGGAACCCCGGTGCCCGGCTCTTCGGAACGTCCAACCCGGCCGGGGCGCCCCGTGCCGGGGGATGTCGAGCGTGAGGTCCGATCATGTCCGGCCGGATACCCCGACCTCATGTTCAGCCGGATGCCCCGGTAAAGCAGGCGGGACCGAGGTGGCGGAGCTGCATCCGGGTCGACCAGACGGGGCAAATGTTACCGGCCGGGACATCTGGACAGCAGCCCTCGGACACCTCGGTGCCGCACGATTGCCAGGACGCCACGGGTAAGAGCGCCCGGCACGCGCAACTGCCGGCACGAGAGAGTCTGATGCAGGCGTTGATCAGATGGCATGCTGGGAACGGGTGGCCAGCCGCCCCTTGTCCGAATACACGGTTGCCGTCGAGAGGATGTGCCAGTGGCCGTCGATGTGGGTAGCATCGCCCCCGACTTCACCCTGCGTGATCAGAACAACGAGGAGGTCACGCTTTCGGAGTTCCGTGGGCGTCGTAACGTCGTGCTCCTGTTCTACCCCCTCGCCTTCACCGGTATCTGCCAGGGTGAGCTCTGCGCGGTCCGCGACGAGCTCTCGTCGTTCCAGAACGACGACGTGCAGGTGCTCGCGGTCTCGGTCGACTCGCCCTACGCCCACAAGGTGTGGGCTGACCGCGAGGGGTACGACTTCCCGTTGCTGGCCGACTTCTGGCCGCACGGCGAGGTGGCACGCAGCTACGGCGTCTTCGAAGAGACCAAGGGCTTTGCGGTGCGGGCGACCTTCATCATCAACAAGGAGGGCGTCGTCCACTGGAAGGTCGTCAACAGCCCCGGTGAGGCTCGGGATCACGCCGAGTATCTCAAGGCGCTCGCCGCGCTGTAGGCTGCGCCAGCCGTTTCACGTCCCATCAGGTTGTAAGATGCCGTGCTTTCGTTGTCACACCCGCCAGACCGACCCCGCACGGGGAGCCAGCCCGTGGCGGCGGGCGGTCGTGTCGGGTGAGCAGGTTCTGTTCTGTCCGCAGTGCCAGCAGACAGTCGGCTGGTCGGAGGTTCTCGACCGCTGCGGCGGCTGCGGATCGACACACCTGGCCAAGGCCCTCGGCTCGATCTCGTGCAGGGACTGCGGCCGGGAGATCTCACCGGCCCCGCCCGGTCTCGATCTTCCGGCTCTCGGCCCGGCACTGTCGCCGGGGAATGCGCCCGCGCAGCCGGTGTCCGCATCCCCCGAACTGAGTGCCGAGGTCGAAGCTGCCCTCGCGCGGGTGCTGGGTCACAGCCTGAGGTGATCGGTGACGTGAACTGCTCGGCCCATCCGACCGGCGGACAGGCCGAGCAGCTCACGTAAGAACCGGTGACGCACCTGGCGCGGACGGCATCGCGTCTGTTCCCAGCAGCACCGAGCCGTACCTGTTCCCAACGCCGGTCTATGCAACCCCGGGCCCCCACAACGGCGCGATGTTGCGTACGCTTACGAGCATCCCGGGCGCGTAGCTCAGCGGGAGAGCGCTCGCCTTACAAGCGAGTGGTCGCAGGTTCGATCCCTGCCGCGCCCACCACATCCGGCCTGACCTGCGGAAACGTGCTCTACGCCGAAGTAGCCGAGTGAAGCACGTTGGACAGACAGCACTAAACTGCTCGATCATGACGACAGTTGACCATGGCCAGTGGGGGTCACTGCTACGCCAGTGGGGCCGCTCACTGGAGTCCCGGACCATGTCCCCGCGATCCATCGCGCTCTACCTCGGCGCCGGCCGACAGCTCGTCGAGCACTTGGCCGCCCACGACGGTCCGACCGACCCGGCAGAGCTGGAACGGTCCCACGTCGAGGCGTTCCTCGCCGACTACGCGACCACCCACAAGCCGGCAACCGTATCGATCGTCTTCCGGGCATTGCAGCAGTTCGGGACCTGGCTCGCCGATGAGGAGGATCTCGACCGCTCACCGCTCACCGCTCACCGCTCGACCGGATGAAACCACCCGTCGTCCCGGAACAGCCCGTACCCGTCGTCACAGACGAGCAGATCAAAGCGCTGCTTGCCGGATGCGCTGGACGTGACCTGGTCTCACGCCGCGATGAGGCGATCATCAGGCTGCTGATGGACACCGGGGGCGCCGCGCTGAAGTCGCGGGCCTCACCGTCGACGACGTCGATTTCAAGCAGGACGTGATCCACGTCGTGGGGAAGGGCCGCCGGGCCCGCGCCGTGCCGTTCGGCTCCAAGACCGGAATCGCGCTCGAACGGTACGTGCGTCTGCGGTCCCGCGACCGTCAGGCGAAGCTCCCGCACCTATGGCTTGCCGAGAAGGGCCGCGGACCGCTGTCCGCGAACGGGATCAATCAGATGCTCAGGCGCAGGGGGAGCGCCGCTGGTATCCCCGGTCTGCACCCGCACCAGTTCCGCCACACCGCCGCTCACACCTGGCTCGCAGCCGGGGGAGCGGAGACCGATCTCATGCGGAACATGGGGTGGCAGTCCCCGGCCATGCTGCGCCGTTACGGCGCCTCGGTTGCCGACGAGCGTGCGCGTGAGGCCCACCGCCGGCTGAGACTCGGAGATCGGCTGTAGCCAACTATCAACACACGAGCTATCTGTCAGCTCCGTTTTAACGACAAGGTCACATATCTCCGCCCACTACC
>NZ_CAAAFO010000093.1:3443-4016 GCF_900634715.1 Candidatus Protofrankia californiensis | reverse complement strand
GCCCACCAGGATGATCGTATCCACGTCATGTCCAGGATCAGTCAGTACCACGCAGTACCAATCCGTATCACGCAGTACCAATTCGTATGAATGGCAGCGGTTTTTCCAACCGCTAGGGGTAGCCACTTGTGTTTGCCAGACTGCCAGCGAGCGTCTAAAATTGGGACATGGCCGCGCATCTGCGGCGCACAGGACGACAACCACCGAACCCGTGCATCTCCCTCCCTCGCCGGAATGGTGCTTCTGCGTGAACACACGACTGTTCGCAAGACCCGGGGTCCTGCCCGCGAGGCTCTGATTCCTCGGGATTTCCGTTAAGGAATTGGCTGGCATTCTCGGTTGCACGCGGACAATGACCAGTCAATACGTCAATGGCCGATATGCGGTACCGCCCGCCGTCGCCGAGAAGATCGCCGAACATGTCGGTCTCGACGTCGATGTGTTGTTCGTCGAGATCAGACCGGATGGCCAGTCCGGGTTCACGGCTGCGGTCGCGAGCGCCTGATGCCACCCTTTACGCCAGAACAGCGCGTCATGCGTGCGCGTCTCGCCGCGCATGCCAGCCATGTAAAG
>NZ_CAAAFO010000093.1:0-3156 GCF_900634715.1 Candidatus Protofrankia californiensis | reverse complement strand
CACGACCCTCGCGAACGGACCAAGGCCGCATGCGAGGCAACGCCCACGCGCCTGCCCTACTGGGAAAGGAGAGTCCGCGCCGAGCATCCCGATCTCGACGGCGAAGAGGTCACCCGTCGAGCGGAGCACCTCCACAAAGCGCACATGACTCGCCTAGCGCTGGCGTCGTCCAAGGCCCGAGCCGCCCGCAAAGCCGCCCAACGCCGGGCAGCCTGAGCCACCCTAACCCGCGCAATGGAGATCACTAGCATGGTCGCGATCACCGGCATTGACCAGACCCCGCCGCTCAGCGCCGCGCAGCTCGGCCGGCTGTCGACCCTCCTCAGCCCTATTCCGCGAGCAGCACGGGAAACGACAGCCGCATAAAAAAAGGGCTCTTGTAATAGATCAGTGGGCTTGATCCGAACCTGATCAACAATCATGTGGGGTTCTTGCAAGATCACGCCGTCCCTCCCGCTAGGGTGCAAGTCGACCAAAACCCTTACCCGGCAGGAAGAACGGCGTGACACAGTCCAAGGTATGGCGTCGTGTGCTCGGCATCGAGGCGTCCGCTCGGACCGTCACCCGGATGGCCCGGCACCTCGGCCTCCCGGATCGCGAACCAGAGATCAGCACTGTCGGCCACACCGAGGTCGGCAGCGGCCTCTACGCCTACGCGCAGCTCAACGACGACAGGCCGTGGCTCGTCCTCGCCGACCGCGGCGGCTACGCCTTGTTCGACGATGATGCCGACGCCGCCCGGGAAATGGTTGGGAAGATCGGCGACCTGATCGCCATGGCTGAAATGGCGGCGACATACGACGCACCGCCTGACGGCCCGGCCACCTGAACCCGTCCGGCGCCGCGATCATCCAACGGCCACGGCGTCGGGAACCCCATCCTCAACAGGAAGGATCATCCACCGTGTCAACGACCATAGAGCCGATCCTGGGCGCGCTCGCCGCCTGGTGTGGCGCCGACGCAGACCCGAACCGTCGTGCCGCGTTCCGCCGATACGGCGAGACCCTCGCCATGCTTGACGGGCGGTCGGTCCGCCATACCCACCGCACGGGCCCATCCCGCCTGGCTCTCCCGCCGACCGGTGGGGACATGGCACGAATGCGTACCCGACACGGGCAGCCGACGGCAATACGGTGGGGGAGCGACACCGGATATCTGTATCCGGAAATGCGACCGATATATGGCGAAGCTTCTTCCGCTTTTCCCGGCTTTTCCCGGTGTGTGGATTCCGCGCGAACCGGAGACACCGGCTGACACTTGCGATGAACGGTCGCCGCCCTCTACCGTCTACCCCGCCGGGAGATTTTTAATCGAAAGGGGGTCGGGTATCCGCGCCGGAACGGTGACCTCCGAGGTCGGCAATCTGCTGTGTGAACGACCATCCGGGGTGCGGGACGGACATTTTTTCCATCCTCCGGGCGGCTACGTCCATCTGTTGTGGTCGCCGTTCGCGTCTCGTGTTTTCCCGGCCGGCGATCCGCCGGACGCGGCTGGCGTACCTCCGACGCGGAGAACCTTTCGCGGAGTATGGAAGGGCTGGGATCAGCGATTAAGAGAATCACGATCAGGAAGATCGCGGTGGCGGGCATGGGGGTGCTGCTCGTCACCGCGGCGCTCGGCACGACCGCGGGTGCGGCCCAGGCGGGTCGGTACCCACCCGCGGCGGAAGCGATCGGCGACACCACCCTCGCGGATCTGCCTGCGGTGCAGGACACCGGCCGCACCGATAACGGGGACGGCACCGACCACGACGACGGCATTGACATAGATGTGGACGACATCGATGTTGACGTCGATCTGGGAGGCGGTGTACCCAACGAGGCGTGGGCGTGGACCCAGCTGGTCGAGAGGGACGCGTTCGGCAGAGACGCCGAGATCCGGTTCGTCACACCCCAGAGCTTCTGTCCCTTCGTGACGTTCGCGATGACCGGCATGGCTCCGTCAAGGGATCGGATGGTGCCGGCCTTCTCTTCTACTGTGCCGCCGTCGCAGTTCCCCACTGCTGCCAACGTCTGCACCCGGCGGGTTCCGCTAGGGGCTATCAGCGCGCAGATCGACCCGGGGTCGACCGGTATGGTCCCGATACGCCCTAACGGCAACGGGATAGTGCCGCTACCGAGCTGGAGTCCCGCTGGGCGTCCCACGCAGATCGCCGTGATCGGTGACACCGGATGCCAAGTTCCGGGGCAGACCTGCAGCGGAACGGGGCGGAACTGGTGGTTCAGTCAAGTCGCCGACAGCGCACAGAATCACCCAGCTCCACCTGATCTCATCATCCACACCGGTGACTACATCTACCGGTCAAATCTCATGATGCAACAGGCGCAGACGTCGACCTGCGGCGGCCCGGGAATCAGTCCGAGTGCGCACACCTGGGGATGCCTGGTCGCCGACTTCTTCGCACCGGCGGCCAACCTGATAGCGCACGCCCCGATCGTGTTCGTGCGGGGCAACCACGAGACCTGCAGCCGCTCGGGTAATGTGTGGTTCCGTTATCAGGCCACCACGCTGAGCGCGAACTGCACGGATTTCACCGATCCGGTGCGGATCCACGCCGGCACTCTCAGCATGCTGCTCTTCGACTCGTCCTGTGCCGCCGGGTGGTCCACAGGCGAATGCACCGTGTCACTAGCAACGCAGCATAGTATGTATACCACAGAGTTCAACCAGGTGAACGGTCTTGTCGGGTCGGGCGACAATTTTCTTCTCAGTCACTCGCCCATCTGGGGGATCACCAATATCAGCCCCGGCATGCATAATCTCTCGTTGCACGACGTAAACCTTGAAAGTGACATCCCGAGTACCGGGTTGAACCCGAGAATCAATCTGATTCTCTCGGGCCACATACATTGGTACCAGATGGTCAGTTTCGACCTCCCCACCACGACGGCGCCGTTCCGTCCGGCTCAGGTGATCGTGGGCTCGTCAGGCACCGAGCTTGCTCCTCTGCCCATGATGTGGGATGACAGCAACGCGATCGGGTCTGATGCCGACGGTTATCCTGTCGAAAATCTGATCACACGTTCGGTGCTCGGGTACGGGGTACTCCGTTCCACCGGCAACACCTGGAACCTTCAATACTACAATCGGTCCGGCGTCGCGGTGTCGGGTACGAACTGCACCCTCGTGGGAACGCAGTTCCCACGAGGGGGAACC
>NZ_CAAAFO010000092.1 GCF_900634715.1 Candidatus Protofrankia californiensis | reverse complement strand
GAAGAACAAGCCCATCACGACTGTCGAGGACCTTCACCTCGCCGCCACGCCCGCCCATGGTCGTGCTCGTGCCGGTGCGTGGTGGAGGCAGCGCAGGCCAGGGCTCATCGGTTGAGGACGATGGTGAGCAGCCCGGTCAGCGCGACGGTTTGCAGGGCGGCACGGGCCCAGATGACGCTGTCCCAGCGTTGCTGGAGGGCTCGCGTGTCCGGGGGAACGGTGTGGTTGGCCGCGGCCGTGCGGAGCTGCTTGTTGATCGGCGCGCTGACGCGTACGTAGATCGCAAGCCAGGCCAGCAGCGCGGCCAGAGCTGTTGCACCGCCGATGCGCGCGGGATTGTTGTCGCTGGTCATGGTGGCGAGCGCTGCGGCGATGACGGAGACTGCTCCGGGTACGGGCAGTCGGCGATCTCCGTACTCGTGGACCCGGCCGAGCAGGTCGGCTACGGAGGCGTCAGCGGCATCGACTGCGGCAGGACGCAGCACGAGCGCGGAGAAGAATGTCGGTGCCATAGATGATCGCGGCAGTCGCGACTGCGACGAGCGCGGCGGCGGTAGCTAGATTGCTCACAGTTGCCTCTTTCCGGTCGATCGGGTGCCGCGCCGAGGCGATGCCGCCGGTGTGGGTAGGGCGCGGGTGAGGCAGTCGGTCAGCGCGTCCCCGAGCAGGGCGTGCAGCGCGGCGGAGTCGACGTCGACGCGGCCGACGGCCAGCAGCGCGATCAGCCCATGCGCGGTGTCTCATCGTGATGGAGGAGCAGACGCCGTGCCTCGACGAGCAGGATCTCGCCTGCGGGTGTGACCCGGGAATACCGTCCATCCCGTTGCATCAGGGACTGGCCCACGACGGCTTCCAGCCTGCGGACGTGCTGGCTGATCGTGGGTTGGCTCAGAGGGAGCGTCCTGGCCGCCCGATGGAACCCCCGCAGTCGGCAACGGCGACGAAACTGCGCAGATGGAGGAGGTCGAGGACCTTGTTCACTCGCCGCTCACTCGGTTCACTCGCCGCTCACTCGCCGCGTACCCCGCTGCTTCGTGCCCGTACCGCCACGTGTATCGCGGATCGTACGGCCGACTTCGATCGAGGTCCATAATCGAGGTCGATAGGAGCTTGCCGTTGGACGGCTGATTGCCGTATATGTCCTGATTCGGGCGTGGCACCCGCAGCGGCATCGGCTCAGTGCGGGGGATGCCGTCCCCCGGCGGAAGACGGCCGTGGTGCGGCCCGTCCAGGGCGGTCGGTGCGGCTGACACGGCGGCGGGAGATCGACCTCATGCGTGTGTCCGCAGCCACCTGTCGTCACCGGTTGCCGTAGTTCTCACGGCGTAGCGGTGGCCAGGCATCGGTCAGCTGATCTGGATCGTGTGGCGGGCTCGTCGTCAGTCGGTCCGACCCGAGGACCAGGGGACGTGGGGTGATTGCGCGACCTGACATCTGCCGTGTCACGCGGGATCACGGTCGGGCTGTCTGACGCCGTCTGGTGGGGTCTCAGACACCCTGGGCGTGTTGGAAGGCGTCCAGGATGTCGCTGGCGATGCGGCCTCGGTCTCCCACGTCGTATCCGTGCGCGCGCGCCCAGGTGCGCACGGCCGCCGGGTCGTAGGTGGAGGCGGTGGCCGCCAGGCCCGGCTCTCTCGGTGGCCGTCCAAGAGCGACCGTCGGCACGGTGATCCGGCCGAGTGCGCCGGCGTCCTCGTCTCCGTCGGCGGCAGCGGTCATCGAGGCCCGGATCCGGTCGGCTTCGCGGGTACCCAGCGGCACGTTCGCGCTTGGCATGCGGCTGATCCGCACAGATCCGCCAGAGTCCGGTCCCACGGCCGCCGGAGAGGCTGATCCGACGGATTCCGCGATCTCGGCGAGGTGTTCGTGATGGGTGAATACGATGATCTGCCAGTTCCGGGCCAGCTCCGTCAGGACCCGGAGAGCGGCGGTGGCACGCCGGTCGTCGAACGTCATCAGCACGTCGTCGAGGACGACCGGGAGAGGTACCTCGCCGCGGGCGACCCGGTCGCGTTGCAGCTGGTCGATCGCGGCCAGCCGCAGGGCGAGGAAGACCTGGTCGGCGGTGCCCTCGGAGAGCTCGACGGGTTCCCTTTCCTCCTCGTCGGCTCGGACGACCCGCAGGAACCGTTGGTTGTCTCCGCGGTCTACGGCGCGCAGCGCCACATAGGACCCCTCGGTGAGGCGTTCGAGCAGGCGGCCGGCCTCGACGAGCAGCGGAGACGCATGCCGGCGTTCGTAGGCTTCGAGCTGGCCGCGCAGAATGTGATGTTGAAACCGGGCGATGAGATACCGCTCCGTGCCTTCGGCGACCAGCGCGAGATACTCCTGCGCCTGGGCGTGCAGTTCGCTCGCGCCGGGTCCGCGCTGAAGCTGACGCAGCCGCTCGTCTATCTCGCCGAGCTCGCTGCGCGCCTGGTCGTGGGCGGTGGAGTATTGATCCCGATCTTCCCGCGCGGTGGCGAGCTCTTGTTGCAGGTCGCGCTCGTCACGTTCGGCGAGTTTCTTGACGAGTGTCTCCAGTTCGTCGTCTGGTGCGGCGGCCCGGATCACGTTCTCGGTGGTTCTTTCCTCGGCCGTGGCTACGATAACGGCTCGGCTGCGCTCGACGACTGGGCGGAACGGTTGGTCCACCGGTAGGCCCACCTCGTCCCGCAGCTTGTCCAGATGGTTCGCTGCTTCCGCCTGCCGAGCCTGGGCTGCTTCGATCTGTTCGGTGAGTCCGGCGATGGTGTTGTCCATCACCTTGGCGGAGGCCTGAGCGTCGCGATTGGACCTCACTTGGTCGACGAGTCGGTGGAGGACCTCGGCCGGGGAGTCCTCGTCGAACCCGCCGTCGCCGTGGCGGGCCGCCAGTGCGGCTACTGCTTCGGCGAATGCGTCGACGCGCGCTCGGGCGTTGACCGCATCCTTGCGGGCCTGGATCCCGTTGTTGTGGGTGGCTACCGCCTGGGTCAGGACCGCATGACGCTCCGCCCAGCCCGCAGGGCTGATCGTCGATGGAAGTGCGGCATTGTGGATGAGCGTGTCCCACTGCTGCTCGGCCATGCGCAGGGCGCCGGCCTTTTCCCCTCGGGCGTGCTGGGCGTCCTCGGTGCTGCGTGCGTGCAGGGCTGCGCTGTTCCGCGCCTCTCGGGCGGCATCATCGTCGGCGAGGATCTGGTCGGCCGCTACCAGGAGACTGTCGAGATCCGCGCCTGGATACGAGTGTCCCAGCTGCGCGAGTGCCTCTGCCAGGGTGGCGTGTTGGGCGTCGGCCTGGCCGGTCAGGCCGGCGATGCGGCGTTCGGCGCCCAGCAGGGCGGTCTGCGCCTGCTGGGCTTCGTCGAGGGCCCGGCGTACCTCGTCGGCCTCGTCCACCACGGGTGTCGCAAGCCCGAGATCGTTCCAGAAGGCTTCCCAGCCCTGCCGCGCCTGGTCCATCGCGTCGTCGGCGGTCGAGCGGGCGTTCAGCGCTGCCCGATGCCGGGTCTCGGCGTCGGCGAGGTCGTGTTGCTGCTGGGCACGTTTCGCGGCGAGCTTGGCCTGGCTGATCAGCTGATCGGCGATCTCGTCGGCGCGGCGCACTGCACTGGCGAGCGAGGGAAGGAGTTCCTCGGCCCGCGAACGGGTCAGCCCGCCCGCCGCGGCCCGGACCAGCCGGTCCCACAGATCCGACCGTTCGGCCCGGATCCGTACGAGCATGGCCGGGTCCGGCAGGTTCTGTCCGTCGGTCGTGGCAAGCCGCTGACGGGCCCGTTCCAGATCTTGCTCGGCGGTGGTGAGTGCGTTCCCGCTACGAGCCTGGGCGGTCTCAGCGTCCGTGAGGCGCTCCCGGGCGAGCCGCACAGCATCCTTGGTCAGTGCCGCAGGTCGCGGCCCGTCGACGTCTCGGGCACCCGCCCGGCGCAATGTCTCGCGGCGGTCCTGGTACGCGACCGCGGCGCTGTCCACGGATTCACGGAGCCGCAGCGAAGCGGACCCCTCCGCCCGGATCACCATGATGACCTCGCGCATCAGCCTGATCGACGCCGCGTCGAGGGTCGGCACGGCCGATGCGGACGCCCGCTGCCTGGCCAGGGCCGCCGTCACCGCGTCGTCTGCCCACGCCAGGTCCGCGGTCAGCTCGCCAATCCGGGTGGCCAGCTCATCGAGTTGGGCCGCGAGATCGACCGGCACATACAGGGCGGTGAGAAGCTCCTCGGTCGACCGCTGGTCGCCCGGTCCGACGAGTCCGAGCAGCTGCGTTCTGGCCTCGCCGAACAGGGATTCGGCCTCGATCTCGCCATGTCGGGCCAGGTCGGCGTCTGAGGAGCGGGCTCCGGCCTGGCGTTCCAGCCGGGTGATAGCGGCGGAATCGGTGAGGATGGCGTCGTCGACCGTCAACGACTCGCGCTCGTGAACTTGCGTGGTGAGGGCGGCTGTCGGCCGCTCGACCTCGTCGGTCGCCGCGTCGAGTTCTTGCTGGTTGGTTTCGTACGCGTCGATCTGCTCGGGGCGCAGCATGAGGCCGTCGGCGAGCAGCCGGGCGCGTTCGGCGCGCAGGCCGACCAGCCTGTGGATATCCGGCAGCGCGCGCCGCCGCTGGTCTGCGTAGGTGTGTCGCTCGATGGCGGAGGCCAGACGGGCCGCCGCCGCGTCCGCCGCCCGCTGCCGTCGCGTCCGTTCGCCCCGCGCGTCGGCCACAGTCTTCGCCCGGGTCATCGACGAATCAGCCTCGCGGCGAAGACGGTCGTAGTCGATCAGCGCCGCACGCACCTGCGCCTTGGTACTGCCGCGGTGCTGCTTGTAGAGGCCGTCCATCTCGGCCTGCAGATTCGACACCAGGGTGCGCACGGCACGTCCGCTGCGGGCCGTGAAGACGAGTTCCGCCAGATCCCCCGTGCCGTGAAAGACACTGTCGCCGCCTTCGCGCAGTCCCGCGTGCGACAGGCCGAACGCATCCCGCCATCGCTTATGCGCGCCGGGGCCGCCCTGCCCCCACACGGGTTCGAACGGATGGCCGTCGGAGCTGCTGACCAGGCCGGTGTTACGGCGACGGATCTCCACCTCGCTGCCGTCGGGCAACTCGAGACGGGCGGTGAGGCTGAGTGTGCCCACGGCGAAGGTAAAGTCCTGATGCCCCCGTCGATAACCCCACAGCAGGTCGGACAGAGCCTCCAACGTTGTTGACTTACCCGCCTCATTGGCGCCGACGACCAGGGTGAGTGCCGGCCCGAACTCCAGGTCGCGCCCCTCGAACGCGCCGTAACGGTCCAGGCTGAATGATCGGATCCGCATCAGTCCTCATCACCGACGAGCCGCGCGACCAGACCGACGCCCGCCCGGCGCGCGAGGTCGACCAGAGCGCCCGGGTCTCTCAGGTCGAGCAGATCCGCGGCCCGCAGGGGCCGCCCGACCTCGCGTTCCAGCGGCCCGATGAGCGCGGCGAGCAGGTCGGCGTTCGTGGCCAGGTCGTCGGCTGCCGCGTGGATGGCGGCCATCAGCTCCGGGTCGACGGACGCAGGCTGCTCCGGGCTCACCGTGCGAACCAGGATCTTCTCGATGGACACGTCCAGGCCGGCGGTGACCGTCGCGAGCTCCTCGCGCAGGCGTTCGTTGTCGGTGAGGCCGGCGGCGGCCCGTGAGGTGCCCACCAGGACGAGCCGGGCGACGACCGGTCGGGTTCCCGCTTCACGGCGCGTCGCCCGGAGTTCCCCGGTGACGCGGGTGAGGACGTCTTCCAGCGTGCGGCATGGCGTGGCGTCGATGGTCAGTGTGGCCCAGCGGGCGACGTCGCACGGCTCATGGCTGATCATCGCTGCCCGGCCGGGTTCCACCTCGACGACGAGCGCGCCTTTCGGACCGCTCTCCCGAGGATGGCGACCTTGAAGGTTGCCACTGAACGCGGCCACATGCTCGCCATCACGGACGATCCGATGGGCGTGGACATGGCCGAGGGCGAAGTAGTCGTAGCCCGTTCGCCCGAGGTCATCGGCGGTGCACGGCGCATAGGCCGCGTGATCCTCGGCCCCCTCGACCGCGGTGTGCAGGAGCCCGACGTTGACCATTCCGGGAATCGCGTTCGGGTAGGCCCGGGCCAGGTTGGTGTACACGTCGCGGGTGGGATAGCTCTGGCCGTGCACGGCCAGGCCGATCTCCTCGACGGTGCCCGTCCCGGCCTGATCGGAGGCGAAGACGGTGACGTTCGGCGGCAGGATCAGGGCCCGTGTGATCTCACTCTCCGCGTCATGGTTGCCCGCGATCATAAAGACCGGGATCTTCTCGTCGTGGAGTCGCGCCATTTGCTCCACGAAGAACCGTCCGGTCGCGTAGTCCCGCCAGTTGCCGTCGTAGATGTCGCCGGCGAGTAGCAACGCGTCTGCCCGCCGGTCGACCGTCAGGTCGGTGAGGTTCTCCAGCGCCCGACGCGTGGCCTGGCGAAGCAGATGTGCCAGGTCGCTGTCGCCGAGCCGGGTCAGCCCCCGCAGCGGGCTGTCCAGATGGACATCGGCGGCATGGACAAGACGCATGTTCCTCCCGAGGATCAGCGACACCCTCCCCGCAGGTCACCGACGACGGGAACGGTCCTCCCCGCCAGCCGGTCAACCAGGCAGACCGTAATACCGTGACTATGGTGTAAACAATCCATTTGGCCAATTCTCGCATAGAGAAGTTTGAATCATGTTGGTACGTTGGGTATTAAGTGTTGCTCGTTCGTCGCTGAGGGATGCGGTGGCATGCCCGGGTCCGTCGCGCCCGCAAGACCCCCAAGGCGCCTCGGACCAGGCACGAAAGCGCGCCGCCCGTGCACGGGCTGTCGTGGCACAGTGTCCCGCGCGACTCATTGTGGGCTCGTTGTGCGGCCCGAAGATGCGGTCCGCAGTGAACGACGGAAGCGGGTCATCGCCGTCGGGTGATGGTGAGCGAGTTCGGACTCCTGTTCGCGGACTTCTGTCCGGTTTCACCTTCACGAATCAGGGACCGGGAACGGTTCGTTCGGCAACATTCGGGGTGATGATTGACTGGATGACCGACGCGGGAGTTGATTCCGGCGGCCTGAGCGACTATGTGCCGGGTCTTGTCGTGCCGACACCGCTTCTTGAAGGCCGGAGCGTAACGAAGGCATACCGGGCCTGCGCATCCCAGCCGGCGCCGGCGGGACGGGAAGACAGGCGGTGGTCAATACGCTGGCAGGGATTACCTGGCGATGAGCCTTTCCGCGTAACGTTTCGTCGCGATGGGTAACCGGATGATAAGATCACAAGATTTGTGATTTTTGGGCTCGCCCGGGTGCAGGTCGTCACCTGTCGCGCTGCCAGCCCGGCAGGCAGGCCACGTCCAGGCCATCTGCCGCGAGTGCGCCGAGCTCGCCGGCTCGTCTGCTCGCCGGCTCGTCGGCTCGTCGGCTCGTCGGCTCGTCTGCTCGTCG
>NZ_CAAAFO010000091.1:3974-5817 GCF_900634715.1 Candidatus Protofrankia californiensis | reverse complement strand
TGCCGGAGCCCTGAGGGGCTACATTGGCAGAAAGGGGCGATCCCTCGGCCGGTCGCCCCCGGCCTTGTTATGTCCGGCAGCCAGGACGAGGGACTTCTCCTCGGCAAGATCCGTCCGTCCGGGCTGCCATCGGGTCGGGAGTTGAGTCCACGGACGTGGTGTATGGAAAGTAGCGATCAGACGTCAGGAGACGTCAGGAGACGACAGGGGTCCGCTGATCAGCAGCCACGTTTGTGATGTTCATAGGGGTTCAACAGGGTTCGTCGCCCGTACTTCCAGGACGAAGTGATGCGGACCCGGGAACAGCTGTATGCGGCCTGACCCCATGACCTACCTGTGGGACGCGCTGCGAGCCGCCGAACTGGTCAACGGCTTCACCGACAAGCCGCTTGCGGGATTCAGCATTCCGGCCGACCGGTCGCAGCCAAGAAAGGCATCTGAACTGTGCTTTCCCACCTGGCTTTCCCCACCCGCGACCAGCCGTCAGTATGAAAGACGATCCGCTCGGCCTGGCACGGAAGCCGTCGCTGTCTCCTCGGCCGACCCGAACGACAGGAACCGGCCCGCAGCAGGATCTGCATCCGCCTCCGCGAGTACTCTGTCGAGCCACTCGGGGATCTACACGTTCGATGTCACGCAGAGGTGCTGACAGCTCACACTCCTGCACGGCGACCTCCTCGCCGGGGGTAGATCCAAACGGTACTGCGCCAGACACGGGCAACGGCTCCGTCAACCGTCACCGGCGGGGCGAAGATCACGATCGGTTTGCTGGCGGGTTCTGCGGGGGCGACGGTGGTTAGGAGCACTCGGCAGCGGACAGGATGCCCGAGGGGGTGGGCAGAGATGAGCCTCAGCCGGCGGCTGGCCCTGGTGTTCAAGACCAAGGCGAGCAAGATCCTGGATCGTGCGGAGGATCCGCGAGAGATCCTTGACTACTCCTACCAGCGGCAGCTCGACCTCCTCCAGCAGGTGCGCCGCGGGGTGGCCGATGTCGCGACGAGCCGTAAGCGAGTCGAGCTGCAGGTCAGGCAGTTACAGGCCTCCGCGGACAGGTTGGGGGAGCAGGCCGGTCAGGCGGTCGCGGCGAACCGCGACGACCTCGCCCGGGAGGCACTGGGCCGCCGCGCCGCGGTGAGCGGGCAGACTCAGGATCTGCTGCGCCAGCATGCCTCACTGCGGGCCGAGGAGGACAAGCTGACCGTAGCCGCCCAGCGGTTACAGGCAAAAGTCGAGGCGTTTCGCACCCGCAAGGAGACGGTCAAGGCCACCTACACCGCGGCTGAGGCGCAGGCGAGGATCGGCGAGGCGGTCTCGGGTATCTCCGAGGAGATGGGCGACGTGGGGTTGGCGATCCAGCGCGCCGAGGACAGGACCCAGCAGATGCAGGCCCGTGCCGGCGCCATCGACGAGCTGCTCGCATCGGGCGCGCTCGACGACGCGACCGTGACCGGCCGGCCACGCGACGACATCCAGGCCGAACTCGACAGGATCACGACCGGCTCGGACGTCGAGCGTGAACTCGCCGCGCTCAAGGGCGCGCCGCCCGCGACCGGCACCCAGCTGCCCGCGACCGAGGCCCAGCGGGCGATCGGGAGTGTCGGGAGTGAGGGGTCGAGGACGACCACCGAGCCAGGCGAACAGCCATGATCGTACGCATTCTCGGGGAAGGACAGCTCGCCGTGCCCGACAGCGTCCTCGGCGAACTGAATACTCTGGACGACCAGCTGGTCACGACCATGGACGCCGATGACGAGACGGCGTTCCGCGCCGCGCTCGAGGTGTTGCTCAGCCGTGTCCGCGCGTATGGATCCCCCCTGCCCGACGACACGCTGACACCGTCGGA
>NZ_CAAAFO010000091.1:0-3686 GCF_900634715.1 Candidatus Protofrankia californiensis | reverse complement strand
CGAGGTCCGCGGGATGCTGCGAGACGAGGGTCTTCGGGATGAGGGTCGTCGCGGCGAGGGCCTCATTCCGGATTCCGGATTGAGGTGACGACGATGACCGCACCGCCTCGCCGCCGGTTCCGGCCCGACCGGGGCCTGGCGGCCCGGATGCTGCTGACGGTCTTCCTGCTCGGGCTGGTCTATGTCGCCTTCGTCGCGGTCCTGATCGCGGTGGGCCTGTCGCCGGTACTTGTCATTGTGATCGCCGGGGGGCTGCTGTTCACCCAGTACTGGTTCTCCGACCGGATCGCGCTGTACGGGATGCGGGGCCGGATCGTCACCCCGCAGCAGGCACCCGAGCTGCACGGAATGATCGACAGATTGTGTGCCCTGGCGGACCTGCCCAAACCGGCCGTGGCAGTCGCCGACGTGGACGTGCCGAACGCGTTCGCCACGGGCCGCAGCCCCCGGCGGTCGGTGGTCTGCGTCACGACCGGCCTGACGCGCCGGCTGGACACCGACGAGCTGACGAGCGTCCTGTCCCACGAGCTGTCGCACGTGGCGCACCGGGACGTCGCCGTGATGACCGTCGCCGCCTTCCTCGGGGTGCTGGCCGGGCTGATCACACGGTTTGGTCTGTACTCCGGCATGTACGGCGGGTTCGGCGGTAACAACCGGGACGACGACGAGGACAGCGGCGCCGCGGCCGTGGCCGTGGCCGTCATCGTGGTTGTCTCGGCCCTCGTCTACGCGGTGTCGTTCGTCCTGACCAGGTCGTTGTCCCGCTTCCGCGAGCTTGCCGCGGATCGCTCGGGCGCGCTGCTCACCGGTCGTCCCCGGGCGCTGGCATCGGCACTGACCAAGATCACCGGTGAGATGTCCCGGATCCCGACGCGGGACCTGCGCACCGCCGAGCCGTTCAACGCCTTCTTCTTCGCCCCCGCGCGGGCGGGCGGTTTCAGCCTGTCCACACTGTTCTCCACCCATCCGCCACTCGACGCCCGCCTCGCGCAGCTGGCCCGGCTGTCCGCCGAGCTCGAAGAGCCGTCCGCCGGACTCGACGAGCCACCGGGCGACGTCTCTTCGTGATGACAGGGCCACTCTCATGGGATTCCTGGATGTGCTGCTCGGACGCTCCCGGCCCAGGCAGCCCAACCTCGACCGGCTGTTCGCCCTGCCCTCGGCCGCGATCACACTCCAGACCTCGTCCCGCTTCCGCCCCACCGGCGTCGGATCGGTGTGTGTCAGACCCGCGGAGGGCGCCGCGTTCACCGGCCTGGAACGGGAGATCGACCAGATCCTCGTCCTGGACGGCGGTCGCTACGAGAAGCTGACCGACCGCTTCGGCTTCCGCTGGCTGGTACGCCGGACCTCCGCGGATGACATGCCCGGTCTCGTCACCGATCTGCACGCGATCAACTCCACGCTGCGCGATGCCGGCTTCGGCCCGGCGCTGCTGTGCGCCGTCGTCGCGTTCTTCGAAGGATCCCGGTCGGACGGGTCCCGATCGTTCGGCCTTGTCTATCTGTTCACCCGCGGCACCTGGTATCCCTTCGCTCCCCTTGCCGACGAACGCCGGGACAACCCGCTCGAACTCCAGATGAAAGCGACGCTCGAGGGCGATCTTCCCATCGAACCGGATCTGTCCCGATGGTTCCCCGTCTGGGGAGCCCCCGGCCTCGACGAGCCCGCCGCACCCCGGTGAGACGACCGCACCGCGGTGACCGCCGCGCGGTGCGGTGACGCGGGCATGCAGCCTGTCGCCCCGGCGGCCCGGTCGGCGTGACGCCGGCGTATGGACGGGACATATGTCAAGACGGACGTACGTCCGTCACTCGTGGCGGATGCTGATCGTCCGGACGGCTTTGGGTTCGCCGCTTTCGACTGGCACCCGAACCTCGAGGATGCCGTTCTGGTAGGTCGCGGCGACCTCGTCCTCCTTCGCCCCGGGCGGGAGGGCCACCGAACGGGTGAACGCGCCGTAGTGGAACTCGGTGCGATAACGGCCGGCGGCCTTCTCCTTCTTCTCCTCCCGGCGCTCGGCGTGCACCGACAGTTCTCCTTCCGACACGGTGACCTCGACGTCCCTGTCCGGGTCGATGCCGGGGATCTCGGCGCGTAGCACGTAGGCGCCGTCCTCGGTGTACTCCTCGACCCGCACGGCGTCCTCCCGCAGGCCCAGCAGCCGTGCCGCCAGCGAACGGCCCTCCTCCGACCACTGCCAACCGAACAGCTCAGGCGACCATTCGTGACGAGCATGCTCGCGTCGAATCAGCGCCGGACGGCTACTCCCTTTCACGGCTACTCCCTTCCGAACCTCTCCACCTCTCCGCATGGCTTCCGGCGGCGCGTGCCGGGCCGTGCGCCGGGCCGTGTGACAGGCATGGCCGCGTCCGCGATGTGATGGGCGTGATCGGCCGTGACGTGCCGGGCCGCGTGACGGGTATGGCCGCGCCGCCTTGGAGCTGGTCGGGCTCCACCCACCTCTCCAGCGTGCTCCTTGTCGCCGTAGCCTGCCTCTCGGCGTTTGATGGATGTCCCCGCGCTCCACCACAGGCTCGCAAGGTGGCGGTCAGAGGCATCACGGGTGGCGGGGCCGCGGCCCATACCCGACGCTGGTGGGACCAACCGCCGGAGGTGCGCAGATGAGATACGTCGGGAGAGTGCTCGCCGCGGCGGCGGGGGTCGGAGCCGGCGTCGCGGGCGGGCTGCTCGCGCGGCCGCGACGCATCCGTCGCAGGATCGGCCTGGTTCGGGAACGGGTCGGCCGCCGGTTCCGTTACCTGCGGGGACGGCTTCGAGGGGTCCGTTACCGGCTCGGCGGAGGCCGTCCTGACCCGGGCGTCACCGATGACGTCCTCGCCGACCGGGTGCGTTCCCGGCTGGGTTCGGTCACGCGAAGGCTCGACGTCCCGCGGGTGCATGTGACCGCCTTCGGCCACGTGATCATCCTGCACGGTGACGTCGCCACAGCGACCGACGCCATCGTCGTGGAGGACGCGGTCTGGCGGACGTCGGGGGTCGAGGGGGTCGTGTCGATGCTGCACGAAGGACTCGTCTCCGGGGACACCCGGCCGTCCGAAGGCGATCTGACCCTGCTCCCGTCCCCCATGCTGCGGCGGCTGTTCGCCGCGGCGCAGCAGGCGGGCTGTACGCAGGAGACCGTCCAGCCGGCGGTGCACGCGGTGCTGGCGACGTTCTTCGAGCGGTTGCCGGTGGCCGAGCGGCGGCACGTCGCCGCACATCTGCCCGCCGACGTGCAGGTACTGACCGTGCCACCGCGGCGCCGCGGCCAGGCCCCCGCGCGCATGCGCCACCTGGACGAGTTCATCGAGGCGGTACTGCGGATCGACCATATCGATCGCGTGCACGCGCACGACATCACCGGTGCCGTCCTGCACACGTTGCGTGACCTCGTCCCGGAGGAGGCCCAGGACGTCGCGGCCGTCCTCCCCGAGGAGCTCAGACGGACGTGGACCGAGCCGACAGCGCACACACCACCCATCTGACCCATGCCGGGAACATCCAGGTCGGGAACGCAATGTTCCGAAGGAGGCAATGTTCGGCAGGACGCAATGTTCCGCGGAACGCAACGTCCCACAAGGTGGGAACTGAACCGGACACGGGGACTACCAACCGGCAAGCCGGGGCAGGGCGACGTCTGCACGATCGACGAGCCGGCCGGAGGAAGTGCGATCATGCGAGGG
>NZ_CAAAFO010000090.1:32500-36417 GCF_900634715.1 Candidatus Protofrankia californiensis | reverse complement strand
TTGCCCCTCATTTCTTACCAACCTCCGGTGTGTAATCGACATCTTGCTAGCTTCAACTCGGTTGAATAAGAATCATTGATTCCCTTCCCTCTGCTGTCCATTTCTTATTCATTCAGAGCGCTCGGCCGGTGCTCCTTTCTCAAACCAGAACAACTCTGAACGTTAGGGAAGATAAGGGAAGACCACCTGAGCGAACCGACCGAAGGGACTTTACTTATTCGAAGCGAACGATAGCGGCTAAAAACTAAGCCTATCACGAGCAGCGTCGCTGCTTGATCGGCGGGGAGGAGCATCTCAAAGTATGGGGCAAAGGATCAAGCGCTTTTACTTTGTCTCCCGGGATCCACCACAGGTTGGGTTTGAGAGCCGTGTGATGGGTGACTATCCAGCACGGTTCGGAGAGCACTTTGAGTCTGCATTGGTGAATGGAAGCCCCCCCTATCAAGCAAGAAAGAAGCGGCTCTTCCCACGGCGGAGTCGCCATTGACTCTATTTATTATTATGGTAAATCAGTGTATCAAGATGTCAATCTGAGATCTTATTTCGGTTCGATACGTCCACCTACGAGACTCACCTTTGGCTTTCGTCTCGGTAGGTGTATTATTTTACATTTTCCCAAAAGAACATTCATTCATTTCTTTCTTCCTCGTCGACCACGACGACTGAAACGACGCGAAAAATCCAAACCCGGAAAGGAGAAGGGCCGGTGGTGGGCATTTGGGAAAGTCGGGCCAATCGGGTGTCTTCATTCAAGCGACGATACAGAAGAAGAACGAAACGCAGTGAGAGGCCGGGAGGCAGATAAAAGAGTCGAGTCGATCAGGCTCGACGACCGGGGGAAGCAAAACGAAAGACGGATTTGGCCAAAAAAGAAGCAAGGCTATGGATACCATGACCGATCACAATCGATAAAGAAGAATCTTTCTAAATCACTTCGGGTCAGCGGGGCCTTCAAGCATCCGAAAGACGCCGGAGTTTTAAATGACATAGCGTTCCTGATAGAAAATGACGGCTCCTTCAGAAAAACGAAGTTATTCAAGTTCTTTTTCCCAAAGAAGTCCCGCTCCGACGGCCCGACGAGTCATCTACTTAAAAGAACCCTCCCTGCAGTGCGCCCCTCCTTGAATTATTCGGTCATGCAATACTTATTGAATACAAAGAAAAAAATGCATTTCGACCCCGTCGTAGTTCTCAATCATTTCGTGGCACCGGGCGTGGCTGAACCATCTACGATGGGGGGAGCGAATGCACAGGGAAGAAGCTTAGATAAGAGAATACGTTCTCGCATCGCTTTTTTTGTAGAAAGCTCGACCAGCGAGAAAAAGTGTTTGGCCGAAGCCAAAAAGAGGTTGACCCACTTCATTCGCCAAGCGAATGATCTTCGCTTCGCGGGAACAACAAAAACAACAATCTCGCTCTTTCCTTTCTTCGGTGCTACCTTTTTCTTTCCAAGGGATGGGGTTGGGATGTATAAAAACCTTTTTTTTGAGGATACCCGGGAACAACTCCTAGGTCAATTAAGGATCAAATGTTGGAACCTCATGGGTAAGGATAAGGTAATAGAATTGATAGATAAATTAATAGACCTAGGTGGGATAGGAGAATTTATAAAGGGAATAGAGATGATGATAGAGATCATACTGAGAAACAGAAGAATTCCGTATGGGTACAACTCTTATTTGAACGAAGTTAAAAAAATGCGATCTTTGTTGTCTAATAGAACAAACACTAATACCTTAATTGAGTCGGTCAAGATAAAATCTGTTTATCAAGGTGCTTCTCCGATTGCTCAAGACATCTCTTTTCAACTGAGAAACAAAACTAGATCATTTCGTTCCATTTTTAGTAAAATAGTGAAGGATATTCCATTAGTAATGAAAAAAGGGGTTGAGGGGATCCGTATATGTTGTTCAGGTCGATCAGAAGGCGCGGAAATAGCTAGAACTGAATGCGGAAAGTATGGAAAAACATCTCGTAATGTATTTAACCAGAAAATAGATTATGCTCCTGCGGAAGTATCTACTCGTTACGGAATCTCAGGTGTCAAAGTGTGGATTTCATATTTAAAAAAAAAAGGGGGACGTGCTATATCCGAAACGTACGAAATATAGTAAATATCGTAAAGGCAGATGTAGTAGGGGTTGCAAACCGGACGGTACACAACTTGGTTTTGGAAGATATGGCACTAAAAGTTGTAGAGCTGATCGTCTTTCATATCGAGCCATTGAAGCAGCGCGTCGGGCTACAATCGGACAATTCCATCGTGCTATGAGCGGACAATTCCGAAGAAATGGTAAGATATGGGTAAGAGTTCTCGCGGATCTCCCTATTACCGGGAAACCTACAGAAGTCAGAATGGGAAGAGGAAAAGGAAATCCTACGGGTTGGATTGCTCGTGTGTCCACGGGACAAATCCCATTTGAAATGGATGGTGTGAGTTTGTCAAATGCTCGACAAGCCGCTACATTAGCGGCGCATAAACCATGTTCGTCAACCAAGTTTGTTCAGTGGTCGTAACGTAATTAATTGGTTAGTGGGGAAAAACCGGGCCGGGATTCCAAATAATTGGGCGAAGTGTTTGTTCCTGAACGACGGAAGTGGAAAGACACTAAGGGAGAGGGATATACTCCTTTATTTTTTAATCGCCTAAATTGTACGACGAACCTTTTTGTTCCAGGCGTACGACCCTAATACGTTACGGTTTTTATCAGCCGGCCCGGTTTATAAAGTGAGAGTAGTCAGATAAAATAAGAAAGAGAAGAGAAGAGCTAAGATTCAGGAAAGGAAGCTTTATGGGAGAAAGGAATAAAAGTATGTATCTGGGGGAAGGAATTGGCAGAATTTAGTTAGGTCCCAATGAGGGGAGACCAGGTCATGGGACGGATGCAAGCTAGACTTTGAAGCAAAAAATCCAAGATTTCATAGAAGAAGGAAAAATCAACGTGGCGGATGAACAGGAAGCTCCTAAGAACCCCAACGAGAAAATGGGAGTTTTTAAGAACTCGCTCCCTAGTCACGCTCCGGTCTCAACATGCTGGGCCGAGGAAGTGTCCGATTTCCAACATCCCCTACCATCACTACAATTAATGCTATTAAGACTCTCTGGCTTTGTGAGGAAGATCCCTCCCACTGGATCATCATGACCCCTACGTTCCGGCTTCCAAAGGCGATCCCTAGGGAAGAATAATTTTGAAAAGGGATAAGGCTGCAAGAAGAACTAGAGAGGAAGCTCCACCGAAAGAAGAAGAGGAAAGAAGACTCGAGTTTTTGGAAATGTTTCAAGAGGGAGTTCCATAGGAAGAGGAAAATTCAGAAAAAGAGAAAAAAAAAGAAGAAGATTGAATGGATTATCCCGAACCTGACTCCGCCGCCGTCGCAGGAACCATTTATGATGGCCACGTCTAGGTGGATGGTGGTGCTACCATTCCTTTAGGATACCTTTCGGCTTCAGTAAAAACGCTTCCCCCTTTGTTTTTATAGATATTCCGTTTGTACGGTAACTCCACTTTGAGTATGGAATTCACTTTGTTGATTGAGTGGAGTTACGGTAGAAAAATCTATAAAGGAAGGACAATCGATCGCACTTGGCGCAGAACCACCTAACGGTGGCTCTTTACTCCCTCAAGACTTGCTTCTTCTTTTTCTTTCACCCTTCATCCCCTTTTATATCAATAGGGAGCTACGAGCAAGGCAGCTCCGCTCCAGAAAGAAAAGAAGCCAGCAGGTCCTTTTCCGCTTGATCGCTAACTCATGAGCAAAGCCGCCTTTTGCCGCCCCTCACTCTGCCATGAGAACAAAGAAAGCCGCACTATCCCCTTGTAGCTTTGCCTGCCGCCCTTCGCTTAGTAAGCCCCTCTTCGAGCCTCTACTGAACTGAATTCCGCTCGCCCCGGTTGTAGCGTTGACAAAGTAAACCG
>NZ_CAAAFO010000090.1:20000-27500 GCF_900634715.1 Candidatus Protofrankia californiensis | reverse complement strand
GGATGATCTTTCGGGTCTTAGTACAATGGATTCCATAGGCTTTTCCCGTGCTCTTCCGAAAGAAGTCTCTGGAAATGACTTGTCATGGACTTATGCGATGAAGAATGATTTGCTCGGGAAACCTTTTTTTGCTTATGTGGATGGGTCGCTTCAATTTCCCAAGACTAGAGAAGGGGATTTTCCTACAAAAGATGAAAAGTGCTTAGCTTCAAATGGGATTACTTGTGTACTTCCTTTGAGCCCCATATACACCGTCACCTCTTTTGCGACTGCTAAAGATCTTTTTGATTACATAAGTCATCTTGATTCTCAGGAGGATTCTCCACCTTTCTATCAGTTGCAACATGAAGAACATGCCTTAGCTTATGGGTAAAATCAAGAAAGAAGTGTGCTATACTCTTTATTACCGAAGGCTTAGGCTTCTATGGGACCAGCTGAACATGCTTCGGGGCATCGACCCTATAGTCAGAATCTTCAATCTGGAAGCTCTGCTGGTGCATCAGGCCAACAAGACATGTCCAAGATCATATGCCACTATTGCAAGAAGCCGGGTCACATGATTGCAGACTCTCGCACGCGGCAGAATGCAAACTCTCGTCGACAGTCAGACACAGCTCATCTTGCTGCTCCCCCAGAGACGCCTACTGAATCGGAGACTGAAAAATTCCCTTACTCCATAGGGCCTCTGCAGCATTACTTCTATGATCTTAGGAGCACTCCCACGCCCGACACAGAGAGTTTTACCCCACGACAGCGGAAGCAGATTCAGAGGTTGAATCCGTCTTGTCATATCTCTTCCTCCTCTGCTACAGGTATTTGCTCGCCCTTACGCTTACAACATGGGGGGGCTGCTTACTTTCTTCGGGTGCATCGAAGAGACTGGTGATTCTTAACTTCTTTCTTCTCTTCGTTCTCCATCTGAAGCAGCAGCCTTCTTGTTTAAACTTCAAACTCCGAACAATTCCCTCTAGCTAGTCTTGGTACTCTCTCTCGTTATCATCGAATATGTTCTGCTCTTTTTCATCTTCCCGCTCTCTCAGTGAATCTTCTTTCCGGCTTGAAAAAAAAAATGCTTATATTCACTTCTCCCCTACCTCCTGTCTTGTACAGGATCATGCGAGAGGCCCTATGGAGTAGTAAGGGGATTGGGAAGGACCGTAGAGTTGGCAAGCTCTCTTTTTTGGAGAAACTTCGTTTACCTCAGTCTTTTGCCTTTTTTGCTGTGTCTGGTTTTGTTCTCTCTACTCCCCTTTTTTTGTTCTGGCATCGTAGATTAGGACATGTCTGCAGCCCAAGGCTTAGATATTTGATTTCTACTGGAATGTTGGGGTCTGTACCTAACATTGATCTTTCTACTTGTATGGGTTGCAAGCTGGGAAAAGACTCGGCCCTTCCTTTATTAAAGATGCTCTTTCTACTTCTCCTTTTGATCTTGTGTCCGAAGCCCATCCTGCCCCTCTGTTATCGAAAGGAGGATCATCCGTATATGTAATTTTGGACAGAACAATGAAAAAATTGACTAAAATCCAGGTTTTCCGTTCTGATTCTGGAGGTGAATATATCTCCGCAGCCTTCCGAACTCTGCTTGCTTCAACTCACTTCACTTACAAAGCGCTTTCCCAACGATCCTGCCCCCACACTCCTCAGCAGAATGGAGTTGCCGAGCGGAGAAAGCATCGCCATATATTTGAGACTGCTCGCTTTCTCTTGCTCTCAGCTTCTGTCCCTAGTCAATTTTGGGCTGAAGCTGGCTGTTCTGACTGCCTTCTCTTTTTTTAACCGAATACCTTCCTCTGTCATCTCTGGTCTGTCTCTTTTTGAGAGAAGATTTTCTACCCCGCCTGACTATGAAGACCTTCGAGTCTATCGGGAGAGGATGTGGTGGTAACCCCCGCAGCTTCGTCTAGAGCCGGGCGTCCCGCCGTGTAGGAAGACTCACCCTAGCCACTATAGCGACCCCACCCCCAACTCTAGCTGAGAAGCACCCTCCATCCACTTCCCCTTTTTCGTGTGCCCAAAAGCCCGCCCGGTTTATGAGCCCCTTTCCGATTCCCTCACCCAATCCCATGAGAAGCAAGCCCAGAGGGCCTTGCCTTAACCTGTCCCCAGACAGCCGCTGGGATTGCTAAATGCTCCGCCACGAAGCAAGCTCTCCCGAATACGACAGATGCGGAAGTGGCTAAAGAAGTCGAAGGAAGAAAGTAGTTGGGCAACTGTATGCACGAGGGTACATTATGAGTATTCTGGGAATTGGCAACATTGACAGAAAGGGGGGGTAGGAATCCACTTTTTTAGGTGTAGCTATACTCAAAGTAGTCGGCCTAACCTTCGGTTCCCGTAACCAAGTTTTTCTTTCTCACTCTTTTTCTTACTTAATCCATACTTTTGACTTTTTCTTAAGTGTGGGGCAAAGGGCGCCCTCTACTTCTACTTCTAACTAAAGGCGAACAGCCGGCATTGCAAGCAAATAGAGAGCCCCCGCCCGTTTGAGTCGGTCGTTCCGAGCCGGAAAGCATACCGGCAGTTTGAGTCGCGAAAGGGCCACTTGCTTAATTTCATCTTTATTATATTTATATTATTATATATATATAACTTATATTATAAACAAAGAAAATCTTTTTTTTTTATCAAATTGTGCATTCCTGGGAAGAGGAAGAAGCAGATATAGCAAAGGCCTCCTCTTTCCGTCCGCTCTTCCCGAAGTGAGCGAATTGCATGTAGAGATCCGTAGGGGCTTATAGTTTAATTGGTTGAAACGTACCGCTCATAACGGTTATATTGTAGGTTCGAGCCCTACTAAGCCTACCACCCCCTTATCTTCACCCGATACAAGGCAGTCGAAGTCCCCGCCACCCTGCAGATCTCAATCTAGCGACGGCACCTGGAACCACACTGCTGCCGCTGCCCTTTGGGCACGCCTCCTACGCTTACCACTCACCTACGCTCTTGCAGCATGCCCCCTTCGGGCAATACGGCTTCATAATACGCGAAGCAGCTGAGCGATAGCTCTTCGATCGCTATATTCTTGCGATAGCGAAGGCGTGGTTTATCCTCTAAGAGAGAGTAGATGCGAAGGTTCGGATCGAAGATCTTCGCGAGACGGCCCATGAATCTCGAGAATCGAGCGTGGGGCTTGAAGACCCTACCGCATTCCGGCCCCGGGGCCTTCCATTGGTCTTTTCTCCTCTTTCACCAGTGAGTGGTGAGTTTCCTTTTTATTTAGGTACCTTTTTTTTGGATTCGGAGTTTGTTCCAACAGCTGCCACACGTGAGATCCTGATCGTCTTCCTCCCACTGTTGTTGCCTGCTGGGGGAAGGAAGGAAAGTGGGGTTTCCTTCCAGGACCAGAGAAGGTCCAACTCTGGGCGGGCTGCCAGGTTTCGCCTACGCTACGGTTGAACAAGATTGAACCTTTTTTGTTCAACCGAAGTTAAGGAGTTCCAGAGCACGAGGGAATGGGCTTTCATTCCCGGGACCGCCTCGTCTATGTACTCGGCGCCTCCCTTGAAGATGCGCGCGATACGATAAAAAAAGGGCCCCTGGGAGGAACCAATGAAAAGCCAGGGTAGAGCCTCGGAGCCGGCCCAAGCGAAGATCGGCACTCGAAGGCTTGAGGAGCAGCCCGCAAAAGGGAAAGCCGTGGAGACGGCAGACTCGCCAGTCAGGCACACCGTGAGGCTGACTACAGCAGACCGGGAGGTAAAAATTACTCTTTTCCAGTTTCCATTTCCGGGAGTGAATGTAGGAAGTTCAGACGGTGGATCAGGTGTGAACATTCAACCAAAGACGTCTTGGGGATCGGCAATAGCTAAGCATTGTGGCCATCACAGTTCAAGCTACGTATGGCTGGCGTACAACCTACGGGCTTCTCTTCTTAGCCAAAAGAAAAAGCACAAAAAAGGATGCCTGCTTTGGTACTTTGAGTCTAATCTTAGACAAAGAGCAAGGAGGATATGAAGCACTGCTGGGTAGACCATGGCTCCAACCAGGGTGGTTCATGACTGGGCTAATCAAAAAAAGTCTCAAGCAGTGAAAGGCAGGATGGAAGGCGGAAAGGGCTTGGCTTTGTTTCACAGAAAAAGGACTAAGGAAATGGAGTTTCCGTAGTGGTGATGCTGGCGTCAGTTGACCTGGTTGAGAAATCAGAAATATCTTTTTTATATATGCAAGATCGAAGACGCGATTCGCGCGGGTCCGCTTTTCTTTTTAAGATAGCAAGGAGGCGATTTGTTCGCTGGGCGATTCAGCTAGCCAAATCGCACTAATGCAATTCATTCGCCCTACTATCCTACAGAGCAATTCAAACTCTTAGTAAGACTAGGGTAGGGCTAGGGCGACTCATTCTATTCTCTCTGAGGTCAGGTAGGTGAAGCGTCTAGCTTAGGGGGGCGCGTCGAATCGCTGAAAGGCCTTGGTGATTCTCCAATTTTGTAATCTTAAGATAGAAAACCACAATGATTCCAAACTGCACTTCAATAGTCTCGTATCCATGCTGCCCCGACTCAAAACTCGATGTTTGTTAACTAAGCGGGACATTCCCAAACTAACTCTTATTTATCAAACTCCTTTCTCGTTCCCAGCCCTTACCAGGCAGTTTTCATTATGTGTTCTTTGCAGTGTCTAGGGAGGTTAGGAGTGAGTTAAGCTGATGCGTACAAATAGACAGACCAGGTTCATCCTTTTATGTTGAGGTCAATGCAAGTCTGTCTATGATTAAGAGTCTAGGTGGTGTTGAAGCTGGCTCATTCATGCTAGTCATCTTAGAGCTATGAGTCAGAACAATGTTCACCAACTCTTCCATAGTAATCTTGTTCATATATCGAAAAAGCTTTTGAATATGAGTTTCGATTGTTATATTAAAGTCTTTTGTCTCCTCCCCAAGGTAGCATTGCCGAGCGGGCGATCCCTGTCTTCTTTATCCAGCTAGCTTTTCCCCGTGGTACTCAAATTCTATTTGTGAGAGCTCCTTCGGCTCGGCTATTTTTTTTTTAAGGTAAGGTGGGACCTTAAGCATTATCAATAAAAATTCCTATCTATAAAGCGCTGAGTTGAAGAGGGAACAAGTCCCACAGAGAGATGATAAGTGGGAGAAAGAGTGAAATTTTGATCTCTTCTGGAATGGAAGACCTCCCATCCACTGACTACAAGACTGCAGCCTAACACCCAAGTTAGCTTGATAAGCTGTAAGCTCATTCGCTTCTGGGATGATGTTTGGCCGTGCCACTCTCCTCAGAGATGCATGCCATAATTTATATCAATTCACAAGGTTCTCATGACCTCAAAGTGAGAGACTACATTCAATATGAAGGAGAAAAAAGGATTTTTCTCCCTATTAAACTTCCCATCCAAGAGCATTTGGCTTCATAAGACTTTTTTTTTTTTTCTATGGACTGCATAAAGATTATCTTCCAGCCCAAAAAAGGAGGATAATCCCTTTTGGCAGCTCAATCCTCACGGTAATAATTATGTATGCCAATTCCGCCTAAAAATCTCTTCAGGTGATCCCCCCCTTTTTCAGTAGATGAAATTAGGATGAAAGTCTATTATCTCAACGCTTCCTTTCTCTGGCTTGCTCTTCCAAATCCAATTTTGGCCTGCGGTAATGTAATCAGGATTTCATCTCCTAAATTCTTTTTTTCTATTTTCTATGAAAGCAAGAAATAAATGGAAAGTTTTGTTCGAAATTCTGCCTTATTCCATGAGATCTAGAAGCACTTCTGCAACCTTCTCTCTCTCCATTTTCCCTATCGCTCTTTTTTTGACTGCTTTCAAAGGGGAATGAAGGCCTTCCTTAGAAGTTGTCGCTCGATCGAAAGGATATAACACATACGAAACCTTAGCTTCGCTGACTTTCTGAGGTATAACCTTCGCCACGACATTAGTGGCTTAGCTCTTCGCGCTTCCCGCAGGCTTTTTTTATAGAGAGAGATTAAGGGGGCGGTAGGGAAGATTGGTCCGTTCCGCAAAGCTGAGCTTTGCGGTTCGCTCCCCCTATGTGGTCGGCCTTCTAACCAGTCTGCCTCCTTTCTCTTGATGGAATATAACAATGCCCGAGCTCCAGCTTTGCTTGCGTTCTTCACCGGCGCTTGCCGGGGATTTCTCACTCATCCCGCTCCTAAGGTAAGGAGTCTTCTGTGTGTTATAATCTTTACGGGAATGAATCGCATATGTTGGTTGAGAATTGCTCGGGAATTCATTGAGAGTGAGTTTGCCAGGTTCTAGGGGGGCTACTCTTCTTTTTTGTCGATCGAGCCGCTTTCCCTCATTCCACTCGTCCAGCCCTCTTCACGAACTTGTACAATCGATGCCACAAAGATAGCCAACTCTATTATCAAAGAAAGAAGGAAACGGGCGACGATTTGGCACCAGATATCCGGAGGTGTGGAAAGAGCAGCTGTGAAAAGCGGAAAAACCATCAAAAAACGACGATTGTTCGTGAAGGTTTCCACAGAAAGACCCCTTAGTTCTGGCAAACGGATCACAATTACAGGTACCTGGGAGCATACCGATGGAATGAACGAAATACGAACAGTTAACATAATATGATCATAGATCTTAGGTTGTAACTTGATCATGAGCGAATTTGTTGATGTTGCACCCACGAAGTATAGAAAGTGCCAAACATTGGGAACTACCCGGGGAGGAGTTAGGAACAGGAATAAGGAGAAGCGAGAACCACTTAAATAGAGGAATCGATTGTATTTCGTCCTTTGTTCTCCATAGCAACTGGGGATCAAAAAGCACCAAATTTGATGACTTATTAAGGGAAAGACGAAGTAAGAGCATGCTATTGAAGACATTGCAACATATGTCGGGAAGGCCTCCGTTGATTGTGTACAAACAAAATACGAGTCCAAAGGCAGGGTAAGATAGGGTTTAGCTAATGGAGATATTAACTCTTCCGGGAACCAGTAACGCGTAAACCATGTCAAACCAAGACCGATCAATATCCGAACGAAACGGATTCGAACTTCTCCTAGAATAGTTTCCGGTGCGAAATGAAATTCATAGGATATATATGAGTAATTCAAAGGAGAAATATAAATATTTGATAGGATTCGATTCATTTTAATAATAAACAAAAACAAAGAGGATGGACGTATTACATATCCTACTCGTATTACCATTGATTATGTATCACAATTTCATCACTACATCGAAGGCTTTTTTGTAAATAGATTGAGAAGAGAGCTTGGTACCCAAACAGTCTCAATGATTGTGATCCTCATTGTGTACATAATTCGTGTTAGGATCTACCAAAGACATTTTTTGGGTATAGGGCATATAACAAATGACTTTCCATTGCATTTCTATCAGTCATAAAAGACAAAAAGAAAAAGAAGACAGGAACAGTTTGATTCTCTAAGCAAGCAAGCAGGTTTTGAGTTATTGTTTCAGCACCCTAATTCTCTTGTTGGCTCTGATACCATGAAAAAAAATAGAGAAAAATACCTTACCTTAAAGAGAGTAAAGAAAGAAAACCATTTTCAAGAGACAAAC
>NZ_CAAAFO010000090.1:0-15000 GCF_900634715.1 Candidatus Protofrankia californiensis | reverse complement strand
GGCACTACGTGCTAAGAAACTTGCAATCGCAAGTAACACAAGAACAATATAATAGACAACTGGAGTTTGAATCGAGGGATCTTCAGCTCCGGGACCAGGCTGCTTCTCTTTTCAAGATGGAATTATCTCGCCATCCAGATATAATAAAGAATTGTATCGACACCAAGAAGCCATTTTTGCTTTTTTTAATGACCAAACTAAATACATTGAGGAGTCCTTTAGGCACGACGATAACCGGCCTAAAGATGTCCTCATTTTCGACAAAAGGGAAATGGCACAATGAAAATGATCCAAGATCTAAAAGAGAAAGGACCCACATCCTCCACGTTCCGTTCCATTGTGGAAGCTTCTTTTCCTCCGAGAGATTTTTTTCGGAAAGCGTATAAATCGTTCGAGGCCCACTCATTCCAGCAGGAGTTAGTGGGGAAGGGGAGAGGTGAGGCGGGCCCCTTCAATTCAACTCAGGCTTGAAAAGCACCTTTTATATAACATCTTTCTCTCCCAACAAGTCTTTCTTCCTTCATTTTTTAAGCTTATCATTACCCGCAGGAGTCCCACTGCCGTTAGCACCTTTTTTAGTACTCCTTGAACCTAGTGATTTACAACCACCCTCACTGAAGACTTTCTATATATCTGTCTCCATCCAATCAAACGCGGGGCCCTCAACAACCAATGGAGCTCGCCTTCTACGGGACTGGGCCCATCCCCCTCAGCTGGCGTTAGGAGGACCCCAAAAAGGCAAGGATGCCCGATGGATACAGCCGGCCGTACGGATTCGGCTAGGGCCGTCGAAACTTCTCCCTTCCTAATCCCAAACTAAAGCAGCTTTTGCAGTTGCCGCCCGGTTTGAAAGTGACAACCGGAAGAACGAATAGCGCAGAACAGATAGAAGTTTTTTCTATACGAAAACTTAAGTAAGCTCTCTCTGGGTGAGACACGACTCAAGAATATGATCGACCAGTCTACCTTCCATTTTTGAACTGCTGCTCGAAAAGATTTTGACAGATTGCTTTGCATGGAGGAAACTTGATGGAAACAGAAAGAAAGAGTTCAGTGGCTCCAGGAAGGTGATAAGAACACTAAGTTCTTTCACACTCTTGCTAAAGATAATCATAGAAGACAGATGATCAGGAAAATCCAGCTAGAAGATGGGTCGAAGACTAAGATGCAATTTGAGATGCTGGTTGGAAGTTTTTTGAGTCAGTTTTCTCTTCTGAAACCAACTCCATTGAGAATAGCATCTTACAAAACATCCCAAGCCTTGTTACTATTGAGGAAAATTAGATGCTAAGTTCACCTCCAACGGAAGAAGACATAAAAGATGCTGTTCTCTTGACAGATCCTCATAGCTCTCCAGAACCTGATGGATTTTCTTGCACCTTCTACCAGACTGTATGGGACATCAAAAAAAATTCTTTGATTGCGGCAGTTCTTTATTTCTTTTATGGTGGTATCATCCCTAGATCGATCAATGCAAGAGCAATTGCCTTTATTCCGAAAAAGGGATCTCCAGCCACCTTTTCAGATTTCAGGCCAATCAGTCTTTGTAACTTTAGTTACAAGGTGATCACGAAGATCCTATCCAACAGGCTGAGTCGACTTCTTCCTATCATCATCTCTAAAGAGCAAGGTGCGTTTGTTAAAGATCGTTTAATATCTGATAACATAACCATTGTTCATGAACTTGTGAGAGAAATTGATAGGCACACGTATGGAGGCAATATCATCTTCAAACTTGATATGATGAAGGCATACGATCGTCTGGAATGGGATTTCCTCTTTTAAGTCATGGGTCAGTTTTCTTTCTCAAACACTTTCATTTTACTCATAAAAAGTGGTTTGAAAAAGAAAAACTTTTCTGTATTGGTCAATGGATCATCTTATGGTTTCTTTATAAGCTCAAGAGGACTTCGTCAAGGTTTGGAACCCTAGACTCTTCATTATTGCGGAGGAAGCACTTAGCAGGGGTTTATCTTCTCTCTTCCAAAAAGCACTTTTGGGATTTGACAATTGTGGCAGATCATCTATCTTCATCACTGGACGAGACTCTTGTTTTCTGCAATGGTTTAAAGAAATCTATCTCGAACCTATTTGGCTTTCTTCACAAGTATGAAGCTTCATCAGGTCAGCGCATTAACAAGTCTAAGAGTGCTCGCTTTCTCTCAAGGAAAACTACTGCAGCTAGGAAGATTGTGATGCAAAACACTTCGGGTATCTCTTGCAAAAGGATGAAAAATCACTTACCTGGGTGCTCCTTTGTATTGTGGAAAGTTAAAAAAATAAAGACATTTATAACCCGAAAGTTAGAAATAGAAGGCTGGGTTGGAAGATGACTCACACCTGCAGGAAGATTGATACTTGTGAAAGATGTCTTCTCTTCTATTCCTCTTCAAATACTGGCAGCTTGTTTTCTTCCAAAGGGAGTCATGAAGACTAGAAACTCTTTGATGTCCAACTTTCTCTGGTCTGAGAAAACCGATGACCACAGGAAGCATTGGATTTCATGGAAACTAAGATCTTCTCCAAAAAGGGAAGGGGGTCTTGACGTTAGAACTTTTCAAGATGGATCTAAAGCTTTCAAGATGAAGATGGGCTGGAAACTGCTCAATTCAAACAGTCTTTGGACTCCATTCTAAAAAAAAAAATATCTCAAACAAAAGCCTCTGTGGCTGGCCTCTCCTTCTCAAAATTCTTCAAAGCTTTGGTCTGAAATAATTGCCAATGCTAAGCTTCTAATTGATAATTCTCGTTGGCTTATTGGAGATTGAACTGAAACTCACTTTTGGACTGATAACTGGTTGCTGGATAAGCCATTAATAGAATATGCTACAGCGGATCCTCTTTGCTTTCCTAAAATTGAAGAATTACTGGATAGCAATGGGAACTGGAACTTAAAACCTGTTATTGGTCCCATCTGAAATTGTTGAAAGCATCATCAGCTTAGATATCTTTCTTTCAGAAAAGAAGGACAGAGTTGTGTGAATTAAGGAGAACTCAGGTAGCTTCACTCTTCGGTCCGCTTTGGAGTGAATTCGTAATAGAACTGAGTAAAAGACCTGGGCAAAAGCAGTTTGGAGCAAGAATGTCCCACCAAAGCTTAACATGTTTGCTTGGAAGCTGTTCTACCATGCATTACCTTTGGATGACAGGGTCAAAGGGCTTGGGATTCATCTTGCTAGCAAATGTCACTGCTGTAATAGACCAAAAATGGAAACTCTCAATCATTTGTTTATCACAGCGACCTGGCATCTTTCCTTTTGAACAAAGTGAGCAGTCTCTTTGGGCTTAATCTCGTGAGTAAGGAAGGAATTTGTAGCAGATTTTTGATAATCTTCTCTTCCTATAAATCAGGTTCTCTTGTTGGCCATCTGATCCGCTCCATTCCCTTCTTTCACACATGGGAAGTATGGAAAGAACGAAACTTTAGACGCGGAAATCCCACTCTCAGTCTTACCTACTGAACAGGGTGATAAAACAAAGTTTTTGGATGTCTCCAAGTGCTGAAAAGTCTCTCGCTATTGTTCTTTTGCTGATCAGATAGTTCTTGAAGCTCTGAACATAAACACAACAGAACCTCAGAGATCTCCTTTGAGAGTCGTCAAATGGTTAGATTGGAGAATTTAAAATAAATACAGATGGTGCATCTAAAGGTAACCCAGGTACCTCTGGAGGTGGTTGTATTATACTAAATCATCTTGGTCATTTAATTGCAGCCAGCTCTCATTGCTATGGTATATGTTCAAGTGTCGTTGCTGAATTCCGAGCGGGCATCTTACTGTTCAAATCAATATCAGAAATCAGTACATGTCCTATTGTTCTAGAAACTGATTCCAAAGTTATGGTTGATTTACTTACTTCAAAGGCTAAGGCCCCTTGGTAGTTTGCTTAGGCCCTCACCTCGCCCAAGTGGTTCGTGCATACCTTGCTTCAGGGGGTTGGATCGTCTATCCAAGCTAGAGAGACGAGTTAGATACTAAATAGACGGCTGGTAGACTCATTCGCTGGCCCACTTCGATATCTATCTGTCTTTCGATTCATGTATATGCTTTTTTTACAGATATTTAGCTATTAGGCATTCCGCACGAGTCCGTTACCAATCCCAACCCCGGCTAACCTTTTTTTCTTAACCACCTCATTCATCAACCTCTTACCCTTAAACAACGGGAGTTATGTCCTAATCCCCACGGTTATGCCCGAGAGCACATGGGGAGAATGGATTTGACCTCAACCTTTATACAGTATACGGGCTTGCCTCTTTTCCGGGCTAGCTCGGAAAACCTAGACTCCCGCTTGGAAAATCTTCGTACGTTGCTAACCTCTTATTCTCCTCCTATCTCCGAGTTATTCTTGAATCGAGGAGTGAAAGCTCAGCTAGGACAGTTCCTCTCTCCGATGGCTGGGCGGGGAATTGCATCTGATACGATTTCTTATCAGCCTCTCCTAATTGGAGAGAGAAAACCAATCTGACGGGGAGGAGTTCTTTCTCCGTCCCATCACTAGCAGTTGCGGTTCAGCCACCGATACCGGTGCGGGAGAGAGGGAAAAAGATAAGGGTCGGTCTATTCAGTCTTATTAGTCCCCTTCAGTCCCTGGACTGGGCTCTTAGTCCTGATACCGAATGGGAGGCCCCTGCTAGCTCCACGCGGGAAGAAGTCTTACAAGTCTTACTAGAGCCGGGTAGCCAAGCTAATCCGATGAGGGAGGCATGCTTTATGGATGGATGCACCGGAGATGGCAATAACGTATTCCTAAAGATGACCGGAGGAGTGAAGTCTCGCAAACGAGAGTATAGAGTCAGTCTGAATTTCACCAGGAATACTAGACATGCTACTCTCAACAAAGGAATGCAACTAGAGGGATCCGACCATCAATCTTCGTTCCGCCGGACCCATGGATAAGATGATCCATTCTCTTTCCCTCCCCTGGTCCGAATGAAAAGATATCGACTGGCCCAGACAATCCACCCACTGGGGGAATAATAATAATAAAATGATTAGATTGTAAGATCACCCAGAGAGATAGAATGTCGAACCAGAGGATCCTGAAGTCTCTGCCCACATTAGAAAGCTTTCGTTCCCGACCCCGGGGAGGAGGGGCTATATGGGACATCTATCTACGGGGGCCTGCACTTTTTTATAGGGAAAGAAAGGGGGGAAGGACGAACTTCATTCGGTAGCAGCAGGGTATCGAGTCATTGGTAACACCAACTCATTTCGGAACCGGATCAAAACCCGACTCACTTTTTTGTCCTAGCGAGGGGTATCGATAAGGGTTGGATGCGAACCCCTCCCATGAGAAAGAAAGGAGCCTAGCAGCCTTTTTTTCTGTCTATTCCTGATCGAACTCCCTCCCTGTCATCGTCTCTTGTGTCAGAATCGCTTTCAGGCTTCTTATCGCTTTCCCATCAGTGGCAGTTTTGTCTCCCGTCCCTACCGATAGTAACTGATCAACTTACTGTTGAGGTTCAAGAGCATATCTTTTTCCATTATTAGTCTCTTTCTATCTCGGAGTGGACTAAGGCATCAATCTGAACTCCAAGCCCTCTCGCTTGGGAATAAATGCTTCCCTAGCTGCTTGCCGGAGAAAAACGAAGCCTTAGAAATTGTAAATTCATCCCTCCAAGCGGATAAAGGCTTAAACCTATTCATCTATCCTATCCCTCGCTTTACTCTTCTCGGAAAAGGTTCTCGTTCCCATGAATTGCCTCCTGGCATTGATAGCGATTGATCGAATTCCTATTCTGGTTTGAGAAGCTTTTCAGTTTTCCTTATCTCTCGTGCCTTTGAACTGCCCTGAAAAGAATTAGAAATACGTATATCTGGTACTAAATAAAGCACCTTCGCTGGCCAACCCCTATGTCTTCGTACTCTACCCTCCCATTCATAAGAGAGTGGTAGTTGTCACCGGAAGCAGGTGAAAGTAGTGAGTTGAGTAAGTATTGTCAACAACGCTTCGCACAACTAAATACTAACACACTGTTCACTTCTGTACTTCTCCACCGCCAAAACACAATGACTTATGCAATTCATACAGGCACGCATGAAAGACGAGCGAAAAACGATGAATTTGCCTTAAAAGCTCGCGGGCCCCGACCGATGGTCGTTCCTAGGCCCAGTCAACCACTTATGATGACTTCGCCCTTACCTACCAGTGCTGGAGCCTCTCCTGCCGATGTCACCACTGGTTCAGGTACTTTCACCAGTACTTAAGCCAGCACCTAGCTATGCCCATGTCGTAGCCGCAGAAGCTACGACAAACCTCCGGACCCCGGCTATGGGAAAAGGATCTGTTATTGTCCATGCCCTAGCCGTTGCTTCCGCTGGATGAATGGGATCCCAATCTCGATTTCCTAGGTATGCTTGCCCTGTTCAGAAACTGAAGCTACTTTTTCTCTTTCACTACACCAAACCCACGAACTTTCACCCAAACGCATACAGTTGATTCCACAGGTACCACGGGCATGCTACTAATGCCTGTTGGACTTTGAAAAACTTATTGCCTGGAGGAAGGAAAAAAGAACTTAGCTGGTTTTTTTGTCGACAATCGGAACCTGAGAATATTCAAGGACCCGTTACCGGGCAGGGTCAAACCAACAGCACAGAGGCTCTGCAACAACAGGAGCCACAAAGACGATTGTAGAAAGATACCAGGATTAGACTCACACAATAGCAGCGGTACTCTCCGAAGTCCGCCCTGAAAAGAAAGGTGCTACACTAATTGTAGTAACCAGAACAGGGCCTCGGCCCCAGATGCTATGGAACACCTTTCCTTCCTTGCCAAGGGCAGCTGCTCGACCAAGCAAAAAATGACCACCCTAAAACGTAGCCACTCACCTGGGAGAAATTCCTGCTCAGATCTCAATCCTAGACTTTTTCTCTTCTACGCCGTCCTTAGGCAAGCTCGGTTGTCAAGGGAAAGGCTCCAGAATGACAAGCCATGATCTAAAAAGTGATTGCCCCCCAACCCTTTTACAGTTCCAGAAGCAGAGGGAGCAGAACCATAAGACGTTCCCTCTCTCTAACCCGCAGGAGTTCCGGTGGAGGGTGAGGACCCGGATAGAGAGGGACCTATGGCAGTAGTTTAAGTTGGCCCAGTGGCGGAGCTAGCAGCAGCAAAGCCTTTTTTTTAGAGATCGTTCAATTCCGGATCGAAGAGATTCACCCGTAGTAGATAAGGGGGCAAAGCCAGAGGCAAAGCTATAGGCGTCTCTATCTGTATGGGGGAATGCTTTTCTTGCTCAAGCTTCTCGATCTGGGAAGGAACTGCTCGCTACTACTACATACGATGCACTATTGAAAGGCTCGATCCGGCCCGGAAGAGCGATCCAGGCATTTTGAAATCGTGATCCGAAGAGAGTCCTAGCCGCCATAGTCAGAGATTTAGATGTAGTTCCGGATGATCCAGATCCAGTCGATTTAGCAGTCGCGCTCTTGCCCCCGAGTCTTGGTTTGGGAAGCATGTGAGTTGGAATGTACTATCCTCCCGACTGGCCAGCGAATGACGCGAGCGCGACAGGTAGAAAAATTCATGATGTGACCATGACTCCCAAACATATCGACCCGAGTTGCGGAATAAGATCGACTTTTTTGAGCAGGGTTGGAAGAGAGAAAGAAGGATTCGATCCACTAGCTGGAACATCTAAAAAAAAAACCCATATCCAACTCCAACTCTTTAATACCTGTAACCCATTGATTCGAAGGAGCAGAAGGTTGGTCTTTCCCTCCTTCCGTCCTTCCCTCTGATGCCACGGAACTCATTGTTTCATTCCCGCCTAGTTGCTCTTCAGTTAGACTAACTCAGTGATTCAATTGATTGTCTCGACCTTTCACGTCTGGTTTTCCTCTGAAACATTGGCATAAACTATTTAGGGATAAGTACCGCCTAGCAAGGATGGATTGATACGACTTTCACCCTTTCCTCTCGCCATCATCAATAGTAGGCCCCTCTTTCACTATTTTAAGGTTAGCAGGTCACTCGATGAGTTGATACGTATATAGAGTAGCTGGTCATCGTCCCTTCCGGGTAGTGGCACAACCATTCATTACAGAATCTCACTCGATCATCCACCCCCTTCTACAAAACCCCCTACCGGTTTACCGAATCCCCGCATCATCGCTCGGGATCAGAGAAGAAGATAGCAGCCCTTGTCCCTCCGAAGTCGCAGTTGGAAGATCCGTGCCCATCGGTACCAGTGAATGGATTGATTGCCCTACCTCTATCTCTCCTTGGCCTTGGACCTTCCTTTATCAGCGGAAAGAGGATACGAGGAATCATCATCCGCGGGCGGAAACAGAAGTCCGAGCTTCTTTGCCTAGAATGTCTACACTAGTAGCTGTACAAGGCTGTATCGGTGGTACAGCGTTCCACTCATTCAATCTACTGCTAGTAGCTTTGTGATCTTGTTCGGTCCAGTTTGAGTATTGCGGGCTTATACTCCTTGCTAGAGAAGAGATGGCACGACAGAGAGAGCCAGCACGACAGAGGGACTTACCAACCACAGAGAGCGAAGGCACGACAACAGGCATTCATTCTTCTTTCACAGCCACCGCTTCCTCAAACACGGATAGGCGAGACTGCGGTACGGTAAGAGCTCGATGACTTCTCGCTCATTTTTGTAAGGGCGCTGCAAGAAAGCGCTCTTACCTCCCCTCCTCAGCTAGAAGATTTTTCTGATAAAGCCTCTTGCCTCTTCGCTCGCCTGCTCTTATAGCTCTACATAACATCCGCTCTCATTCACTTACCTACCTGCCTGAGAAGGAAAGACAGTTTGAATGAATCTAGCTTATTGCACTGCTTGAAGCTTGAATCTTGTTTTTCAATCTAGCTTATTGCACTGCTGGAATCTCGCCTGCTCTAAGACCTCCACATTACTTCCTCTTTCTCTTCCTTCTCTTTTTCTTCTTACTGGTTTTCATCTAGCCTGTTCTCTTCCTTCTAACCGGAAAGAGAGAGCTCTTTTTTTATCCTAGGGCTAAGACAAAGGGCATAGATTATCATTCACTTGTGATCGCTATCGCTTTGGCTTGCCCCCGTGCTGAAAAACGTGAGCGCAACAACCGTCATAGGGCGGCTTTTCAGCAGAGCTGAGCCGTATCTTGCACCTTCGCTACCGCTCCCATGAGAGACCCTTTCCACTAACCAAGGAATGAGTTACTTACCGATTGGATTGAAGCGAGTTCCTCCATTTGCTAGTTCCGCCAACGTACAGAGCTCTTGGACTCCTACCCTAGTTCAGGCGATTACCTCAGATAAAGCACTCTTACCTTTCCATCTAGAAAGACAAAGCTATTACTAAGAAAGGCAACTAACATCTTTTTAGGCTTTCCTCAAATAAATCCTGACTTAAAGAAATTCAAAGATCGAGAAATCCTTAAATCAGGAAATTGTGACAACTTGAAAAAGAAATAAATTTCCAAACCTTTCTCATTACATTTTCCAGTTCCAACTTGATCGATCCATAACATAAAAAACGAGTCCTCTAAAAAAGTCGAAACCTTCTGAATGGCCCTTTTTACGCCCGGCCAGGTACCATACCACTTTTAGGTGAATTATTTAGGCCTCTCAAAAGTCTTCTTTCAAAAAGGAGGGTTCTGGTCATACCTAATCAACTATTAGGTTCTTTATCTACCTCAAACAACTGACTCGGTCTTCCCTCCCCGATTCCGGGAAGACCTCAGACACGAGTACCGCCAGTATCGGGAGCTCTCCCTTTCCTCTCTTTTCTCTCTGACTATTACCACATTCTTGGTTTATAATTTCATCCTCTTAACCACCTTCTCAAAATGTGACTTCCAGTTTTGATACACCCATTCAGACCCCGATTCAGTCCTTATGCCAAATATCATATCATCGGCATATCTCACATAACCTAGCTTACCTTCCACCTTCTTGGTTAAGTCTTCCATCTCACAATCGAGTTCATGTAAGAAGATATTCATGAGAACTGGACTCAGAGAACATCCTTGTGGGATCCCTTTTGTATTTAGAGAGTCAGATTTTCCCGATTTGTCTAATATTAAGGTTTTGCAATAGGTTTCTATAAGTTGATAAAATGGTTCGTTATTTGGACCAAGATGGGACCTAAGGAGTTTTAGTAAAATCTCATGATCTAAGTTGTCAAAGCATTTGAGAATCTCGGCTTTCATTAGTTTATCAAGCCTACCCCATGTCTGCATTTGAGTAAAGAATGTAATAGGTCCTCTACCTCGTCTGAAGCCATGAGATTGGGGTAAAAAAATGTCCTCGAATACAATGTTTAGGAGTAATGAGAGGGCGTCTAAGAATATAGTATCCGTTGCTTGGGGTTGTGTGAGAGGTCGCATTTCGTCAGGCTTCTTAGGTTTGGGAATCCAAGATCGGTACATAGGAGAGAATTTGAAAGTCCCATCCACTAAGAGGGGAATTCGCTCCGCGAGTTCTTTTTTAGAGATTAGGGTTTTCTATTTAGGTTTCTCCTTCCACAGAAGAGGCACGATCTCGAGGCAAGGGGAAGTGAAAGCAGAGGGGGAAATAGAATCCACAAACCAAAAGTAAAAAGCAAGATGAAGAGGAATTCAGACCGATATAAGAGCAATAGAGTTGGCAAATCCACTGCCCGAGAAGACAGAAAAGAGGATGTTCCAGGGACAGAGAAGCCAATAAAAGACATTAATCTTGCCACTGTACTATAAGTGTATCAAACCAAAGACAAGATGCGCAAGCAAGTCTATCAGAAGGAGATACCGATACAAAGACCGTCGGGGTAAGCCAATGGGATACCAAAGGGCTAAGGCAATCCGATAGAGGGATGCCGTTCTTTTGTGCTCTAGCGTAGAGCTCCTCTTACTCGAGTCACAGAACCCGAGGGAAAGAGCTCATCAGCATGCAAGTCGATAAAACCTAAAGGCAAGATGCGAAGATAGGAGCTTGAAGTGTCCATAAGCTTGAAGCATATAGGGGCAGCGAGCCCTTATTAGTAAAGTAAAGCTCCAAAAAACGAGAGATTAACCTGCGGTGCGGATCTGACTCGACTAAGGAAAGATCTACTCCGAAAGATCAGAGAAAGAAGAGCGTTTGATCTACTAATAGCGGCATAAGAAGAGCAACTATACTGGCATTTGCTTCAACCTAAGCAAGACGCATTTTTGAGACATAGTGATCCATACTCTCTGTCGGGGGGCTTAGGCTTGGCGACCCAGGCTCTGTCCACCAAACCAATATCAAATATCTCTGTTGGGGACCTAGGCTTGTGGCACCCCCTCTCTCTTAAAGGCTGTTAAAAAGAAATCTCTCTTTCTTTCTTCTTCTCAGGCACAGTAGCTTTCCTTGATTCGGGCACAGTGTCTTCGACAAATCGTTGTCTCAGTCTCTGTCTCATCTCTGGTCCTGTGGGTTAGTAACCTTAGTCCAGTGTATCAGAAAGCACATCTGTCTTTCCGAGACATAAGGAGTTAGACTCAGCCTTGATATATGAGCAAGGTCAAAGCATAAAAACCAAAGCGTTCAACCCCGCTCCTCGGCCTTCTTTAAAGCCTTGTGACTCCCATCCCATCAAGTCAGGAACCAAAGACTGAAACTAGCCTAGCCCCGGTTAGGCGGAGATCAAGGGATGCGCGGAGCGAAATCCTTTTTGTTAAGGTTCGGGAATCATACATCCCTTATCCGTGAGTCGAGAAGGATTTCCATCGCTGGCGAACTTGAAGCAGAAAGCAAAATGCAAAGAGAGGGAAAACCCCTCGATAGAAGGAGTGAGACTATACCCTTATCTATGAAAGACCGGTTTAGAGGGAAGCATCCGCCCCTTTCTTCAACATAGGGGACATTGAACCCTATCTTTCCCTATCTACTTTCCCATTACTTCTTACCAGGAAAAGGCATACCAAAGATTTTGGGAAAGACAGATTGAAATGGAAGTTCGAGGAGTAGGCGCCTGATCAAAGGCCTTACGTGATAGGGGCTTCGAGGTCCAGAGCTTTAGGAACAATAAGAACCTGTGCTTACCAGAATAGTTTGTCAATCAACCACTTGCACTTTTTGACTTCCTTAACTTACTTCACTTTAACTAGCGCTTCGCGGAAAAGAAGTAGTTTTCTATTTCTACTCACAAGGCTAGGTCTTACACCCGAAAAAGTCTTTCACTTTACCTATCTTAACTTATCAGGCTAATAGAAAAAAGTACTTGCTTGACCCGGCTTACCAATTCTATTAAAGAAAATGAAAGGGCTACGAAAGACCTTTCGACACTGACTAATGAACGAACCTTGGGACTCGCTAGCGCCTGTTAAGGCTAGTCATCATTAGCTCTTTGTCTTTCTAGCCGCTTTCCTTGCTTCGCCATACCGGCGAATGGACTTACTGACTAAGTCACTTAAGGTTTGGAACCCTTGCTAGCTGCTTTTGTGGAAAGAGAAATCTCCCTGACTTTGTTAACTTACGTAAGGAGAGCACCTTGAGTATTTTAAGATTTGATCTTTGCATTGGTAGAAATGAATTGGGCATTGGCTTCAATCATGGACAGGTCAAGGATATCTTCTCTCCAAAAGACCAAGATATTGGCAGGGGATTCATCCGAGCGAGATGTTCGACATTCATCCATCCATACGCAATCTCCGCTTCCATTTTGATACATAGTTGGCCCTTCTAACCATTGGTTCCAGGATGACAACCAAAGACTAAAGCCCGGTCCGAGCAAGATCGTCGAGACGCCTACGCGTGGGGCCATTGCTGACGCCCCTTGCATTCCAAACAATTGCAATTGTGGAAATTTTTTAAATCTATAGTGGGGTGGGGCTTAGCCCCAAGTTTGGATTGTGCCCTAGTAGTCGCGCTCTTACCCAGGTGCTGCCATTTGTTTGCCTTGTTCGGAGGCTTCGGTTTCAAATCTTTCTCAAAGATAGATGATTGTGGGTCCTGAGAGGAGCTATTGGATTCTTCATCATGATCATTGGAATGAAGAGGCTTTGAGGACCTTCCTTCTAAGGAAAAAGCGCGAACTTGTCTCTCTATGGCAACCACTAAAAAAAGAGGGTTAACCATCGGTGAATTGGATTCCGGGCCGGATGGATCCAGTGCATGATCCGTAGGGGGTCTTGATTCTCAAGAAAATTTCTGCCAACTAGTTCCTCTTCCTGCTGTCCCCATGAGGCAGAGCTACCGCCGGTATTAGGGGCTGCGTTAACCGAAGGCTATTTTCCAATAGCTAAATACTCCGGTTGTTGAAGAAGAGAAGCTTGGGGATTGTTATCTGGTTCAAGCTCTTCGCCCCGAGGACCATCTTCAATGGTTTGCATGTCAGCAGCAGCAAGATCTGAATCACGAAGGCTAACTTCAGTGGTAGGTGCTGGGTAGCATTGGTTCTTGGAACATAGGCCATTCTCGGTGACGGGTTGACACCAGGTTCCTTATTCGCCACTTTGCATTCGTGACGGGCATGACCTTGTCGTCTGCAATGCGTGCAGAACTTAGGTATTAAAAAAGAAACGATTTCTTGCTAGTGATCCATACACAGTAGATCCAATCAAAACACGATTTGGGAGGTTTTCCTTGAGAAGACCGATTTCTACACAAACCCTAGCTACGTTGGGGCGTGAGACAAGCTTCGTAGGACCTTCAAGGGTCAGGCCAATTCCGAAAGTAGAGACGATAGAAAAGAGGCTAAACTCAAAGAAGAAGACACGAGGCAGATGGGGTCGCGATACCCAAATAGGCGCATGCATTGGATCACCATTGCGGAGACGGAAATCATGGCTCCAGCAGAAAACCCTAAACATCAATCCCTCAATCAAAAACTTATCTTTGTTTTTTGGTGCATATCTTCTTTGTTCGAGAGCTTGATGAAGACGTGCCTTGGATCTAAGAGAGTGATCGAAAGATCCCCCGCCAGTTCTTTCGAGCGAACTCCCGAACTACCGTTCTCATCCTTAGAAAGGGTTTTGCTGGAACTCCATCCTTTTGAAGATTTCACTTTGAGAAGATAGCTTTCCTTAGAAACTCCCACAATTAACTACAATCTATTCCCACCCCCCTGCCTACTCCCTTACTAACAAAACGAAATTACCAAGCTCAGGTCACCTAGCTTAGAAACTAAACGAAGAGGACTAATTACTTACTTGCTTGCCGAGCTTACCGAGCTAAACGAGTAACGAGCACACCGAGCAAGAGAGATAGACAGTTAGACAGAAAGTTTGTCAGGGGCGGTAGTGCGGATGCACTGAGCGACGGAAGCAAAGAAAGAATCAAGCTAGGGAGCTAGGGAACACTCCAGATTTACTAAAGGCCTCCTTAAGGGCTTCTAACGCTTTGTAAGTAGGCAGGCCAGGTCCAACCCTTTAAAGTGGTTCTCCTCATCTTTCAGAGAAAGGAGCTAACTCGTCTTGCTTGAAAGAAAGAAGACATGCCTCGACTTGCCCCATTGATTGATTGAGGAACAGGGACAAAGGTTAGTTGGCACCTCGCCGTTAGCGTTCCGATCGATTGCCTCACTTACTAGCAAAGACGGCAGTCTTGAAGAAATTCCTAAAAATGCCTATCCTCGATAGTTGAACCAACTCTCACTTCAACTGAATAGTCAGGCCCAGTTCGAGATTGAATCATTTCCTGTGATTCAAAAGAAAAGAAGGAAGCAGACCAAAGCCCTCGCATAGTGAAAGTTGCTCAAATCTTTTTGGTCTAAAAGTACCCAGTCGATAGGATTCCATTCCCAAGAAGGGTTGCGGGCGGGTAGGAACTGGATCTATTTGAATAGCCGCCGGACGTGCTGTTATGGAATCCGAAGATCATCCGCTCAGGACCGCCTTCTTTGAATAGCTGGAATCTTTCTCTGAGCTAGCCAATATTTAGGAAAAGAATTTAGCCAAGCTTTGCGAAAAAGAAAAAAGGCCAGGCCGATAGCCAAGTCATATGTAATGATTGCACCCATAGCTTGGTGTGGTTTTTATTTTCTTCAATTACATGCTCTCCTGGAAGGAACTCCTCTCGTGCCTATCGGTGGATAGTCCTTTCGCTTCACTCATCTATTGACAT
>NZ_CAAAFO010000089.1 GCF_900634715.1 Candidatus Protofrankia californiensis | reverse complement strand
GCTTGCTCCTTGAGAACTCAACAGCGTGCCGAAAGTCAGTGCCATAACCCCGTCTGTGTCAGGTGCTGTCAGGCTATCAGGGTCTGGTGGTGTCTGGTGCGACGGATATGAAATTCCTTTGACACGACAGGATGATCTACGGATCTTTTGTCGATGTCGGGGTCTACCCAGCCGTAGAGGTTGGGTTCTCTCTAGTCATCCCTCCGCCTGGCTGCCTCTTTTTTGGGGTGTGGTTGGGTGGTTGTGATATGGGACAGCAACGGAGAGTTTGATCCTGGCTCAGGACGAACGCTGGCGGCGTGCTTAACACATGCAAGTCGAGCGAGGAACTTCGGTTCCTAGCGGCGAACGGGTGAGTAACACGTGGGCAACCTGCCCCGAGCTCTGGGATAACTTCGGGAAACCGGGGCTAATACCGGATATGACACTACTGGACATCTGGTGGTGTGGAAAGATTTATCGGCTTGGGATGGGCCCGCGGCCTATCAGCTTGTTGGTGGGGTAACGGCCTACCAAGGCGACGACGGGTAGCCGGCCTGAGAGGGCGATCGGCCACACTGGGACTGAGACACGGCCCAGACTCCTACGGGAGGCAGCAGTGGGGAATATTGCGCAATGGGCGGAAGCCTGACGCAGCGACGCCGCGTGGGGGATGAAGGCCTTCGGGTTGTAAACCTCTTTCAGCAGGGACGAAGCGCAAGTGACGGTACCTGCAGAAGAAGCACCGGCCAACTACGTGCCAGCAGCCGCGGTAATACGTAGGGTGCAAGCGTTGTCCGGAATTATTGGGCGTAAAGAGCTCGTAGGCGGCTTGTCACGTCGGCTGTGAAATCCCGGGGCTCAACTCCGGGCGTGCAGTCGATACGGGCAGGCTAGAGTCCGGCAGGGGAGACTGGAATTCCTGGTGTAGCGGTGAAATGCGCAGATATCAGGAGGAACACCGGTGGCGAAGGCGGGTCTCTGGGCCGGTACTGACGCTAAGGAGCGAAAGCGTGGGGAGCGAACAGGATTAGATACCCTGGTAGTCCACGCCGTAAACGTTGGGCGCTAGGTGTGGGGGACCTTCCACGGCCTCCGTGCCGCAGCTAACGCATTAAGCGCCCCGCCTGGGGAGTACGGCCGCAAGGCTAAAACTCAAAGGAATTGACGGGGGCCCGCACAAGCGGCGGAGCATGTGGCTTAATTCGATGCAACGCGAAGAACCTTACCAAGGCTTGACATGCAGGGAAATCTCGTAGAGATACGGGGTCCGTAAGGGCTCTGCACAGGTGGTGCATGGCTGTCGTCAGCTCGTGTCGTGAGATGTTGGGTTAAGTCCCGCAACGAGCGCAACCCTCGTTCTATGTTGCCAGCGAGTAATGTCGGGGACTCATAGGAGACTGCCGGGGTCAACTCGGAGGAAGGTGGGGATGACGTCAAGTCATCATGCCCCTTACGTCTTGGGCTGCACACATGCTACAATGGCCGGTACAAAGGGCTGCGATGCCGTGAGGTGGAGCGAATCCCAAAAAGCCGGTCTCAGTTCGGATCGGGGTCTGCAACTCGACCCCGTGAAGTCGGAGTCGCTAGTAATCGCAGATCAGCAATGCTGCGGTGAATACGTTCCCGGGCCTTGTACACACCGCCCGTCACGTCACGAAAGTCGGTAACACCCGAAGCCGGTGGCCTAACCCTTGGGAGGGAGCCGTCGAAGGTGGGACCGGCGATTGGGACGAAGTCGTAACAAGGTAGCCGTACCGGAAGGTGCGGCTGGATCACCTCCTTTCTAAGGAGCGTCTGGCAAGTGGTGTTTGCTGCTTGTCCAGAGGCCAGTGTCGGATGTTCAGGCCGGCCTGGTGCTCGATGGGTGGAACGCTGACTGGTTGGATGTTCGTGGCTGTTCTGGTTGTCTAGTACGCCTCTGTTGTGTGGGGGTGGAACGGGGCTGGGGTGGTTGTGGGGGTCTACGTGGCACGCTGTTGGGTCCTGAGGGAGTGAGTGTGCTTCCTTGGCGATCGTGGGAGCCCTCCGGTGCTGGTGTGCCGGGGGGTTCGGTCGCGGATCGGGTCATCTGCGTCGTGGAACTGCCGGTGTGTGCCGGTGGGCCGCGGGGTGTGGGTGGGGCCGTCTGTATCTTGAGAACTGCACAGTGGACGCGAGCATCTTTGTGGCCAAGTTATTAAGGGCACACGGTGGATGCCTTGGCACCAGGAGCCGATGAAGGACGTGGGAGGCTGCGATATGCCTCGGGGAGCTGTCAACCGAGCTGTGATCCGAGGATTTCCGAATGGGGAAACCCGGCAGGGCTTGAAATCCTGTCACCCGCGCCTGAACACATAGGGCGTGTGGAGGGAACGCGGGGAAGTGAAACATCTCATTACCCGCAGGAAGAGAAAACAACCGTGATTCCGCGAGTAGTGGCGAGCGAAAGCGGATGAGGCTAAACCGATTGCGTGTGAGAGCCGGCAGGCGTTGCGTGGTCGGGGTCGTGGGATCGTTCGGGCGGATCTGCCGATCTGTCGAGGAGTGAGAAAGTGCTGTGTTAGTCGAAGGCCATGCGAATGGGTCACCATAGCGGGTAACAGTCCCGTAGACGAAAACATGGTACCTCCTGAGCGTTATCCCAAGTAGCACGGAGCCCGTGAAAGTCCGTGTGAATCTGGCGGGACCACCCGCTAAGCCTAAATACTCCCTGGTGACCGATAGCGGACTAGTACCGTGAGGGAAAGGTGAAAAGTACCCCGGGAGGGGAGTGAAATAGTACCTGAAACCGTGTGCTTACAATCCGTGGGAGCGGGGGCTTTGCCTCTGTGACCGCGTGCCTTTTGAAGAATGAGCCTGCGAGTTTGCGATGTGTGGCGAGGTTAACCTGTTGTGGGGTAGCCGTAGCGAAAGCGAGTCCGAATAGGGCGTATGAGTCGCATGTCCAAGACCCGAAGCCGAGTGATCTATCCATGGCCAGGTTGAAGCGCGGGTAAGACCGTGTGGAGGACCGAACCCACCAGGGTTGAAAACCTGGGGGATGAGCTGTGGATAGGGGTGAAAGGCCAATCAAACTCGGTGATAGCTGGTTCTCCCCGAAATGCATTTAGGTGCAGCGTTACGTGTTTCTTGCCGGAGGTAGAGCACTGGATGGCCTAGGGGGCCTACAAGCTTACTGAAGTCAGCCAAACTCCGAATGCCGGTAAGTGAAGCGTGGCAGTGAGACTGCGGGGGATAAGCTTCGTAGTCGAGAGGGAAACAGCCCAGATCGCCAGCTAAGGCCCCTAAGCGTGCGCTAAGTGGGAAAGGATGTGGAGTCGCGGAGACAACCAGGAGGTTGGCTTAGAAGCAGCCACCCTTGAAAGAGTGCGTAATAGCTCACTGGTCAAGTGATTCCGCGCCGACAATGTAGCGGGGCTCAAGCGCACCGCCGAAGCTGCGGCATATGCACGGTGTTTGGCCTTCTTCTTCGGGAGGGGGTCCAGGCGTGTGTATGGGTAGGGGAGCGTCGTGTAGCGAGTGAAGCGGCAGGGTGACCTAGCCGTGGACGCTACGCGAGTGAGAATGCAGGCATGAGTAGCGAAAGACGGGTGAGAAACCCGTCCGCCGGATGACCAAGGGTTCCTGGGGCAGGCTAATCCGCCCAGGGTGAGTCGGGACCTAAGGCGAGGCCGACAGGCGTAGTCGATGGACAACGGGTTGATATTCCCGTACCGGCGTTGATGCGACCATGCTGAACCTGGTTCGTGCTAACCGTCCGATCTGCATTCGACTTTCGGGTTGGGTGTGGGGAGCGCGGGATCCCGGCTGGTAGTAGGCAAGCGATGGGGTGACGCAGGAGGGTAGTCCAGCCCAGGTGGTGGTTATCCTGGGGCAAGGGTGTAGGGCGAGGTATAGGTAAATCCGTATCTTATGTGCCTGAGACCTGATGCCGAGCCGATTGTGGCGAAGTGGGTGATCCCATGCTGCCGAGAAAAGCCTCTAGCGAGTGTCAGGGCCGCCCGTACCCTAAACCGACACAGGTGGTCAGGTAGAGAATACCAAGGCGAGCGAGTGAACTGTGGTTAAGGAACTCGGCAAAATGCCCCCGTAACTTCGGGAGAAGGGGGGCCGTTTTCCGTGTAGGAGCGTGCCTCCGAAGCGGAGAGTGGCCGCAGAGACCAGGGGAAAGCGACTGTTTACTAAAAACACAGCTCCGTGCGAAGTCGTAAGACGATGTATACGGAGTGACGCCTGCCCGGTGCTGGAACGTTAAGGGGACGGGTTAGTACTTCGGTGCGAAGCTCAGAACTTAAGCGCCAGTAAACGGCGGTGGTAACTATAACCATCCTAAGGTAGCGAAATTCCTTGTCGGGTAAGTTCCGACCTGCACGAATGGCGTAACGACTTTCCCACTGTCTCAACCACAGACTCGGCGAAATTGCATTACGAGTAAAGATGCTCGTTACGCGCGGCAGGACGGAAAGACCCCGGGACCTTTACTATAGCTTGATATTGGTACTCGGTTCGGCTTGTGTAGGATAGGTGGGAGACTGTGAAGCCGGAACGTCAGTTTCGGTGGAGTCACTGTTGAAATACCACTCTGGTTGAATTGGGTGTCTAACTTCGGTCCGTGATCCGGATCAGGGACAGTGTCAGGTGGGTAGTTTAACTGGGGCGGTTGCCTCCTAAAGAGTAACGGAGGCGCCCAAAGGTTCCCTCAGCCTGGTTGGCAATCAGGTGTCGAGTGCAAGTGCACAAGGGGGCTTGACTGTGAGACAGACATGTCGAGCAGGTGCGAAAGCAGGGACTAGTGATCCGGCGGTGGCTTGTGGAAGCGCCGTCGCTCAACGGATAAAAGGTACCCCGGGGATAACAGGCTGATCTTGCCCAAGAGTCCATATCGACGGCAAGGTTTGGCACCTCGATGTCGGCTCGTCGCATCCTGGGGCTGGAGTAGGTCCCAAGGGTTGGGCTGTTCGCCCATTAAAGCGGTACGCGAGCTGGGTTTAGAACGTCGTGAGACAGTTCGGTCCCTATCCGCCGCGCGCGCAGGAGACTTGAGAAGGGCTGTCCCTAGTACGAGAGGACCGGGACGGACGAACCTCTGGTGTGCCAGTTGTTCTGCCAAGAGCACGGCTGGTTGGCTACGTTCGGGAGGGATAACCGCTGAAAGCATCTAAGCGGGAAGCTTGCTTCGAGATGAGGTCTCCCACAGGGTTAACCTGGTAAGGCCCCCGAATAGATGATCGGGTTGATAGGCCGGAAGTGGGCGTGTGGTGACACATGGAGCTGACCGGTACTAATAGGCCGAGGGCTTGACTATAAATTTGTTGTGCGTCCACTGTGCGGTTCTGGGGGTATGGCCGGTGTCCGGTTGTGAACTCCATAGTGTTTCGGTGGTTATGGCGAAGGGGAAACGCCCGGTTCCATTCCGAACCCGGTAGCTAAGCCCTTCTGCGCCGATGGTACTGCGTGGGTGACTGCGTGGGAGAGTAGGTCGCCGCCGGACTTTTTGTGGGGAGGGGCTATCCGTGTGGGTAGCCCCTCTTCGCTGTGTGTGCC
>NZ_CAAAFO010000087.1:6694-12165 GCF_900634715.1 Candidatus Protofrankia californiensis | reverse complement strand
GGGGGTTCTGCTGTATAGATCCCGTTCGCAGCCATCCACACAGGTCATGATCTAAACGAGTTCGTTACCGTGCACGCTTTTCGGCCACATTAGCGTACGCATCGACAAACTCGCGCCGATCTTCCCGGTGTCCAGCGCTCATCAAGGCATGCGAAGTGCTCCGACGGCCGGGACGGCCGACCTGACGCGGCGCCGTCCGGCCGGACGCCTCCCGCGCCTGGCTGGGCCGGCCTTCGGAGCAGGCCCTGGCGAACCAGGCCATGCCTGGCCCGGCGCACCCAGAGGGCTGGTCGCTGACGCGCCGGCACGGAGGTCACGCTCGTGCACGCCGGTGAGGACGCTGTTGCCTGTGGCACGCGTTATGCGGACCTGCACGCTGTGCGCCTCGATGCCGGCGGTGCTCCCCAGGCTCCCCAAGCTCTCCAGACGTGCTGCTGGGGCGGCTTTCGCGGATGTGCCCGATGTGAGCGCAGTGGCGATGGAGATCGCGTGACTGATCGGGATGGCGTACCCGGCCCTCATCCCGGTTGGCAGGTACTCGTTGAACGCGGTCGCTGCCGTGTCCATCCCGATGACATCACCGGCCGCGCTGACCAGCGGACCGCCGGAGAATCCGGGCTTGATGGCAACATCAGTCTTGATCAGCCCGGAAAGCTCTTCGGCGTTGCCGCCGCCGGGGTCGGTGGCGGTGATGCTCTGGTTGAGTGCTGTGATCCTGCCGGAAACGACCGCGGGCGATCCGCCGTCGGCGTTGCCGACGGCGGCGACGGAGTCACCGACCCCGGCCTTCGCGGAGTCACCGATCGGAACCGTGGCAAGTCCGGAGGCACCCTGCAGCCGCAGGACCGCGACGTCGTCGGTCGTGTTCGTCCCGACGACCGACGCCTGGTAGGAACGACCGGTGCTGGCGACGGTAACAGTGATGGCGGCGGCGTCCGCGATGACGTGGTTGTTGGTGAGTACCTCGCCGGAGGATTTCAGCACCATACCGGTGCCCGCCGCGGAGGCGTTCTGCGAGGCGAGTCTGGAAACAATGCTCACCACCCCCGGGAGCACCTTGTCGGCGGCGGCCGACAGCTGGGCGGAAACGGGGTTGGTGTTGGCGGCGGCGGTAAAGGAACGTGGAATGGTGAAGGTCTGAATCGCCCGGTCGGCGACTGGCGTGTTGGCGCCGCCACCCGGGCCGCCGATGACACTGGAGGCCGGGGTGGCGGCGACGACCACTATTGCCACGCATCCGACGACAGCGGTCCGCAACCGCCGCTTTCGCGGCGCTGAACGCGATATGGGCCGCTGGGTACTCCTGATCGCTGCCGATCCTGGATCTGATCCTGGATCTGTCCGTCGTAGTTCGCAGGCGTCGGAACTCTCCTCACCCACTGTGACCTTCACCTACCCTGAGTTCGCCCTGATGGTCGACGTCCGTTGATCTAAGACAATCGCGTGGCAAACCTCGGGTAATCACGATCGCCGCGATGCGGGGCACATCACGCTCGGACCGGCCCTGTTCCGGATTCGTATTCGTCACATCTGCGAGGAATCGGTTGCGGGAAGGTGGGGAAGACGGGAAGGTGTCAGCCGGCTTCGGGCGCCGAGACCGACGTCCTGGTCGGCAGACCCAGGTTGGTGATACTGGTAAGTCGTTCCGTAGCAGCGATCATCGGTTGGATGAGCAGGTTGACGCTCAAAAGGAAGCACAGCGTCCCGACACCGACCGGACCCCCGAGCAACCAGCCGGCAACCAGCAGCAGCGCCTCGAGGGATCCCTTCGACGCCCAGAACGGCCATCGCCAACGCCGAACCATTGTGATGGCGAGCAGGTCCATGGCACGGATACCGATCGCGCTCATGATGATGAGGGTCGAGCCGTAGGCGCACAGCACACCACCGACGAGCATCAGCCCGACTCGGTGGATATGGGTCTCCTCGGCGAGTTCGACGGCCAGCAGCAGGTCGATGATGCTGCCGCAGAGGAAGAACGTGATGAACGGCGAGACAACCGGCCTACACCGGTTCCACAGCGACCAGCTGGTGATACAGACGAGCGCGACGGACGCCTGGCCGATCCCGATCGTTATCGAAATGTGATCCTTGACGCCGAGTACGAATACGTCGAGCGGGTCCGTTCCCAGGTCGGAGACGATGAAGAACGTGGCACCGATCGAGAAGAAAATGCATCCGACCAGGTAGACGGTCAATCGTCCGGGATTCCATTCCGACCAGCGCGCATTGCTGAGGATCCTGCGTGCTGACAACCCCATGTTCGCCCTTTCTCGCCTATCTCGCGGAACCGGCCAGGCGAACGATAACTACGAAAATGATTGTCGGTGATCGCCGGAAGAATACATTTTCGTTAAGCATCCGCGACGAATTTTTCTCCGTAACAGATGCCTGGGTAAAGTATGGGCTTCGATTGCCGGCGGGTAACGTCCGGATTCGAACCGGACGAACCGAACCGGGGCGTAAGGTGCCGTGGGTGTTCTCGTGCGGTTCGGTCTACGTCGCGTTCTCGTGCGATCTCAACGGTCGCCTATACCGTGAACCCCCACCCTATCCGGCACCAGTGGCCGGCCTGCCAGGGGGTGCGCGCAAGGATCCGGTGATCCCCCGCACCGTCCTGTCGCGGGGATCCCGCTGGCGGCTTCCCCGGGAGAGGCGAGAGAGAATCGGCTGGTAGCGATCCCTGCTGGAGGTGAGACTGGCCCCGTGATGGAGCTGGACGGCGCACCGCTCGACCTTAATGATCTTGCTGCACTGGCGCTGACAAACTACGGCCATTTCACGACCATGCGTATCGATCACCAACGGGTGCGCGGGCTGTCACTGCATCTGAAGCGGTTGGCCCACGATTGTCGGCTGCTCTTCGATGCCGATCTGGACGTCGACAGGATCCGATATCTCGCCCGCCGGGCGGTCACGGGGGGCACAGCTTCCTGCATGGTCCGGATAACCGTCTTCGACCCGGCGCTCGAGGTGGGGCATCCAGGTGCCGCGGCACAACCGCACGTCCTGGTGACCACCCGGCCGGCACCCGCCCTCCCGCTGCCGCCGCTGCGCGTCCAGTCGGTCGCTTACCGCCGGAACATGCCGGCGGTCAAACACGTGGGCCTTTTCGACACGCTGCGCTACCGTCGTGCCGCGCAACTCAACGGCTTCGACGACGTGCTCTTCACCGATGCCGCTTCTTTCGTCTCGGAGGGCGCCACCTGGAACATCGGCTTCTTCGACGGTAACCAGGTGATCTGGCCCGATGCGGACTGTCTGCTCGGAGTGACCGTGGAGTTGCTCCGGCGGACGCACAAGCGCGCGGTCACCGCACCGGTCGACCGTGCGGCGCTCCTCGGTATGCAGGCCGCGTTCGCCACCAACGCGGCTGTCGGCGTACGCGCGATCGCCGCGGTCGACGACCGGGAACTGGCAAACGATCACCCGATCGTCGAGACTCTCCGCAGGGAATACCTCGACATTCCCGGAGAACCACTGTGACGGCATCGGTGTGACGGCATCGGGTCGCCGGCGCCCGGCCGAGCGGGTCCGGGGCCAGACGGTGTCGTCATGCGGTGTCGCTATGCGGTGTCGCTATTCGGACGCGGCGCGCCGCAGCGAGTTCTTCCGGCTCTGGATGACCTCGTCGACGAGGCCGTACTCGCACGCCTCGGTCGCGTCGAGAATCTTGTCGCGTTCGACGTCCCGGCGGATCTGTTCGGTGCTCCGGTTGGTGTGCCGGGCAAGTATCGTCTCCAGCAGCGCCCGCATCCGCAGGATCTCACGGGCGTGAATTTCCAGATCGCTCGACTGCCCCTCGCTCTGGCTGGACGGCTGGTCGATCAGTATCCGGCTGTTGCTGAGGGCGAACCGTTTGCCGGGAGTTCCGGCCGCGAGCAGGATGGCCGCCCCGGACACGGCCTGCCCGAGACAGAGGGTCTGTATGTCGGGCCGGACGAACTGTATCGTGTCGTAGATCGCCATCAGTGCGGTGAACGAGCCACCCGGGGAGTTGATGTAGAGCGAGATGTCCCGGTCGGCGTCCTCGCCCTCGAGATAGAGCAACTGCGCCATGACGTCGTTCGCGGAAATATCGTCGATCTGCGTCCCCAGGAAGATGATGCGTTCCTTCAGCAGCTTGGAATAGGGGTCCATCCCGTATTCGCCGCGGGAGGTGCGCTCAATGATGTTGGGTAGGACGTAACGGTTCACAACGGTGCGTGTCATGTGATTCTCTCTCGATTCGGATGAGCGGTTCGCGACCGGAACGACCGGAACGGGCATACCCGTCCGGTCAGCAGGACCGGGTCGGGTGACGGGCGGGCGGGGCATGTCGGTGTCACCCTCCGAAGAAGGCCCGCCATTGTTCGGCGGAACGGGGACGGAACACCGCGTTACCACTGCGCACCGTCGACATCGGCGCGCTGGGCTGCGCCGAGTAGAAGTGACCGGGGTAGACGACGGTGTCGTCAGGCAGCGCGGCCAGCTGCCGCAGGCTCGCGTACATGGCGTCGGGGTCGCCGCCGGGGAAATCGGTACGTCCGCAGCCTTCCAGGAAAAGCGTGTCGCCGGCAACCAGCCGGTCGCCGTCCACCAGGAAGCACTGGCTGCCCGGGGTGTGCCCGGGGGTGTGCAGCAGCCGGACGGGCACGGCACCGACGTCGAGCACGTCGTCGTGATCGTGGCCCACGAGGTCGGTGGCCGACACCCCGGTGGTGCGTCGCACCCACTCGCTCTCGTCCCGGTGCACGTGTACCGGGACCTGCGTACGGGCGAGCAGCTCCGGCAGGCCCGGCAGGGCGAAACCGAACATCTCGCCGCCGACGTGATCGGGATGGTGATGGGTGACCAGGACGCCGGTGAGGCGCATCTCATCGGCGGCAAGCACCGAGAGAAGATCGTCGACAGCGTACGCCGGATCGACCACCACCGCGTCCCGGGTCTCCTGGTCGCCGATCAGGTACGTGAAGTTGACCATCTGAGTCGCTACCGGATCATTGACCGCGTAGTCACGCCCGGACAGCAACTGGCGAAAGTACAGACGGTTGACCATCGGCCCAGACTACGGCGGCAGCCGGCACAGCGAGGTCGGCCATCCGAGACTGTCATGCGGGGATCTGCGGGAGCCCCGGTGGGAGATCCTCTCGGGCCACCCGACTCCGGACGGGGAGGGCTGGGCGTATCTCGTCACCGTCATCGACCGCCGTTCACGCAAAGTGATCGGCTGGTTCATTGTGCGGCCTGCTTCCTGGTGCCGCTCACGCGGGCGGGGCCGATGAATTCGGCGGGACATCGAGGTCGAGGCGATGAAGTCGAGGGAGGAAAGGATCGAGCTCTCCGTGTTCGAATCGGACGACCTTACTCGTCTACCAGACCACGTCTGCGACATCACCTTCATATTTGTACGAACCTCTCGTCACACCATTGATCATGCCAGACCATGATGAGTCTGTATCAACCATGCCAATCGGGTAGGCTTCCGCGAT
>NZ_CAAAFO010000087.1:3590-6285 GCF_900634715.1 Candidatus Protofrankia californiensis | reverse complement strand
GGCAGTGAAGACCGGATTCATCTGAAATAATTCCTGTGATCTTAAGAATCCGAGTCGGATTGAAACAGGATGTGGCCGACCCCGAAGATCGTCGACAGGAACGTGTACGCGATCTGCAAATCTGAGTCGGGGCTCTCCTGCGAACGGCTTGGGGTGGCGGCGAAGCCGCTATTCCCCGTGGTAAAGCCGTTGCAGGCCGATGAGTTGGATGGTGCGGTCGTCAGCGGCGGCATCGTGGAGTTCGGGGGTGAAACCCGCGCCGCTGAAACACAGCAGGCGCGGGACGCCACCGCCGGTGGCGCGGGTGCGGGTGCGGAGCAGGCTGCGGATGTGGTCGAGGCGCTGGAGGTGGCTGATGCCCATGGTCTCGTTCCACTTGACCTCGCCGAGGGCGAGCAGGGTTTCGCGTTCGGAGTCGTGGTGGCCGAAGACCGCGACGTCGATCTCGTGGCTGGTCCTGGCGGCCGGGTCGTGGACGGTACCGGCGGCGACGCGGGAGGGGTGGCCGCCGTGGGTGTCGGGGCTGGCGTGCCAGCGGGCCCAGGCGCGGCAGAGGTCCTCGAAGTGCGGTCCGACGACTTTGCTGCGGAAGGTGGGCTGGGCGCGTCGCCACACGGCGTCCGCGCGGCCTGGGCGTTCCAGGTCGCCCCAGTAGGGGCGCATGACGGCGTGGTAAAAGGCGATGAGCGGTTCGGCGATCCGGTAGGCGGAGCGGTTTTTGCGGAAGGCGTCGGGTTCGTGGCGGATCAGGCCGACGTCCTCGAGGACGCTCAGGGGGTGGGCGAGGTCGGTGGATTTCCGGCCGAGGTAGTCGGCGATCCCGCCGCGGGCGGTGTTGCCGGCGGCGATGGCGGCCAGCACGGAGTGGTAGAGGGCAGTGTCGTGCAAGTCGGGTTCCTCGGCGAGGAGGTAGCGCGCCTCGCGGAAGAGGGGGCGGGCGGGGTTGAGGACGGCGCGGATGACCCAGGGGTCGAAGTCGTCGGGGTCCGTAGGTGTGTCGCCCTGGGTGAATTCGCGCCGGTAGGCGGGGGTGCCGCCGACGACGGCGTGGGTGAGTGCGGCGGTGCGCGGGTCGGTGATCTCCCAGAACTGGGCGGCGAGGCGGTAGTCCAGGGTGGGGACGACGAGCTCGAGGCCGGCGCGGCCGCGCAGGGGGGCGTTGCCGGACAGCAGCCGTCCCATGAAGGACACGGCGGAGCCGCACAGCAGGAGCCGTACGGGGGTGTTGGTGCGCTGGGCTGCCGGGTCGAGGGCACGTTGGATGATGGAGGGCAGGGCGGGGGAGGCTTTGGCGAGGAAGGGGAACTCGTCGATGACGACGGTGGTGGGCCCGTCGGTGGCGGTGCGCATCAGTTGGCCGATGGCCTCGTCCCAGCCGGTGAAGCGGTAGGGGACGGGTTCGTCGCGGTAGCGGGCGAGGGTCTCGCCGAACTGGCGGAGGGCGTCGGCTTCGGTGGTTTCGGTGGCGGTGAACAGGAAACCACCGTGGGCGCGGGTGAGGGCGTCGAGGAGGAAGGTCTTGCCCTGGCGTCGCCGTCCGGAGACCACACCCAGGGTGGCTTCCGGGCCGGGGTGGCGGGCGAAGCGGGTGAGTTCGGCCCATTCGAAGTCGCGGTCGAACATCTCGGCGGGCTTGTCGACCACACCACTCTCCCGGCTCTTCTCCCAGCCCTCCCACTGAATAACTCCACTTATTATAGCTACAGCTATCTATCCTGGCCTGAGATGGGGTTCAGGCCCGCCGGAACGACATCCCTTTCCACACAGGACGGTCGCCGGCTCGTGGTTGGCGGCGGTGCTGCACGGCCGTCCCGGCTCGGTGGCGGTCCGCCGTCGTCGCCCAGCCCGCGGATGCCGTCGGGACCGCAGACGGGGCAGGCCGGGTCGGCGTCGGCGGACAGGTTCGTCAATCGTGGGTGGACGAGGTCGAGCAGGATCTGCTCGGCGGTGGCCCTCCAGGGGGTGAGGCTGTTGACGAGCTCCCCGAGGGCGAGCGCGACGACGGCCTGGTTGAGGAACAGCACGCTCGCCGCCGGGCTCGGTGATGATTCCGATGGTGCGGATGCCGACGGGACGGCCGGTGTGGCGTTTTCGTAGCCGGCTGCCCGGCGGGCGGCGCGGGTGAGCGGATCCTGCTCGCGGGCGGCCAGCGTCGGGTCGTAGCCGTCCTGGCAGCGCAGGCATGGCCCGTCCGGTCGGATGACGGCGACCCGACCACCGACCTCCAGGTCGGCTTCGGGTCCGCTGCGGCTCAGTTCCACCCCGATGTCGAGGTAGAGCCGTTCGTACTGGACGGCGAGCCGGTTGATCGCCCATCTCGGTGCGTGGCCGTCGACGGCACCGATCAGGATGTCGGTGCGGCTCAGGGTGTGCCAGACGGTCGGGTTGAGGATGCTGTCGTGGATCACAGTAACGGGGAGGCCAGGGTTGATCGCCCGTGCCAGGCGGCTGGCTACGTCCACCTTGGGCGTCGCCTGCTGGGCGTCCGCGGGGGTGGCACCGACGAGCCGGGCCAGATTGGACGTCTCCACATGGTCCGGGTCCACGAGTAGGAGACCTCCGATGCCGAGGTGGGCCAGGCCCTGGACGACGAGGGATCCGGCCCCGCCCACGCCGACGACGCCCACGGTCAGCCGGCCGAGCCAGCGTTGCGTGCCGGGCCCGAACGCCCTGATCTGCCGGTCGTACCGGTCGT
>NZ_CAAAFO010000087.1:1739-3534 GCF_900634715.1 Candidatus Protofrankia californiensis | reverse complement strand
TGGGAGCGGGCCGCGGTCGGGTCATGGTTGGGCTCCTGTGCTCGCACTGAGGTGGGGAAGTGGTGCGTTCGCGACGGAGGGAATGTCCAACGGCGCGAGACGGCCGGCGTCCGGGTCGAACCACAGTCCGTCGACGCCGGTGTGGGTGAGCACGAGGGATGCGGCGACCACCGGCGGTCGGGCGGGGATCGTGGCGTGGAACTCCCGGTGGGTTTCCACGGCATTGTCACGGTCAGGTTCGGAAAAGACCGCTGGTGTCGACGTGCCCGGATGGCTGTGCACGTCGACGAGGGACAGCGCGTGCTCGTAGCAGGTGCGCAGAACGGTCCGGCTGATGTCGGCGGCGACCTCGACGCGGGTGGGGGTCTGCACGGCCAGCGCGGCATCGGGCAGCAGGAGGGCGTACCGCGTCCGAATGGTGACGACGCGGCGTCCCGGTCGATCGCTGTGTACCTCCGCCCGGCCGAGGAGATAGGCGAACCGTTCAAGGTCGCTGCCGAGCAGGTGGGCGGACAGCTCCGTCCATATGACCTCGGGGACGATGAGACAGCACTGTCTCTTCTCCTGCTCCTGATTTCTGACCACCGGTCAGTCCGCCGTACCGAGGTAGGTGCGGATGGCTTCGACGAAGGTGAACAGCGAGTCGAGTCGGGGATCCCACCGGCGGTACGGATCCTCCAGGCAGTACCAGACGTAGCCCAGGTCGGCGTAGGGATTGTTGTAACCGTGGAAGTAGTGGCCGGGGTCGACGAGGCTGCCGCTGCCGCCGTCGTGTCGTCGCAGGCGGGAACCGAGGAAGAAGCCGTCCGGGGCGGACTCGGGGTAGGTGACCGGGACGACGACGAGCACGGTGGTGCGGGTCGGCTCCCATCCGGTCGGCAACCGGAATTCGGGGATGAGAATCCACGAGTCGTCGCCGGCGATGCGAAGCCCCGGGTAGGCCCCGGCGAGCTGGGCCGCTTCGAGCCGGATACGGCGGTGCTGCGGGTTCATCGGCGTGGGTCGTGCGCGTCGTCGGTCAGGCCGTCGGCCGGGTCGTCGGCCGGGTCGTCGGCCGGGTTGCCGGCTGTCGGGCGAGTCTCGCACGCCGCTTTGGAGTGCCGGGCGTGATGGGCGAAGACATCCCCTTCCGCGATGCGGACCCGTTGGCCGTCACCGACGATGGTGTTCCGCTCGGCATCCTGCCGGACGAGCACCCGGTCGTCGCCGACACCCGCGGCTGCTTTGATGTCGGCACCGGTCATCTCGTCGGCGATGACGGGGACGTCGATACCGTTGATGCGAATGGTGCGGGCCATCGGTACCTCCTCGTGTGGTCACAAGGTGCAGACGGACGCAGGAGAACTCCGCAGGATCCCGATGCCGGATGGGCGTTCACCATGGCGTCGTCGCGGTGGCGATCCGGTCGAGCAGGGCACCGGCGTGTTCCGCGCTGAGGCCGGCCGCCCTGCCGAGGGCGACTGTCACCAGGACGGCACCGAAGCCGATCAGTAGGACTACCGTCCGCCGGACCAGCATGCGAACACGGCGGCGGGAGCGCGCTCGGCGCCGCCGCGTTCGCGCGTGCTGGCGTAAGGACGGCCGTCGTCGCTGCCGTTGCCGTGGTGGTGAGCGCCGCCGGCGGCGGACGGCCGGTGGGCCGATCGGAAAGCGGGCTGGTGTTGCTCCGGGCGTGGTGGCATCCGGGAAGGGGACGATAGTGGAGTCGTGCGTGTCGGTCGTGGAAGCGGGTTCGGGGATGGCCACGCCACGGCTGTCGAAGCGAAGTCGCGGAGGTGTCACCATCGGTTTGCAC
>NZ_CAAAFO010000087.1:0-1183 GCF_900634715.1 Candidatus Protofrankia californiensis | reverse complement strand
TTTGGTGCAGACGGTACGATGAAGCGTGTGTCGGCCGGTGCCCGTGATCTACAAATCCGAGTCGGATTGAAACCTGACAGTGAAGACCAGATTCATCTGGAATAGCGCCCGTGATCTACAAGCCGGAGGTAACAAACCAGGGGTAAATTGCGGGCTTCCCCTGTGCGGGTCCGTCGCCGTGGCGATCACTGTGGCGCGTTGGACGGGCCTCACGATCCCGCCTGTTGCGTTGGTGGGCGGGCTGTTGGTTGATCTCTTGGGGCTGGCGGATACTCTCGTGGCCGGTTTCTACGGGGGTGGTCACAGTGCGGGTGTTCGTCCACGCTCTCGGGGCGTCCGATCTCGGGGTGGACAGTCAGGCAAGATTTCGTTCCGGGAACGCGGGTGGGCCCGCCGGACCCACCCTGGCTGAGGAGGTCGTCAGGCTTTCGGCTGCCATTGATGCCCGGGACCAGGGCCATTTCATAGTCGATAGGTCGACCTGATCATTTCCTGCTGTGGTCGCAGCATGGCCTGACCTGGACGGATACCAGCGACACGCCGGAGATGGATGCACGGCGGACACGACCCTCTTGTCGATCATGGAGTTCTCGACGCTTCATGTTCGCCAGGGGAGGCCGTCATCGCCCGAGCTCTACGTCACCATGCCCGCCATCCCGACCAGGCGATCACCCTCGTGGCCAGCGCAAACGCGACTTTGCAATGACCCTGGACCTCGCCCCTTCCTCATCAGCAGACAATGCAGGCCGGTGCCTGTGCCGCCGTACCCGTGCGGGGAGCCATGTACGTGCCAATGCACGTGTGGACGGCGTCCAGCGCGGCTTGCTGACCCGTAAGGAATGCCGCCGCCTCACCTTCCGTCACTCCACTACCAGCCCGTAGCAGCCGTTCCGGAGCCAACGCCAGCACAGCGAGCAGACCCCGGCGAAGATCAGACGAGAGCAGCGGCGGATCACCCGTCGGATGCTGATCATATGCCGCGTCCTGCGCCAACATGCTCAACGCGGACAGGCGATGCCTGGCGGCACATTGATCATCCGGTTTCATACGGTTACTCCCTGCCAGCGGACCGCGGGAGCCGCTGAACTCCCGGAAAACCTGACAGGCCCAACCGTGTAATCACCTATACCGTGCGTGTCCGCGAAATGATTTGCTGCGGCCGGGCTCTCGAAGGCCAGCACAA
>NZ_CAAAFO010000086.1:22508-27789 GCF_900634715.1 Candidatus Protofrankia californiensis | reverse complement strand
CCGGTCAATGCTCTACCTCCGCACGTCACCGATACGACTTACCTGTCCCTGACGGACGATGGATGGCTGAGGGCCGCGGGTACGCATCCGCAGCTCGATCCCCGTGGCTGGTCGGGTTGTGTTACACGGACAGCCAGTCGCACCATGCGGTGAGGCCGTCGCCGGTGCGGGCGCTGATTTCCAGGGTGGTCACGCCGGGGTTGACGTCGGTGAGGTTGCGGCGGAAAAGCTCGAGGTCGAAGTCCAGGTGGGGTAGCAGGTCCACTTTGTTGATCAGAACGAGGTCGGCGGACCGGAACATGATCGGGTATTTCAGCGGCTTCTCCTCGCCTTCGGTGATTGAGAAGATCATCGCCCGCCGGTGTTCGCCGACGTCGAACTCGGCCGGGCAGACCAGGTTGCCGACGTTTTCGATGACGACGAGGTCGAGGAGGTCCAGGCGCAGGCGTCCGATCGCCGAACGGATCATGGCGGCGTCGAGATGGCATTCGCCGCCGAAACCCTGCCCGGTATTGACCAGCGACACCACCGCGCCCAGCCCGGCGAGCCGGTCGGCGTCAATGCTGGTCTCGATGTCGCCCTCGATCACCCCGACCCGCAGCGTGGAGCACAGCCGGCGGAGGGTTTCCCGGAGCAGGGTCGTCTTACCGGCGCCCGGCGCGGACATCAGGTTGACGACATGCGTCCCGGCGGCGTCGAAGTCGCTGCGGTTCGCGGCGGCGAGCCGGTCGTTCTCGCCGAGGATCGCGGCCAGTACCTCGACGCGCTGCGCCCCGGTCTCGTACCCGGAATGATCGCCCACCCCGCGGTGGTCGTTCTGGGCGTGGTGTTCGTGGTCGTGCGGGGTGCCGTCGGCGTGCCAGTGGAATCGGCCCATACTGATCCTCCTCCTCCGGTTCGCGGTGTCGATGGAATCAGCCTGTGGCGGCTCACGCCTCCGCGAGTTCCAGGGAAGTGATCAGAAACTCCTCGCCCCGCACCACCGACACGCTGCGACCGCCGCACTGCCCGCACAGCAGGACCGGCACGGTGAGCGTCTGCATATGACCGCAGTCGGTGCAGCGGATCTGTGCCGGCACACTCTCGATCCGTAGCTGCGAGCCGTCCAGGGCGGTGCCTTCGCTGACCAGCGACCAGCAGTGGACGAGGGTGTCCGGCACGATCTGCCGTAGTTGTCCGATCTGTATGTATACGGTCTGTACCGGACGGTCACCGGCGTGCTCGGCGACGATGCCGGCGATGGCGCGGCAGATCGACAGCTCGTGCACAGTGAGTCCCCTCTGCGGGTCCGTCCGACTTGGCTGGTTCGTCCGGTCTGTGGATCCGTCCGGTTTCGTGAGCCCGTCCGGTTTCGTGGGTCTGTACGGCGGGACGGGCTTCAGCGTTCGGCGTCAGTGGTCGACATCGGTGGTCGGCATCAGTGTTGACCATCCGGATCGTGCCTGCCGGTGGGTTGCGGCAGCGGAGCGGGCGTGAGCTCGGCAACTTTGTGATCAATGGAATGGTCCTGGAGCGCAGTAGGCGGAAGATCGACACGGAACGGATGGAACGGATGGAGGAGCCCGGTGACGCAGCTCCCCGAGGAACCCGCCGGCGGCACCGCAACGTCGCGGTGTGATCTTCTCCTGGTGGGCTGCGGCAACGTCCTGCGCCGCGACGACGGCGTCGGCCCGGTCCTCATCCGGCAGCTGTGGGAACAGGGCGTTCCCGACGGGGTGCAGATCGTCGATGGTGGCACCGCCGGGATGGACGTGGCGTTCCGGATGCGCGGGGCCCGCCGGGTGGTCATCATCGACGCCGCTCGGACCGGCGTGCAGCCGGGCACGATCTACCGCGTACCCGGCCCCGAGCTGGCCGATCTCCCTCCGCTGGAGGGCCTGCACACCCATGCCTTCCGCTGGGATCACGCGCTGGCACTCGCCAACTGGCTGGAAGGCCAGGCACTTGGGTCGCCGGAGGCGGACGCCTACCCCGGCGACGTCACGGTGTTCCTCATCGAGGCCGAGTGCGTCGACGCGGGCTGGGAGCTGTCCGCGGCGGTGCGCCGTGCCATGGAGGAGGTCATCGCCCTGATCGAACGGGACTTCCTGGCCGGGTTCCGCCGGCCCGGTGCGGCTGGTCCTCACCCGGGGTCACGCGCATGACCGCGGCTGGCATCCGTCCTATGACCGCCGGTCACTCCGGTGCTGTGGAACGGCTGCGGCTACGGGTCGAGGGTGTTGTGCAGGGGGTTGGATTCCGGCCCTTCGTCTACCGGCTTGCCGTTGCGCTCGGTGTCGACGGCTTTGTCGGCAACGACCCCGGTTCGGTGTTCATCGAGGTCCAGGGCCCACCGGCAGTGGTCACGGAGTTCCTGCAGCGGCTGCGCAGCGACGCACCGCTCCCGGCCTGTATCACGACTCTGCGGGCGGAAGTCGTTGTGCCGGCAACCGGGGAGCCCGGCTTTCGCATCGTGGCCAGTCGCGGTGGCGGCGAGGGCGCCCGTACCTTCGTCCCCGCGGACATGGCGGTGTGCGACGACTGTCTACGCGAGCTGTTCGACCCGGCCGACCGCCGCTATCGCCATCCGTTCATCACCTGCACCACCTGCGGTCCCCGGTTCACCATCATCCGGTCGCTGCCCTATGACCGGGCGGCCACCACCATGGCGGGCTTCCCGATGTGCCCGGCCTGCACGGCCGAGTACCACGACGGGGCCGACCGCCGTTTCCACGCCCAGCCGGTGTGCTGTCCGGACTGCGGGCCGCAGTTGTCCTTCGTGCCTTTCACGCCTTTCGTTCCCTCTGTTCCTTTCGCGCGTGGACGTCACATCGCGACCGGGTCGGACGCGGCCCTGGCCGCGGCCCACCGGGCGCTGGTCGACGGTCTGGTCGTCGCGGTGAAGGGGATCGGTGGCTACCACCTGGCCTGCCGGGCTGACAGTCCGGCGGCGGTGCGCCTGCTGCGCGAGCGCAAGGCACGGGCGGGCAAGGCGTTCGCGGTGATGGCCCGCGATCTTGCGGTGGCCGGGCGGCTTGCCGAGATCGACCCGGCCGAGGCCGCGGTGCTGCGCGGCCCGGCCCGTCCGATCGTGCTGCTGCGGCGCCGGCCGGACGCCCCCGTCGTCGCGGACGTGGCGCCGGGCAACCCGCTGATCGGTGTGCTGCTGCCCTACTCGCCGCTGCACCACCTGCTGTTCGCCCAGGTGCCCGGCATGGCCGTCCCGTCTCCTGAATTCATGCCTCCTGAATTCATGGTGCTGACCAGCGCCAACCTGGCCGGCGAGCCGATCTGCTTCGACGACACCGACGCCCGGAGCCGGCTGCCGGCGCTGGCCGACGCGATGCTCACCCACGACCGGCCGATCCAGGTGCCCTGCGACGATTCGGTGGTCCGTGTCGTCGACGGCCGCGAACTGCCGATCCGCCGGTCCCGCGGCTACGCACCGCTTCCGGTCGACCTCGGCGGGGCGGTGTTCCCGGTCGACCTCGGCCAGATGGCGCCTGTGGGCAGCCTCGGTCGGGGGGCGCTTCCGGGCGACCGAGGTCGACCGGCCGAGGCGATCCTGGCCGTCGGCGGGGAGCTGAAGAACACCTTCTGCGTCACTGACGGTGAGCGCGCATTCTGTTCGGCCCATGTAGGCGACATGGGCAGCCTCCAGACGCTGCGCGCCTTCGAACGATCGGTCGACCAGCTCACCGCCCTGCACGCCGTGCGGCCGGTACGACTGGTCGCCGACGCTCATCCGGGGTACTCGACCCGTGGCTGGGCCGAGCGCCACGCCGGTGACCGGCCGCCGCTGCTTGTCCAACACCACCACGCACATGTGGCCTCCCTGCTCGCCGAGCACGGCAGGCTGGGCGAGCCGATTGTCGGGGTGGCCTTCGACGGCACCGGTTACGGCACCGACGGTGCCGTCTGGGGTGGTGAGGTGCTGCTGCTCGGATCGGACAGCCACCGCTTCACCCGTGCCGGCCATCTGCGCGAGGTGCGGCTGCCCGGTGGGGACGCGGCCGTACGCAACCCGTGCCGGATGGCGCTGTCCCATCTGGACGCGGCCGGCATCCCGTGGGAACCCGACCTTCCCGCGGTGGCCGCGTGCGAGCCCGCCGAGCTGCGGGCGGTGCGTTCCCAGCTCGACAGCGGCATCGGCTGTGTCGGCTGCACCAGCATGGGACGGCTTTTCGATGCCGTGTCCTCGCTGCTCGGCGTCTGCCACCGCGTCGGTTACGAGGGCCAGGCCGCGATCGAGCTCGAGGCGCTCGCCGCCACGACCGCCGACGCACCACCGTCACCAGCGCTGCAACCGGCATCACCGCTGCGGCTGCCGGTTGGTGCGGACGGCGTGCTTGATCCGGCCCCGCTGCTGCACGCGCTAGTGGCCGGGCTGCGCGGGGGCACACCGGTTGCGGTGCTGGCCGCGGCGTTCCACGAAGCGGTGGCCGACGCGGTCGCCGACGTGGTGACGCAGGTCGGCCGGGAGCGGGGTGTGCGGCTGGCCGGTCTCACCGGCGGGGTGTTCCAGAACGTGCTGCTGTTGCGCGCCTGCCGGGATCGGCTGCGCGCCGCCGGATTCGAGACGCTCATCCACCGTGTGGTGCCGCCCAACGACGGCGGGCTGGCGCTCGGGCAGGCGGCGATCGCGGTGCTGTGCATGAGCGACGAGGAGACGTGACCATGTGTCTGGGGATTCCGGGCAGGATCGTCGAGGTCTGGGACGAGAGCGGGACCAGGATGGCCCATGTCGCCTTCCCCGGCGAGACGCGGAAGGTGTGCCTGGCCTACCTTCCCGATCTCGGAGTCGACGACTACACCATGGTGCACGCCGGTTTTGCCCTGACCCGGCTCGACAAGGAGTCGGCACTGCTCACCTTGGACGTGATGCGCGAGTACGAGCTGATCGACGACACCGTTACGGGCTGTGACACCATGACGTGCTGTTCCGGGAGAACCGAGGGAGCACGATGAGCACCCCGGTGATCGCCGACGGTATGGACGACGGGAGCCTGACCGCTGATCTTGCCGCTGATCTCGCGGTCGCTTCGCTCGCGTTGGCTCGATGTTTCGCCGATGGCGCCACCCTGTGGTGCGTGTCGCCGTCGTGGGTGCCGCACGCCCACCATGTCGCGGTCGAGTTCGTCCACCCGGCCGTCGTCGGCAAGCCGGCGCTGCCCGCGGTGGCCGTGACCGGTCCGGATCCCGTCGCCATGATCCGCCTGGCGGTCCGGCCCGGTGACGTGGTCCTCGCCGTGGCCGCCGCCGGTGACCCGGTGGTGCGCTCCGTGATGCGCCGGGCGCCGGC
>NZ_CAAAFO010000086.1:21399-22406 GCF_900634715.1 Candidatus Protofrankia californiensis | reverse complement strand
TCGTCCGAGCAGGGGCGCACCGGCGGGACGTGCGGCACCTGCGCCGACGAAGGCAGGCTCGGCGAGGTGATCACATCCCGGGGGTCGGCCGACGGCCGGGCGCTGGTACGCACCGCCACGGGGGAGGAGCTCGTGAACACCCTGCTGGTCGAGCCGGTGGCCGCGGGCGACCTGCTGCTCGTCCACGCCGGAACGGCGATCACCCGTCTTGACCGGGACGGTGCGTGATGGCCACCGAGAACACCGCGTTCCTCTACCCGTTCCTCCACGTCCAGGAGAGCAGCGGTCACCAGAGCAACGGCCGTCAGAGCGATGGCCACCACGGGAACGATCATCAGGGCGGTGGTCGGGAGGATGGCGATCGGGAGGAGGCGCTGGGAGCGCTGCTGGCCGAACTCGGCACCTCGGCGCGGGCGAAGGCCCGGCAGAGCGTGGAGTTGCAGCGTTCGACGCTGCGGGAATGCGCCGAGCGGATCGCGGCCGCCGCGGCGGCGATGGCACAGTGTTTCACCCAAGGTGGACGTATGTACACCTTTGGCAATGGCGGCAGCTCGACCGATGCCGCCACACTGGCCGATCTGTTCTCCCGTCCGCCACATGGACGTCCACTGCCGTCCTGGTCGCTGGCCGAGGACCAGGCGGTGGTCACCGCACTCGGCAACGACGTCGGTTTCGACCTGGTGTTCTCCCGGCAGCTCATCGCATACGCCGGCCGGAGCGACATCGCGGTGGCGCTGTCGACCAGCGGCGACTCGCCCGATCTCCTGGCGGGGCTGGCCGAGGCCAGACGTCGCGGTGCGCTCACCGTCGGCTTCGCCGGATACGACGGTGGCCGGTTCGCCGTCGACGGCGTAGTCGACTTCTGCTTCGTGGTCCGCTCACAGAGCGTGCACCGGATCCAGGAGGCGCACGCGCTGCTCGGTTACCAGCTGTGGGCCGTGACGCAGCAGCACCTGACCGCGCATCCGGACGCGCACCTGGCCGCGGGGGAGCGACCCCGATGACCG
>NZ_CAAAFO010000086.1:18167-21132 GCF_900634715.1 Candidatus Protofrankia californiensis | reverse complement strand
CAAGGACGAGGTCCTGGAGCGGATCGAGGCGTTCCGGCGCCGCCGGCCGCGGCTGCTCGGCGAGGTCGTGACCTCGGCGCACGGGGCCGGCGGGAGCGCGTCGGCGGCGCTGGTCGACGCGGTCTTCGTCGACGCCTTCCGCAATCCCGCGCTCGAGGTACTCGGCGACGGCGCGATCCTGCCGTTGCCGTCGGGGGAGTCGCTGGCGTTCAGCACCGACTCCTTCGTCGTCAGGCCGCTGCGCTTCCCGGGCGGTTCGATCGGTCACCTGGCGGTGCACGGCACCGTCAACGATCTGGCGATGACGGGGGCACGGCCGTTGTGGCTGTCCGCGGCATTCGTGATCGAGGAGGGTTTCCCGATCGACGAGCTGCGCCGCATCGTCGGGGACATGGCCGATGCGGCGCAGGCCGCGGGGGTGCGGGTGGTGACCGGAGACACCAAGGTCGTCGACACCGGCGCCGCGGATGGACTGATCGTCACGACCGCCGGTGTGGGGCTCGTACCGGCCGGCCGGCAGCTGTCCGCGCATCGGGTGCGGCCGGGGGACCAGGTGCTGCTGTCCGGCACGATCGGCGAACACGGGATGGCGGTCATGCTCGCCCGCGGCAACCTCGCGATCGAGGCCGACATCCGATCGGACACCGCGGCGGTCAACGCCCTGGTGGACGAGCTGTTGGCCGCGGCGCCGTCGACGCGATGGCTGCGCGATCCCACCCGGGGCGGGGTGGGGACGGTCTGCAACGAGCTGGCTCGGGACAGCGGCCTCGGTGTTCTGCTCGACGAGCGCTGCCTGCCGGTGCGGCCCGAGGTGCACGGCGTCTGCGAGCTGCTCGGCATCGACCCGATCCACGTCGCCAACGAGGGCAAGTTCCTCGCGGTGGTGCCGCCCGAGCAGACCCCAGCGGCGCTGGCCGCATTGCGGAAGCATCCGCAGGGACGGCTGGCCGCGGTCATCGGGGAGATCACCGAGCAGCCGGCCGGGACCGTCGCGATGCGCACCGCCCTGGGGGGCACCCGGATCGTGGACATGCTGGTCGGCGACCCGTTGCCCCGCATCTGCTGACCGCATCTTGCTGACCCGCGTCCACCGACCGCGTCCACCGACCCGGCGAGGAGCATGCCGTGATCATCCGACGCCCGGGGTGACACGCCAACGCCCGTGGCGACGGGCGGCGACACAAGGAGGCCGTAAAGGAGGCCGTACATGTGCCTGGGGATTCCCGGCCAGCTCGTCGAGATCGTCGACGTCGACCAGCACCTCGCGAAGGTCGACGTCAGCGGGGTACGGCGGACGATCAGCATCCGGCTGGTCGCCGAGGAAGGTCCGCGGGTCGGTGACTGGGTGCTGGTGCACGTCGGGTTCGCCATGGCGAAGATCGACGAGGTCGAGGCGATGCGCACGCTCGAGGCGGTGGAGAAGTTGGGGCAGGCCTATCTCGACGAGGTCGAGGCGTTCGGATCGTCGGCGACCCCCTGACCAGCGCAACTGTCCAACTGTCGCAACCGTCGCCGTAGCCGCCGTGCAGATCACCTCGGCCCGCGGTCCGTCACCGGTCCGTCGATTGCCATCGTCCCACCGGCTGTTATCGGTTCGTCGACCGTCGCCGGCCCGTGGGCCGTCACCAGAAGGAGGAGCCGATGCGCTTCATCGACGAGTTCCGCGATCCCGCGGCCGCGCGCGCACTGGTGGCCGCCATCGCGGACCTGGCCGGGTCGGACACCTACAAGTTCATGGAGGTGTGCGGCGGCCACACCCACACCATCTACCGCCACGGCATCCAACACCTGTTGCCCGAGTCGGTGGAGCTGGTGCACGGACCGGGCTGCCCGGTGTGCGTGATACCGATGGGACGGGTCGACGACGCCATGTGGCTGGCCGAGCGGCCGGAGGTCATCCTCACGTCGTTCGGCGACATGATGCGGGTGCCGGGCGGTCGCGGAAGCCTCATGGAGGCCAAGGCGCGCGGGGCGGACGTCCGGTTTGTGTACTCGCCGTTGGACGCGCTGGGTGTGGCCCTGGACAACCCGGACAAGCACGTCGTGTTCTTCGCGGTCGGTTTCGAGACCACCGCTCCCTCCACCGCGGTGACGCTGGTCCGGGCCAGCGAGCTGGGTCTGACCAACTTCAGCGTGTTCTGCAACCACGTCACGATCGTCCCGCCGCTGCGAGCGATCCTGCAGTCACCCGACCTGCGGTTGTCCGGCTTCCTCGGCCCTGGCCATGTCTCGACCGTGGTGGGCAACCGGCCGTATCGCTTCGTCCCCGAGGTCCACGGCAAACCGATTGTGGTAGCCGGTTTCGAGCCGCTGGACATTCTCGCCGGGGTCGCGATGCTGCTCAGACAGATCCGGCAGGGACGCTGCGAGGTCGAGAACCAGTACGGCCGTGTGGTGCGGGAAGAGGGTAATCCTCAGGCACTGGCACTGATGGCGCGTGTGTTCGAACTACGGCCCCATTTCGAATGGCGTGGGCTGGGCTTCATCTCGCAGAGCGCACTCAAGCTCAACGACGACTTCGCGCAGTTCGACGCCGAGCAGCGGTTCGACATGCCCGGCATCCGGGTCGCCGACCCCAAGGCATGCCAGTGCGGGGAGGTCCTCAAGGGTGTCATCAAGCCGTGGGAATGCAAGGTGTTCGGCACCGCCTGCACGCCGCAGACCCCGATCGGCACATGTATGGTCTCCTCGGAGGGGGCCTGCGCGGCCTACTACAATTTCGGACGGATGGCCCTCAGATGACCCGGGAGTTTGGGCCTCCGGCAGCACGAAAAGAATATGATCGCGGTGCCTTTGGCCCTCAGGTGACCCAGGCGGAGGGGGAGGGGGCACGGCTGTTCGCCCGCTACGCCTATGCGCCGAACAAGCTCGGTTACTGCGGCCCGGCTGATTCACAGACGCTGCTGGAGTACGGCGCTACCGGGGTCATGGCGGGCGATCCCCGGTCGCTGGCCCGTGGCTTCCA
>NZ_CAAAFO010000086.1:11940-17573 GCF_900634715.1 Candidatus Protofrankia californiensis | reverse complement strand
ACTGCTTCCACGTCCTCGGGGTCTATCCGTGGTCCCGGCTGCTGGACTCGCCGCACTCCGCCCAGCCACTGCACGTGCTGGACAGCTGCCGGATCCGGTGGGGACGGGTAATGGCGCGCGACGGCGACCACCGCGACGGCGACCACATTGTGGTGCGCAGCCAGCGCCTGACCTGGGAGGACGGCAGGCTCGGGCTGTCCGGACCCCGGTCACAGCGGGTCGCGCTCGTCGTCGACGGCGTCAGCTTCGTCCCCGACGTGCAGCCGGGGGAACGAGTCGCCCTGCACTGGGACTGGGTCAGCGGCCGGCTGACCGACGAGCAGGCCGGGACGCTGCGCCGGACCACGCTGACCCAGCTCCAGGCCACCAACCGCCGTCTGACACGCGTCCAGGAAACAAGGTAGATGACCTGCCTGGCGTTCGACCGCTTCCACAAGCCGACCACTCCAAGGGCTCGGCCATGTGGCGGAGCTGCCGAGTCTGTTCAGATCCAGCCCTGGGAGCGGGCCAGGTGCACGGCCTCATGGCGGTTGGCGGCGCCGAGCTTGGCGGTGGCCGAGGACAGGTAGTTGCGTACCGTCCCCAGGGAGAGCGCCGCGCGTTTGGCGATCTCTTCGAGCGGAGAGCCGCCGGCTGCGAGGGTGAGGACGTCAGCCTCTCGCGGCGTCAGCGGGCTGTCTCCGGCGCTGATGGCCTCGGCGGCGAGTTCTGGATCGACGTACCGCCCGCCTCGGTGGACGGTACGGATGACGTCGGCGAGGACCTGCGCCGACACGGTCTTCGGCAGGAAACCACGGGCGCCCGCGGCGAGGGCCCGTTTGAGATGTCCGGGGCGTCCGTGGCTGGTCACGATGAGGCTTGCGCACCCGGGTAGTTCGGTGCGTAGTTGGTCCGTGACCGCGATCCCGTCGACGCCGGGCATCTGCAGGTCGAGTACGGCCACGTCGGGACGGTGCAGCCGGGCCATTGCCAGCGCCTCGTCGCCGGACGCGGCCTGCGCCACGACCTCGATGTCGTCTTCCATCGCGAGCAGTGCCGCCAGCGCGCAGCGGATGAGGTTCTCGTCGTCCGCGAGCAGGAGCCGGATCATGAGGTCGACTTCGCTGTCGCCGGGGGAGCTTCCTGGACGGCCGGAAGCGATGCCTCGACGAGGAAGCAGCCATTGCGAAGCCTCTGCGTGGCTACTCGGCCGCCGAGCCCTGCCAGCCGTTCGCCCAGCCCGGCCAAGCCGGTGCCTGCGCCCCAGAGCAGGGTTGTGGCGGCGCTCAGCAGCACCACGACCAGCAGCGCGAGACCACTGAGCAGGGGAGTCAGCGCCACCGCCAGGGCGCCGAAGACGATCATTGTCGTCAGGAGGCTGGCTCCCAGTTCGTCGGGAGCGGGGTGGGTGAAGTCCGGGAAGGCAGCCCAGCCGGCGAGTAGGCACGCGACGGTCAGGGCGACCGCAACCGCGACCGGGACCGGGATCGTCCGGAGGTTCGGACGACGCCCTTCCCGGAATCCGGCCAGTCCGGAGCGCAGCAGCGCGATGCAGACGACCATGTGAAGCAGCACCACTGTCAGGAACACGATCAGGCCGGGCGGACGTACCTGCGTCCGGGAGTTGGCGAGAGCGAGGGCCACCAGCGGCTCCGAGGCGGACAGCGCGTACACCGACCAACGGCAGTAGAGGTCGAGACGCTCGGTACTGTTCCGCTCGGTCCACCAGCGCGAGACCGGCACCATGGGGTCAGCGTGTCACAACGGTCGTGTCACAACGGTCGTGTCACAACGGTCGTCCCGCAACGGTTCAGCGCCTCGGTTCCCAGCGGAACCACCGTCGCGTCGCCCACACCCCCGCGGCGATCCAACCGGTCAGTACCAGCAACGGTGGCAGCGCCGCCACGAAACAGGCGCCCAGTCTCAGGGCCGACCCGTCCGAGGTCGTCCCGGTCAGACCGAGACGCAGCAGGTCGATCACCGGCGTCAGCGGCATCAGGTGGGCGAGCTCTTCCCACGGTTCGGCAGCCTGGTGAGGGGGAAGGGCAGGCCGCTGAGGGCCAGCGGCGCGAGCAGCACGGGCAACGTCGTCACCTGCGCCATCTAGACGGTACGTGTCACGGCGGTGCTCGCCGTGGCCAGCAGGACGAACACGACCGTGCCGAGGGGGATCGCGGCGATCACGAGCAGGACGTTCACGGGCATGGCCATGTCCAGCGCGGCGATCGCGGCGACGAACCCCACCGTGGTTTGCGCCCAGCCGATCGCGACAGCCGGCAGCGCCGTCCCGACGAGGATCTCCACGTCGGTGATCTCACCGCTGCGCAGTCGCTTGAGGACGAGCTCCTCACGCCGGGCTACCAGGGCGGTCACGAGGTTGTAGTACACGACGAAGAGGAGGGCGAACGCGGTCAGCGAGGTCGCGACCACCGCTGCGGCGCTGAGATCGTGGCCGTTGTCGACCGTCTCACCGGGTCGCAGAAAGAGGACCGTCATCGCGGGCGCGGCCATTGATCGCCAGTGCGAGTTCGAGGCAGCGGCGTTCCCCGCCGGAGAGCTGCTTGATCTCGGCGCTGGCGCGGTGGCGGAGGCTCACCAGCTCCAGCGCCTCCTCGACCGGTCGCGGCAAGGTCAGCGTCCCGGCCCACATCCGGGCGGCCTCGGCGACGGTGAGACCGGACGGCAGGCCACTCTCCTGCAGCATGATCCCGATTCGTGGCCGGACGAAACGCCGCGCACGGTAGGGATCACTACCGAGTACGCGCACGGACCCGGAGGTGGGCGGCGCGAGGCCCTCGAGCACCTCCACGGTCGAGGTCTTCCCGGCACCGTTGGTCCCGAGCAGCGCGAACAGCTCGCCGCGGCGTACCGCGAGGTCCACCCCACGGACCGCGGCGAAGCCACCCCCACGCGGTCCGCCGTAGCGGCGCCAAAGCCCCTTGACGTCGATGACATGTGTGTCTGTGTCGTCCATGTGAACCATGGTCCGGCCCGCTGGGCGCACACAGTGGTGCCCGGCGTCACCAATCCACGTGACCGACTCACAGCGCTGCCATGACGTTTGTCATGGCAGCAGAGGAATGCTCAGGCTGCCACCGAGGAGGATTCGAGGGGAGGCTCGAGGGGAGGCGTCACGCCGTACATCGCCCACCGTCCCAAGCGGGCCGACGGGCAACGCAACTACGACGCGATCCTGAGCGCCGCATACGCCGTATACGCCGCATATAAGGCATTCGACGTCGCCGGCTCCGAGAAGGCTGACAGGACGCACGGGAGCCCCGGCGCGGGATGATCCTCCTGCCCGCGCCGAGGCCCCCGAAGTCCCGGGGTCCGCTTCCTGCGTTTCCTGGTGCGCTACCCCGTCTCGTCCTCCTGTTCCTGACGGTGTCCCGGAGGGTTCAGGCGCCGCGTTTGTATGCCTTTGCGGTGGGGCCTTCGTAGAGCGGGGCCACAATCACGCTGGCTGCGGGCGCGTCCGCCTTGGGACGGGCGATGAAATTCTGCTTGGACGGGGAGACGCCGAGCTGGGTGTAGTCCAGCGTCCCGGTCAGCCCGTCGGTCTCGATGTTGCTCAGGCTGCGCTTCGCCGCGATGACGCCGGCTCGGGTGAGATCGCCGTTCGTGCACGCCTTCGCGAGAATGACGTCCATGACCTGGGACGCCGCGTAACCCGCGACCGCCCCGTTGCTGACCGTCTCGTTCGGACGTTTCGCCGCGATGGCGTCGGAGAGGGCCTTGGTCGGCGGCACCCCGAGCGTGGTGTTCGGCCCGGAATAGTAGAAACGGTCGATCAGTACGTTACGCGCCGGCGTGTTGAGTAGCGAGGGCTGGAACGTCGGGCTGCTGCCGAGCAACGGCACCCGTAGCCCCGCCGCTTCGGTCGCGCTGGCCGCGACGGCCACCTGCGGCGGTGAGGTGGACAGCACGATCGCCTTCACGCCCGCCGCCTTCAGGGCGGTGACCCGTGAGCTGAGGTCACCCTCGAGCGGGGAGATCTTCTGTTCGACCACCGTCATGTTGTGCCGTCCGGCGAAGTACTTGGTGCCGACGAGCGTGTTCGCGCCGTATTCGCTGTCGTGGAAGATGTGCCCGATCGGGTCACCCTCCTTGATCAGGCCCTGCTCGAGGAGGGAGTCCAGCCCGTTGATGGTCTCGATGTCGTAGGTCGGGCCGATGAGCGCGAAGGCGGGGCTGTCGGTGAGGGTGAGAGCCCACGCCATCGGCATCGTGAGGACGTTGTCCTTCGCCAGGTCCGGTGCCAGCGCGGTCGCCATGGGTGAGCCGAACAACTGGTTCAGCGCGACCACCTTTTCCTTCATCGCGCTGTACTGGGTGGTGGCCTTCTGCACGTTGTAGCCGTGGTCGGCGATCTCGAGCGCAACCCGGTACCGCCCGCAGACGCCACCGGCGGCGTTCCTGGCGTCCCAGTAGACCTGATGACCGAACGTGATGTCCTTGCCGAGTGCGGCAAAGGCGCCGGTGCTGTCCGTCAGGACGCCGAGCGTGATCGTGTTACCGGAAACGCCGACGTCGGTCCGGACCGTTCCCTGGCTGGCCGGTGCGTTGGTGGGGGAGTCCTCGGCCTTGGTGCTGCACCCGCTTCCCACCAGGGCGCTGGCTACCGCCACCGCCGCGGTCACGGTTCGTAGCGCCCACCGTCGGCTCGTCCGCCTGCCTGCCCTCCGGCGGCGTGGGGTGCGGTCGTCCGCGGGAACGTCGTCGAGTTCGGCTAATCCGGTTGCGGCCATGTGCGCATGTCTCCTCTGTCAGATCGCGCGGTATCTGGTCGGGATGGCGGTGTCAGATGTCGGATGTCGGGTGGCTGGCGGCTGCGGGGCGCCGGGTAGGCGGGTCCCGGGTCCCGGGTCCCGGGTCCGGAGGCTTCGCCGGTCGCTGTCAGGCCGGCGCCGCCAGGTCGTCAGGACTGTCTCGGGTGCCTCGCCGGACGCGGTTCGACACGCGGCGGGCGATACCGGCGAGCCCGGCCGGCTGGATGAGAATGATCACGATGACCAGTGCTCCGAAGGCGTACCGGGACGCCTCCGCGTAGCTCACCCCGTCGGAACCCGGTTCGGAAAGGCCGGGAACGGATCCGCTGTACTCGTCGAGGACGAGGGGCAGCGCTGTCACGAACAGTGCTCCGGCCACGGCTCCGCCGGCCGACCCGAGCCCACCAAGGACGATCATCGTCAGGTACTGGACGGAGACGTCGAAGGCGAACGACTCCGGCGCCACGCTGCCGATCGACAGGGCGTACAGCACGCCGGCGAGTCCCGCGTACATCGACGAGAGCCCGAACGCCTTCGCTCGGTAGACCGGCACGTCAACCCCGGTCACCGCTGCCGCGATCTCGCTGTCCCGCAGCGTGCGCATGGCGCGGCCCGGCCGGCCGGCCAGCACGCCGCGGGCGAAGAACCAGCCCAGGCCGGCCAGGACGAGCCCGAGGTACCACAGCCGTTCCGTCCGGTCGAACGGCACGCCGAGCACGTACAGGTCGGGGTCGGAGTCGGTGAAGGTGAACCCGAACAGCTCGAAGTCGGGGGTGCGACGGCCGTTGTAGCCGCCGGTCACGGGGGTGGCGGAGTTGAGCACGTGCTGTCCGACGAAGACCAGACCGAGCGAGGCCACCCCCAGGTAGATCCCGCGCAGCCGGG
>NZ_CAAAFO010000086.1:4946-11511 GCF_900634715.1 Candidatus Protofrankia californiensis | reverse complement strand
CCGATCGCCGCCCCGAACACGGCGAATCCGACCCGTAGCCAGAACTCGTCCAGGTAGAGGGGGAGAGCGGCCAGGACGATCAGGACGATCAGGCTGGCAATGATAGTGACCGGTCGGCCCGGTGGCCGACCGCCCGATCGGGGACGCCCGGCTCGGACGGTCCGCTCCGAGTGCCTGGCCGTGGCGGTGCCGGTGGCGGACTGGCGGACCGATAACGCCGGGGAGGAGGGGGAGGAGGACGACGGGGAGATCGTCGGGGAGGAGTCAGACACGGGCCAGCTCCTTCGTCCCGAACAACCCGGACGGCCGGACGAGCAGGACGAGCAGCATGACGGCATACGGCACCACGCTGCCGAAACCGCCACCGAGGAAACCCAGACTGTTCTGGTAGCCCGCGACCAGTGACTCCGCGACCCCGATTATCAGGCCGCCGGCCAGTGCGCCGGCCGGCGAGTCCAGTCCGCCGAGGACCGCCGCGGGAAACGCGGCGAACGCGACCATGCGAACACTCGGTTCCACCCCTGCCGCGGGACTGCCGGTGAGGAAGACGGCAGCCACCGCGGCGAGCGCTCCGGCGACGAGCCAGGCACCGGTCTTCACCCTGGCCTGCCGGATGCCCATGAGCGAGGCCGTTTCCGGATCCTCGGCGCTGGCCCGCAGCGTCACACCCCAGTCGGAGAAGCGGAAGGCCAGGAAGAACGCGCCGATCAGCACGGCCGCGACGCAGAAGGCGATCAGACGGTTGGCGGTGACGCCCACCCCGCCGAGACTGACCGTGTCCGCGCCCCAGGGCTGGCCCGGTGACAGGACGTCCGAGCCGATCCGCCGGGTCAGGTCGGTGGCGATCAGGATGTCGAGCCCCAGCGTCAGGATTGTCAGCTGGGTGGCCTGAGCGTGGCGGACCCGGGCGAGCAGGCCGCGTTCGACGACCGCTGCCAGGACGGCGGTCGCTGCCACGCCGATCGCAACCGCGGCCGGGAACCCGAGCGACTGCTCGGCCCGCGCGGTCACGTACGCGCCGAGCAGCACCATCGACCCGTGCGCGAAGTTGAGGACCTCGCTCACCTTGAAGATGATCACAAATCCGAGTGCTACCAGGGCGTAGACCGCGCCGATGGACAACCCGTTGACGAGCAGGGAAAGGAAGGTTGTCACTGCGCCGCCTTCCGCACGGTGTGATCGGACGCTGGTTGATCGGGTGACGGGTGACCGGGTGATGGGTGGTCGGGTGACGGGTGGTCGGACGTCGGGTTGGTCGGTGCCGGTTTCTGCTGTGCCCGGATCGCCGAGGAGATCCGCTCGGCCGCCGGGTCGTCCCCGGCTCCGAGGTAGGCGCGGACGACCGCCGGGTCCGCCCGCACCCGCGCCGGTGGCCCGTCGGCGATGAGTCGGCCGAAGTCGAGCACGCTGACCTGGTCGGCGATGGTCATCACCATGGTCATGTCATGTTCGACGAGAAGGACGGTGACGCCGAGCGCGTCCCGGATTTTCTTGATCATTCCGGACATGCGCTGTTTCTCGTCCGCGTTCATCCCGGCGACCGGCTCGTCCAGGAGCAGCAGGGTGGGCTCGCAGGCCAGTGCCCTGGCCACCTCGACCCGCTTGCGGTCGCCGTAGGAGAGCGTCGCGACCGGAAGGTCGAGCAGGCGGTCGAGCCCGAGGAAGGTGGCTATCTCGCTCACCCGCTCCCGGTGGATGCGCTCGGCGAACCTGGCGGAGGGAAGCCGCAGGCCGCTGGCGAGGAATCCCGTCCGCATGAGCCGATGCCGGCCGGCCATGATGTTGTCGGCCACGGTCTGCGTGCCCGACAACGCGATGTTCTGGAACGCACGACCGACCCCCAGAGCGGCGATCTGATGGGGGCGCATCCGGGTCAGCGCCTGGGGCCCGAGCCTGATCTGGCCGGAGGCCACCCGGTACACCCCTGATATCGCGTTGAACAGCGTGGACTTGCCGGCGCCGTTCGGTCCGATGACCGCATGGATGGAGCCCGGCGAGACCCGGAGCGACACCTCGGACAGCGCTGTGATGGCCCTGAAGCGGACGGTCACCACATCTATGGTCAGCGGCTCGACCTGCCGGCCGGACGGGGTGACCCGGTGCAGGCTCGGCGGTGAACCTGTGGCTGTCGAGCCCCGGGTGTCGGGGTGTCCAGCAGGGCTGTTTCCGTTGTCGTCCGCGATGACTCGAATGCTCATCCGCGTGTCCGGACGTCGGAGAGCGACTTCGTCCCACTGCCGTTCCCACGGGAGCGTCCGTCCCGAGGGGAGCGTCCGCGTTGCCACGGCCATCCTGACGGTCGACGTGGTGGCACCCACGGGCCCAGGCTGGGCTCGGCGTCCACCCGCCGGCCGCCTTCGTTGCCCTGGGCCGCGGTCCGGACCGGCCGCTCGCCGGTGCCGCCGCTGGTGCCGTCGGTGTCGCCGGCCGGGAGGTAGAGCCGGGCGACCGCGTCCGATGCGGCTAGTTCGGCGGCGGGGCCGGACAGCGACACCCGCCCGAGGTCGAGGACGTAGGCCGTGTCCGCGATCGACAGCGCCAGCGCGGCGTTCTGCTCGACGAGGACGATGGTGGTCCCCTGACGGTTGATCTCACGGAGGATCTCGCCGATCTGGCCGACAACCTTGGGCGCGAGACCCAACGAAGGCTCGTCCAGCACCAGGACACGCGGGCTGGACATGAGCGCCCGGCCGATGGCGAGCATCTGCTGCTCGCCGCCGGAGAGCAGGCCCGCCCGCTGGTGGGCGCGCTCGGTGAGGATCCCGAACATCTCCTGGACCCGTGCCCGCGCACGGGTCCAGGCCGCCCGGTCACGCACGCCGGCGGCGCCGGCCCGCAGGTTCTCCTCCACGGTGAGCCGCTCGAAGATCCGACGTCCCTCCGGGACATGGACGAGTCCGAGCCGGACGATGGCGGCCGGGTCGCGGCCGACGAGCGGTGTGCCGTCCAGGGTGACCGAGCCGGCGCCGACCCGACCACCGTGGTGGCGCAGGGTGCCGGAGACGGTCCGCAGCAGGGTGGTCTTGCCGGCACCGTTGCTGCCGAGTACGGCGACCACGCCCGAGTCGGGCACGCTGATATTCACGGAGCGCAGGGCGCGGACCGCGTTCTGGTAGGTCACCGTGACATCGGTGACGTTCAGCATGGCCGTTCGCTCCTTGGTGAATCGGTGGCGAAGCGCGTCGAAGCGCATGGTGTGGGCGTGTTGTCGTGGGGTCGGTGCCGATGAGGAGGGTACCGACGCGCATGGCGCGGCGCAGGCGGATTCGCGGAAGACGGTGGACGTCGGCCGGGCCCCGACGAAGGCGGCGATTTGGTCGTGCGGGCTGGGTCGGCGCGATAACCGGACAGCACGTCCGGCGCGATTACAAACGCTTCGAAGAACTCGTCGTCCGGGCTGTCCCGTGTTTTCCATGACAGGTCTTCCGTGGATTTCCATGTCGCCGGCTGCTGCTTCCGGTGCGCGGCGTGAACCCCGTCGACGGGTTTTGCTGTCGAAGCTCGACCGGAGTCTCTGCGGGTCATGACCGAACGCGATGTGGCGGGTGATAACGGTGACGACGCGCGCGGGGTGGGCTGTTCTTGTACGCGTCCGACTTCGACTTCTCAGTTGACTTATCATTCGGCTTCGAGTGAAGTGCCGAATGATTTCTTCAGGATATTCCTGTAGTAAACCAACCCGCGTCCCGTGGACCTGTTGGCATCACACCGTCATTCCTTTTCGACGAACCGTTGTGACAGGCACCTGCCGTCGTTGTCGGAGCGTGTGAGGGCTCCTTCCGGTGGCGGGTGGAGCAGGCGTCCCGGTCGAGGGCCGCGCAGCCGAGGTCGGTACGAATGTCGGTACGCATATTGGTGCGGACATGGTCGGCCACGGTGTATCCGAAGACGGCCCCGGCGTGACCGTCAATCACGGTGGCGAGGTACGGCCGGGCTTTCCGCATATCGACGTAGGTGATGTCGGCGAATGCCCTCCGGCCGGGTTCGGCGGCGATGAAGTCGCGGGCGACCGGGTCGGGCACGGCGGCCGCCTCGGCATCGGTGCTCGACGGGCCGCCGGGCTTGGGCCGACACGGCTACAACCCGCTGGCACTCAAGAGGTTTCCTACCGGAGGTCGCCTACCGGTTCGGGGCAGGCGTGGACGCCCCGGCGGGTCGGTTCGGCGTGGACTGCCGGGTGGGCCCGCCGGTGGCCGCGGGTCCCGTCCGAACTCTCGAACACGTCTGCGATCATCCGGCAGATCCGGTTCGTCGTTTCGCCGTCGCCGAGTGGGGACGGACTTGCTGGGCGTGGAAAACAGCTCGTGATGCGTCGAGCCGTGCGCACATCCACGCGACCGGACAGGCGGGCCTCGTCCGTCGATGAACCCGTACTTCCCGCTCGTCTCCGAGTCCGGGCGAGGTATGGCGTCCTTGGGAATTTTCAGGAATTTGTTCTCCGTCCTGGGACCTCGAAATACTCGTGCTCGGCTGCACGCGGCCGCGCCCGGTCCTCGGCGGTCCTCGGCGCTCGTCGGCGGTCGTCGGCGGCTCCCCACCGGCGTGCTTCGACAGCATGCGTTATCCGGCCATCAAGGGCTCTTGGGTCGGCCCCTGGGTCACGGGCGACCTGGGCGATCGAACGCGCCCCCTCTCGATAGCCGGTTCGACTGCTTTTCCGTGATATTCTGCAGTGAACTTCCGGTGACGTCCGGGCAAGACCGTCATCAATTCCGGACGAAACATTACGACGGACCGCTGCCCGAAGATTTCGGGGCGCCCGGGTTCTCCCGCACTCCGCGGAATTCGTGGTGGGGCCGACGGCCTTCGGCGCGATCAGCAAATTCGCCGCCGGGGCCTCCGATACCATGGCTCCGGGGTTACGCAACAAAGCTCTCGACACGGAACCGCCGATCATCACCGTAGTGTTTCCGAACAGGATGTCTGCTCGGCACCCGACGTTCATCGTAAGTATCGCGGGCCGCTGCTCCCGGGGCGTCCTGATGATCTTCGGACCGGACCGTTACCCACTTCCCTCCGACCGGTGAAGAATCCGGAAACGCTCTGTTCCCCCGGACCGCCGCCACAATGAACTCCGCACCCTGGAACCGGAACAATGACACGGTCGGCTATTGCAGGGACACGGTTCGGCCATTGCGGGCGGCGGCGCGCCCAAGATCTCCGACGGCCGACCGAGGTGAGACCCGCGAGATCGTGTCCGGTCATGAGCCGGATGTGACCAGTTCCGGCTGGGTCGGTGGCTTCCGCGTCCTGTAAGCGCGCGCGTCCCGTGAGTGCGCTCCCCGCTGGCCGCGCACGAGCCCGCCGCCGGCCCACGGGTTCGGCGCGACCGCGGCTTGCTCGCTCGAGCCGCTGTGCAGCGCGAGCATCCGCTTCTGCTCGACCGACCCGCTGCGGCGCAGGCCGTTCGGCACGTCGCGGATCAGCTTCGGGTCGGGTGCGTCGAGCAACCGCCGGACAGCTTCCGGTTTGTTCGGCTGCCTCGGCGGCACAAGCAGGGAAGACGACAACCGAGGTGAGCGGGAACGCCACCGGTAACCCGATCCGCCGGATTCCGTCGATCTTCGGCCTGCCCGGCGGCAGCACCGTGGGCGGGAGCTGCGCTGCCGCGGTCATCCCGGCCCCGCGGCTGCCGAACCACTCGCCTCCGGCCCAGTCGCCTCCGGCCCAGTCGCCTCCGGCCCAGTCGCGTTCGAACCAGGCGTGTTCGAACCAGCCGGCGCACCTCGTCCCGCGGCCTGGACGGACACGGCACGGTGGTTACTTGACGGTGGTTACTTGACCGCGTCCTTCACCCGGTCGACAAGCGACGCGAAGGGGCCGACCGCCCACTGGGCCGTCGTGGAGCCGGCTATCGCGGGGTGGGGATGGGTCGGGGCGATCTTCTCGGCCGTCCGGAGCCGCCGGCCCATGCGCTGGAGCTGTTCCTCGGCGCGTGCCGGGTGCAGGGTGGGGAATTCCTCCTGCTCCTCGTGCTCGGCGTGCTCCAGCACGGCCATCTCGAACTGCGCGAGCCGGGTGTCGAACTCCGCGCTGCCGACGTCCATCTTCTCCAGTTCGGCCAGCACGCGGTTGGCCGCCTCCTCCTCGTGGTTGCGCGCCTCGGACACCTCGGCCCCGGCCACGTCCCGCGTGACCGGCCGCAGGACCATCTCCTCCCCGGTCTCGTGCACCGCGAGCAGCGCCCGCAGCTCGTCGAACGCCTGCTGCTTGTGCTCACCCTCCGCGGTCTTCACGTCCGCGAACAGATCACGGATGCGGGCGTGCTGCTCCAGCAGAATGCCCACGACGTCGTCCTGTGGAAGCCGTGCGGCCTGGGCGCGCTCTTCGTCGGCCTTACTCATCGTGGCTGTCCCTTCCTTGTCGGCGGTCCGCTCCGCGGCGGTGTCCCTGTCTGGGTGCCCAGGACCGACCACGGGTGAAACTGCGAACCGGCGACGGCCTCGTGCCGAGAGCTGCCAAGGACTGGATCTGACATCAGCGTCTTTTCCGGCAACGGGGTCATCCCGGCGTGAGAACGCCTTTCCCGGGCTCAGGCCGAACCTGCACCCGGATCCGGATCCGG
>NZ_CAAAFO010000086.1:1828-4673 GCF_900634715.1 Candidatus Protofrankia californiensis | reverse complement strand
GGGGAGCGTGGAGCCGAGGACCGTGGAGCCGAGGGCCGGTACAGAGGAGGGTTTCGGATGCCTGACACCCGATTGACCGAGGAGCAGGAGTCCCTGCGCAAGACGGTGGAGGCGTTCGCCCGGGAGGTGGTGGCGCCGGTGGCCGCCGCGTACGACGAGGCGAGGACCTTCCCCTACCAGGTCGTCGCGGGGATGGCGGAGATGGGCCTGTTCGGGCTGCCGTTCCCCGAGTCCTACGGCGGGCAGGGCGCGGACTACTTCGCCCTGTGCCTGGCGATCGAGGAGCTTGCGCGGGTGGACTCCAGCGTGGCCATCACCCTGGAGGCCGCGGTCGGGCTCGGCGCCATGCCGATCCACCGCTTCGGCAGCGAGGCGCAGAAGCAGCAGTGGCTGCCGCTGCTGGCCGGTGGCCAGGCGCTCGGGGCCTTCGGGCTCACCGAGCCCGGCGCGGGCAGCGACGCCGGCGGCACCCGCACCACCGCCCGGCTCGAGGACGGTCAGTGGGTCGTCAACGGCTCGAAGGCGTTCATCACCAACTCGGGTACGGACATCACCCGGCTGGTCACGGTCACCGCGGTCACCGGGCGGACCGCGGCCGGCGGCAAGGAGATCTCGTCCATTCTGGTGCCGGTGCCCACGCCGGGCTTCACGGCCGGACCGGCCTACTCGAAGGTCGGCTGGCACGCGTCGGACACCCATCCGCTGACCTTCGACGACGTCCGGGTGCCGGAGGAGAACCTGCTCGGCGAACGGGGACGCGGCTATGCCAACTTCCTCCAGATCCTGGACGAGGGCCGCATCGCCATCTCCGCGCTGGCGGTGGGCCTGGCGCAGGGATGCGTGGACGAGAGCGTGAAATACGCCCGGGAGCGGGAGGCGTTCGGCCGTCCGATCGGGCAGAACCAGGCCATCTCCTTCAAGATTGCTGACATGGAGGCGCGGGCGTACGTCGCCCGCACCGCCTATTACGACGCGGCCGCGAAAATGCTCGCCGGGCGGTCGTTCAAGAAGGAGGCGGCGATGGCGAAACTGTTCGCCTCGGATGCCGCGGTCACCAACGCCCGGGAGGCGACCCAGATTTACGGTGGCTACGGTTTCATGAACGAGTATCCCGTCGCCCGCCACTGGCGGGATGCGAAGATCCTGGAGATCGGCGAGGGCACCAGCGAAGTCCAGAAGATCCTCATCGCCCGAGAACTCGGCCTGTGAACGGCCAGGGCGGGGTCGGGTGTTTCGGGCGGGGTGAAGCGGTGAAGCCCAGGTCGATGATCGGCCTGCCGGAGAACCGTCCTGACAATTTGCGGTGCCCCGGGCGAGGCCATCCTCCCTGCACCAGAACCAAAGCGTAGGTGGAAACCGCTGCTACAACGACGAAATCCACCTACGGATACGGAAACAGTAGGTGGAAACCGCTGCTATAACAACGGAATCCACCTACTGTTTCGACGGACGGCGGTGGCTGGTCCCCTTGCCCCTGATCCGGCTGATCGCCGACCGGTGGTCGGTGCAGTAGGCTGAGTCCGTGACCAAGCCTGCTATCCAGGTCGGCGTGCATGAGGCGAAGACGCGGTTGTCCGAGCTTCTGCGCGCTGTGGCTGGAGGCCAGGAGGTTGACAGCCTGCGTAATGGCAAACCGGTGGCCAGGATTATCCCGTTTGCTCCCCGGAATGTACGCGAGATCGGTTTCGACGAGGGGCGGTTCACCGTCCACGACGACTTCGACGCCCCGCTGCCCGACGACGTCGAGGACAGCTTCTACCGGTGAGCCGTTACCTGCTCGACACGCAGGTATGGCTCTGGTTGCTTGCCGAGCCGCGACGCCTGCGCGAGGACACCCGCGACCTGCTGGCCGATGCCACGAACGAGATCCTGCTGTCCGCCGCCAGCGGTTGGGAAATCTTGATCAAATACCGGTTGGGCAAGCTGCTTCTTCCCGAACCGCCGCGTAGTTACGTGCCGGACCGGATGCGGCGTACGGGCATGACTCCGCTGGCGGTCGAGCATAATCACGTGCTGCGCGTGGCGGAGCTGCCGGACCATCACCGGGATTCCTTCGATCGGCTCCTGGTCGCGCAGGCGCAGGCACTGGACATCCCGTTGGTCACCGCGGACGGCCGACTGTCGGCCTACGAGGTGAAGACGCTGCCCGCCTGACGTCCCAGCTGTATGCCACTGTGCTCACCGCCCTGGGCTGAGCATGCGTTGGGCTGAGTACGGGCGAGGCGGTGACGAGCGTGTCACGGGCGTGGGGCAGCCGGTCACGGACAGCCGTAGGCGGCCAGACCGATCCACATGTGCCGGGGTTACGCTGATCGTTGCAGGACGGAGCCGGCGGGTGACGGGGGCGGTGTGGACGAGCGACGGGGGAACGGTTCGGCGACCCAGGTGAGCGCCGTCCCGGCTGTGGACGCCGCATTGCGCGCCTGGGCGGTTGCGCATGCCCGCAGCGTGGGCCGCACGGGTGATCCCGCGGGGGTTCCGCACCTGTCTGACGGCGCCTGGCCGGTCTGGTCGGCCGGTCCGCCGGTCGTGACCGCACGTGAACGTGCCACTCTGACCGGCCACAGCGGCGCGGTCGGGTCGGTGGCGTGGGTGACGGACAGGGACGGTCGGCTGCTGCTGGCCACCGGCAGTCTCGACAACACGGTGCGGGTGTGGGATCCCCTGGCCGGCCGGACCCTGCATACCCTGACCGGCCACACCAACACGGTCGGGTCGGTGGCGTGGACGACCGGTGGGGACGGTCGGCTGCTGCTGGCCAGTGGCAGCAGTGACGCCACGGTGCGGGTGTGGGATCCGCTGGCCGGCCGGACCCTGCACACCCTGACCGGCCACACCGGCGGGG
>NZ_CAAAFO010000086.1:622-1181 GCF_900634715.1 Candidatus Protofrankia californiensis | reverse complement strand
TCGCCACCGCCAGCGGCGACCGCACGGTGCGGGTGTGGGAGGTGACGGTCCCGTCGCCACGGCCGGCCGCACCCGTGCAGGCCGACCCGGTCGGATCCCGGCTACGCACGGCAGCAACCGGCCTGGTCCTGCTGGGCGCCGGTGGGGTGTGGCCGCCGCTGTCCCTCGTCGCGGACCTGGTCACCCTCACCGGCAGCCCCACTGCCGAGGCCACCCTCACCGGCGGCAGGAGCAGCGCTGTCACCACCGGCGGTGGCACCGTCGAGACCACCACCGGTGGGGCCGTCGAGCCCGACCCGGCCGGCACCACCGACACCCCCACCCACCCGGAGCATCAACCCGACGCAGCCGACGGGATGCTGCACGACCCGCGGCTACGCCAGTTGGCCACCCACCCCGGCATCACCCGGCTGCGCCAGCTGGCCTGGCCGCCGGCCGCCCGGCTCGGCCTCGCAGCACTGCTCACCGCCGACATCCCCCCCGACCCCCGCTACACCCCACCGTCGGACAGCCCCCCCACCAGCCAGCAGCACACCCTGCTCACCGCCCTGCACAGCCC
>NZ_CAAAFO010000086.1:0-597 GCF_900634715.1 Candidatus Protofrankia californiensis | reverse complement strand
CCCCACCAGCCAGCAGCACACCCTGCTCACCGCCCTGCACAGCCCGCGCTACCTGCCCGCCCCGTCAGCACCCCCCACCGACCCGCGGTATCTCGACCGGCTGCACACCGCCGCCGACCAGTTCACCCCCCGGCTGACCGCCCTCCTCACACTCATCGGCCCCGCCGCCGTCACCACCGACCCCCTCCTCCCCCTCCGACTGCGCGACCGCGCCCCCACCATGCCGCCCCTGCCCGGCAGCCACCACACCCTCCTCGCCGACACCACCACCGTCCTGACCAGCAGCGGTCGGGAACACGCCGCCACCGGCACCCACACCCCCGGCACCGCCGGCATCACCCACCACGGCACTCCCACCCACCTCCTCCCCTCCCAACACGCCCTCCCCCCCGACCTGTTTGCTCTGCGCCTGGCCCGCGGCGACCTGCTCTACCGGCTGCACACCACCACCCCGACCCCCCTGCCCGAAGCAGTCACCATCGTTCTGGACACCACCCCACCCACCTACGGCCCCATCGAAACCCTCCTCCGCCTGACCGCCCACCTGCTCACCACCACCCTCTGGCACACCGGCCACCACCCCACCCTGATCACCCT
>NZ_CAAAFO010000085.1:2007-3505 GCF_900634715.1 Candidatus Protofrankia californiensis | reverse complement strand
GCCACCGCCAGCAACGACGCCACGGTGCGGGTATGGGATCCGACCACCGGCCACACCCTGCACACCCTCACCGGCCACACCGACGCGGTCTGGTCGGTGGCGTGGGCGACCGGCGGCGACGGCCGGCTCCTGCTCGCCACCGGCAGCAACGACAACACGGTGCGGGTGTGGGATATCGACGTCACGTCCGCAGGGCCGGCTGACGCCACCGCGGCGGTCGGCAAGCCTGCGGTCCCCGCGACCGGCCCGGCCCGGCGGCCGCGGACTGTCGGGTCGCATGCGGGGCAGGTGTGGTCGCTGGCATTCGTGGATCACGTCGACGGCTCCCGCAGGCTGGTCTCCGGCGGTGCCGACGGCACCGTGATGATGTGGGATACCGATGGGTCCGGTGCGTCGCGGATCATCACTCGGCACGAGTCCCCGGTACGCGCGGTCGCCGCCTGCGAGCTGGGGCGCAGCCGCGCGGTGGCGTCCGTCTCCGAGGACAGGACGAACCGTGTCACCGTTCTCGACGGCGACGCGGCGTCATTCCAGGGCCGGCCGCTTGGCGGCGCGCTGCGAGCGGTCGCCACCATGCGGCAACCGGACGGCTCGTGGCTGCTCGCGTACGGGGGCGACAGCGCCACCATCTACACGCAGAACCTGCTGCCGGGAGCACCGGCGGAGAGGGGATGGCGGGCCGGCAGGCCGAGTGAGCTGCTCATCGGCCACGACAACCGGGTGCTGGCACTCGCTTTCGGGGCCGCGGCCAACGGGCAACCTGTGCTCGCGAGCGGCGGGCTCGACCGGACGATCCGCCTGTGGTCCCCGCCGGGCTGGCCTCCTCCGGACCGGGATCCGGACGCCGGCCCGGGTCCGGAACGGGAGCGGGGGTGGGAGTGGGGACCGCTGGCGGAACTCCACAGCCACACCGGGTGGGTCACATCGCTGGCATTTGCCGTCGACGAGGATGCCCGGCTGCTGCTGGCCTCGGCCGGCCACGACCATACGGTCCGGATCTGGGACGCCGTCCGTGGACGGCTGCTGCGGACGTTGGAGGGTCACGGAGCGCCGGTGTGGGCGGTGTGCTGGGTGCCGTGGCCGGACAACAGCCGGCAGGTGCTCGCCTCCGGCGGTAACGACGGCAACGTCCGGCTCTGGGACGCCGGCACCGGCGAACAGATCGACGTCCTTTCCCACCCGGCCGACGTCCTCACGGTCGCGGCGTCCACCGCCGACGACGGCACTGCGGTCATCGCCACCAGCGGCGGCGACGGCCGGATCCGCCGGTGGGATCTTCCACGCTCGACTACCGCTGTCTCACACCTGACGGCCGGGCCAGCTCCCCGGTGGGACGAGCCGTGGACGCCGGGTGAGGTGATCGTCGCCGAACCGCCGACCATCCTGACCGGCCACACCGAGGAGGTCAACACGGTGGCGTGGGCGACCGGCGGCGACGGCCGGCTCCTGCTCGCCACCGGCAGCGACGACCACATGGTGCGGGTGTGGGATCCCACCA
>NZ_CAAAFO010000085.1:1216-1684 GCF_900634715.1 Candidatus Protofrankia californiensis | reverse complement strand
GCCACCGCCAGCCGCGACCGCACGGTGCGGGTATGGGAGGTGACGGTCCCACCGCCCCGACCGGTCGCACCCGTCCGGATCAACCCGGTCGGATCCCGGCTGCGCACGGCGGCAGCCGGCCTGGTCCTACTGGGCGCCGGTGGGGTGTGGCCGCCGCTGTCCCTCGTCGCGGACCTGGTCACCCTCACCGGCAGCGAGAGTACTGAGATCATCACCAGCGGTGGCACCATCGAGGTCACCATCGCCACCAGCGGTGGGAGCGCCGAGCCCAACCCGGCCGGCACCACCGGCACCACCGGCACCACCACCCACTCCGATCATCAGCCCGACGGGGCCGGCGAGGTGCTGCACGACCCGCGGCTGCGCGCCCTGGCCACCCACCCCGGTATCACCCGGCTGCGCCAGCTGGCCTGGCCACCTGCCGCCCGGCTCGGCCTGGCCGCCCTGTTCACCGCCGACCTGCCCCCC
>NZ_CAAAFO010000085.1:0-678 GCF_900634715.1 Candidatus Protofrankia californiensis | reverse complement strand
ACCGCCCTGCTCACCCTCATCGGACCCGACGCCGTCACCACCGCCCCCCTCCTCCCCCTACGCCTGCGCGACCGCGCCCCCACCATGCCGCCCCTGCCCGGCACCCACCTCAGCCTCCTCGCCGACGCCGCCGCCGTCCTGGCCAGCACCAGCGGTCGGGAGCACGCCGCCACCGGCACCCACACCCCCGGCACCGCCGGCATCACCCACCACGGCACCCCCACCCACCTCCTGCCCACCCAACACGCCCTCCCCGCCGATCTTTTTGCTCTGCGTCTGACCCGCGGCGACCTCCTCTACCGGCTGCACACCACCAGCACCACACCCCCACCCCAAGCTGTCACGATCATCCTCGACACCACCCCACCCACCTACGGCCCCATCGAAACCCTCCTCCGCCTAACCGCCCACCTCCTCACCACCACCCTCTGGCACACCAGCCACCACCCCACCCTCATCACCCTCGACCGGCCCACCCTCGCGCTCCCCCTCACCACCCCCACCAACCTGACCACCATCTGGACCAGCCGCACCCTGCACCCCCCCGACCTCCCCACCGCCCTCCACACCGCCAGCCACACCCCGCAGCCCACCACCGTCCTCCTCACCCACCACCACCTCACCCACGACCACCACCTCACCCCCGGACCACACCTCCGACTCCTCACCACCCACACC
>NZ_CAAAFO010000084.1:1505-2681 GCF_900634715.1 Candidatus Protofrankia californiensis | reverse complement strand
GTGCGCCGTGAGGCGCTCTGTTGTATCCCCAGCGCAGCTGGGAGGGATTTGGAGGAAGATCCTTGGGTTCGCTGGCTTACCTGGATCTGAAAGGTGAAGGGGACCGCAGCATGCCAGAAGACGGCGGGCGTCGAGAAGGCGTCGAAGGCGGGCCGCTGTCGAACCCGCGTGATATGGCGAAGGCTGGATTGCCTGAATTCCAATCTCCAGATGGTAGATGTGAGGACCCGTCGGAAAGACGCCTGAAACCGATGCCACGTCATGCGCCGGTCAGAACCGGAGGCCCGGCGCAACCTCCGGGACGTGGGGCGATGCCCAGCGAGGGCATTCAAGGAGATGAGTGGAACGCCTACGTCACGCTCGGACGTACAACAGAGACGTACCGCGGGATCGCCTACGGGGCGCGAGCCCTAGGGCGACGGAGTTCCCATAGTAGTCGTGGGAGTCACGCCCCACCAGGGACGGCGGGAAGGCCGCCGACAGGGCGAAGGGGAACAGGTGGCCGGATATCTAACGGACGGGAGGCATGCGTAATGCAGAGCGCCGAAACGGTCCTTGGTGTCCTCCGTGAACGTGGAAGAAGAGGGTTGCCGCTGGACAGGGTGTACCGGCAGTTGTTCAACCCGGCGCTGTACCTGCTGGCCTACGGGCGTCTGTACTCCAACAAGGGGGCAATGACTCCCGGGGTCACCAGGGAGACCGTGGATGGCATGTCACTGGCCACCGTCGACCGCATCATCGACGCGGTACGCCACGAGCGCTACCGATGGAAACCAGTGAAGCGGGTGCACATCCCGAAGAGATCCGGGAAAACACGCCCGCTAGGTCTGCCGACCTGGTCGGACAAACTAGTCGCCGAAGTGGTGCGCCTGCTGTTGGAGGCGTACTACGACGTCCAGTTCTCCGACCGCTCCCACGGTTTCCGACCAGGCCGAGGCTGCCACACCGCGCTGAGCGAGGTGGTCGAGGTCTGGAAGGGAACGCACTGGTTCATCGAGGCCGACATCTCCCGCTGCTTCGAGGAATTAGACCACACGGTCATGCTCGAGACAGTGGGAGAACGAATCCACGACAACCGGTTCCTGCGGCTGCTGGGCGCCATGCTCAAGGCGGGGTACCTGGAGGACTGGAAATGGGGAGCGACACTGTCCGGAGCGCCGCAAGGCGGTCCGGCGT
>NZ_CAAAFO010000084.1:0-1248 GCF_900634715.1 Candidatus Protofrankia californiensis | reverse complement strand
CCCCAATTTTATCCAACATCTACCTCGACCGGCTGGACAACTTCGTCGTGACACACCTGCTCCCGGACTACAACCGGGGCGAGCGCAGGGCAGCCAACCCTGCCTACCAGCGGATCGAGTACGCGATCGCCCGTGCCCGGCGGCGCAAGGACCGGCCGGCGTTACGCCGGCTGCGCCAGCAGCGCCGTCGACTCCCGAGCCAGGACCCCCGTGACCCGGGCTACCAACGGCTCCGGTACGTGCGTTATTGCGACGATTTCCTGTTCGGTTTCAGCGGACCTAAAGCCGAAGCACACGAGATCATTGAAAGGGTCAGACGGTTCCTCTGCGACGAACTCAAACTGGAACTGTCCCGCGAGAAGACGCTCGTCACCCATGCCCAGACCGGGCGGGCGCGTTTCCTCGGCTACCACATCGTAGCCCAGCACTCCGACACGAAGATTACCCGGGGACGCCGAGCGGTCAACGGCACAATCGGGCTACGAATACCCCCTGATGTGATCAGACAGAAATATGCCCTGTACTACCAGCGCGGTGAACCCGCGCAGCGGCCACAGATGCTGCACGACGACGACTACACGATCGTGTCGAAGTATCAGGCCGAGTACCGGGGCGTCGTCCAGTACTACCTGCTCGCCGGTGACGTCTACCGGCTCCAGAAGCTGCGCTGGGTCATGGAAACCTCCATGTTGAAGACCTTGGCGAGTAAGCACCGGTCCAACGTCAACACGATGGCCCGCAAATACAAGGCCACCGTGCGGACCGACCACGGGCCGAGAACCTGCTTCCAGGTCACCGTCCAACGCGGCGACGGCAGGAAACCACTGGTCGCACGCTTCGGCGGTATTCCGCTTCACCGACAGCCCACCGCGACCCTCACCGACCGAGCGCCGACCCTGGGAACCGTCCGTGGCAACGAGCTGATCCATCGGCTCCTCGCGGGCGGCTGCGAGATGTGCGGAGCAACGGACAGCGTGGAAGTCCACCACGTCCGGCATCTCGCGGACCTCAACAAACCAGGACGGCGCGAGAAGCCAGCGTGGGTTCGACTCATGGCGATGCGGCGGCGCAAAACCCTCGTGGTCTGCCGTCCCTGTCACGAAGCGATCCACGCCGGTCGGCCCACCACGCAACCCACGGCACAACCACTGGAGAGCGATATGCGCTGAAAGGCGCACGTATCGTTCGGCGGGAGGCCGACGGAAAAGGACCCGCCCCACGCGGGCACCTCGCCGGCGGCCTACCCGA
>NZ_CAAAFO010000083.1:113301-116087 GCF_900634715.1 Candidatus Protofrankia californiensis | reverse complement strand
GCTGAGCGCGCGGTGCAGGTGCTCACCGATCTGGCCGGCGAGAGTCAGGTGCGCGAACGCGGTCATCAGCCACTTGCTGTACGGGGCCCAGCGACGTTCGAGAAGAAAGCCGATCCGGACGAGGTCGCGGGCCACGCGGGCGGCAAGCATGCGTGAGCCGAGGTCGTCGCCGCGGCCGCCGGTACGGCCGATGAACGGTTCCTCCTGGCTGACCCGAAGCCAGCCGGCGGCCAGGACATAGCGCCAGACATCGTCGGGGTACCAGGCCAGCGCCCGACGCCGCGTGGTGAGCAGATCGAACGGGTCGTGCAGGACCACGCCGCCGGTGAGACTGGCCAGGATCTGCGTCGGGGCCAGCAGCCAGTCCGCCAGATCCATCCCGCAGGCGGGGTCGACGCCGAGCCGGTCGACGAAGAACGCCCGCGCAGTGGTCATCTCCATCTGATGGTGTGGCCGGCCGTCGTGTCGATCGCTATCGGGGAAGACAACCGGGAACCCGTCGAACCGAGCCGGCAGCCTCTCCAGGGCGACGTCGATCGGCGTGGTGTCGAGACCTGGCGGGACGAACAGTTGCACACGGGGGCCGAAGTCGTGGTCCGTGGAGACCTCGTCGTCGAAGCCGAGTACCTCGGAGCCCTCACCGAGCAACGCGGCAGCGTGAGGCACGTCCGCGATCAGCGGCCGAACCGCCTGCTCGTAGAATCGTCGAGAAAGATCGCGACCGGGCACGGCTCTACGATCCCCCTCAAGGCATCCCGTCCTGCACCAGGCATCTCATTGTCTCCGCTGCCGCCACATCTGCGCACCCGGCTTCTCGCCAGCCGCCGGGCCGTGCGGGCCAGTGGCGGTCTCCAGGTTCCGCCGCACGAGCAGGCCCCCGATCCCCAGGACATCATCAAGCAGCCGCCGTACCCGGTCGATCTCCTCGGCGGTGCAGTCGATCAGAACCTTGACCTCCACATCACGCTTGCCCAAATCCGCCGTCACGAAAAATCCCACCACGCCAGCACCGACGGCACTGCCGCAGAAGACATCCACACCGTCACCGTCCGCGGCCACGGTGCCGTCCAGGTAGCCGTAGTCGACGGGATACACCGCCTCCGACACCCGCGGGTGCCTGCTGCCGGCCGGGCGGTCCACCACCAGCCGCGAGGCAACCGCCAGTTCGTCGAGGTTGCCGAACAGCCGCGCGCGGGACGTGTCAACCATGATCTCCACCGAATCGGGGATGTCCGCCAAGGAAACCACGGACCTGAAGTGGCCAGGGCCACGTGCATTGTCCTGCCGGCCCACGGTTCTGTCGGCTCACGCGAGACACCGAGCCACCCGCGGCCACGATGATCGCGGATGGTGTGGAGACGCGGCTGTCTCCTTCCTCGCTGTCCGGGCCATCGGCGAACAGGTTGCCCTACACGTCCTCGGTGCTGACCCAGCCGCTGATGGTGGCGACGGCAGGTCTCGTCGCCGAAGCCGCCGACCGAGCACCTCGACGAGGCGGAGGCGGTTCGTATGGCGGCAACATGGTCGTCCAGCCGGGGCTCGAACCAACTCGCGAGGCCCTGACCAGCACCGTTCCACAGCGCTGGATCTCAAGCGATAGATCGCGAACCGCATTCACGCAGGTCAGAAGCATGATCAAAAAAGGGGTGGGGCGGGTGGGGCTCGAACCCACGACCGGCGGATTATGAGTGCTGCGCTCGATGCGCCGGGTTCAGGCCCGCACCTATGAGGTCAGGTCAGGCGAGCAGGGTGCGGCCGAGGTGGTCGGAGGAGTCCCGGACACCCGGCAGGACGAAGAAGTAACCGCCGCCGGTAGGGCTGATGTAGTCGACCAGCGGCTCGTCGATGAGCCGGGTCTGCGTCACCTCGAACTGCCGGGCCACGTCCTGCTGGTAGCAGCAGAAGACCAGGCCCATGTCCAGGTTGCCGTTGCCGTCGATGCCACGGTCGTAGTTGTAGCCGCGACGCAGGATGCGGGAGCTGTCCGTAGCCGGCGTGCGGGGATTGGACAGCCGGATGTGCGCGTCGAGCGGGATGACGTTGCCCTCGGGGTCGTGGGCGTAGTCCGGTATGTCGGTCTCCGCGGTGCCGTCCAGTGGGGCTCCGGTGTCCCGGCGCCGGCCGATCATCGTCTCCTGCTCGTTGAGCGAAACCCGGTCCCAGAACTCCACCAGCATGCGGATGGTACGGATGACCTGGTAGGAGCCACCTTCGGCCCACGCGGGCTCGTCGTCGGCGTGCACCCAGACCAGCCGGTCCATCTCGGCGGCGTCGGTAACGTCCGGGTTGGCGGTGCCGTCTTTGAAGCCGAGCAGGTTGCGCTGGGCTCCTGACGGCCGGGGCGGGTTCTGGAAGCCGTCGACGCGCCAGCGCAGCTGCATGCCGCCGCGGGTGTGGCGGGCGATGTCTCGCAGCGCGTGCAGCACCGTGTCGCGGTTGTGAGCACACAGTTGCAGACTGAGGTCGCCATGACAGTGCGCCGGGTCCAGGGCGTCGTTGGGGAACGTGCGCATCGGGGTGAGTCGCCGCGGCTTGCGGTCGGCCAGGCCGAACCGGCTGTCGAACAGGGACGCGCCCACCCCGACGGTGACGGTCAGCGCGTCGGGGGACACCGTGGGCCCGACGATACCGCTGTCGGACGGCGGGGCAGTCGTGCCGAGGTCGACCGGGATGCCGCCGGCGGTCAGGAAACGTGCACGTTCGGTGATTTCTGTGAGCAGCTCGGCCAGCCCGGCGCGGTCCGTAGCGATCACGTCGAAGGAGGCGAACATCGCCGCCGCCGGTGG
>NZ_CAAAFO010000083.1:110572-113205 GCF_900634715.1 Candidatus Protofrankia californiensis | reverse complement strand
CCCGCGGCGGCGCCCGTGGCCAACGCCCCGGCAAGGAAGGACCTGCGTCCGAGCACGGCGCCGGGCAGGCCGGCGCGGCGCAGGGGGGTCGCCCGGCTGCTGCGCTCCGCCTGCTGCTGGCGCCCCGAGGGCGCGGACGCCCCAGAGGCCTCGAGCGATGCCGAGGCCTTGGACGGCTCGGATGATTCGGGCGTTTCGGTCATCGGCGGTGCTCCGGAAGGTCGGGGGTGTCGCGGTCGCGGTAGGGGAGGTCGGGCCGGTTCGTCCAGTCCATCCGGTTCATCCGGTGCTTCTGATCTCCAAGACGTCGGGGATGGGCGCGAGGGTCTCCAGCAGCCCCCCGAGACTGCCGTTCAACCGCTGCCGGTCGGCGAGGGGGAGACGGTCGGGGGCGATCCAGGTTCCGGCCGGGTTGCCGATCTGGCGCAGTAGCGTCGCGAAGGCGTCCAGGCGGCGCTCGGCCGCCGCCAGCGCGTCCGGTGCCCGTGTCGTGAGCAGGGGAGAAATGATTTCGAGAAGCTCGCGGGTGCCGTCGGTGTTCGCGCTCGCGGTGGCCAGCACGCTGCCACTGCCCTGGTCGGCGGAGCCGGTGAGCTGGAACTGCAGGGTGTTCTCGAGGATTTCGTGGGTGCGCAGGGCCAGGTCGTTCGGATCGAACTCCTGGGTCGGGAAAGCCTTGCCCAGCTCGGTGACGTCGGTGGCCAGCCGTGCCGCCAGCGGCTTGAGCGAGTCCGCGCTCTCGCCGTGCCACAGCCCGTACTCGATGCGGTGGAAGCCGGTGAAGTCCTCGTCGGCGACGCCGCCGGGCAGGCCGTCGGGCCGCCCGTTGATCGCGGCGTCGAAGTCGCCGAACGTGCCGTACGCGGCGCCGAGGCGTTCGTAGTCGAGATGGGCCGTGAGCCAGTCGCGGCGGGCCGCGTCGAGGTCGCCGGCCTCCACGTCCGCGCGCACCGTGTCAGTGTTGCGCTGCAACGTGACCAGGCCGGCGGTGACGAACGCCCGGTAGGCGTCCACCGGCGCGCTTATGATCTCCTCCGTCACCGGGATGATCGCCTGGCCGCCGGCGCTCGAGCCGGCCACCTGCCGGCTCGCCGAGACGATGGGCGGGTCGCTGTCGGGCAGGCACTGCCAGGCGTAGGTGCCGCCGCCGACGGTCGCCGACAGGTCCCGGCTGGTGCCCGGTGCGAGCAACTCGATCTCGGCATGGATCGCCCCGCTCGCGGGGTCGATGAGGCGGACCTCCGCACTCTGGCCGCCGGTGTTACGGACGGTGAAGGTCTGCCGGCCGGGTTGCGGCGCGTCCCAGCCGGCGGCGCAGGAGCCGGCGGCCACTTCGATCGTTGTCCCGCGGACGTCGTCGGACGGGCCGAGCGCGAGGATCGCGGTGCCGGCGGCGATGGCCGGCACCGCGACCAGGGTCACCGGAAGTACCCAGCGGGGTACTGCCCGAGGTGCCCGCCCCGCCCCGCCGGGCACCGGCTCGCCCGGGACCGGCCCTAGCTCCGCCTCCGCCGCGGCCTCTCCCGCCGCCGCCGCCTCGACTGCCTCGACTGTCGAGACGCTCGGCGGCGTCTGGCCGGCCGGGGCGGCGGGGCGGGCACCCCGGACGAACAGCGCCAGCACCGGGACCAGATAGGCGAGGTAGCCGACGACCTGGAGCACGGTCATCCGCGGGGTGAGGTTGAGGATGCCTTCGGTGAGCCTGGAGTACCAGGCGCTCGGGTCGACGGTGGCGGTCAGGTCGAACGCCGTGGTCTCGTTACCCGGTAGGAGGTCGCTTTCTTGCAGGTCGTGCAGGCCGTAACCGGTGACGCCGGCCGCAATCACGATCAGCCCGATGCCGGTGATCGTGAAGAACCTCGTCAGGTCGATCTTCAGAGTCTGGCGATACATGGCGAAGCACGCGGCGGCGGCAAGAGCGATCCCGGCGGTGGCGCCGACCAGCGGTCCGACCGACTCGTCCGCGCCTCGGGTGGTCGTCCAGACGAACAGGGAGGTCTCCAGACCCTCCCGGGCAACCGCCAGGAACGCGGTGAGGATCAACACGCCCGGCCCGAGCGCCAGCGCGGCCGTGACCCTGCCCTTGATCTCACCGGACAGGGCCCGCGCCGACCGCCGCATCCAGAAGACCATCGCGGTGACGAAGCCGACCGCCACCAGGCTCAGCACGCCGCTGAACGCCTCCTGGGCCGCGGTCGACATCGAGGCGGCCGCGAAGGTGAGGACCGCACCGAAGCTCGCCGAGAGCGCGACGGCGGCGAGTACCCCCGTCCAGACCTGGGGAAGGCGGGCGCGCTGGTCGGCGCGCACGAGCGTGGCGACCAGGATCGCAACGATCAGACTTGCCTCGAAACCCTCGCGTAACCCGATGAGCAGGTTCGGGACAAGGTCGGCCCACACGTCCGATACCTCCGCTATAGCCGTATAGCCACTGTTCGCCTAGGGGAAGGTATCAGAAGAACAAGTAAACCTCACCTAATTGAATGTCCGTGCCATCACGGTAGGTGGGCAGGTACGACAGTCCCCGGACCCCGATCGACGAGCTGTGCGCGCGGCGCGAGTACGGCGCGGGCGCTGCCGAGAGAGCCGAAGGTGGTGCGATCATGTTTCTCGAGTCCGGCTTTCCTGTCGGA
>NZ_CAAAFO010000083.1:98365-110270 GCF_900634715.1 Candidatus Protofrankia californiensis | reverse complement strand
TCCGGGAGGTCCGGGAGGCCGGAAGTCCTGCGGCCGCTGGAGGCCGCAGGCCCAGCTCCCGGGGGCAGAGATCATCACCACAGTGGCGGCTCCTGGGCCTCTCGGCCCCGGCCGACGGTCTACTTTTCAGGAGATAGATCGACACTACGGATATCTGCTGGGGGCAAGCATGACCGCCAGAGCCCTGCGCCGTGCCGGGGTCCTCACCGCTACCGGGGCGCTCGCCACGCTTCTCGGTGCGGCTCCTGCCAGCGCGTCCTTCTCCTTCCCCGCCGGTGCCGAAACCAGTGCCGAGACCGGTGCCGAGACCGGTGTCGACACGAGCGTCACCGAGATTTTCCGCGCTGCCGCGGGTCTTTCCATCGGTGCTCTCTCCGGTGCCACGAACGCCATTTCCTTCGCGACCAACGCCAGTACCGGCACTGTCGCGGACACCGGCACCACCGGTTTCGGTGCCGGTGCGAATACCGGTGCCGGTGCGAATACCGGTGCGGGCGAGAACAGCGTCGAGAGCATATCCAGCGCTGCCGCGAACCTTTCCCACAGCGCGCTGTCCCAGGCGGCGGACGCGCTGTCGCGCGCGTCGGTCGCCGTTTCCGGGGCTGCGGGTGCATATCCGCCCGGTGCCGGAGCCTGATGCCGCAGACGGTGTCCATGCCTGTGTGAAGGTCCGCCTGTGTGAAGGTCCGTGGTGGTGTCCCATGCCCGCGTGAGGTCTCCACGTGGGCATGGAGCTGTCGTGGGCTCGTCGTCACGTGCGTGCTGTCATCAGGGGAGGCCTTGGTCCGGTCGGAGTCCGACAACCCGTGCACCCACCGGGCCGCACAGCTGGCAGCATCTGCCCAGCCGTGCCCTGCTCCGCGCCACCCCGCCGTGCATTCCGCCGTGCATTCCGGCTGTCCGATCCCGCCGGACAGTCCGGTAGGCGACAGGCGAGATCCCTCGCATGTCGGACCATGAGTGAGCCATTGGAAGCATCGGGGGATGGTGCGGCCGGTGCGACGGCCGTGGCATGTGCCTGCGGCTGTTGGCGAGCGCCGAGACCCACGTCCGGCCGAGGCGGGCGCTGCCGCTGTGGTCACCGAGTCACTGGTGATCGCCAGGGCGGACGGCGACCCTGCGGCGCTCGCCTCCACCCTGTTGGCCGGAGTGTGGGCACACCTGTCCGTGAACGACGTCGACTACGTCGACTAGGCTCCTCCACCTTGGGTGAGGAATTGGGCTGCCCCGCGAGCGAAGCGACCCGGGACTCTCACGGGTCCATTTTCTGTAGGAAGTTGCGCAGGTCGTCGGCGTGTTCCTCCTCCTGTTCCAGAATTCCCTCGAACATGCGGCGGGTGGTCGGATCATTATCGCCGAGCCAGTTGATGACCTCCGTGTAGGAGGCGATCGCGATGCGTTCCGCGACGAGATCCTCCCGTACCATTTCCAGCAGGCTGTGGCTGGCGTCGTACTGGGAGTGGGAGCGCGTGGTCAGCGTCTGCGGGTTGAAGTCGGGTTCGCCGCCGAGCTGCGTGATGCGGGCGGCTATCCGGTCGGCGTGGGCCTGCTCGTCCGCCGCGTGTTCGGCGAACTCGGGAGCCACCTGGGCGGAGGCGAGGCCCTGCGCGGTGAAGTAGTGCCGCTTGTACCGCAGGACGCACACCAGCTCGGTGGCCAACGCCTGGTTGCACACGTCGAGGACCCGGTGCAGATCGGCGCCGTAGGCGTCCGTCACCGGACCTTTGTCGATCTCCTCGCGGGCGTGTTCCCGCAGGGTCGTCACATCGATCAGGAAGTCCGTCATCACCGCTCCTTCACACGACAGGTTGCTGTCCGTTCTGTCCACGGCACGCGGTGCTCACACCAGCGGAGCCCGATTGGATGCGACTGCCGTCACACGCCGAGAACGCAGGCGTCGGGAACGAGACGCCGAAGCGGGACGCCGGAGCCGGACGTCCGCTCTCACACCTGAGGTCATGCTGCGGCTACCATGGCAGTCATGCCGCCGTGGCTGTGGTGGTTGGTGATCGCTGGGATTCTCGGTGTGGGCGAAATGCTCACGCTTTCCCTCCTCCTTGGGATGACCGCGCTCGCGGCCCTCGTGGCATGTGTGGTCGCCGGGGTCGGCGGTGGTCTCCTCGCCCAGCTCGTCGCGTTCGTCGTCACCTCCGGTGCGCTGCTGCTCGGGTTGCGGCCGGTTGCGCACCGTCACCTGCACCAGTCGCCGGACGTCGCGACCGGCACCGACGCGCTGATCGGTATGACCGGTGTCGTGCTGGAACCTGTCAACGGGGACGGCCGCGTCAGGATCCGGGGCGAGGTGTGGTCGGCCCGCGCGACGATCGACGGTCAGATCCTCGAGCCGGGCACGAGCGTGCGCGTGCTACGCATCGACGGCGCCACGGCCGTCGTCCACCCCGCGCAGGTGTAGCGGGCCGAGACCGGGAGGCGTTGATGGCCGGGCTGATCGCCACCGCGGTTGTCGTGCTGGTGCTGGTGGTGTTCCTGGCCCGAGCGGTGCGGGTCGTTCCGCAGGCCCGGGCGATCGTGGTCGAGCGGCTGGGCCGTTACCACCGGACCCTCACCCCCGGCCTTGCCATCGTCATCCCCGTCGTGGACCGGATCCGGGAACGCGTCGACCTGCGCGAGCAGGTGGTGACGTTCCCACCCCGTCCGGTGATCACCGAGGACAACCTCGTCGTGGGCATCGACACGGTGATCTACTTCCAGGTCACCGATCCGCGCGCGTCCACCTACGAGATCGCTGACGTCATCAGCGCGATCGAGCAGCTCACCGTCACGACGTTGCGCAACGTGATCGGCAGTTTGAACCTCGAGCAGACCCTGACGTCCCGCGATGAGATCAACACCAGGTTGCGCGGTGTGCTCGACGAGGCGACCGGCAAGTGGGGCATCCGGGTCAACCGGGTGGAGCTCAAGGCCATCGAGCCGCCGCCGTCGATCCAGGACTCGATGGAGAAGCAGATGCGCGCCGAGCGGGACCGCCGGGCGGCGATCCTGTCGGCGGAGGGCGTCAAACAGAGTGAGATCCTGCGCGCCGAGGGCGCGAAACAGGCCGCGATCCTGCGGGCCGAGGGCGAGCGGGAAGCGAAGATCCTCTCCGCGCAGGGCGAGGCCGAGGCCATCGCCACGGTGTTCCGGGCGATCCATGACGGTAACCCCGACCAGAAGCTCCTCGCCTACCAGTACCTGCAGATCCTGCCGCGCATCGCCGAAGGTGACGCGAACAAGGTGTGGATCGTCCCCAGCGACCTGACCAGGGCGTTCGGGGGACTCGCCGCCTTCGGTGGCCTTGCCGACCGGCCGGATCGGCCGGAACGGGCGAATGGCGGGGACGGCGGGGACGCACGCTGACGGTGCCCGTCCGCGCGATGTGCAGGCTCCCGCTGAGACCACAGGCCCTCGCTGAAACTGGGAGCAAGGCCACAGCGGCGGTTGCAAGGCCTCGACGTCCGGCAAGGGTCCGTGACCGCCGGATACGATCTAGGTTGTCGAGCTGGTCGCAGAAGCAGTTCCTGACCGCAGCGGATGGTCGGCTCGCCCGGTTCGGGAGCTGACGGCGGAGACGATCGAGCTGCGTCGCGGCCCCGGCGCGGCTACTGGACCTCGAGCGCCTGCGACAAACGTTGTGGGCGTCCTATGTTGACAAAGGATGTACATGACGTTCACCGAGCAGCCGACCATCACCGACGCGGACGACCTGTGCGTCGCGACGATCCGCACACTGTGTATGGACGCCGTGCAGGCCGCCGCGTCCGGGCATCCGGGCACCCCGATGGCCATGGCGCCGGTGACCTACACCCTGTGGCAGGAGTTCCTGCGGTTCGACCCCGACGATCCCATCTGGCCCAACCGTGACCGTTTCGTGCTGTCGGCGGGGCACGCGTCGACGTTGCTGTACGCGATGCTGCACCTGGCCCGGGTCAAGGCGGTCAACCCCGCCTACGAGACACTCGGGCAGCTGTCGGTCACCCTCGATGACATCAGACGGTTCCGGCAGCTGGATGGGAAGTGCCCCGGCCATCCGGAGTACCGCTGGACGTCGGGGGTGGAGGCGACCACGGGGCCGCTGGGCACGGGTGCGGCGACATCGGTGGGCATGGCCATCGCCGCACGCTGGATGGGGGCGCGGTTCAACCGGCCCGGCTTCGACATGTTCGACTACGACGTGTACGCACTGTGCGGTGACGGTGACCTCATGGAGGGGATCGCGGCCGAGGCGGCGTCGCTGGCCGGTCATCTGCGGCTGGCCAACCTGTGCTGGATCTACGACAACAACCACATCAGCATCGAGGGCAGCACCGACCTGGCGTTCACCGAGGACGTGGCAACCCGGTTCATCGCCTACGGGTGGAACGTCGCCCGCGTCGGCGACGCGAACGACCGGACGACGCTGGGCCGTGCGTTCGAGACGTTCCGCCGCGAACAGCACCGCCCGACCCTCGTCATCGTCGACAGCCGTATCGCGTTCGGCGCCCCCACCAAACAGGGCACGGCCGCGGCGCACGGGGAGCCGCTGGGGGAGGAGGAGATCCGGGCGACGAAGCGGTTCTACGGCTGGCCGCAGGACGCGCACTTCCTCGTCCCTGAGGGGGTGTACGAGCATTTCGCCGCCGGTGTCGGAAAGCGGGGCCGGGCCGAGCGGGATACGTGGCTGGCCCTGTTCGACCGCTACCGCAGCTCGTATCCCGACCTTGCCGACCACCTGTACCGGATGCAGCACCGGCAGCTGCCCGACGGCTGGGACGCCGACATTCCCGAGTTCTCCGCCGACGACAAGGGCCTGGCCACGCGGGACTCCTCCGGCCGGGTCCTCAACGCCGTCGCCGCCAACGTGCCCTGGCTGGTCGGCGGTTCTTCCGATCTTGCTCCGTCCACGAAGACGCGACTGACCTTCGACGGCGCCGGGGACTTCCAGGCCGGCGAGCCGGGCGGGCGCAACCTGCACTTCGGCGTCCGCGAGCACGCCTCGGCCGCGGTGGCCAACGGGCTGTCCCTGTGCAAGGTGCGGCCGTTGTGGTCGACCTTTCTGATCTTCTCCGACTTCGCCCGGGGCGCCCTGCGACTGTCCGCGCTGATGGAGCTCCCCGTCATCCACGTGTTCACCCATGACTCCATCGGGGTCGGGGAGGACGGGCCGACGCACCAGCCGGTCGAGCAACTCGCCTCGCTGCGGGCCATCCCCGGCCTGCTGGTGATCCGTCCCTGCGACGCCAACGAGGTTGCGCAGGCGTGGCGGGTCGTCATGGGTCTGCGGCGGGAGCCGGCCGCGCTCATCCTGAGCCGGCAGGCGTTGCCGACGCTGGACCGGACCCGTTACGCTGCCGCGTCCGGGCTTGCCCGTGGGGGCTACGTCCTCGCCGATGCCCCCGACGGCGATCCCGAGATGATCCTGATCGGCACCGGCAGTGAGGTGCACCTGGCCCTGGCCGCCTACGAGGAGCTGACCGCGCAGGGTGTGCGCGCCCGCGTGGTCAGTCTGCCGTGCTGGGAGCTGTTCGACCGGCAACCCGCGCAGTACCGCGACCAGGTGCTGCCACCGTCGGTCCGCGCGCGCGTCGTGGTCGAACAGGCCTCCACGCTCGGATGGGAACGGTACGCGGGCACCGACGGGGCGATCATCGGTATGCCGACCTTCGGCGCGTCCGCCCCGCTACGGGCGTTGCAGACCAAGTTCGGGTTCACTTCGCAGGCGGTCGTCAGCGTCGCCAAGCAGTGCCTTGCCGCCGTCCACACGTTCCGCGATCCGGCGTAGATCTCAGGGCCACGAGCGCGAAAAGCATGATCGCGTTTCCGGTGGCCTGCTGGCCACCGGGGCACGCCGCGCTGGGAGCCGGTCAGATGGTTGACGAGTCGCCCCTGACCGGCTCCGGGCGTTTCCTCGATCACTTCTTGTCGATCATTGTTGTGGTTCGCGTGTCGGCTTGACCTGACCATGCGCAACTGGGAGTGTGAGTGAACCCCATGGTTGGGGGGTGTTGGAGCTAAGCTGGCACAGAGGTTCTCTACAGGGGTAGACGTGGTGGGTACTGGTAGGATTTTGCGTTTCGACGGAATTCGTGGCTACGGTTTTATAGCGCCCGATGCCGGTGGCGACGATATTTTCATACACGCGAACGATCTTCAGGACGAGAAACACCTGTTCCAGCCCGGAACGCTGGTGGAGTTCGAGGCGGAGGAAAGCGACAGGGGCCCGAAGGCGTCGGTTGTCCGCCTTGTCCGTCGGGTTCCGGCCCGCCCGTTGCTGTCGCATTCCGAAAGCACGAACGTCGGGCGCTCGGGTACTGACGACGACGAGATGTGCGACGTCCTCACTATCGGGGAGTTCCGGCACCTGCTGACAGAGACGCTTATCGAATCGGTACCGACCCTGACCGGCAGTCAAATACACCAGATACGGCAGCGGCTCACCAGCCTCGCACAGGCGCGTGGCTGGGTCGAATCCTGATCGGTTCGAACGGCGCTGGTACCGGCGAAGGCGGTGATCTCCCGCTTCGCGGTGATCCACGTGCGCTACTGACCACGCTGTGCGCACGGGTTGATTCGTAATGCTGTATCCGCGTGCTCGCCCGTCTGCTCGTCCGCAGACGGGCACGCCGGTAGGTAAGCCGACGGATACCGCGGTTTCATATTTTCGCTTTTGATCTGTATTGATCCCGATCCATATGGGTGTTCCGGCCGCAACGGCCCACCGGCGCCCGCCCTGCCGGGATCCTGAAGCTGCCCGCCGGGGGAGGCGGGATACCCCGTGGACGGATATCCGTGGACGCGGGCCCGCGCGGGACCGGATCGCACGGTGGCAGAGGAACACGGTGGCAGAGAAAAATGTCGTTGCCGGTCTGCGCCGGGTGCTTCACGATACGCACCGGAGGACTCCGGCAATGGTGCGCAGCCCCGCCACGCTGCGACTCACCGGTGTCGTCCTGGCAGCTGCCCTGAGACGGCTTGTGCAAATGATACGCAGGGTAAGCATTTTGCGCCGACATGCCGAGAAAACTGCTACTTGCGACTACCGAAAGTAGTTCGCTACGTTGGCCGAGCTCTCAACGGCACCGGACCACACGCCGAGTTCTGTCCATGGTCCGGCGTCTCCAACTAGTAATCGCCAGGACAGAAGCGGGGGACCCACCTTCCGCCGGATGTCGCCACCGCGGCGCCGTCCTTGGGGTGAAGTCGGCTGCGCGTTCCCGCGCGCCGACCGGGCTTCCCGGCCCGAACCCGACAGCTAACCTCGCAGGCGTATGGGAAGGATCATCGTTGCCTGCATATCAGGTGAATTCAGGTTCGGCTGCCGTAAAACATCCCAGGCGGGGTCGTCATCGCGCGCGGACGACCCGGTCCACCCTTGGCCGGATATCGGCACGTACGGCGGTTGCCGCCGCGGCCACCGGAACCGTGGCCCTCTCCGGTCTGGCCGCCCCGGCCTGGGCGAACGACCGGGGGCTGGAGGCCAACGGGGCCAACGGGGCCAACGGGGTCAACGGGGTCAACGGGGCAGGCTGGGCCGACGCCGCCACGACCACTGTGGCCGGTGTCCGACCGGCCACCTTCACGATCACTCCGGCCACCTGGTCGGCGACCTCGTCGCCGGCTGCCGCCACGGGGGCGGTGTCGGCGCAACCGGTGAGTTTTTCGACGTCCTCCAGCAGCTTCGGGGCGAAGGTCGTCTATCTGGCGTCGAAGCAGGCTGGCAAGCCGTATGTGTGGGGCGCCGAGGGCCCGCGGGCATTCGACTGCTCCGGCCTCGTCCGCTACGTCTACAAACAGCTCGGCCGCAGTATTCCGCGGGTGTCCAATGCCCAGTACGGTGCCTCCCAGAAAATACCGAAGAGTGCCAAGCAGCCCGGTGACCTCATCTTTTTCGGTCGGCCGGGAAGTATCCATCACGTGGGGATCTACGCGGGGAACGGAATGATGTGGGCCGCCCCGCACAGCGGAGCCGTGGTCAGGCTCCAGAAGGTCTACACCAACAACTACCTGGTAGGTCGTATCAGGTGAGACCGCTGCCCCGGGTGAGCAGTCCCGGGCATTTTGTCACCCCGAACCGGTAACGCAGGGAATTGCGAACCGGTAACGCCGTGAGTTGTTTTTCTGTCGGTATCCGGCAGCCATTTCCTGAGCCCCGAACGAGTCCTGTAGCGGACGTCGAGAAAGCACGTCACCTTCTGGTTCGCATGGCCCGAAATAATGGCCTGAACGAATGGTTCGCATGGCCTGAAAAGTTGGCCTGAACAGTTGGCCTGAACGGTGCCTGCCCGTCGTCCGGAACAAGGCTGGACGACCCTGGTGACGGCGTGCTCGACGCTGGAAACGGTGTACCGGTACCGCTACCGGAAGAAACAGTACGGGCCGCTTCAACGATACCTTTAGGTGAGATGTCTGAGTATGGCCAAAGGAAAACACAGGAAGCAGAGTCGGTGCACCGGCGCCGCATTAGCAACCACTGTTGGGCTCATCGGAACAGCGGCTGGAATGATGCTGACTGCGGCCCCGGCCGGCGCGAGTCCGGCGTCCGCTTCCGCCATCGTTCCCGACGCGACCATCGCCCGTGTCGGCATGAACGCGGGACTGCCCAGCTGCCAGGGGGTGCCGCTGAGCACCTGGGTGGCGGTGGCTCTCGCGGAGTCCGGTGGCAACGCCAAAGCGCGTAACCCGCGCGGCGAGGACTCCCGCGGACTCTGGCAGATCAACGTGCGGGCCCACGCGAGCTGGCTGGCGGGCCGGAACCTGTTCGATCCGGCCACCAACGCGTGGGCGGCGAAGAAGGTGTGTGAAAGCCAGGGTGTGCGTGCGTGGGGTGCCTACACCAACGGTTCCTACCGCCGCTATCTGACGCGGGGGAATGCTGCCGCGGCCGCTGTGAGCACCCGCCCGACGACCACACGGGTATCACGACCGAGCACTCCGGTCCCGCCTGTCACCGGGATCCACTACACCAACAGGGACTGTTCGGCCCCATCGTCCGGTGGTCAGTCCGGTGTGGCCATAAGAAACGGAAGTCGCCTGCGTACCGAGGTCGTCCGGATACAGCGACGGTTGGCCGACCTCGGATATTCTCTTGCCGTCGACGGGAAATTCGGCCCGCAGACCACCAGGGTGGTGAAGGAATACCAGCGACAGCACGTACTTGCAGTTGACGGTATAGTCGGCGCACGCACTCACGCCCGGCTGTTCCCGTGCGGCTGACGGTTTCGTGTGATTGACAATATGTGATTGAAAATGTGGAATTGACAATTCCGTTGTCCGTGGCCGACCCGTCGTCTGCTCCGGCCCGGCTGACCGGTCGGTCAGCCGGGCCGGAGCAGACGGACAACGGGCACACTGTGTGCCGGCAGGTTTCGCTCGGTTCCCCGGTGGAAGACGAGCGAGTATGCCGCGGCTACGATCAACAGGCTGGGTGCCTCGCCTCGCCCCGCTGTTGGTGCTCATGGCCGTGGTCGCTCTACGTCTGGCCGGTCACGGGAGGTATGTAGTTCTTACGCTGACGGTCGTCAGCCCGATGCTCGCCGCCATTCTCATCGGCCCTCGGATAACCATGGTCTATGCGTTGGCGGCGCTGTTACTGGCCGGCCTGCTCGGAATTCACACGGATCTTTACAACGGCGACTACGGTCGACTTAGGTGAGCGCCAGTTCCTGGGGGACGACGATGACGTCGACGAGTGCGCCGCGCCGCCACACGGTCAGCTCGAGCGGACGTCCGATGGTCTCCTCGGTCATCAGTCGCTGCAGGTCCCCGGGGGTGGCGACCGGCTGCCCGGCGACGGAGAGCACCAGGTCGTCGGCGAACAGGCCGGCGCGACCGGCTGGGCTGTTCACGACGACCTCGGCCAGTCGCACGCCGTGTCGCCGGCCGAACCGTTCGGCCAGATGCGGTGGCAGCGGCGCCCCGGTGCTGGCAACCCCCAGATAGGCGCGTCGCACCCGGCCGTCACGCATGAGCGCGGCGAGAATGCGACGGGTGGTGGCGTTGACCGGGACGGCGAGCCCGAGCCCGATCCCGGCGACGGCGGTGTTCACGCCGACGACGTGGCAGTCAGCGGTGACCAGCGCACCTCCGGAGTTACCCGGGTTGAGCGCCGCGTCCGTCTGGATCACTTCGTCGATGACGCGGACGGTGGTGCCGGCCCGGGTGGGAAGCGACCGGCCGAGCGCGCTGACGACTCCCGCGGTGACACTGCCGGTCAGGCCCAAGGGATTTCCCACCGCGACGACAAGCTGACCAACGGCGAGCGTGGCGGCATCACCGAGTGCCGCCGGTGGTGGCGTGCTGCCGCGGGCGCGCAGAACCGCGAGGTCGGAGAGCGGATCGGCGCCGATCACGTCCACGTCGGTGTGGGTGCCGTCGGCGAACTCGGCCGTGCCCACCACGCCGCCCATACCGGGCCTTTCCGCGCGCCCCGATCCACTGTCGACGACGTGGGCCGAGGTGAGCAGGAAGCCGTCGTCGGTGAAGACCACGGCGGATCCGGCTCCCTCGCCGCGCGGCGTCCGTACCCGCAGGCTCGCGACAGCGGGGGAGACGGTTGCGGCGACCCGGATGACCACCTGCGAGTAGGCATCGAGCGGATCCTGCATCCCGACCTCCCCGTGTTGCTTACATGATTACGTTATTAGAAGCAGGGGAGTGCGGACAATGTTCCCGTGCCTGGTTGTTCCCGTGCTGGTTGCCCGGCTGCGGGGGCGGGCGACGGTCTCTGCCTGCGCCGGTCGACGCCAAGACGGGTGAGACGGTGCCGATCGGCGGTTTCGGGTTCGACAGGAGGTTCACCGACGTGGTCGAGGTGTCCAGAGACCGGTTCGAGGCTCTGGTGGCCGATGCGCTGGACAGCCTGCCGCCGGAGCTCGGTCGTCAGATGTGCAACATCGCGATCCTCGTCGAGGACGAGCCACCTCTGCCGGGACTTCTCGGGCTCTACGAGGGTGTGCCGCTCACGGAACGAGGCGATCGGTACAGCGGGGTGCTGCCCGACCGGATCACGATCTACCGAAAGTCGATCTGCGACATGAGCGAGACCGAGGCGCAGGTCGTGGAGCAGGTGCGGGTGACCGTCATCCACGAGGTGGCCCATCATTTCGGCATCGATGACCGGCGGCTTGCCGAGCTCGGCTGGGAGTAGGACCCGCCCGCGGCGGCTCCGCGGGGCGGGGCCCGGGGAAGGCCCTCGCGACACGTCACCTGACCGACATGTTCCTTATTGATCGACACGCCGTGCGATACGCCCGCGTCCGGGGTGCGGCGGTGGCGGAGTTGCTGTCCCTGTTGCCCGTGCTCTGGGTGAAGTCACTGTTTGTAGCGTCCTTGTTGACACATGGTTGACTTGTGGTTGCTCTACGTGTCTACTTCGTATCGTGGTCGGTCAACTGCGGAAAGTCGTTAACCGGCCATCTCGCCGCTGTTGAGGCGGCGTGTCCCTCAGCACCGCGCCGGTGCATGATCGAAGGAGTAACTGTGCGCAGAAAGCTGAAAGCGGCATTCACCGCCGCTGTGGTGGCAGGTACCCTGGGGGCCGTGCCGCTGCTGTCCGGGCAGGCGGCCGTCGCCGGCTCGTCCGGCACGAACACCAGGACGCCCAACCTGCCGGCGGTCGCCCTGACGGCCAGCGGCAGCAGCCTGGTCTCGTTCTCCACCCGATCCCCGGAACGCGCAAGACCGGCTGTGCCCGTCACCGGACTTATCGGTCTCGACACCTCGCTCGTCGGGATCGACTACCGGCCCCAGGACGGACTGCTTTACGGCGTGGGCAACGGCGGTGGTGTCTACACGCTGGACACCTCCACCGGGGCGGCCACCGCGGTTTCCAACCTGGGCGCTCCGCCGGCCGGTTTCGTCGCCTTCGGCGTCGACTTCAATCCTGTCAACGGCCTGCTGCGCGTTGTCAGTGACTCGGGCTTGAACCTGC
>NZ_CAAAFO010000083.1:90534-97783 GCF_900634715.1 Candidatus Protofrankia californiensis | reverse complement strand
ACGCGACAACCGTGGACACTGCGCTTTCCGCCCTCGGTGTCACCGGCATCGCCTACACCAACAACGACACCAGCCTCACGACCGGTACCACGCTGTTCGACATCGACACCAATCTCGACCAGCTGGCGATCCAGTCGCCGCCGAACACCGGCGTCCTCGTGGCGACCGGCAACCTCGGCGTGAACGCGGACCTGAACGCCGGCTTCGACATCTACAGCTCGCTCGACAACACTGGCGTCTCCGTCGATTCCATCGGGTTCGCGACGCTGTCGGTCGCGGGCCAGTACGGTCTGTACTCGGTCAACCTGCTCACCGGGCACGCCAATCCGATCGGGCAGTTCCCGGCCGGGACCGTGGTGTCCGACGTGGCCGTGAAGCCGTAACGGCGGATCCGTTCGCGGCCCCTTCGCGGCCCCCGGTCGACCACGGACCGGGGGCCGCACCGTTCCCATCGTTGCGGGTTTGCTGGGCCGGCGCCGGTCACGGACGAATCACGGACGAACGCCTTGATGGTGCTGTGGCATGCGCAGGTGGGCCGTCTGGTGTGTGATCGCCTCGATGTCGCCCGCCGCGGCGTCGAGGAGTCTGTGGGCCAGTTCGGACAGCGCGCGGGAGGCTGAGACCTCATCACCGATCTCGGGAACCTCGGTGTCGGTGGGGTGCCGCCGCGCGTGTCCGACGCCCCGCAGCTCGCGTTCAGCGTCCGAACGCAATGCGGCCTCCGCGCGGGTGTGCCCGTCATCCTCGGTCAGGAGCACATCGACTGTCCACCTCTTGGTGCGGATCATGATCGGTCGCCGCCTTCCTCAGCACACGGCTCTCAGTGGCCTGGGGATCCAGTCGCCGGCAGCGCGAGAAAAATATGATCGCGCTGCCTCCGATCCTTTAGCCTGGCACGACTTAATGGCCGCCGCGAACGCGTCCGTAACCGGTACGGGCCGCCAGGACGCTGTTCCGGGTGTTCCGGCCGGGTGCTCGGGTGGCGCGGTCGTCGCCCGAGCGGCCTTCCGGAGGGCGGTCGTACAGCGGTAGTCGTAGAGTCGGCCGGGTGAGGGTGCTGGTCACCGGTGGCACCGGCAAGGTCGGCAACGCGGTCGCCCGGGCCGCCCGTCTGGCCGGTCACGAGGTGCGCGTGCTCGTCCGTGACACGGCCAGAGCCAAGGCTGTCCTCCCGCACGATCTCGAGCTCGTGACCGGTGACGTCACGGACCCGTCCTCGTTGGAGCCTGCGGTGGACCGCTGCGATCTCGTCTTCAACGCGATGGGGCTGCCGGAGCAGTGGCTGCGAGACGAGTCGCTGTTCGGGGGGGTCAATGCTGACGGGTCGGCGAACCTTGCCCGGGCCGCCGCGGCGGCCGGGGTGCGGCGGATGGTGCACACGAGCACGATCGACGTGTTCGACGCGCCACCCGGCGGCCGGTTCGACGAGACCAGGCTTGCCGTCGCACCCAAGCGCACGGCCTACGAACGATCGAAACAACGAGCGGAGCGTGCGGTGCTCGACGCGTCCGGCGACATGGAGATCGTGTTTGCCAACCCCGCCACGGTCTACGGACCCGGCCCGGCTGGCAGCGCGTCGCTGGAGACGCTCTTCGGGCTGGTGCTACGCGGGCTGCTTCCCACCGCACCGCCGGGCGGGTTCGGAGTCGTCTTCACCGAGGGTCTGGCGCAGGGTCACCTGCTCGCGGCGGAGCTGGGTCGCCCCGGACAGCGCTACATCTTCTGCGACGAGCACGCGACGCTGATGCAGCTTGCACGGACGGTGGTTTCGGTCACCGGGCGCGGCCGAGCCCCGGTGGTGACCATGCCGGCCGGCGTCGCAACGGCAGTGGCCGCGGCCGGTGAGGCACTCGCACGGGTGACCCACCGGCCACCGCTGATGGCGCGAGGTCAGCTCCAGTTCCTGCTGTGGAATGCCGTCCCCGACTCGGCCAGGGCACAACGCGAACTCGGCTGGAAACCCACCCCGCTCGACGAAGGCGTCCGCCGTACCGTCGCCGCCGGCTGAGACCGTGCGCTGTGCCGTGACGCACGCTGGCGCTGCCGTGACGTACGCCGGTGGCCACGGTGTGGGACACCGAGGCGCCGCGACCGCATACACGGCACCTCGGTGTCGGTGGGCTGGTGCCTGTCAGTGTCCGATCTCGACGTTTTCGAGGATGCCGAGGGCGTCGGGGACGAGGACGGCGACGGAGTAGTAGGCGCTGACGAGGTAGGAGATGATCGCTTTTTCGCTGATGCCCATGAAGCGGACGTTCAGGCTGGGTTGGACCTCGTCGGGGATACCGGCGTGGTGCAGGCCGATGACACCCTGGTCCTCCTCACCGGTACGCAGCACGAGGATGGACGTGGTGTTGGTGCTCGTGATGGGAATTTTGTTGCTGGGCAGGATGGGGACGCCGCGCCAGGCGGGCACCGCGTGGCCGGCGATGTCGACGCTCGGCGGGTAGAGACCCCGGCGGTTGGCCTCCCGGCCGAACGCGGCGATCGCCCGGGGATGAGCTAGGAAATATTGGGACTTTCGCCGTCGCGAGAGCAGTTCGTCGAGGTCGTCGGGGGTGGGTGGGCCGGTGCGGGTGTGGATGCGTTGTTTGAGGTCGGCGTTGTGGAGGAGGCCGAAGTTCCGGTTGTTGATGAGTTCGTGTTCCTGGCGTTCGCGGAGGGCTTCGATGGTGAGTCGGAGTTGCTGTTCGAGTTGGTTGATCGGTTCGTTGTAGAGGTCGGCGACGCGGCTGTGGACGCGGAGGACGGTTTGGGCGACGCTGAGTTCGTATTCGCGGGGGGCGAGTTCGTAGTCGACGAAGGTGCCGGGGAGGTCGGGTTCGCCGTGGTGGCCGGCGGCGAGGTCGATGGCGGCTTCGCCGTATTTGTTCTGGGCTGGTTGGGGGCGGGTTCGGTACTGTTCGATGTGGGTTTGGAGGGTGGGGGATTGGTTGAGGATTTCTTGGAATGCGGTGCGGGGGAGGGTGAGGACGGTGGTGGTGGTGGCGGCGGTGGTGGTGTATTCCCAGGTGCTGTCGGGGTTGGTGAGGGTGTGGTCGCCGAAGTAGTCGCCGTCGGCGAGGACGCCGAGGGTGGTGCGGTCGCCGTATTCACCGGCGCCGATTTTGTTGATTTTTCCGTGGGCGATGAGGAAGACTTGGTCGGCGGGTCGGCCGATGTCGGTGATGGTGTCGCCGGGGGCGTATTCTTGTTGGGCGAAGCGGTCGGCGAGGGTGGTGAGGACGGTTGTGTCGTCGAAGCCGCGCAGCGCTGGGAGTTCACCGAGTTCGGGGGGGATGACGCGGATGTCGGTGCCGGTGGTGATGAAGGTGATGCGTCCGTCGCCGACGGTGTAGGTGAGGCGGCGGTTGACGCGGTAGACGCCGCCGGCGACCTGGACCCAGGGGAGGATGCGCAGGAGCCATCGGGAGGATATTTCCTGCATTTGTGGGACGGATTTGGTGACTGTCGCCAGGTTGCGGGCTGCTTCGGTGCCCAGGCTGAGTCGGGGGTGGTCGCGGTCGATATCGACGGTTGATTCCACTGGTTCTGTCACAGCATCTACCACCAATCTCTGGTCCTGCCAACTGGGCGGTTCTTCCCTCCCCGAAGCTACGGCCTGGCGACTGAAGCCGGAGAGTGATCGTGGTGAACAGTCGCGGTGCACAGGGGACGGCTGTAGGCATGCCTGTTCGCAGGCGGCTGCGGGTTGTTCATGACGATCCGGTGGTTGGTGAGTGCGCGCCAAACATTAGCCGGTCGGCGGGGCGCTCTCAACCGATTCGGTTTTTCCTGCCGCCGCATACTAACCGTGATGGCTCTTTGGTTACTGCCGGTGGTCGCGCGCCGGATGGTCGAGGCCCCCGGGAATGGCGTGCACGCTTTCTGGCCGGTGTGGACGGCGTATGGCCACCAGGATTTTCCGCCGGCTGGCGACGAAGTGGAGAGAAAGGTGACGCTGCATCGGCCTGCCGTCTGCCACGGCGGGGGTGACGCAGCGTTCCTTCATTCATGGTGGTGCTGTGTGGACCCCGTCCAGAGCGAACTTTTCTGCGTGTTCCGGGCTGATCCGAATCGGCGGTTCGGCAGACGGTTCAGCAGGTCGAGACGGGTGTCGCGGACGTCCGTCCGCTCCGGGAGGCTGGCACCGGAGCCTGCGGTGAAAATGGCTGACGGCACCTGGCCACCACTGCGTCCGCTTTCCGTTGAGTCGTCGTCGCATTCGCTGAAACGCCGCGACTGGTTTGTCCGTTCCGATGTACCGGTATCCGTACCGGCGGTTTTACCGGCAGTTTTTCCGCCGGTTGCCGGACCGTCCGGATCGGATGGCTCCGGCCTCGAGTTGTTGCTACGTCTACTACTTTCCGTAGTTGAACTGTTGCCATCCACGATGGAGAGTCATGGAAAGTAGTTACCGGATGCTGCTAACGGAGCCGTCTTCGATCGTCGTGGTGCCGTCCCCACCCGCTGGATCATCGATCCGCGCCGGGCGGCGCAGCGGGCCGGCCGGCAAAGCGAAGGAACGGAAGCGGCGCAGCCGTAGCGAGTTGGAGACGACGAACACGGAGCTCAGCGCCATGGCTGCGCCGGCGATCAGGGGGTTGAGCAGGCCGGCGGCGGCGAGCGGAAGGGCGACGATGTTGTAGGAGAAGGCCCAGAACAGGTTTCCCTTGATGGTGGCCAGGGTGCGCCGGGACAGGCGGATGGCGTCCACGGCCGCGCTCAGCTCCCCCCGGACGAGGGTGATGTCGCCCGCCTCGATGGCGGCATCCGTCCCGGTCCCCACGGCCAGGCCCAGATCGGCGCGGGCGAGCGCGGCAGCGTCGTTGACCCCGTCCCCGACCATCGCGACGACCCGGCCCTGGGACTGCAGCCGGGAGATGACGTCGACCTTGTCGGCGGGCAGGGCCTCGGCGATCACCTCGTCGATGCCGGCCTGCGCGGCGACCGCGCGGGCGGCGCGGGCGTTGTCGCCGGTGAGCAGGATCGGTGTCAGGCCGAGGTCACGTAGCCCGCGGACCGCGTCGGCGGAGGTGGGTCTGATCGTGTCGGCGACGACGAGCACCGCACGGGCACAGCCGTCCCAGCCTGCGAAAACCGGTGTCCGGCCGGCCCGCTCGGCAGCCTGGGCCGCGCGCTCGAGCTCGTCGGGGACGCGTAGCGACCGCTGGTCCAGCAGCCGGCGGCGACCGGCGACGACCGCGTGGCCGCCCACGACCCCCTGCACGCCGAACCCGTTGATGCTGCTGAAGTCCTCGACGTTCGGCAGCTCACCGACCCGCTCCCGCGCTCCGCGGGCGATCGCCCGTGCGATCGGGTGTTCGCCGGCGTCCTCGACCGCGCCGACCAGCCGCAGCACCTCGTCGGTGTCGGCGTCGGCGGTGGTGACGACCTCTAGGAGGCTCATCCGCCCGGTGGTCAGCGTCCCGGTCTTGTCCAGGATGACGGTGTCCACCCGCCGGGTCGACTCCAGCACCTCCGGACCCTTGATCAGGATGCCGAGCTGGGCGCCGCGTCCGCTGCCGACGAGCAGGGCGGTGGGGGTCGCCAGGCCGAGCGCGCACGGACAGGCGACGATCAGCACGGCCACCGCGGCCGTGAACGCCGCCGTCGCCCCCTCGCCGAGGCTGAGCCACACCGCAAGGGTGGTGATCGCGAGGACGATCACGATCGGGACGAACACGGACGACACCCGATCGGCGAGCCGCTGGATCGCGGCCTTGCCGTTCTGCGCCTCGACGACCAGCTTCGCCATCTGCGCGAGCTGGGTGTCCGCGCCCACCTGCGTCGCCCGGACCACCAGCCGGCCACCGGTGTTCAAGGTGGCGCCGGCGACCGCGTCACCCGCGCCGACCTCGACCGGCACCGATTCGCCGGTGAGCATGCTCGCGTCGACCGCGGAGGTACCCTGCTCGACGACCCCGTCGGTGGCGATCTTCTCGCCTGGCCGCACCACGAAGCGGTCCCCCACGGCCAGTTGTTCCACGCCGACCCGCTGCTCCCGGCCGTCACGCAGGATCGCGACGTCCTTGGCGCCCAGCTCCAGCAGGGCCCGCAGTGCGGCGCCGGCCCGTCGTTTGGCGCGCGCCTCGAAGGAACGGCCGGTGAGGATGAGCGTCGTCACCACGGCGGCAACCTCGAGGTAGATGCTGTCCGCGCCGCTGCCCCGGTCGGCAAGCAGGTCGAAGGGCATGGTCATGCCCGTCATCCCCGCGTGACCGAAGAACAGGGCGTACAGCGACCAGCCGAATGCCGCGAGTGTGCCGATGGAGATCAACGTGTCCATGGTTGCCGCGCCGTGGCGCAGGTTCGTCCACGCCGCACGGTGGAATGGCAGACCGCCCCACAGCACGACCGGGGCCGCCAGCGTCAGCGACAGCCACTGCCAGTTGTCGAACTGCCACGCGGGCACCATCGCCAGCAGCAACACCGGCAGGCTCAGCATGCCGGAGACGATCAGTCGCGGACGCTGCGAGTCGGTGCGCTGCGCCCGCGGCACCGCGGTGGTCCCGCCCGCTTCCCGGCTCGCCGTCCGCTCCAGGCCAACCGGTCGGACGGAGCGCAGCGGTAGGTCCGACCCGGTCCGTCCGGCCGGTTGCGGCCGGAGTTGCTGGGGCGGCCGGGCGCGATAGCCGATCTTGTTTACCTCGGTGACCAGGTCGGCTGGGGTGAGCCGGTCCGGGTAGACGACATGCGCCTGCTCGGTGGCGTAGTTGACCGTGGCGGTTACGCCTTGGAGCCGGTTGAGTCGTTTCTCGATGCGCGCCGCGCAGGATGCGCAGGTCATCCCGCTGATCGACAGATCGATTTCGCTGACGCCCGAGGGCTGCGCAGCATCCGCGGTCATGCTCATCGCGATTGTTCCTCCGTTCCTACTGTTCGGTCCGCTTCGTCGATCCGTTCAGCTCTTCCGGCCGGCGCAGTTCGTAGCCGGCCTCGTCCACGGCGGCACGGACCGCCGTCTCCTCGAGCGAGTGTTCGCTGGTAACCGTCACCGCACCGCTGTCAAGATCTACCCGGACGTCGCTGACGCCCGGAATCAGACCGATCTCGGTACTCACCGAGCTGACGCAGTGCGAGCAGGTCATGCCGACAACGGTGTAGGTGTACGTGTGCGTAGTCGTGGTCACAGTCGGCCCTTCCGAAAAATGATCAATTTCAGAGCATGCCTGGCATGAGGGGTACGGCGTACGGATACGCCCATTCAGTGATCCGGGGACTCAGGCCTCCCGGATCGGCTTCCGGACCTCCCAGATCGGCTTCGCTG
>NZ_CAAAFO010000083.1:83074-90465 GCF_900634715.1 Candidatus Protofrankia californiensis | reverse complement strand
GGGTTCGGGAAGAACGCCGGGCGCCGCAGAGGCATGATCGCGTTGTCGGGGCTGCTAGGAACGGAGCAGGCGGGCGATCGCATCCGAGGCTTCCCGCACCTTGCGGTCGGCCTCCTCGCCGCCGGCTGCCGCCGCCTGCACAAGGCAGTGCGCCATGTGCTTGTCCAGCAGGCCGAGCGCCACCGAGTGCAGCGCCTTCGTCGCCGCCGACACCTGCGTCAGGATGTCGATGCAGTACTGCTCCTGCTCGACCATCCGCTGCAGGCCACGGATCTGGCCCTCGATGCGCCGTAACCGCTTGAGGTAGTCGTCCTTGTTGTCGATGTAGCCGTGGCTCGCGCTCATCCGTCCTCCGCCCCTTACCCCCCAGGGGTATCTTTGACGGTGCTGACGCTATACCCACAGGGGGTACTGGTAAAGGTGCAACGCCGCCGGCGTTCCCTGCTTCAGCGTGGATATGATAGTCAACGGTGTTGACGGCACCTCGCCGATGCCCGCTGTGTGCTTCTTCAGGGTCGCCACGCGGCGAGCAGCTCTTCGGGGCCGAGGGCGAGAACACCGTCCGTTGTCGTTCCGTTGCGGGTCACCACGAGCAGCGGGGTCGAGTCGTCAGCACCCGGGAGCCGGGATCGATGGCCGACGAGCTGGGCGAGGTCGTGCGGGTCGAACGCACGGTTGTTCAGCCACTTGATGGATCCGACCAGGGTGATCTGTTTGGCGACCGGTTCCCGATCCGCGCCGACAATGTCGATCTCAGGGTTGTTGGTGCGGGTCCAGTAGCCGCCGATGATGTTCGTCCCCTCCGGGAGGTGCCCGGCGGGCAGGCGACGCAGTGACTCCCTGATGACCGGCTCGATCGCGCGGCCTCGCCAGGTGGTCCATGAGGATTCGATCCTGGTGCGGACCAGGTCACCACGGCCTCGTTCGATCTCGGCGAGGTAGGGGCCGAGGAAGGCCAGCCAGAATCGCAGATATGGGTCGGCGACCACGTACCGGGTTTCTCTGGATGCCTGGGTCGACAGCGGAACTATCGCCTCGACCAGGCGTTTCGTGGTCAACAGTTGCAGCGCCCGGCTCAGCGAGCCCGCTGGGATCCCGCCCGCGGCCCGTCCGATCAGCGAGTAGGTCCGTTCACCGGACCCGATCGCACCGAGGACGTCGCGGGCCTGCGCTTCGACCGGGAATTCGGCGGCGAGCGCGCGCTCGGCGCTTACCAGCAGCGCCGAGGTCGGATCCTCGAGGGCCTCGGTCAGGTAGCTGTTGACCGAAGCGCCGCCCGGCCACTCGTCCAGGATCAGCGGAAGCCCTCCGGTGATCAGGTAGGCGTCGAAGGCATCGGCGGGCGGGAGATCCAGCATGTCGGCGACATCGGCCGGGCTGAGCGGCGGGATCACCATCTCGGTGGCGCGTTGATGGAACGGCCGACCGTAGCTGTTCAGCGCCTCCATCATCGCCAGGTCCGATCCGATACACAGCAGCAGCACCGGCCGGCGGGACAACTCGCGGTCGAAGAGTTTCTGCAGCGTGCCTTCGAAACCGGCGTCATTGACGATGAGATACGGCATTTCATCAAGAATCACGACGCATACCTGATCCATCGGGAGTGCGCCGGCGAGTAGTTGCAGCGCCGCGTCCCAGGATCGAGGCGTCTGATCGTGGAACATGCCCGCGCCCGGAAGGCTCGAACTCCCGACGGCTTCGGTGAACAGCCGCAGATCCGCCGCTGCGTCGGGCTGGGCGGAAGCGGTGAAGAACACGTATGGGATCCCCGCGCGCGCGACGAACTCCTCGGCAAGCCGTGACTTGCCGACGCGGCGCCGACCCCGCATCAGAACCGCCCGACCCGGACGACCAGCCCGCCCGCCGGATCCGATCCGTTGCAGCATCCGGTTGAGCGTCGCGAGTTCGCGATCACGCCCGATGAATCCGGCCACGCGCGTCCTCCAGCAAGCGCTCATCCAAGATACTCTCATTGATGAGAGTATCTTGGATGAGCGTGAGGGTGCGTAGTGGATCCTCGTACGGACGCCCCGTCCGCCGCCAGCACGGTACCGCTGGCGAACACGCACAATCACACAGCGATCGGCCGCATCCATCGGTGCACACCATGACGCGCCGGCCCGAGTCCATCGGCATCTTCGGCGACCCTCAACAGCCGGGGACGTCCGATCGCATGAGATCTTTCCAATATAGTCAACGGTGTTGACGGCGCCTCATTGATGCCCGCAGGGACGCCGGCAGCGTACGTCCGCGGGCGTAGAAGATCTCGCGTCCAATACGTTGTGGGGCGGATGCTGTCAGGCCTGCTGGTGGATACGGTCGGCTGGTGGATGTTCGGAAGCTGGCCGCGGTCGGCCGCTGCCTGCGTGCCGACATCCTCCCGGCAGCCGCGACCGCGGCGGTGCTCTTCCTCAGCAGTACCCAGGTCGATCATGAGTGGGTCGGGTTCAACCGCCGTCTCGACGGCGTGGGCTACCTGTTGTTGGCCGCTGCCGCTGCCGTGGTGCTCCTGCGCCGGTACAAGCCCCTGGTCATGCTGGCCGCCGAATCGGTCCTGGTCAGCACCTATCTCGCCGCTGGCTACCCGAACGGCCCACCGCCGGTCCCGCTTCCCCTCGCCGTCGCCGCGTTCTCCGTCGGCGCTCGTCTGCCGGCTGTGCCCACGGCTGTCGCCGCCGGAGCCGCCGGAGTGACCGTCGTCGGTGGTGAGCTGATCGGGGATGCCCTGGCCGACGATGATGCCGGCTGGACGCACTGGGCCGTTGGGACGCTGGGGATCCTCTGGTTGGCGGTGCCGGCACTCATCGGTGGGCTGCTCCAGGTCGCGCGACGCTCCGCCGCGCAGGCCGAGGGCGAGGCACAGCGAGCCAGGGTCGAACAGGAGCGGCTACGGTTGTATCGCGAGGTACACGACGTCGTGGGTCACGGGCTGTCCGTCATCTCCCTGCAGGCCGGGGTCGCCCTCCACGTCTTCGACCGGCGTCCCGAACAGGCCCGGGCCGCGCTTGAGGCGATCCGGCGCACCAGCCACGACGCGTTGGAGGAACTGCGCGCAACCCTCGCTCTCACCCGCCTCGGCGTCGGCTTCCGACCCGGCCAGGACGGTACCCGCGACAGCGCCGGGGTGCTCACGGACGGCAGCGAGAACGCCGGCTGGTCCGACAACGCCCGGCACATGCCGTTGACCGGACTCGCACGCCTGGACGGGATGCTCGCGCAGGTGCGGCGCGCCGGCCTGCCGGTGGATCTGGTGACATCCGGTGAAGGCCCGGAGGTCCTGCCCGCCGAGGTGGATCTCGCCGTGTTCCGGGTCATCCAGGAGTCGCTGACGAATGTGCTCAGGCATGCCGGTCCGGCCCGCGCCCGTGTCGAGATCTGCTACGAACCCGACCAGGTGGTGGTCAGGGTGTGCGACGAGCCGGTTTCCGGTCAGCTGGTATCTGCGACACCGGCGGTGGCCGCAATCGACGCCGAGCCCGGGAATCCCGAGCACCTCAACTCGGTGGCTGTCGGTCACGAGCACGGGCATGGTCACGGGCTACGCGGTCTGCGGGAACGCGCCGTCGATCTCGGCGGTACGGTGATCGCCGGCCCGCGGCCCGACCACGGCTGGCAGGTCCGAGCCGTCCTGCCATTACGGCGGGCGAGCACGTGATCCGGGTGGTGGTCGCCGACGACCAGCCGCTGGTGCGGCTCGGCCTGCGGGTGCTGATCGACAGCGAGGACGACCTCGACCTGGTCGGCGAGGCCGAGGACGGGCGCAGGGCGATCGCCGTCGTCCGGCGGACACGTCCGAACGTGGTGTTGCTCGATATCCGGATGCCCGTCCTCGACGGCCTTTCCGCACTACGAACGATCATCGGGGACCCGCATCTCGATCACACCCGGGTCGTGATGGTCACCACGTTCGAGCTGGACGAGTACGTCTTCGAGGCGCTGCGGTCGGGCGCATCCGGTTTCGTGCTGAAGGACGCCGAGCCCGCGGAACTGCTCCGGGCGATCCGGGTGGTCGCGGCGGGGGAGTCACTGCTGTCACCGACAGTGACCCGACGGGTGATCGACGCCTTTGCCCGGCGGCCCGCCGTGCACGCACCCGACCTCAGCGGACTCACCGCACGTGAACGTGAGGTCATGGGACTTGTCGGGCACGGCCTGTCGAACGACGAGATCGCGGGGAGGCTGTTCATCAGCCCGGCCACGGCCCGCACCCACGTGAGCAGGGTGATGGTGAAGCTGGGGGCGCGCGACCGCGCCCAGCTCGCCGTCCTCGCCAACCAGGCCGGCCTGGTCACCCCGTCCTGACGGCAGGCGTATCCGCATCGACCAATATCCGCGGACACGGCCTACGTCGATCTGCGTAGTGCGTTGACGCTACCGGGCGGACGACACGACAGCGCCGGCCGGCGACCCTGGGGCCATGACACCAACCGCTGTCACACCGGCCGGCGTCACACCGGCTGGTGTGCGCAACACCGTGGGCGTTTCGCAACGCCGTATACCCGCAGCGACGGACGGCTCCGCCGTGGAGGTCCTTCATCTGACCAAGCGTTACGGCCGCAGGACCGTCGTGGATGGCCTGCAGATGCGCATCCCGACCGGCGCGATCGCCGGCTTCGTCGGCCCCAACGGCGCCGGCAAGACCACCACCTTGCGGATGCTGCTCGGGCTGGTCCGGCCATCCGCCGGCGAGGGCAGCGTTCTCGGCGAACCGCTCACCAGGCCGCAACGGTACCTTTCCAGAGTCGGTGCCCTGATCGAGAGCCCCGCCCTCTACCCGGGGCTGTCCGGGGAGCACAACCTCGCCGTGCTCGCCGCCCTCGGCGGTCACGATCGTGCCCGGATTCCGGAGGTCATAGCCGAGGTCGGGCTCGCAGGCCGTGGCGGTGATGCCTTTCGGACCTATTCCCTGGGGATGAAGCAGCGGCTGGCGATAGCGGCCGCGCTGCTTGCAGATCCCGACCTGCTCGTCCTCGACGAACCCACCAACGGCCTCGACCCGACCGGCATCCAGCAGATGCGGGAGCTGCTGCGCGGGCTGGCGCAGCGCCCGGGAGGCAGGCAGCCGCGGACCGTCCTGGTCTCCTCACACCTGTTGGCCGAAGTGGAGCAGATCTGCGACTGGATCGTCGTCGTGGAGCGCGGCCGGCTGGCCTACCATGGCCCCATCGAAGGGCTGATGGCCGCCGGCAGCTGCAGCGTGCTCCTGCGCCCGCAGCATCCGGACCATCTCGGCGCCCTGGCTGAGCTGACCACGGGCCGGAACCTGTCCGTGCGGCGTGACGGCGACCGGCTCCGTGTCGACCTGCCGTCGGGTGCCCCGGGCGACCTGGGCGTGGGTTCGAATGCCGATTCGGTCACGGACACGATGCTTGCCGAGCTGAACCGGGACGCGTTCGCGGCGGGCATCACGCTCGTGGAGATCACACCTGTGCGGGTGAGCCTGGAAGAGCGCTACCGGAGCCTTGTCGACCAGGGCCTTGTTGACCAGGGCCTTGTTGACCATGTTTCCGGCACATCGCCAGCGACCGGGGTTTCTGGAACATCGGAGGGATCACGATGAACCGCGCGTTGCGCGCAGAACTGCTCAAACTGCGACGTCGGGGGACGCTTGTCGCGATCGCGGCGGTGGCCGCGATGGGGGTGCTCGCGAGCGTCCTGGCCTTCGCCCTCGCCGACGACGCCGCACGGCCCCTTGATGGCCCCGGCCAGGGATTCGCCATGACACTGGCACGTCTTGCCGGCCCCGATGGTCCCAGCATCGGGTTCGCCGCCGGGATGACCTTTGTCGGCCTGCTCGTCTTCGTGGTCTTCACCGCGAACATCACCAGCGAGTACGGTCAGGGGACGCTACGGACACTGCTGTTGCAGCAGCCGCGGCGAGTGGCCTGGCTCGCCGGCAAGCTGGCCGCGATGTTCATGGTCATGGCGGTGGCGCTGCTGGTGGCGCTGGTACTCAGCGTGGCCACGGCGGTCGTCATGGCACAGCTCCGCGGGGTGGACACATCGCAGTGGTGGACCGCTGCGGCGGCTTCAGCCGCCGCAGCCAGCTTCCTCAACGCGCTCCTCGCCACGATGTTCTTCGCGCTTACCGCGACGGCGCTGGGTGTCCTGACCCGCTCTACCGTGCTGGCGCTGTCGATCGGGATCGCCTGGATGCTGCCGGTCGAACACATCATCCAGCAGGCATGGGAGGGCGCGACCCGGACGTTTCCGGGCCTGGTGTTCGACGCCGTCGCCCGCGGCGGCCTACCGGATGCCTCCTACGGCCCGGCACTGGCACTCGCGACCGGGTACGCGGGCGTTGCCGCGGCACTGGCGGCCGCCAGCCTCACCCGCCGCGATGTGACCGCCTGATCTATCTGATCCGTTCTATAGTCAACGGTGTTGACGACTCTTCGTCCACAGTTTGATCTTCAAGTTTCAATGGCCACGACGATCACTAAGCAAAGGCATGTACCAGCCAGAGGGCATCAAGGCATTCCCCTCAGGTATATCTGCCAGCCCGCTTCGCCGGATCATCCGGCTGTTCGGGCGGGACGCATCAGGGCGAGTACGAGGACGCCGGCGATCAGCCCGGCCGTACCGGCCACCGCGAATGTGCCCTGGACACCGGTCACCGCCGAGGCGTGCACGGCGCTGTCGAGGGCGCGCTGGGCGCCCGGCGGCGCCGCGCTCAGCAGCGACGGCGCCTGACCGCCGGCTACCGCACGGGCCGCCCGCGCCGCGCCTTCGACACCGCGTCCGGACAGGCTGCTCTGCGCGCGAGCGGCGAACACGCTGCCCAGCGCCGCGATGCCGAAGGCGAAGCCGAGCTGCCGCGCGGTGTTGACCGCGCCGGCGGCCATGCCACCCCGCTGTGCAGGCACGAGCGCCATCGAGACCGAGCCGAGTGCGGGTGTCACGATCCCCACGCCGATACCGATCACCGCGAAGCCGGGCATGAGCGCCGGCCAGCTCGCCGAACCGTGGACGAGCACAGCTGCGAGTACGTCGCCAAGACCGATGAGAAGCAGACCGCCGCCGAGGATCCGATCGGGTCGTAAGCCGTGCAGGAAGCGGCCGGTCGACGCCGAGACGGTGAACGCCATGACCGACATCGGAAGGCCGGTCAGGCCGGCCTCGATCGGGCTGAGCCCAAGTACCGACTGCAACCAGATCGAGGTGTAGGTGAATGCGGAGAAGGCGGCGAACGTCAGCAGGACACCCGCGACGAGGACCCCGACAAACGACCGGTTGCGTAGCAGCGCGAGGTCCAGCATGGCGTGCGGCGAGCGCGACTCGATCCCGACGAAGACCGCAAGCAGCACCGCTGCCAGCGCGAGCAGCCACCAGGTGAGCGGATTGGACCATCCTTTCTCGTTCGCACGGATGATCGCGTATGTCGCGCCCGC
>NZ_CAAAFO010000083.1:78162-82650 GCF_900634715.1 Candidatus Protofrankia californiensis | reverse complement strand
CGCGCCGAACGACGCGTCGAGGTCGACCACCATGCCCGGCAGGGCGACGTTCACGATCGTCACGTCGACCAGCAACATGAAGGTACCGAGGCAGACCGTCAGCAACGGAAGCCACTTACGCATACCCGTCGTCGTTGCCTCGGTCCCGCTCGCCCGCCGGATCGGCGGTCCCGCGGGCTGCTGCGGATCCGTCCTGGTGCTGCGGCCCTGTTGCGTGTCGGCTCCCTGCGTCATCGGACGGACGGGACGAACAGCGCTCCGACGCCGGCTGCACCGCCGCCGTCATCACGGTCGTCGGTGTGCCCGACGGACAGGCGGGTGGGATCGTCCGGCTTCAGGGCGTTGTCGTTGTCGGGCACAGAGGTCCTTCCGTTCATAGCTGACCGTAAACACGTCCAGCCTGAACGACGTCGAACCAGAAGTCCAACAGATTGTTCTACTTACAGCTAGAATTTCTGGATATGGAGCTGAGGCAGTTGGAGTATTTCATCGCCGTAGCCGAGGAGGCGAACTTCACCCGCGCGGCCGAACGCGTGCACATCAGCCAGTCAGGGGTCAGCGCCCAGATCCGGCAACTCGAACATGATCTCGGCGCGACGCTCATCGACCGGTCAGGCCGTACCGCCACACTGACCGCAGCCGGAGCGGCGGCACTGGAGCACGCCCGCACCGTACTCGCGTCCGTGAAGGCCCTGCGGCAGGCGGTGGACGACGTGACCGGACTGATCCGGGGTCGGCTCGTGGTCGGCATGGTCACCGCCTGCACCATCACGGCGCTGTTCGACGCTCTCGCCGCGTTCCACCTCGCCCATCCCAATGTCGAGATCACCCTGTTCGAGGACAGCTCCGACCGGCTCATAGAAGGTGTGCGCACCGGTGCGACAGACCTGGCCCTCGTCGGAACGGCCGGCGCGCCGCCCCAGGGGCTGGACACGTTGCCGATCGTCAGCGAACGACTTGTCGCGGCCGTGCCGTTCGGCCATCCCCTGGCCGGACGGGACCGGGCAACTCTGGCCGAGATCAACGCGTACCCGGTCGTGTGCCCGTCCGAAGGGACCGGGATCCGGACCGTGTTCGACCAGGCCTGCGCAGCCAGGGGGATACGGCCGGAGATCGCGCTGCAGGCCAGCGCACCAGGCGCCGTCGCGGATCTCGCCGTCCGCGGGTTCGGTATCGCCATCCTCAGCGAGTCCATGACCGCCAACCACATCGGACGACTCAAAGCCCTCGCCCTTGACATCGAAACACCCGGGGTGCTGGCCCTGGTATGGACGGCGACCCAGAGCCCCGCACTCCGGCAGCTCCTTGTACACAGCCGCCAGGCGTTCGCCGGTCCGCAGTGCACGACCATGCCAGAAGCCGCCCGCTGAGTGAGCAGCCCGGTAGAGGATCCCGCACACAGATATGCGATTACGCGGCGGAAACGCGCGGCCGACGGTCCCGGCCACTGTCAGCTACTGGCCGCGGAGACCGGTCCCGACGGGTCGGATCAGTAGCGTCGGTCAGTGTGTCAACCGCCGTGTCGAGATCGTCATCCGTCTGCCCGGCTGACCGGGGCCGAGCCCGGCGGAGGAGCCGACGACGCATCGAGGACGGCGAGCGCGCAGGTCACGAGATGCCGCATGAGCTCCGGGTCCCCACCGCGGTACCGGCGGAGGAACTCCTCGGGTGGCAACACCGTGCGGCCGGCCGACTCGTGGCCGGCTTCCCAGGGGGCGAGCTGCGTGACCCGTGCGGCACAGATCACCATGTACGTCAGGTCGTGGGTGCCGAAGTAGTCGGACTCGATGACCTCGACCCGTCTGAGATCGCCCACCCTGACCCGCACCTCCTCCCATGCCTCGCGGCGTATCGTTTCCTCGATCGATCTCTCGTGCCGTTGCACATGACCGCCGGGGATGTCCAGGCCCCGGTCCAGCTCGGCGAGCACGAGCAGGTCGTTCGCGGTCACCGCGACCACGGCGGCGCTGGTCACCGCTTCGAATGGTGGCTCGACGGACGCCCCCATGCAGGTAAAGGTGCTCTGACGCGTCCGCGCGCCGGAGACCGATCGACGATCAGTTCCCTCGACGTTCATGACAGGCCTCCGCGCCGGCGGGCAGGGTCTGGACGATTGTGTGCCCGTCGACGGGACTCGACGGGCACATCAACGAACACCGACCGGTCGACTAACGGTCCTCTGCCGATGTGACTCCTGTTGGAACCCTATTGGAAGTTGCAGTGTCCGCCGTCGCGGCCGAAACCGGGACGGGCCACGTCGAAGTCCATCTGGTTGTCCGGGCCGGTGATGCTCGACAGATCATAGATGCACTGGTGGCCGGTTGCCGTGTCGTCGACGGTGACCCGCTGCGGCCCGGCGTACATCGCCCCGCTGGTCCAGGCCGTGCCGTTGCTGTAGGTGACCGCAAAGGAGGAGATCGGATAGTTGGCGGAGGAACGGGCGTCACCGCCGAAGATAGTGAATTTGATCTCTTTCGCGGCCGGGGCGGTACCGTTCCGGGTCACGGCGCCGGTGATCCGGGTGGTGCCCGGGTCCGCGAGGGTCACGAGCTTGATCGTTCCCACGTGGTAGGAGTAGGTCCAGCCGTTTGCCCGGTGGTTGAAATAGTCTACGTAGAAACGGGAGTGCACATACTCCTGGTCGAGGGTGACGTCCGGGTAGAACTCCAGGGAGAGCCCGGCCGTGCGCGCACCCCAGTCGGTCTGCAGCGAACCGCCGTTGACGAGATCCGTCTGGGTGTTGGGCATGAAGTAGCCGTGGGGGAAAAGAATACCCTGGCCAGCCGCGAAGCGCGTATAGGTGGTGTAGCTCCCGCGTACCTCACAGGCGTTTATGAAGGTGTCCCCGGTGCCGGTGCGGGGATCGTAGTTCTGGCACGGCAGGTACGGCTGCGAGGTCGAGCCGAGGACCAGGTCGGCGCCGACCGCGCCCGAGATGGGGACCGGCTGCCCGTTGCGGTCGGTGAAGCCGCTGAAGGGAATGGCGACACCGAGGCCGCGGGAGGCGCCGCCGGCGTACTGGGTGGAGTCGGCCGCCTGGGCAGGTGCGGACTGGGCGAGCAGTATCACAGTCATGGAGATGACCGTGAGCGTCGCGGTACGGCGCCTGCCGCCCGCGATGCCGGGGCGAACGCGAACCCCGCGGAACGCCGGAAAACGAGCCCGGCAGATGAGCGACCGGCGCGAGCGTGTCATCATCCTACGCCTTATCTCTGTGTGTTGGAATACAGTGTGCCAGCCGCTGCGGCGGCAAGCGGAGGAGATTGGCGTCGAGGCTAGTCCGCGCCGGCAAAATCTATATTTCTGAAGGATGAACGACGGGTTCCGGCGAGTCGTGCAAATCGTTGAGAATTTGAATTCTTTCAATCATCCCGCTGGCGTTCAACTGATGTGTAATTCAGCACGCCCGGCGATGGGGGAGCGGGGGAGCAGGCCGAAGGAGCGTCGGTTCGGAGCGACTCCGAACCGACGCTCTGGCCCGCGCCTGCCGGCAGGCGCGCAAGCAGGACCAGCAGGATCAGGTGCCGTAGGGGCGAGACGCCCTGGCGTCGCACAGCGCCTGCGCCCACCACGCGAGCTGGTCGAGCATGGTCTTGGCCGCGACGTTGGGGCCGGTTGTGTCCTTCGGCTGACCATCGGCGTCGAACTGGTCCCATGCGTTGTGAAAACTGACCGTTTCGCGGATGGTGACCGCATGAAGCTCGGCGAACACCAGACGAAGCTGCTCCACCGCGCGCAGCCCCCCGGCCAGGCCGCCGTAGGAGACGAACCCGACCGGTTTGGCCTGCCACTGCGTGTAGTGCCAGTCGATCGCGTTTTTGAGGGACGCGGGATAGGCGTGGTTGTACTCCGGTGTCACCACGACGAACGCGTCGGCCACGTCCAGGCGCGGGGTCAGGGCCGCCACCTCGGGCGCCGGTTCCCTGGTGAGCACGACGGGCAACCGCGCCTCGGCCAGATCGACGACGTCGACCGTCATGTCGTCGCGCTGCTCGGCCTGGCCGGCGAACCAGTTCGCCACGACGGGCGCGAACCGGCCTTCCCGCGTGCTGCCCACGACCACGGCCAACCGCAACGGATTTCCGGACATGGCAGGTCCTTTCTCGCTGACTCTCGATGACTTCACCGCTGGTGGTCTCGCTGATCTCGTCCCGGGCACCAGACTGGAATTTAAACAAAGGTTTAAGTCAAGCTACTGTGGTTCGCATGACACAGCTGTCCTGGAAGGCCAAGGAGATCACTGTCGGTGAGCTGGCCGAGCGCAGCGGCGTTTCCACCTCGGCCCTGCGCTTCTACGAGCGCCAGGAGCTCATCCGCAGCCGGCGCACTCCCGGCAACCAGCGCCGCTACAGCAGGGACACCCTCCGCCGGGTCGCCTTCATCCGTGCCTCCCAGCGTGTCGGCATACCACTTGCGACGATCCGGGACGTCCTGGCCGTGCTGCCCGACGAGCGCACCCCCACCCGGGAGGACTGGGCGCGGGCGTCC
>NZ_CAAAFO010000083.1:74479-77511 GCF_900634715.1 Candidatus Protofrankia californiensis | reverse complement strand
GACGCCCGCATCCGGCAGCTGGAGCAGCTGCGTGACCATCTCACCGACTGCATCGGCTGCGGCTGCCTGTCGATCGACCGGTGTGCTCTGGTCAACCCGTACGACACTCTCGGCGAGCAGGGCGCGGGCCCCCGACGCCACCTCGAGCCGTAGCCACAGGAGGAGCCCAGCCACACGATGCGTGAACCTACACCGTAGTCAACGATGTTGACGTGCTCTCTTGGATTTTTGATCTTAAACCCAAACCGATACAAACAAAACCAAGATCATCTATCGGGCTCCGGACCCTCCGAACATGATCTCGTGTGTCCGTCGGCCCGGCGATTGCCGGTCGCCTTCCCGGGCATCTCCCCGCCGTCCCCGCAGGTGTCGGCTAACCGCTACCCTGCACGGACCTGCCTGGTCAGGCCCTAACCTACGGGTCATGCGAAGCGGGGGAAAAGCAGCACATAGACGGCCCTTCCCGATTCGGTTGCCGATGCCGCTGGCGCTCGCGGCGGCCGTTCTCACCCTGGTGGCCGCCGGCTGTGGTGGATCGGACTCCCCGACCACACCCGCCGCGGTGCCCAGCACCTCGGCCACCGGGAGCACGACCGACGCGGCACCGCCGGCGGTTACCGAGAGCGCGTCACCGTCGCTGTCGCCCGGGGCCAGGCCGGGTCTCGATGACTACGACGGCGACGGCGAACCGGACCCAACCTGCACAACCCAGGACTTCGGCGCCGGACTGGTGCTGCGCATCCCCTGCCAGATCGGGACCGCCAACACCCCGGAGAACGGCACCCGGCTGGTCAAGGATTCGCTCTACCGGCTGCCAGGCGCCACCGACGTTGACCTGACCGGCATCTCCGGTGGGCTGCTCCTGGCCCGGGACGTCGCCGGCGCCAAGGTCGTGATCGTGGTGTTCAACAGCGACGCCCTGTTCGAGACCGGCAGCAACGCCATCGGCAGCACCGACACGCTGGACGCCACCATCCGGCTGATCAACTCACGCTACGCAGGCGGCGCGATCCAGGTTCGCGGACACACCGACGCGACCGGTTCTGCCGCCGTCAACCAGCCGCTGTCGGTAAGGCGCGCCGCCACCGTCCGGGACTACCTCACCGGGCACGGCACCAGGGCGTCGTCGGTAAGCTCGGTCGGTCTCGGTAGCAGCCAACCGCTCGCCGAGGAAACCAATCCCGACGGATCCTCCAGCCCCGACGGTCAGCGCTTCAACCGCCGCGTCGAAATCCTCATCCGCCTACCAGCATGACGAGCCGCCGAGCCGCGCGTCCGGATGTTGCGTAGCGCCAGCCGTGCACGCACCCACGCGGCATCCGTCACTGCCCGACCTCCAGGCGCGCCAGCAGCTCGGATGTCAGTGACGGAGCGGCCGGTGGCGCGCAGTTGGCGGGCAAGCGGCGTGACTGGCGATCTGGTCGGCCGGACCACCCGTGGCCTGTTCCGCGATCTCATGACCGGCAGCATGCTCGGCGAGATTGACGGGGCCTTCCGAACCGAACTAACCGACCTTGACGTCGAGATCGGGGAGGATCGGTGCGAGGCTTCCGATCGCGGTATCGGTATAACGGATCACCCAGCGGGTGATGTCCCACCGGTCCGCGTGCGCTTCGAGCTGCGCGCGGATCTCCGCCTGGGTTCCCAGCAGCAGATAGGGAGTCACCAGAGCGTCGGCAGCTGCCAGACCGGGTATCTGCACCGCGAGGGCACTGGCCGCGCCCTTCCGGTCGTCGGTGACGAGCACCCGGTGCACGAGCACCTCCACCACCGGCCGCCGCCCGCCGGCCCCGGCGCCTTCCATCACCGCGGACACCTGACGTTCCACATCGGACGGGGACCAGCCGCACCTGGTGATGGTGACCGTCCGGCAGCGTACGATCGAGCCCGCTGAGCCCGACGACGTCGGCGTGCGCGCCGGCAAGCCGCAGCAGGGCCGGATTGGCCCCACCCAGCGTCAGCGGGACCACGACCGGCGCCAGCGAGGAGTCGAGCACCGCCTCCCGGAGCCGAAGATAACGGCCGGTGTAGGTGACCTGCTCACCGCGCAGAAGACGTGCCACGACATCGACGAACTCGCCCAGACGTCCGACCCGTTCGGCGGGTCCGGGCCGTTCCCACCCGCACGCGGCCCACTCCCCGGGGGTGTGCCCGGCACCGATACCCAGGCGCGCCCGGCCGCCGGAGATGACCGCGAGACTGGCCGCGTCCGCGGCGACGTGGAACGGCTCCCGCACCCCAGCGTTGATCATATAGCTGCCCAGCGACACTCGACTGGTCACCCCCGCCGCAGCGGCAAGCGCGATCCAGGGCGACAGCACCCCACCAGGATGATCGGGTACGAGGAGCGCGGAAAACCCGAGCGCCTCGACCCGGCGGGCCAGTGAGGTCCATGACGACAATGCGGCGGGAACAGCCTGAACACCAACATGCACCGAAGAAGCACTCACCCGTGAAAGACTTCCACTCAAGCGGTGATCGGCGCGAAGGATGCCGCTGACGACCAGGTCGCCCTGCGTCTGCGTGACGGGCGCCGCCTGGACGCGCAGCCCGCCGCCGAGGTCCTGGCCCGCATCGGCGTTCTTGTCGACCTCCGCAGTACCGACCTGTGGGACGTCGCTACCTGCTCGTAGAGACACACGATCAGCGGGCGCCACCGCGCCGCCGCGTCTTCGGGGGCCACACTGGCAGGCTCTGTTAATCGACTGGTCTGTATTCGCGCAACCGTGAGGTGATCTGTCACCGCGCGTGACTCCAGAGGTCGGCTACCGGGCACTGGATACGGTGTTGGCCGTGGTGTCGTGGTCGCTGACCTGAATGCGACGGCCGAGGGCCGAGGGTCAGCGTGCTTGATCCCTGCGCAAGACGAGCATGGTCAGCCGCGCGGCTGAGGGTCGCTGGGTGCTCTCGGCCTTCTGCGCCAGACTGCGGAGTCCGGTGTGGAAGTCGTCGTCGGGGATGAGTTGGAGCAAGGTGTCGGCGCGCAGGCGGGTCTGCGCGAGGTAGGTCCGGTGGTTGTCCGCGGCGTCCTC
>NZ_CAAAFO010000083.1:73418-74186 GCF_900634715.1 Candidatus Protofrankia californiensis | reverse complement strand
GACCGTGGAGAGAGTGGGGTAGGTGTCGAGTACCCGCTGAGCGGATGGGAAGAAGGTCAGCAGCGGCAGGTCGAACAGGTCCGGACGATCAGGAAAAGGGCTCCGCAGGACCAGCGCTCCGCCGGGTCGCAGCACACGGTGCAGCTCGGACGCGGCGGCGTGTAGGTCCGCGATGTGATGGAGGACCACGGACATCCAGACGAGGCCGACGCCCGCCGTCCGCAGTGGTAGATGTTCAGCGTCGGCGCCGACAAATCTGATCTGCGGGTGGTGTCGGCGGCGATCGTTGACAGCCATGCGCATCCCCTGGCTGGGCTCCGCGGCAATCACCCGGCGGGTGAACCACGTGGCGAGCGCCTCCGACCACTGGCCGGTGCCGGCGCCCAGGTCGAGCAGTGGGGTGCTGTCGTCGGGGATGAGGGGGCCCAGCGCGGCGCGCCAGCGACGGCGAGCGGTAAGGCTGGCGTCTCGTCCGTGGTCGTAGTGGTCAGCGAGGCTGTCATAGTCGATGCGGGCCATCAGGATCAGTTCTCCGGTATGTGTCGGGAAGGGCGCCGGTCCAGTCGCGGTTTGCCGATGGGAACACCCTGTCAGCGTGTGTGGTCGCCGGGGGCGTAGCGGGTCCAGGGGCTGCCGACGTCGGCTGCGATCCGGGTGGTGGTGTCTCTGCCTGGTAGCCGAGCATGCTGGCGACGACCGGTGCGGCGGATCAGCGCGAGTCGCCGGTGCTGGCTGATCGGCGCCGGGTTGGCCGTGCTGCGGGTCGGG
>NZ_CAAAFO010000083.1:59357-73007 GCF_900634715.1 Candidatus Protofrankia californiensis | reverse complement strand
CCCCGACCCGCAGGCACAGGTGTCCGGGTCGGCCGACGACCGCCTTGTAGCCGGCGGGGCGAGGATCGTCAGCTAACGCGACGATGGCGGCTTCAATACGCCGGCGAGCCGGCTGCGAGATCTTCCGGAGTTCCCGCCAGGCGCCCGGGCGGACCTCGATCTTGTAGGACGCCACAGCCAGGTCAGGATGCGAGTAGGTCGGTGTCGCCGAACTCGGCCAACACGACCTCGAGTGGGATGTTCTCCCCGGGCTCGGCCCAGGCGGCGTCGATCGCCTGGCGGTCGGCTTCCTGCTCGGCTTCCGGGTAATCCTCGTCGTCCCACAATGGGATGGTGTCGGGGTCGTTCACACGATCACGGTACGCTGGCAGGTCTGGGCGGGCAGAAGACATGCTCACGTTCTCGCGGGGCGGGGCCTGGTCAACCTCACGTCCACCTCGCCAGACCAGGTCCGCGCGACAGCGGCGTGGGCAGGCGAACTGGACATCGACTGCCTCGACGGGGTGATCATGACTCCCGCCCCGGCCATCGGGCAGCCAGCTGCCCTCGTCCTGTACAGCGGACCGCAAGCCGCTTACCAGGCGTACTGACCGCGTCCAGGGCCGTCGTACAGCGGGCCATCGACGTGGGCCGCGGCGCCGACGGGCTGTCCCGGCTGGCCGACGTGCCCATCAACCCGATACGGAAGGAAGCGGGCTGACGGTCGTCGCGGGACACACCGGCGGCTGGCCCCTGGCCCACTGGTAGACACATGACGATATGAGTACAGAAAGTAACGATCTTGTTATTCTTCGTGACGTCAGGGTGTGCATGGTGACGCCCACCGGTTCTACGGAGCGGAGAAGCGACGATGTCCGGTCAACGATGGCAGGCCAGGATATGGGCGGCGATGTTGGCTGCGGTCGGAGCGATGCTCCTGCCGGCAGCTGCTGTGGCTTCCCCGTCCGGACTGGGAGTAACAGGATCGGGGACGCCAGGAGCGCGCGTCCCATTGGATGCGCTTCCGCCGTCCGCTGCCGGTGCTGTCCACGGGTGGGGTATCCGGCCACGGGCCGGCACGCTGTACGCCTGGGGCCGGAACAACACCGGCCTGTTCGGGAACGGCACCACCACCGACAGCTCGGTGCCCGTGCGGGTTTCCGGTCTGACGGGGGTCCGCGCCATCGCCGGCAGCAAATCCAGAGACACCAAGTATGTGTTGCGCTGGGACGGCACGGTCTGGGCCTGGGGTAAGAACAGCTACGGCCAGTTGGGGAACGGCACCACCACCGACAGCCTGGTGCCGGTGCGGGTTTCCGGTCTGACCGGAGTCCGCGCCATCGCCGACAGCGGAGTCACAGGGTATGCGTTGCGCCGGGACGGCACGGTCTGGGCCTGGGGTCATAACGCGCAGGGTAACTTGGGGAACGGCACCACCACCGACAGTTCGGTGCCGGTGCGGGTTTCCGGCCTGACCGGGGTCACCGCCATCGCCGGCAGCGGGGATACGGCGTATGCGCTGCGTCGGGACGGTACCGTATGGGCCTGGGGTGGCAACTTCTTCGACGGATTGGGCCCTCTCCCCGATCCCACTCTCTTCACGTCGGTGCCGATACAGGTTTCCGGTCTGACCGGCGTCACCGCCATCGCCGGCGGCGGCCTCTCCGCGTATGTGCTGCGTTCCGACGGCACGGTCTGGGCCTGGGGCGGCAACAACGTCGGCCAGTTGGGGAACGGGCATGGCGGCGTCGGCAGCCGGACTCCGATACCGGCACAGGTTTCCGGCCTGACCGGCGTCACCACCATCGCTGCCGGCCCATATACGGCGTATGCGGTGCGTTCCGATGGCACGCTCTGGGCCTGGGGTCAGAACTGGAACGGCCAGCTGGGGATCGGCACCATCTCCATACCCGGCCTCGAGGTGACGCTGCCGGTGCAGGTCTCCGGTCTGACCGGGGTCACCGCCATCGCCGGCGGTGATGAGAACGGATATGCGCTGCGTTCCGACGGCACGGTCTGGGCCTGGGGCAGCAACAACTACGGTCAGCTGGGGAACGGCACCACCGGTGACGACGTCCCGGTGCCGGTACAGGTTCCCGGTCTGATCGGGGTCACCGCCATCGGCGCCGGTTGGGGCACCGGATACGCGATTACGTCTTTCTTCGCGGCGCATGGGCAGCCGCAGGGCCGTTAACTGACGGCGGCAAGACCGCGGAGGCATCGCTGCCCGACCTTCCATGACACGCACGCCAGCGCGTGGGCGAGGCTTCCTCTTGCCCACGCGCTGGCCACCTGGCCAACTGCTGACGGTTCTCGGTGAGCCCGCCATCCGCGCTGGAGGTCAGTCTCGCTTGAATGCCTCCCGGCGCAACATCTGGAACAGCGTGGGGGCACCTTCGGAGGTTGTCACCGCGACCGCCTTATGTACGAACCGGGCATCGGCCGCCTGTTCAAGCAGGCTCGCGGCAAGGTCCGCGCGGCTGGTGAAGATACCCGGCGCCTGGTCCTCGCGAAGCTCGTAGCTCGTCACACCGGGTGCATCGAAGAGACCCGAGGGGCGCATGATCGTCCAGTCCAGGTCGCTGCCGCGCAGGAATCCCTCCATGCGGCGCATGTCGGCGTAGGTCGTCTTGCCGATCGTCGCGGTGATCAACGGCTGGAAGACACGGTTCAGCAGGAAACCGCCGTCCGCATGATGGTGCGGCTCGGCGGCGCTCGAGCTCACCACGACCACTCGCTTGACCCCGTACCGCACCATTGCAGCGGTAATGTTATGGATTCCGTCGCTGTAGATGTTGATCGGCTTGCGGGTGAACGGCACGCCGAGCGTCGACAGCACGACGTCGGCTCCTTCGACAGTTCGGTCGACGGCCTGCGTGTCATGCACGTCGGCCTCCGCGACGTCGAGTCGTTCGTGCGTGATCGGGAATTCCGCCGGTCGCCTGGTCACCGCGGCGACGTCGTGACCAGCGGCCAGTGCCTGCTCGGTCAGCAGTCGGCCGGTCGGCCCGTTGGCTCCGAAAACGACGATCCTCATGATTAGGCTCCTTCTGACCCGCGGGTGCGCAGGTCGCCTGGTTTCGTTCTCTTATTTGCGCTTACTTGCTCTTACTTGACACGTCGATCAGCCCGAGAGGGTTTTGTATGGTCCGCTATGCGGTGATACCTGCTATGCGGTGATATTTTGGCGCCCATATCCGACGGTAGAGGAACCTGACGGGTGGTGGCAGCAGCCCGAGCACTTTGGCTTGTATTACCTCGGATGCGTCGTCGAGCAGCCACGGGAGGAACTCCGCGCCACCACGCAGACCTTGTGTTTTACGGATGGTCGCGGTGAAAGCTGCCCATCCGTCGGGGCCGAGATATGCCTCGACCAACGGCAGGGCTTCGTTTTCCTCGTGCCGCATATGGACGGTCAGGCTCGTGGCGAAGGCATCGATGCTCTCCATAAGGCTTGCCGCGTTGTCCGATGCGAGGGCGTTGTCGATGTGTTCGAGATGCGGGTCGATCTGCGCGTGCTCGGCCTCCATCTCATCGAGGACAGTGATCTCGTCAGGCCGAAGTGCTTTGTTGCGTAGCAGGGGCCACAGGGCGGTGTCCTCGGCCTGGTGGTGGATGTGGATCTGCTTGGTAAACGTCGCCCAACGTGCGCGCGCTGCCGGTGTCCGGACGTCGCCACGTTCGTACGCGAGTCGCAGGCGCTGCAGGTCGCGGGTGAAGGCGGCGTGCGCCGCATACATCATGGTGAAATCGACCGTGCCGGCCAGCGGGGACGTGTGGTCGTTCCCAGCGTTGGTGCTGTTGGTCATCTGTGCTCCGGGTAGGTAGATGGTTGATCGGGGGACCGCGCTGCTGCTGGTCCGGGTAGGTCCTGAGGTGTCGGTTACCGGCGCCCTGCGTCTGGCGATCACCGATGGCGGCAGCACGCGGGGGAGGCGGTCGCGGTCATAGCCGGGCTGGTTCGGGCAACGCGCCGGATTCAGGTTGGTGGGCCTCACCGCGTGCGTTGCTGGTACGCAGCGCAATAAAGGCGCTGGCGAGCAGGAAGAAGCTGCCGGTCAGCAGCGCCCGGTGAAAACCCGAGGTGAGCGCGTCCGGCATGGCGGTGTGGTCCGCCAGCAGGTGGTCGGTATGGGAGGTGGCGACCGCGGAGAAGATTGCCAGTCCCAGCGCGCCACCCACTTGCTGCGAGGCGTTGAGCAGCGCGGCGGCAAGCCCGGCCCTGTCGGCGGGCACGCCGGCGTTGGCTGCGGTGGTGACGCCGACGAACACCGCACCCAGCCCGAACGACACGATCATGAGGCCCGGGAACAGGTCGGTGAGATAGGAGCCGTCGACGGGAATCCGAGACAGGTAGTACAAGCCACCGGCCGCGAGCAGCGCGCCGATGACGATCACGGGTCGGGTTCCTACCCGGACGAGCAGTTGCGAGGAGACGCCGGCGGCAATGCCGACGCCGAAGCAGAGCGGGAGATAGGCCGCGCCGGTCTCGATCGGCGAGTACCCGAGGACGTTCTGCATGTAGAGGGTGAGGAAGAAGAACATCGCGATGAGGCCCGCGAAGGCGATCAGCCCGGTGACGTCGGCGGCGCCGAGCCCCCTGACGCGGAAGATCGACAGTGGCAGCAGCGGATTCCTGCCCAGCTGCTCGTTGATCAGGAATGCGATCAGCAGGACTGCTGCTCCGGCGAGCTCACCGATCGTGCGGCCCGAGCCCCAGCCCTGATCGGGTGCTTTCACCAGCGCGAAGACGAGCAGCAGCATCCCGCCGGTGACCAGGACACTTCCGACAATGTCGAGAAGCCCAGGTCGCGCCGGATGTCGGGAAGGGCCACATTGACGATCGAGGCGTCGACGAAGTCGAGGAAGGCGACAGCGCACAACAAGGCCAGCGTGAGCTTGCCGCGGCGAGTCTCGAGGAAGGACCCGTCGGTGGCGATCGTAGAGTTGGCGACTTTGGAGCCGGTGCCGTTGGCTGTGACCACGTTGCCCGCAAGGCGCTCGCTCGGTCGGCTCGTCTCGATCAGGCGTTCGGTCCCTGAGCCACCGGTGATTGAGTCCAATTCAAGATCCCTCCCGTGCGCGGTCGTCGTCGCCGGCTGATGTCGGCCGTGTTCGGCTGTCATCTCTCTGTCGGATCCCGATAGGCAGATGTGACCGCCGCAGCCGTCGGCGACGCCCAGGACCCGGAACTGGTGGACTCGGCGGTGCGGCCCTGTCACATCTGCGGCGCCGGATCCGTCAATGCTTAAGGAGGGGTTCGATCGAAGGGGGTGTGATCCGTGGACGATGAGACGTGGCATGCCGAGCAGTTCGAGCGACAACGCCCACAGCTGCATGCGGTCGCCTACCGCATGCTCGGTTCGCCCAGCGAGGCTGAGGACGCGGTCCAGGAGGCATGGCTGCGTCTGAGCCGCTCCAACGACGATACGATCGGCAACCTCGGCGGCTGGCTGACGACGGTCGTGGGACGCGTGTGCATCGACATGCTGCGCGCCCGCCGGGCGCGCCGGGAGGACTACATCGGCACCTGGCTACCCGAGCCGATCGTCAACGTCGAAGACAGCGACGGCCCGGAGCAGCAAACGCTGCTCGCCGACTCCGTCGGCCTGGCACTGCTCGTCGTACTCGAGACACTCACCCCATCCGAGCGGCTCGCGTTCGTTCTACACGACATGTTCGCCGTGCCGTTCGAGGAGATCGCCCCGATACTGGACCGGACACCCGCCGCGGCCCGTCAGCTCGCCAGCCGCGCCCGACGTCGGCTGCGAGGCACCGCAACTGTCCCGGACGCCGACCTCGCCACGCAGCGCAAGGTCGTGGCCGCGTTCCTGGCGGCATCCCGCGCCGGCGACTTCGACGCCCTCGTCGCACTGCTTGATCCCGACGTCGTGTTCCGCGTTGACACCGGCTCACACACCCGGCCCGTGCCCGCTCTGCTCACCGGTTCCGCAGACGTCGCACGGCAGGTCGCCACCCAAGGCCCACGCTTCGCGCAGCACTGCCGGCCGGCTCTGGTCAACGGCACCGCCGGGATCGTCGCTCGAACATCGGCTGGTGTCATCGCGGTCGCCGGCCTCACCGTGATCGAAGAGCGCATCGCCACCATCGACCTGATCCTCGACCCCGACAAACTCCACAACCTGGTCCTGGCGGATCAGGAATCGCTGGCCATGAGGCATCCCGTGTCGTCATGTCCACCCGGACCCATACTCAGAACCGGACTCAAGCCGAGGACGCCTACCGTGGGTGGACCAGCGCCGACTCGGCCCGGACCGGGCTCACCGTCACGGCAGACCGGCACCAGCTCTGGACCGACTCCCCGGACACGATCATCGCCCAGCACCCCATCTCCTGAACCAATCGGACGCGGCTGCGATGTGGCCCGGTTGCTGCAAGGCAGGCCGGGTGGACTGGCAGACTGGTCTGATGGCGAGCAACCCCCCGGTGTCCGGTGACCCGTTCCCGTCTCGACCGCAGGCCCAGAGCTCGGTAGGAGCGAGCTCGGTGGCGGCGGTGAGCACGACCGCGCAGGACGAGGCTGTCGAGATCTGCCGTGACCTGGTGCGTATCGACTCGGTGAACCGGGGCAACGGCGACGGCAACGAGCGGGCCGCTGCCGAGTACGTGGCGGCCAAGCTCGCCGAGGTCGGCCTTGAGCCTACCCTGCTGGAGTCCGCACCCGGCCGTACCAGCGTCATCACCCGGATCGAGGGATCCGATCCGCAGCGTCCGCCGCTGCTCATCCATGGTCATCTTGACGTGGTGCCCGCGGATCCGGCGGACTGGCGGGTCCACCCGTTCAGCGGCGAGATCGTCGACGGCAGCCTGTGGGGACGCGGCGCCGTCGACATGAAGGACATGGACGCGATGACGCTCGCGGTCGTCCGCGATCTTCTCCGTTCCGGCCGCCGCCCCCCGCGTGATCTTGTACTTGCGTTCGTCGCGGACGAGGAGGCCGGTGGCACGCTCGGTGCCCGCTGGCTGGTCGACAACCACCCGCAGCTGTTCGCCGACTGCACCGAGGCGATCAGCGAGGTCGGTGGTTTTTCCTACACGGTCTCCGACGACCTGCGCCTCTACCTCATCGAGACGGCCCAGAAGGGCATCGCCTGGATGAAGCTCACCGTCACCGGCCGCGCCGGGCACGGGTCGATGACCAGCGACGACAACGCGGTCACGGCGCTGTGTGAGGCGATCGTGCGTCTCGGCCGGCACCGCTTCCCGATCGTGCTGACCCCGACCGTCCGGACGTTCCTGGACTCGGTGGGTGAGGCGCTCGGTATCGAGGTCGACGCCGACGACCTGGAGACCACGATCGCCAAACTCGGCCCGATCGCCCGGATGATCGGTGCGACCATCCGCAACACCGCGAACCCGACGCAGCTCAATGCGGGGGAGAAGGTCAACGTCGTCCCGGGGGAGGCCACCGCCCACGTGGACGGCCGCTTCCTGCCCGGTCAGGAGGAGGAGTTCCTCCGCCAGATCGACGAGCTGATCGGCCCGGCCGTCCGGCGCGACTGGGTCGTGTTCGACCAGGCGCTGGAGACCGGCTTCGACGGTCCGCTCGTGGACGCGATGGCGGGTGCGCTGAAGGCCGAGGACCCGGCCGCCCGCGCGGTCCCCTACATGCTTTCGGGGGGCACGGACGCCAAGTCGTTCTCCCGGCTCGGTATCCGCTGCTTCGGTTTTTCGCCGCTGCTGCTGCCACCGGACCTGGACTTCGCCGGCATGTTCCACGGCGTGGACGAGCGGGTGCCGGTCGAGTCGCTGCGGTTCGGCGTCCGCGTCCTCGACCGCTTTCTGGCCGCCTCGTAGCGGGTATAGCGATCTGATCATGTCTGGTGACAGCTGGCAGGGGTGTGCGGTGCTCTCGCCGTCTCCGGATCGCGGCCCTATTCAGCCGTATCTGTCATACGATATTGATGTGGTTACACGTGTGGCGACGGGGTAGAAGTGTGCCTCGGTTTTTCGCGATCGTGGAATCGATGTCGTGGAATCGATGTCGGGATCGTCCTCAATGAAGTGAACATGGGGGACAAAGACGGCAGTCGAGTAGCCGAGTCCGAAGCAGACATCTAGTTTCGTCGGGGTCGGCCTCGTTCAAGGGAAGGGATGTCATGACCTTTCGCCGTTGTCTTGTCGTTATCCTGATGATTGTTACGGTCACGCTGACCGGATGGGGAGGCGGAACCGTTCTTGCCGCGCCGGCACCACAATCGGGGACGTCCGCACCCAGCCCTGACCGAGCCGAAGCGCTTGTACGAGCCCGTGGCTACACCGCCACCGAGACGGGCGGCTACAACCCGGACAACGATCTCAGCGTGATCGTCGGACGATGGACCGGCGCCGTGGACGGCCATCCCCAGCAGGCGTTCCTCTTCCACCGCGGCCGTCTGGTGGGCACCGACACTCCGGTACCGAGCGCGACCATCGGGTGGCTCTGGTCTACCAGCGACGTCGTTGCGCTCACGTACCAGCTGTACCGGCCCGACGACCCACTGTGCTGCCCTACCGCGGGCGCGGCGACCGTGCGCTACCAGTGGAATGGCGGGAAGATTGTTCTCCTCGACCCCGTTCCGGCTGCCGACTGGTCGGCGTCCGCGAGCCGACGGGCGGTGCGGCTTTCGGAGTAGCCGGTTGTCGTTGTCGCCGATGGTAATTGGCGGTCATTGGCGCGGGCGGGCAGGAGAGAAAGCATTCGTCAGCGGCCGGCCGCCATGTCGGCATCCGGGGTGGTATCCGGAGGACTGGAGGCGAGCCGCTGGTAGAGCGGGCTCATCCGTACCAGTTCCTCGTGCCGTCCGGTGGCCACGACTTCTCCCTTGTCGAGCACGATGATGCGGTCGGCCGCACGAACCGTGGAGATCCGGTGCGCGATGACCAGAAGTGCGCTGGTGGCCGAGATCTCGCGCATTGCCCGGGTGAGTGCCCTCTCGTTGAGGGAGTCCATCTGAGAGGTCGGCTCGTCCATGAGCAGTACGGCGGGCCGGGCCAGCAGCGCTCGGGCAATGGCGACCCGTTGGCGTTCCCCGCCGGACAGTTGGACGCCGTGGTCGCCGACCTCGGTGTCCAACTTGTTGGGCATCCGCGCGACCAGCTCGGCGAGGCCCGCCGTGCCGACCACCCAGCGCAGCTCGTCCTCGGTCGCGTCGGGCACGGCATAGGCGATGTTGTCACGGAGCGTTCCGTGCAACACCGGGGTTTGCTGTTCGACCAGGTTCACCCAGGTACGGGCCGCGGAGCGGTCGATCGCGTCCGCTTCCCGCCCGCCGAACAGGATCTCCCCACGGTCCGGCTCGTAGAAGCGCTCGATGAGCTCGAGCACGGTGGACTTTCCGGCACCTGACCGGCCGACCAGTGCGATGTGGCCGCGAGACGGCACTGTGAACGACACGTCCCGCAGCACCGGTTCGTCGGTGTATCCGAACCACACGTCGCGGAACTCGATCGACGGGGTGTCACCCCGCTGTTCGGCGACCCGACCGTTGCCCGATGCGCTGTTGGCCCAGACCTGAAGCCCGCCGCTGGCCTGAACCGGGCCCTGCCTTCCAGGCCTTCCGGCGCTGTTCTCGTCCTGGCCGGTACTGTCCGGCTCCCGGGGTAGCGTGAAGACCTCGTCGACGCGCTGTAGCCCTCCCATTCCGCGTTGAATCGTCCCCGCCTCCTCGAACAGCTCGGACAGCGGTATGACGAGGTAGGTGGCGTAGAGCAGGAAGGCGATGAGATCACCCAGCGACGTCGAACCCTTTGCGACGAGCACCCCACCGATCAACAGCACCACCAGAACCGAGCCCTGGACGGCCAACTGCATGGAGGGTGCGATGACCGAGTCCAACTTGGCCATCCGCACCCCGGCACGGTAGGCGTCCCGGGCGTGGCCGCCGATGCGTTCGCTCTCGCGCTCTTCGGCGCGGCTGGCTCGAACGGTGCGGATCGCGGCGAGCGCCCGTTCGAGGTCCGCGGTCATGCTTCCAACGCTGGCCTGGCTGCGTTCCGAGGCAATGCGGATGCGCACCAGCACGCCCAGAACCATCGCCCCGGCCAGCGAGACCGCGAGCAGCACGAACAGGAACAGCAACGCGTCCAACCAGATCATCATCGCGACCGCGCCGATGACACCGATCGCGCTCGTGAGGAGCGCGGAGAAGCTGTAGGCCACCGCCTCGCGGACGAGTGTGGTGTCGGTGTTGGCCCGGGAGATCAGGTCGCCCATGCGCTGCTTGTCGTACACCCCGACCCGCAGCCGCAGCAGGTGATCGACCAGTCGGATCCGCAGGCCGAGCAGGATTACCTGACCGGTGCGTTCCAGCAGGTAGTTCCCAAGGGTGTCGGTCAACGCCTGGCCGGCGAACAGCACGAACAGCAGTGCGACAAGCGAGCCGGGAACGCCGCCGGCCTGCGCGGCGTCGATCACGTTCTTCACCAGCAGCGGCTGCGCGACCCCTAGGACGGTCCCGAGCACCGTCAGCGCGGTGGCGATGCCTATCGGCCGGCCGTGCCCGCGAAGCAGGCGCCACAACCCACCGACTCGCAGCGCGTCACGGTGCCGCTGCTTGCTGTCCCGGTCCGTCGACGGCGGCTCGGCCACGATCGCCTCACCTGTTTCGCTGATGGCACTCATGACACTGTGGTGCCTGACACTGTGACGCCTTCCGGAGGTATAGCGATAAGCGGCTGGAAGTAGTCGACCGGCTCGCGCTCACCAACCTTCACCCCGTCCGCCTCCACCCAGGCGTGTGCGGCGAACGGGCCGACCTTGCGCACGCCGACGCACCAGGTGGGCCAGACCCCCGAAGCCCGGCAGACCAGGGCGGTGGCAACGGAACGGGGAACGCAACCCTGCGCACCCCGACACGCCATGCTCACCGCGGTGACGGCATCCCGTGCGGCCAACGCCTGCCGATAGTCGGCTGGGGCGGCGCCTCGGCGCAACCGGGTCAGGACGGAACGGATCCGGCCGGGTGGCTGGGTGGCCAGCAGCCGGGCGGTTGCGACCGCGGCCATCGCCAGTGGCCGTCGCCGTAGAGGGAGTTTTCCTCCTCGACGCTCCAACGACATCGGCATGCTCATCGCGGTGCCACCTCCTTTGTGACTCTGTGCATGCGCTCCGATGAACCTGACAAAGCGCATAATGAGCGTTCCCGGTCAGGAAACGGTGTCGGTTGCGACAAGCCCGGCCGTGCGGAGCTCGGCCAGCAGGCTCTGTACATCTCGGTCCGCGGTGGTCGCGTCCACGTCGTAACTTCTGACCATCGAATCGGTAGCCTCGGCGGTACTACCACCATCGAGCAGCACCCGCAATACGAGTGTTCCGGTCGGGTTGAGCATCCAGTATTGACCACTGCGCTCATCCAGGAGCGCGGTCCCGTAGTCGGTTTCCGTGTGGACGATGTTTTCCCGTAGCGTCAGCATTTTTTCTCCGGCGGCTGTTCGACTGTCTCGCCATAGCTTTTCGCTCGCCATAGCTCTTCGGTTCTACCCTTGGCTACCGGTCAAGGAATGAGCGCCAATGGTCCGGTCGCCGGCGAGCACCCTCAGCCACACTTCGCAGGCGAAGGTTTGTTGAAGGGGTTCGTGGGCCCGCGAGGGCGCGTGCGAGTACTGGCAACCGGCCCGCAGTTTCTCTACGTCAACAAGTCCGAGATCGGCGAGCCGGGAGTTCTCGCACAGCGTCATCAGCAAGCCGTAGTTGGCCCGCAGCCCCCCTTCCTCCTCTATCGAGCCTTCCGCCTTCGTGACTCGCCGCAGAGAGCGCTCCGGCACGATTCCGCGCATGGCCTCCTTCAGCAGCGGCTTGTATTCCCAGGGGGTCGTTCGTTCCTCTGGGCGCACCGCAAGGGAGGCTTCGATCACCCGGTCGTCGAAGAACGGTGCCGCCAGCCGCACTCCGGTAGGTGCGGTCAGCTGGCAGAACGAACGAGTCGCTCCTGCCCCCGCCTGGATGGTCAGAAGGTCGCAGTGTTGATCGCGGGTTGCGGCCAGCGGGCAGGCTGAGTCCAGGATCTCGTCGAACGCTTGGCGTACCAACGCGACGGCATCCGGGGTGACCCACGGGGGCAGCCGGGGGGCGTCGTCCCAGTCCAGGTCGGGAAGACCCGGCATCGGCCTGGCACCGGTCACGTGGGCGACCATGTCGGCCAGGGCCGCGCGGTACGAGCGTGGCCGGAGCATCCACAGGCTCGCCAACAGAGGCCACCGGTTCTGGGCCCGAAAGCCGCGGAGCCTGTCGATGGCGATCCACGGACGCGTACGTATCAGGGCGGGCAGGTAGTTGGGCGTGCCCTCCGCGACCTCATCACCACCGAGCCCGGTCAGATGGACACGTGGATGATACGGGGTCAGCCGGCGCAGGCCGGCGAGCATCTTCGCCCGGTCGATGATTCCGATGAAGGGCCTGTCCAACTGCTCGTCGGCAGCAGTGATGCCGTCGTAGACGAGAGGAAGCTCGTTGCGCGGCAGAATCTCGTGCATCGCGTTCGGCAGGTCGCCCATGGCGCGGGTAGCCCACTCCAGGTCATCGTCACCCGGATCCCGGCCGATCCCTGTGTAGGCGACGAGCCTCGCCGGGCTCCGATCGGCGAGAAAGCACACCGAGGTCGAGTCGAGTCCGCCGGACAGATCGCAGCTCACCGTCCCGCCCGCGCCCGCCCGCGCATCTACGGCCTCGGTCAGCGCACGGCGCAGCAGTCGTGCGCCGTCTTCCAGGGGCAGCACGGGCTCGGGCTGCCGCCACCAACGAATCATGCTTGGCCGCCCGTCGTTGCCGGCCAGGAGATAGTGGTCCGGAGGAAGCGCTTCCACGTTCCGCCATATCGGCCGATCGTTCAGAGGATGCGGCGCTATCGGGTCGAGGAGTGACAGTGCAACAGCGGCGGTGTCCAGCTCGCTGTCCATGATCCCGGCCAGCACGTCGGCGCGATCAGTGGCGATCACCTGCCCGTCAACCATGGTGTAGAACACCCGCCGCATACCTGAGGCGGTGCCCTGAATGCGGCGGCGTCCATCGATCTCGGCGACGATGTGGAAACTGCCGGGCAGCGATGAGGCCACGACGTCGAGCGCGGCGACATCTTGTACACGCGTGAGAAGGCATGTCAGGTGGGTGACGCTGACCGGGCAACATCCGATCAGCGCAATCCTGGAACTCCCCACCGCGGCTGTGACGATCCCGTCATCTGACCAGTCGCCCAGCAGCCATGGCCGGCTGGAGCCGTAACGGAGCAACCGTGGAGCTCGGTCCGCGAGTGCGGCGACAACCGTTTTGCTGCGGCCGGAGTCGGGCAACACGACGAACCACGGTGTCCCGGAGGGCAAAGAAAGCCCGGTCATCTCGTCAGGAATCCGTCCTTCTCAAACACCCCTACCGTTATAAAGCGGGGTGATGACGACAAAGCGGGTGGCGACGACCAGCCAGGGCCGTCGCCACCCGCCATCTCCAACTGCCGCACTGCGTTGGTCAGGAGCGGACGATCGCCGTTTCCCCACCCGCTCTTGGGCGGCGGTGAGGGCGCTCCTAGTAGTGGTGCCTGCGGTGCCTGCGGTACTTGCGGTACCCGCCGTAGTAGCCACGCCGGTGGCCGCCATAGTAGCCTTCGGTCACCGTGGAAAAGGTACCGATTCGCTCAAGAGCCGGTGGCTGGTACGGAGCCTTCATCGAAATGCCTCCCA
>NZ_CAAAFO010000083.1:56487-58916 GCF_900634715.1 Candidatus Protofrankia californiensis | reverse complement strand
TCGAGAAGGCACCTGCCTCCTGGAGGGCAGGTGCCTGGTACGGTGCCTTCATTAGTTCCTCCTATCGGAGTCTGTGATGTTGAATGGTCCGTCCGACCGCTCACCGGCCGGATCGATCTCTTCCAGGCCGGCCTGCGGTCCGCGCTGTACAACCGGCCATCTTCTATTTTGCAAGCGATAGGTTCAGCCTTGGTTCAACCCACGTACATCCGTTGGTAGTGCTGTGCCTACTGCGTCCTTCCTCCCCGACCGTCAGCCCTGGTCCACGTCGAGGTCGGCGCCCAGTACCTGCTGATGAAGCCGGCGCAGGTCCACGCCTGGCTCGACGCCGAGCTCGTTGGTCAGCAACCGGTACACGGTCTGGTAGGCGGACAGGGCTTCGGCGCGACGGCCCGACCTGTGCAGCGCGAGCAGGAGCTGGCCCCACAGACGCTCCCGCAGGGGATATTCGATAGTGAGCGCACGCAGCGTGGGCAGGACGACGTCATGGTGACCACGGGAAAGGCGCACGTCGATCAGATCTTCCAGGACCGCCCAGTGCTGCTCTTCCAGCCGCACCGCCTCGGCCAGAGTAATGTCCTCGGGCAATTCGTCGAAAGGCTGACCGCGCCATAGTTCCAGCGCTTCCTGAAAATACTCGACGGCGATCTCGTCAGCTCCGTCGCGCAGTGCTTCCCGACCACGATATGCCATCTTCTCGAAGACCGATACATCAAATTCCCCGGGTGTCACGTTGATGCGGTACGCGCCTGATCGGCTTTCGATTCTGTTGTGCTCGGCATGATTGGGTGGCAGGGTTCGCCGCAACTGGGATACATAAGTCTTGATGTTGCCGGCTGAAGATCGGGGCGGCTCCTCCTCCCAGAGAACAGCAGAGATCCGGTCAATGCTCACCCAGGTACCGGAGTTCAGGAGCAGCAACGACAGCAGTACCCGCGGCTTGTGCTGAGGAATATCGACCGGTTTGCCGTCAAATCCGTACACCTCCAATGGTCCCAGCATGCGGAACAACATGTTCTCCTCGCCGGTTCCGTGCATTCCAACGATCATCCGATTGGCGTACAACTCCATTCCGCGGGTACTCCCGTACCTAGCTACGATCGGATCGGCAGATGAAAATCACCGAACAGGGTGAATACTCCGGCCGCCGAAATGAGATCCCTTTTCGGGGATCGCCGACAGAGGCGCTGCACGAGTATCACCACATATAGCGGTACCCTGGCGGGAGTCGCACCAATCTTGATGAAGCAGTTCAGTCGGAGGCCGGGTCCGGGGTCACGATGAGGAGAAGATCACCGACCTCGACGGAGACACCGGAGGAATGGACCAGTTCGGTGACATTCCCCGCGTGCGGACTGGTGACGCCAGCCTCCATCTTCATCGCCTCGATGGTGGCCAGCCTGTCGCCTTTGCGCACCCGGTCGCCGACGGCGACCACATAGGTGACAAGGCCGGGCAGTCCCGCGGGAATCTGCGCCGGATCACCCGGATCGGCTCGCCGGGCTGCCTTGGACACCGCCGCGATCGAGGTGTCTCGCACCGACACCGGCCGCGGCTGGCCGTTGACCCGCAGGTAGAGGGTGCGCATGCCCGCGTCGTCGGGTTCGCCGACGTCGTTGAGCTCGACGATGACCTCGACACCGGGCTCCACGGTGATGGTCACCGGCTGGCCCGGGGTGAGACCGTAGAAGAACTCCTCGGTGGGAATCGTGGCGGAGTTGCCGTAGGCCGCCACGGCGGAGGTGTAATCCTTCCACGGTCCGGGGAACAGCAGCCGGGAGAGGGTCTCGCGCCGGCCGGGTCCGTTCAGGGCGGACGCGTCCTGCGCGCTCAGTTCCGTTACGGGCGCGGACGGCTGTCGCCCGGCAAGCGCCCGTTCGCGGAAGGGTTCGGCGAATCCGGCGGGAGGTGTGCCGAGCTCACCGGCCAGGTAACCCAGCACGCTTGCCGGCAGGTCGTAGCGTTCCGGATGCTCGCGAAGAGCGGCGACATCGATGTCACCACCGGCGATGAACAGCGCCAGGTCCCCGACGACCTTGCTGGTGGGAGTGACCTTGATGGGTTTGCCGAGCAGGTCGTTGGCCAGGGCGTAGCACTCCTGCACCTGGGACCACTTCGCGCCCAGTCCGAGCGCGATCGCCTGCTGGCGCAGGTTCGTCAGCTGGCCGCCGGGGATCTCGTGCCGGTAGACGGCACCCGTTGGCGCTCGCAGGCCCGCCTCGAACGGTGCATACAGGTCACGCACCGCCTCCCAGTACGGCTCCATCGCCGACAACGCGCCCAGGCTGATCCCGGTTGCCCGCGCAGTGTGGTCGGTGGCTGCGACGAGCGCGGACAGGTTCGGCTGGCTGGTACCACCCGACATCGGCGCGGACGCGGCGTCGACGGCGTCCGCGCCCGCCTCGGACGCCGCGAGCAGGGTGGCCAGC
>NZ_CAAAFO010000083.1:54165-56352 GCF_900634715.1 Candidatus Protofrankia californiensis | reverse complement strand
CGAGCTGCTCGGCCAGGCGCAGGTAGTAGTCGAGCGTGTAGATCCGCTCCGCGGGATCCACCAGGTCACCGGTGTAACACAACGTGCCTTCGGCGACCGCCCCGGCCTCGATGACCGCGTCGATCGCCGGCCGCATCTGCTCGATGTCGTTCAGCGCGTCGAATATCCGGAAGATGTCGACACCGGTCGTCGCCGCCTCGGCGACGAACGCCCGGACCACGTCATCCGGGTAGGGGGTGTAGCCGACGGCGTTGCGTCCGCGGAGCAGCATCTGCAGGCAGATGTTGGGGACTCGCTCCCGCAGGGCGGCGAGGCGTTCCCACGGATCCTCCGCGAGGAAGCGCAACGCGACGTCGTAGGTGGCCCCACCCCAGCACTCCAGACTCAACAGGCCGGGAGTGAGCCTGGAGTAGGCGGGGGCGATCGCGAGAATGTCGGTGGTGCGCAGTCTGGTTGCCAGGAGTGACTGGTGGGCGTCACGCAGGGTCGTGTCGGTGACCGCGAGCCGGTCGTGGGCCCGCAGCCGCGCCGCCCACTGTCGCGGACCCAGCTCGGCGAGCAGCTGCCGGGATCCGGCGGGCGCGGCGCCGGCCGGGATGGACGGCAGCAGACCCACCGGGTCGATCAGGGTGGCGGCCGGTCGCGCGTGACCGTTCACGGTGCTGTCGGCCAGCCGGTCGAGCAGGCGGCTGGTCCGGTCGGTGCCGCCGTCACCGAGGAACAGGGCCGGCCGATCGTCCAGGAACGACGTGGTCACCCCTCCGGCCAGGAAGTCCTCCTCGGCCAGCAGCCGGTGCAGGAACTTCACGTTCGTGCGCACGCCACGTATCCGGAACTCCGCCAGCGCCCGGCGGGCCCGCGCGGTGGCCTGCTCCAGGTCGGCCCCCCGGGTCGTCACCTTGACCAGCAGCGAGTCGAAGTAGGGGGTGACCGCCGCGCCCTGGTAGGTCGCCCCGTCCAGACGTACGCCCGAGCCGCCCGGGGACTCGTATCGAGTGATCTTTCCGGTGTCCGGGCGGAACCCGTCCGCCGGATCCTCGGTTGTCACCCGGCACTGCACCGCGGCTCCGCGAATGCTGATCGACTCCTGGGACAGGCCCAGGTCGGCCAGGGTCGCGCCACCGGCGACCCGCAGCTGCGCCGCGACCAGGTCGACGCCGGTGACCTCCTCGGTCACGGTGTGCTCGACCTGGATGCGCGGGTTCATCTCCATGAAGGTGTGCGACCCGTCGGCGGCGACCAGGAACTCCACCGTGCCGGCGTTGACGTAGCCCACGTGCCGGGCGAACGCCAGCGCGTCCGCGCACAGCCGGTCACGCACGGCAGCGTCGAGCAGGGGAGCGGGCGCGACCTCGACGACCTTCTGGTGACGCCGCTGCACCGAGCAGTCCCGCTCGTAGAGGTGGACGACCTCGCCCGTGGCGTCGCCGAGTACCTGCACCTCGATGTGGCGGGGCCGGTCGAGGGCCTGCTCGAGGAAAACCGTTCCGTCCCCGAAGGCTGCCGCCGCCTCCCTGATCGCGCTCGTCACCGCATCGTCAAGATCCTCTGGACGGTTCACCCGGCGTAGCCCGCGGCCACCGCCGCCCGCCGACGCCTTCACGAACAGCGGGAAGCCCACTGCCGCGGCCGCCGCGGCTGCTGCCGCCGGCTCGGTCAACGGAGCCGACGCCCGCAGCACCGGCAGGCCCGCGGCCACCGCGGCCTCGCGGGCGGCCACCTTGTCCCCGGTCAGCCGCAGCACCTGCGGCGGGGGGCCGACGAACGTGACCTCGGCCAGCTCGCACGCCTGCGCCAACGCTTCGCTTTCGGACAGGAAGCCGTATCCCGGATGCAGTGCGTCCGCACCGACCCTCTTCGCCACCGCCAGCAGGGCGTCGATATCGAGGTAACCCCGAACGGGATGCCCGGGTTGACCTATCTCGTAGGCTTCGTCAGCCTTTGTCCGGTGCTGCGAGCCCACATCCTCGGGCGTGTAGACGGCAACGGTCCGCAGGCCCAGCTCGTGCGCGGCACGGCAGACGCGGATGGCTATCTCACTGCGATTTGCGACCAGGACCTTTGTGATCAACGTGTCATCCTCCACGACGCGGACCAGGTCGACCCCGAAGCGACCGCCGACTCCGGCGAATTGTCGCAGCATTTTTATCCGTGTGCTTCTGCTGATGCATCGGGCCGTCCTGTGGC
>NZ_CAAAFO010000083.1:49950-53786 GCF_900634715.1 Candidatus Protofrankia californiensis | reverse complement strand
GACGCCGCGCAACTCGGTCTGTAGTTACTGACAGTAGTTAATCGATCATCGGTTGACGAGCGTCGACAAGCATCGTCAGTGGGCGAGCTTGGTGGCGAAGACGGCGGCCTGGGTCCGGCTCTCCAACCCGAGCTTGGCCAGCAGACTCGACACGTAGTTCTTCACGGTTTTCTCCGCCAGGAACAGGCGGTTGGCGATCTGCCGGTTGGTCAGCCCCTCGGCGATGAGCGCGAGAATGCGACGTTCCTGTTCGGTCAGGCCGGCGAGCCGTTCGTCGTGGGTGGGCTCCTGGCCCAGCCGGCACAGCAGCCGGGGAGTCACAGCGGGGTCGAGAAGAGACTGACCCGCCGCGACCCGGCGCACGGCGTCCACCAGAGCCGTACCGCGGACCTGTTTGAGTACGTACCCGGCGGCGCCTGCCATGATCGCGGTGACCAGAGCCTCCTCGTCGTCGAACGAGGTGAGGATCAGGCAGGCGATGGCGGAGTCCTGGGACCGGACCTGCCGGCACACCTCGATGCCGCTGCCGTCCGGCAGGCGTGCGTCGAGTACCGCGACGTCGGGTTGTGCGGCGAGGATCACCCGGTCCGCGCCGTCGGCATGATCGGCTTCGCCAATCACCTCGATACCGGGCTCCCCGGAAAGAAGATCGCGCAGCCCGCGGCGGACCAGCTCATGATCGTCCAGGAGAAAAACCCGGATCGGTGTGACACCTGCCGTGACATCGATGGGCCCGGCCACGTTCGCAGATTCTTCTGACACGGTTTTCTCCGCCTGACCGGGGTTGTCCGTCACCGCACGTCATATTCTGTAAACAGATTCTAATCCGAGCTGGAACGGCTCGACCCGCAGGTCCCGGGTAATCGCTGGATGCCTCCTTTGCCACGGCCGGTCGATGTCGTCACCTCTGGCGACGTCACAGCTGCCGTCGGCAGCAGGGCGCAGGTCGAGCGAGTCCCGGCGGGGTACGGGTCGGGCGAGTACGGGTCAGAACTGGATGCTCACGGTGCCGCCGAGGACGAGGATCGGCCAGATGATCACGGCCAGGACGAAGGTGGCGAGCTGGGATCCGGAGTGAACCTGGTAGTTCTTGCTGATTGCGGCGACGATGCCGACGGCGAACCAGACCAGGGCGACGATGGGGACCTGTACCCGGGTACGCATGGCGGTCCTTTCTGGGCCGAGCAGCTTGTACGGACGAGAGCTTGTACGGACGTCATGTCCGGCGCCCCACGCAGGCGCCACAGGCTTGATCAACAGATTGGTCGATCTTTACCCTTGTCCGGGCGTTCAAACACCTTGTAGGCGAATGTGTCGGCAATGTCTCGTGAGCACCCCGGTGCCGGGAGCGACCGCATCATCCGAGAAGATGCGCTATCGGTTCCACGCGAGCCGGTTCGCGGTTGTCACGGTCGGGCTGTCACGGTCCGGTTGTCACGGTCCGGAGTTGGTTCACATATCAGAGAGGATGTTGCAGATGCGCATGGGTAGGGTCGGTGCGGAATCGGGTCCCGCGACCGCCGAACAGGTGGTCAAGATCCTGGAGGAGTACGTGGGCGGTCTCCCCGTCGCCGATCCGGACGAGCCGTGCACCTTCGTCCGCACCTGGACACTGACGCGCGCCCTGTCCGAACTGCGGGTGGGCTGCGCGGTCGTGCGCCGGTTCGCCGAGGACGACCGTCCGGACGAGGCTGACGACCAGCGGACATACGAGCAGCTCGTCGGTGTCGCACAGGTACTGGCCGCGCGGGGATTCCAGTCCGAAGAGGTCTACGAGGGCTGGCGGACGGTCGCCATCGACCTGCGTCCGTCGGCCGCGCAGATTCCTGTCCCGGCCGGAGCGGACAAGACCGAGAAGATCGAGAAGAAGCGGCGCCGAGGTCTGTGGCGGTCGTCACCGGTCGTCGCCGCCTGAACGGCTGCGCGCTACTCCCTGAACGGCTGCGCGCTAAAGGCCAGAAGCAGGTCGCCTTGTGGGTGTGATGCGCTCGTCCACCGCGGTAGTTCGGTGGACGAGCGCCGGCCCGTGTCCACGCGCGGGAAAAATCATCATCGCGTACTCTCCGGCTGACCAGGCGTTCGGGGCGTTCGGAGCCTCCGAGCATGCGAAAAAATCATAATCGTGCGCTCTTCGACCGGTTAGGACCAGGGGGTTCGGCGGACCCACCGGTGGTCGGGGGCGTCGCGTCGCGCTGGCCCCGCGGCTCGCAGTTCACGGACGAACGGTGTGACGGCCAGCGCACCGAAAATGAATCCGACCACATGGGCACCGTAGGCGACACTACCACCCTCAGCAACACCCGTACCGGTGAAGTAAATGTATTGCAGCAAGAACCAGAACCCGAGCACCAGCCAGGCCGGCAGCCAGAACGGCAGGAAGAACAGGAAGGTGACAAGGCCTATGACCCGCGCCCTCGGGAAGACGACGAGATAGGCACCCAGCACACCGGCCACGGCACCGGAGGCGCCGATGAGCGTTGTGCTCGAGTGTCCCTCGAACAGCGCGAACCCGTAAGCAGCCGTGTACCCGCACACCAGGTAGAAGATCAGGTAAAGGAACCGTCCCATACGGTCTTCCACGTTGTTACCGAACACACCGAGGAACAGCATGTTCCCAATCAGGTGCAGCCAGCTTCCGTGCAGGAACATCGACGTCAGCACCGACACGACCGGCGACTTGGTGAACGACGGCGGCGACTCCAGCTCGCACAGCACGCGGCCCTGCGGGTCCACGCCCGCGGACCGGCCGTTCGGCACCTCCTGGGAGGGACGATTCTCCAACATCTCGGCGGGAACCGCGCCCCAGTGGTCGAAGAACCGCTGCTGTTCGCAGACGCTCTGCGGGGTCGCCGTGGTGAATCCGGCGACCGAGGTCACGATCGGCTCGAAGAGCACGAAGACGGCGACGTTCACTGCTATCAGTAGCCAGGTGACAACCGGCCGGCGACGCAGCGGGTTGATGTCGTGAATCGGTAGGACCACACACACATCCTGCCCGTACCGCCTCCGCCGGCGATAACCGCGTCCGTCTACGGATGCGGATCAGGCGGCGCTGCCGGCCGGGGCCCTCGGCCGAGCCCGGCGACCTCACCCGCTGGTCCGCACGCCCACTTCTCTGGGGTGATGGCGTAGAGCACGCTCGACCGGCCGGCGTGAGCGGGGATGGTTCAGTCCGTGTCGGTGACGAAATCGAGACCAGCGGCGATCCATTCCGCGAGATCCTCAGCCTCGGGGCTGTCCACATCGTCCGGCAGTTCCACCGGCTGGTCGTGGATGGGTGCGGTTGTCCATACGGTGGCCGTGGCCGGGGGACGGATTACCGGCCACTCCAGGCCGTCCAGGTCGAAGAACGGCTGGTAGGCGCCTTCGTGCTGGTAGAGCGCCTGTGCGACGTAGTTCTCGCAGTCGCTCTTGTGCGGGTCGACCAGCTCGGTGTTGAAGCGGCCTGCGAACGCGGCCGTGTCGGGGTCGATGTGCCTGTAGAAGTCGCTGAACGACCACAGCTTGGCGAGGTCGAAGAGCCAGGGTGCGGGGCCGGCCAGCGCGTTGTCGGCGTAGAACTTCTTCGCCTCGTCGATGGCGGCGTTGGCCCACAGCCTCGGGGCCACGTCCGCGGAACCGTGCCAGCCGGTCGTCTGTCACCCGCGCAGCCTCGCACAGGGGTGTTCAGGGAACTGAACGCCGTGCCGTTACTCTCGGGCCCCAATACTCCCCAGACCCCTACCTGGCCACCATGGCCCTGGACCCCACCGGCACCCCGCCCGCAAACGCTGGTCGAACAAGTGGAAAGCCGCGCTGAACGCGTTCGACGTCACCTTCGACGGACGCCTGCACGC
>NZ_CAAAFO010000083.1:49013-49519 GCF_900634715.1 Candidatus Protofrankia californiensis | reverse complement strand
GACAGGCCCCGCGGGGCTGACGCCATCGAACTCGACGAGGAGGTGGCGGGGGCCTCGCAGGGTGGGATTCGGGCGGTAGGGCGGCGGGTCGGCGACGAGTCGGGGGTTCTTCAGCCGGCGTGCGAGCTCGGTGATGGCGATCTGCGTCTCGGGACGAGCCAACGGGGCACCGAAGCAGTAGTGGACGCCGCCGCCGAAGCCCATGTGTTCGTTGTGCTCGCGGTCGGGATCGAAGCGGTCGGGATCGGGGACGTCGGCCGGGTCGCGGCTGCCGGCGGCCAGCACGAGTGTGACCGGTGAGCCCTGGGGGATGGTGGTGCCGGCGACCTCGATGTCGTCGAGGGTGTTCCGGTTTTGCAGGACATGTACCGGTGGTTCGTAGCGCAGGAGTTCCTCGACCACCCGGGCGGCCAGATCGGGTTCGTCGCCGCGGCGTAGCCGGTCGAGCACCTCGGGGTGCCGCAGGAGGGTGAGCATGCCGTTGGCGATGAGGTTGACGGTCGTCT
>NZ_CAAAFO010000083.1:46752-48496 GCF_900634715.1 Candidatus Protofrankia californiensis | reverse complement strand
AGCCCGGAGAGCAGGTCGTCGCCCGGTTGGCCGCGGCGGGCATCGAGAAGCTGGGCGAAGTACTGACCGAGGTCGGCAAAGGCCTTGGCGCTTCGGCGCTGCCGCTCCGCGATCCCTCCGGTGGTCGGGTCGGCGGCCTTGATCAACGCGTCGGACAATGCCTGGAATAGCGGTTCGTCCTCGCGGGGCACTCCCAGCAGTCGGCAGATCACTGTGACCGGGAACGGATAGGCGAAGTCGTCGACGATGTCGACCCGGGTCGTGCCCGACCGGTCCTTGCCTGCGAAGTCGTCGATCTCGCTCGTCACGATCTCGAGCATGTCGGGAATCATGCTGTCGATGCGACCGGGGCGGTGGGGTGGTCCGAAGTTCCGCGTCAGCAGGCGCCGGATTCGGTCGTGCTCGGGCGGGTCGGTTTGGATGACGTTGGGCGGCAGCCCGGCAGGGCCCTCTTCGGAGGCCTGCGCCGACGCGTCGGCGCCCAGCTCGGGGAGGTTGCGCATATCCGAGCTGAGCCGTGGGTCATGGAGCAGGGCGACGATCTCCCGGTAGGTGCTCACGACATAGCTCCCGTCCTCCGCCCGCACCACGGGTGTCTTGCGCAGCTCGGCATAGAGCGGGTACGGGTCGGCGCGGTTGGAGTAGTCGAGGATCTGCTGCCAGACGCTGGTCTGGGCCATGGTGGACGTCTCCCGGAACTCGGGGATCTGGACGTGCGGTGGCTCGGGCAGGGGTCACAGGTACGTCTTGCCCACCAGAGCGACCCGCCGTTCGCTGGGCTCGTGGCCGGTGACCACGACGGTGGCTTGGGGGGTGGGCCGGTCCGGGACCTCGGCTGCAACCGGACGCCTGCCGGCGGGCTCGTCGACGATACGGGAGGAGGGCGGGAACGGCGCCGCCCGGTCGATCAACCTCTCATAGAACTCCAGCCACTTGGCCTGGTTGAAGGCGACTGCCGCGGTGATGCGCCCGCGGTAGCCGTAGACGGCGACGAAGCGGCGCTCGGCCACCGACCCCTGGGCGATGACGACCTGGCCGGCATAGGTCGGGACACCGACGGACTTGATCTCGGTGCCAAACTGGGTGGACCAGAACTCCGGCAGCGCCAGGTGCGGCCAGCGCTCACTCTCGGTACTGATCATGTTGTGGGCGGCGATCTCCGCCTGGGCGACCGCGTTGCCCCAGTGCTCGAGGGCGAGCAGCTGGTAGTCGTAGACGGGGTGTGGGAAGCGGGCCACGTCGCCTGCCACGAACACATCGTCGGTGATCACGCCGTTGACGTCGAGGACACGGCACCCCGCATCGCACGCCACCCCCCAGACCCCTGCCGCCAGCCCCGAGCCTTCCAGCCATTCGACGTTGCGGATACTGCCGAGCGCGGCCACCGCCACATCGACGTCCAGCGTGCTGCCGTCAGACAGCCGGGCTCGCCGCAGCAGCCCGTCCCCGTCCCCGTCCCCTTCGCCTTCCAGTGCCTCGACCTGAACGCCGCAGCGCAGGTCGACCCCGTGGTCGCGCTGCATCTGCGCCGCGACGCCGCCGATCACCGCGCCCAGTGCCCCGGTCAGAGGGGCAGTGCCCTGCTCGACGACGGTCACCGGAACGTCCAGCTCGCGGCAGGCGGAGGCGACCTCGCAGCCGGTGAACCCGGCACCGATGACCAGCACCCGACCGGGTCCGGCGGTCAGCGCTTGCCGCAGCCCGTCCACATCGTCCGGGGTATGGACCGTGAACACCCCGTCGA
>NZ_CAAAFO010000083.1:45385-46281 GCF_900634715.1 Candidatus Protofrankia californiensis | reverse complement strand
GGCACCGGGCGGCTGGTGCGGCTGCTGGACGTCCTCCCGGCCAAGCCGGTCGTATCGGTCGAGGGCGATGGCCTGGACCGGGCAGGCCGCCGCAGCCCGCACGATCTTCTCCCGCTGCGCGTCGTCCGGAGCGGGGTCGTAGAGCAACGCCTCGTCCCCCTGCATGGTGAACACATCCGGCGCGGCGAAAGCACACTGCGCGTACCCCTGGCAGCGCGTGAGATCCACGACGACCTTCATGGGGCCTCCCTTCCGCCCCCTGGGGACCGGCTGAGGATTGACCTTTTCGTTCCACGGCCGCGCTCGGAAGCCGTCACACGTACTCTTTAAGTGGACCACGGCCCGGCGGGGACCGCACCACGCGTGCCGGTCACGCGGGCCGCTTTCGTCTCCACCCACTCCAAGGTGCGATAGCCGATTCCCAACCCGACAGCCGACCGGGCGACAGCCAGCCTCGAAATGTAATACGCCGACTGACGGTCCGATCCCGATAGCTCGGTATAGGACGGGTTCCGGCTTGCCGCCCCATTGGGAGCGAGCTGCCCCGGTGAGCGCGTTGATCCAGGTTCGGCCGTGCCGGTTGGGACTGATGATCGCGAAAATCAGGGTGAGGGCGATCGTGACAGATGAGGGCCTCACCCGCTGGTCCGCGCCGCTCCCGCAGTCGGGTTTCTGCACCTTGCCTGCACGTTGTGTCGTACTCGTGTCGGCACGATAACCGGCCGACCACGTAGGCAGAACACGCATGAGAGAGGAGGACGGCCAGCGGGATGGCTAGCGCATGGCGTTCTTGTTGAAGGGCTCGAGCTGTTCGCCGGGGGCGAGGGGACGGCCCCCCATGTAGCTGCCACGCATATGCCGGCGCACGCCGCCGGGCGGGTCCTCGGTGGCGCGGG
>NZ_CAAAFO010000083.1:41765-44952 GCF_900634715.1 Candidatus Protofrankia californiensis | reverse complement strand
TCCTCGGCGAACAGTCCACGGACGATCACGAAACCGTCGCGGTCGAAGTCGGCGGCCAGCCGCGTGATCGTCTCCGACGTCGTGTCGACAACGTTCGTCATATGACCATCATGAACCGTCCGCGACAACTAGCAGCGAAGGGTGGGGCCGACCTCGCGGCAAGCCTTGTCGAACTTTGTCGAACGTCGAACCTTGCCGATCGGGCCTTTGAAGGCCCTATCGATACTGGCGGTGGTGGTCGCTGGAGCGCTGGGACCGCCGGTTGAGCCAGACGGGCGTGATGAGGACGACGAGCCCGGCTGCCACGCCCACCTGCAGGATATGGCGTATCCAGTCGAAACCGCCGGTGTGGCGGACGCCGAGCCCGCTGGCGATGATGTTACCTACCAGCGCACCGATGATACCTATCATGATCGTCAGCCACAGGGGGATCCTCTGCGGCCCCCGGAGGATCAGCCGTGCCAGCAGGCCGATCACGAGACCAGCAATGATGATCCAAATCAGTTGAAACACGGTGGCCTTCCCCGATGGGAGTCGTTGTCACCAGCGGTGAGATTATGTCCACGCAGCTTCTCCGCAAACGCTGTTGGCCCTTACTCGCAACGGCACCATGCCCGTGCTGTGTGGGCCTGCGTCCACACGGCCGTCATACGGCGAGGAGCGCGCTGGGATCGATCGTGACCGGGTACAGGACCCCGACCGGAACCGGCCCCGCGCCGGGCCGCCGGTACGAGAGGGACGGCGCACGATAGACATGGCGTATGGGGCATCGTCGACGGGGATCCGTATCGGCTCGGTACAGCGACGCGGGGGAGCTGCTTGCCGACGATCGCGCGCACGTCTGGCATCCCTACGCGTCGGCGACCGACCCGCTGCCGGTGTTTCCGGTGGCGTCCGCCTCCGGGGTGCGGCTGCGGCTGGCCGACGGACGGGAGCTGATCGACGGCATGTCGTCGTGGTGGGCTGCCATCCACGGCTATGCTCATCCGGTCCTGGACCAGGCTGTACGTGCTCAGCTCGACGACATGGCCCATGTCATGTTCGGCGGGCTCACCCATGCTCCCGCGGTGACGCTGGCACGTACCCTGGTCGAGATCACCCCGTCGCCGCTGACCAAGGTGTTCTTCTGCGACTCCGGGTCGGTCGCCGTCGAAATTGCGATCAAGATGGCGTTGCAGTACGCGCGGGGACGGGGACGACCCGAGCGGACGAAGTTGCTCACCGTCCGCCGCGGATATCACGGGGACACCTCCGGCGCCATGGCCGTGTGCGACCCGGACACCGGCATGCACCATCTGTTCACCGGCCTGCTCCCGCGGCACCTGTTCGCCGAGGCGCCACAACCGGACTTCGGCGAGCCGTGCGAGGACGAGCATGTCGCAGGCATCGCCCGGCTGCTCGACGAGCACCGGCACGAGATCGCCGCGGTGATCTGCGAACCGATCGTCCAGGGTGCCGGGGCGATGCGCTTCTACGCTGCGGGCTGGCTGGCCCGCCTGCGTGAACTGTGCGACGCCCATGGCATCCTGCTCATCGCGGACGAGATCGCGACCGGGTTCGGGCGATCGGGGGAGCTGTTCGGCTGCGACCATGCCGGGATCAGTCCGGACATCATGTGCGTGGGCAAGGCCATGACGGGGGGATACCTGTCGATGGCCGCGACCCTGTGCACGGACGAGGTGGCGGACGGGGTGTGCGCGTCCGAAGCGGGCGTGTTCATGCACGGGCCGACGTTCATGGGCAACCCTCTGGCCGCGGCGGTGGCGAACGCCAGCATCGACCTGCTGCTGTCAGGGCCATGGCGGAGCAGGGTCGGCGATCTGCAGACGTGGCTAGCCGACGGGCTCGCGCCCGCCCGCGCGCTTGCCGGCGTTGTCAATGTACGGACGCTGGGCGCGATCGGAGTGATCGAGACCCGGGAGCCGGTCGATCTCCGGGTGATCCAACCGCTGCTGGTGGACCTGGGGGTCTGGGTACGTCCGTTTGGCCGATTGGTGTATGCAATGCCCCCATACGTCATGACGCGCCCAGACGTCGCCGCGCTGACCGCCGCCATGGTGGAGGCGGTCGCCCACACCGTCCGCTGATCTAACCGCTGACCTGGGCTAACGGCCCGTCAGGACGGTTGTGCGGTGCGCGGAGGCCATGTCTTGGGACATCACCCGACGGTCCTTCATGTCGGGACATCGTTGAAGTAGTTGCGGTTGCCGGGCCGTCGTCCGTACTCTTTGTTTCCGTTGTTAAACTGTGAGTAGTGGGCCAGTGCGAATCGAACCGGAACGAGGCGAACAGGAGGAAGGTCAACCCGACATGATGTCCCACATTTTGTTACCTCCTCTCCGCGGAGCGGCGGATCCGGCCGAAACCGCGCATTCTGCTGGAACGACGCATGGCGCGCAGGCAGCGGGGCTGCCCGCCGCCAATGAGGCGGACTCCCATACTCCGCCCCGGCCACATCGGTCGTCCCAGCCCTCCCAGTCACCCAGGCCTTCCCAGTCACCTCAGCCGCCCCGGCTATCTCAGCCACCTCAGCCACCTCAGCCACCTCAGCCGCGGCAATCCCGGCGATTCGTGCGGCAATCCTGGCAACTCGGGGGAGAGCTGGCCCGGCGGGCCGGTGAACGGCTGGTCGACCACGTGTCGCGCTTTGAGCTTTGCAGCCTTTCCCCACGGCTTGTCCGCTACCTCGTCACCGTCGACGTGCTGTGTCTGGTGGTCGTTTTTCTCGGCCTGCTGGAGCTTCCGTTCCGGTTTGTCGACCTGCTCACGTTCGGGGCCTTTGTTCTGCTCGGTCGACTGGCCATGGAAACGTCACGACATCTCGGCGCACCAGGTCGCCGGAAGGACGAACCACAGCGGGATCTGCTGTCGACCTGGACCCTGCCGGTCACACTTCTTCTGCCGCCGTTGTACGCCGCCGTCCTGCACATCCCTCTCCACTGCGTTTTCCGCTCCAGAGTCGTTCCGCAGCCCAGGTACAAGCAGGTCTTCAACGCGGCGGCGTTGGGTGTGTCGGGTTTCTGCGCAGCCAGCGTGCACCGTGCGCTCGCGCCGACCCAGGGGCCATATCGGATCGACACCCTAGTAGGTTCTTCCGGGCGTATCGGCGCATTGTTCGTGGCGGTACTCACCTACATCGTACTCAACCGCATTCTTCTGCACGGCGCGCTGTGGTATGCACATCCCC
>NZ_CAAAFO010000083.1:31824-41367 GCF_900634715.1 Candidatus Protofrankia californiensis | reverse complement strand
GTACTGTGGACCGCGCATCCCCTGCTCATGCTCACCGCGACGCCGCCTGCGCTCCTGCTCCAGCGCAGCCTGCTGCACGCCGAACTTCTGCAGGCGGCACGTACCGACGCCAAGACCCGGCTGGCCAACCCCGCCTACTGGCGCGAGGCCGCGGAAAAGGAGGTGCTGCGGATCCGGCGCGCGGGCCGTCCGCTGTCCGTTCTCATCGTGGACATCGACCATTTCAAGAGGGTCAACGACCAGTTCGGCCATCTGACCGGTGACGCCGTCCTCGTGTGTGTCGCGGACGCTCTGCGCGCCGCCACCCGACCTCGTGATCTTGTCGGGCGGTTCGGTGGCGAAGAATTTGTGATCATGCTCTGTGAGACCGACCTCGACAACGCCGCCCGTGCCGCCGACCGGATCCGCCGCCAGGTAGCCGGGATGCGTTGCCGGGTGAACGGCCAGTCCGCCGGCGTGGTCCACGTGTCCGTGACCGTCTCGGTCGGCGTGGCCACCGCAACCGGCGCGGACGTGGATCTGCCCGCCCTGCTGGAAACCGCGGACGCGGCGCTCTATCGAGCCAAGGCCGACGGGCGCAACTGCGTCCGCCTGGCGGCCGGGGTCGCCCCCCACGCCCGAACGACCACCTGACGGTTCACGGTGCAGCCCGACGGTTCACAAGGCGGCGGCGCTGGTGGTGTTGCGCAGCAGCAGCATCGTGGTCACCGGCCCCACTCCGCCCGGAACCGGGGTGAGAGCGCCCGCCACGGACGCCACGGCGTCGGCGTCCACGTCGCCGACCAGACCGGACTCGGTGACGTTCGTCCCCACGTCGATGACGACGGCACCCGGCCGGATGAACCCCTTGCCGATCATCTTAGGGCGGCCGACAGCGGCCACCACGACGTCGGCCTCGTGAACGATCGAGGCCAGGTCGGTCGTCCGGGAATGGCAGATCGTCACCGTGGCGTCCTCGGCCAGCAGCAGCAGGGACGCGGGTTTGCCCACCACCGGACTGCGCCCGATGACCACCGCATGGATGCCGGCGATCTTGATGTCACCCCGGTGCAGGATCTCCAGCACCGCGGCGGCGGTGGCCGGCGCGAAACACGGCAGGCCCAGGGCCAGGCGACCCAGGCTCAGCGGATTCATCCCGTCGACGTCCTTGTGCGGGGGGATGCGGGTCCCGATGTCGGTGGCGGACACCCCCGGAGGAAGGGGGGTCTGCACCATCAGACCGTGCACCTCGTCGTCGGCGGCCAGCCGGTCGACCGTGGCGACGAGTTCGGCGGTGTCCCCGGACAGTTCGTGGACGACGCAGCGGACTCCCACCTTCGCCGCGCCGCGTTCGATCACTCTGACGTAGGACCGGGCTGCCGCGTCAGTGCCCGGCAGGACCACAGCCAACGTCGGCACCCTGCCGGCCTCGCGCAGCCGCTCCACGTCGTCGACGACGCCTCGTCCGATCTCTGCGGCCATGGACCGCCCGTCCAGCAACTTCATGATCCGATCCGCTCCCCGACAGCGCGCACGATGCCGTCAGCCGTAGCCACAGACGTCAGATGTTCGGCGAGGGCGGCGGCTGCGCGCTCCCGCGCACCCGCGTCCGTCATCGCCGCTGTATTCACCCGCACATTGATCGCAGCGCTGTCCAGTGCGGCGCGTGCACTGGCAGCAGCCACACCGACATCGCTGAGGACGTTGACGTTCGCGCCGTCGACGATTGTCGCGCACAGTCCCACCACGGCCGCGGCAACCGCCGCGGTGTGCAGCGGCACCTCGGCCGCTGTGCCCAGCGCGGCCTGGATCGCCCGGCTGCGCTCGGCCCGCTCGTCCTCGGTGCCCTTCGGCAGTTTGTAGGCGTCGCTGACCGCCGCGAACGCGCGGGCGTCGGCGTTGGCCAGCGCCAGCGCCTCAGCCCTTGCCTTGTCGGCTTCGATCCGGGCGGAAAGCATCGTCGCCTCGTGCTCGGCGTAACGGGGCTTGCCAATAGTGAGGTTGCAAACCATGCTCACCAGCGCCGCGCCAAGAGCGGCCTGAAGCGCCGCGGCAGCGCCACCGCCCGGTGCGGGCGCGGGGGAAGCCAGATCGGCGAGAAACTCCGCCATTGTCTCGTCATCCACGGCACCCTCTCCTACCTGTTGACTCTGCTTGCCCAACCATGCTTCCCACGGCCGACAGCACTGCACCGTAGCAAGCCCACGGATTGTCGGTTCAGAGCCTCTGCAGGACAGGACTGTTCAATGATCCGGAGACCTGGCCCTCCAGCGATCCGGACACCTGGGCCTGCCGGGCCCGTTGGACCGGCTTCCGGATCTCCCCGGATCCGAGGGGAACCCCGAGCGCGGGAAAAACGTGATCGCGCCGTCGTTGGCCCTCTGAATCTGTCCGCCGGATCGTGCCGGTCCGGCCACCGGGGAGATCAGAGACGATCTCTATGCTGGCCGGCCGTTTGAATTTGGCGAGGCCGATCTCGCACCGTTCCGCGAGCTCGGTCACAAGCAGGGGATCGGGAACATCCACCGGCACGACCAGCGCGACGGGCACCTCACCGAGAACAGCGTCCGGCCGGCCCACCACCACGGCGCGGCATACCCGCGGGTCGGCGAGCAGGACCTCCTCGACCTCGCGGGGGGACACTTTCTCACCGCCACAGTTGATCACGTCATCGCTGCGGCCGGACAGGTAGAGATAGCCGTCGGAATCGACGAAGCCGATGTCGCCGGTGTCCAGCCAGCCATCCGGGGTGAACCTGTCGCCACCAGCCGGGCCGGCATATGCGCGAATGACCCCGGGCCCGCGGATCTGCACCTTGCCAACCTGGTCGGGCGGACGCAGCATCCCGTCGTCATCGACGACGCGTACCTCGCTTCCCACCGGCAGACCCACCGACCCTGGCTTGCGGGTCCCCTGCGGTGGATTCGCCGTTATCAGACTACCGGCCTCGGTCATGCCATAGGTTTCCAGCACCGGGACGCCGGTGGCCTCCTCGAACGCCTGTAACACGGAAACGGGCAGGGGAGCCGAGGCAGACCGGACGAACCGGACACGGCAGTCGCGGGCGCGAGCGGCGTGGGGATCCATGGCCAGCAGGGCCAGGACCGCCGGAACCCCGTTGATCCAGGTCACCTGATGATTGTTGATCATCGTCCAGAATCCACGGCGGCGGAACCGGCGGTCGAGAACGAGGGTAGCCCCGCTGCACAAAGTGGCGAGCAGCCCGACCACCTGAGCGTTGACGTGGACCAGTGGTAGCGGGCTGTAACCGATGTCGGTCCGGCTCAGCTGGTGGTGGTGCGCGACGGCGGCAGCCACGTGAGCGAGCTGCTCGCTGTCAAGAAAGATCTCCCTGACTGCCTCGGTCGCAACCGAACCCGTTGAACCCGTCACCAGGACACCGCCCGGCACCCGGCAACTCGCACCGCCGTCACCGAGGTCGGTGCCGTCGGGACCGCAGTCCGACGGCAATGCGGCGGTGTGTTCGGTGGCCATCCGCGGGCTGAGCTGGCGGATGTCACACGGAGCAGGCAGGGATCGATCGGTGACCACCAGATCGGGCCGGGTTCGTTCCAGGGCTCGTTCCAGCTCCGCGGGTGGGGCGTCCGGATCCAGGGGAACCGCGTGCCTCCCACTTGCAAGGGTTGCGAGGAAGACCACGGCGAAGTCCAGGGGATCGGACACGAGGATCGCGATCCGCCGTTGCACCCGCGGGCCGTGCGCGTCCAGATCGGTCCGCCACCGCTGAATGAGAGCAGCCATCTCGCCGTAGGTGACCGAACGGTTGCCGCGAGCCTCTCTGAGGTACACCTGGCCCGGTTGTTCCCTGCCGCACACGCCCAACCACTCGGTTACAGATGTCACTTTCACCACCACCTTCGCCGACTCTCGTGTAAATAAGCTCCGCCTGATGTCGGGGGATTTCCAGCAGCGCTCGTAGTACCCCTCTCCATGCAAACCATCCCAGACCGCTATATCAGTTGCCGACGGGCCGATGCGATGTTACCCGGGGTGTTGCTGGTCACATATGGATCGATGGGGGAAACGGCGGCTTCCTCGCGCTACCCGTAATTAAACCCTTGAACCGAACGCCCCGTCCTCGGGCGTTCCCGCCCGGCGGGACCGTGATCCCGACCCCCGTGGGGGATGAGCATATCCCGCCGGGACGGTGTCGCCATGACCAGTGCGTCCAACTGTCGTCCACCACATCGACTTGCCGTCGAATAACCCCGTCGTCCTACCACCGAATGTCGAGCGAGTGTCGAATAGATGACCTCGCCCCGGCCGACTCCAGGGCGGGGAGAAATTTCCGGACGCGGGAAATTCCTCTCGAACACGTCCGCAAGGACGGTTGGGAGCAACGTTCACGGGGTCCGGCCGAGGTGAGCCGGCCCGACGCCCAGGACGCCAGGCCTGTCGGGAGGTGACACGGGTACCGCGGGCGGCTCGGGTGGGGGTTCACCCAGTCTACTTGACATAATGTCGATTATCGGCGCGACAGCATCGTGTGGGGGAGGAGGGCAATAGCCCTACTGCCCCGCCGGGTCCGCGCCCTCCACACCCACGTTTACAGCCATGTTCTCCCGGTCAGATCGCGTTCTCCGCGTCAGGCGACGGGTCGGCCGAGTCGAGATCAAGCGCGAGCGAGTTCATGCAGTAGCGCTGACCGGTCGGTTCGGGACCGTCGTCGAACACGTGCCCAAGGTGTGATCCACAACGTCGGCACCGTACCTCTGTACGGATCATGCCGTGGGAGCGGTCCTCCACCAGCTCCACCGCCTCCGCTACCGTGGGCTGGTAGAAACTCGGCCATCCCGACCCGGAGTCGTACTTCGTGGATGAGTCGAACAACGCGTTCCCGCATGCCCCACAACGGTAGATGCCGGTTTCCTTGCTGTACGTATAGGAACCGGTGAAAGGTGGTTCGGTGGCGGCGTTACGCAGAATGGCGTAACGCTCCGCAGGGAGTCCCTTGCGCCACTCCTCCTCGGTCCTGACGACCTGGTGCGCTGTCACAGTGGCCTCCTTGTCGTCGCTCATGCCACTTCACTCCCCTCTCCTTGTGTTGTGGGACGTTTCAGGCAGCGGATTCGTTCCCCGGCGATGTCGCCAGGATCGGCGCGGCGCCTTCTGCGCCCATGCCGGCGGCCGGACGCGCAACGAGTGCGCCCGCCTGGACAACGCTGCCGGCCGCAGCCACCACCGCGACCGCGACCGGCAGCGGCGCGACGTCACGACGGATGCCGGCGGCGAGCAGCACGGCCGCGTCGGCCATGTCGACGAACATGCCCGCCCACAGCCAGCCCCGGACCGGTCCGCTGTCGCGCCGCAGAAGCGTCGCGAGCAGACCGGCGCCGAGAGCAATATCACGGGCTGCCGCAAGCTGGGTGATCCACGCCGTCCGTTCGGCAGTGACCCGGTCCACTCCGGCGAGGCGCACGAATCCGGTGGGACGTGTCAGCAATCCGACACCGATCACGCATCGCGCCACTCCGAAGAGGCCAGTTCGCTGACTGTACGTAACAAAAGGAGCTCTAAATGTGATCATTTTTATACCTTGTGTGAGCGCGATCTCGTCACCGGCCTTGTCCTCGTGGGAACGTCCCACAGATCCCGTGCGTTGGTGAGTCTGAGTTCCTCACTGGTATCGACGCTCGGGAGGGTTTTTATGGGCGAGCGCATCCTGCGAGGCAGCCGTCTAGGTGCAGTCTCCTACGAGACGGATCGCAGCACCGAACTCGCGCCACGCCAGACCGCGTCCTACGACTGCCCGAACGGCCACCAGTTCACCATGCCCTTCGCTGCCGAGGCCGAGGTCCCGGCAGTCTGGGAATGCCGTGTCTGTGGTGCCGGATCGGTCATCGTCGACGGCGAGGTTCCGGAGCCGAAGAAGAGCAAGCCCCCGCGCACGCACTGGGACATGCTGATGGAGCGGCGTACCACCGACGACCTTGAAGAGGTACTGGCCGAGCGGCTTGCGGTTCTGCGGGGCGCTGGGCAGGATCGCCGATCCGCCTGACGCGCCTGCTGTAGCAGCATCGACGCGTGTGGCCACCCGGGGTAGTCCGGTCGGTCACACGCGTGTCACCTCGGGTCATACCGGGACGCCCGTTGTCGACTGCTCCTGCTGCCCCTCAGGGGTCCTGCGTGCCGCGGGAAGCGGCACCGGGCCGGGGCTTCCGCCGGGTTGGGGACCCGAGCCTTCCTGACCTTTCCGATTCGCCGGAAGCGCACTCCCCTGACGCCGAACACCGCGGCCGTCACCCTGGGCCAGCCGACCGCGCCAAGAAGACTTCACAGCCCACCAGGTCACCCGCCACAGCGCCTCCCCCACGATGGCCCGGCTCATCTTCGACCGCCCGCGTTCGCGCTGGACGAAGGTGATCGGGACCTCGCTGAGGCGGAACCCCGACCGCCACGCCTGCCAGGCCAGATCGACCTGGAAGCAGTATCCCTGCGACGCAACCCGATCAAGGTCACGACTACGCAGGACCTCAGCCCGGTAGGCCCGGAAACCCGCGGTCGCGTCGGCCAGCGGCATACCGAGAACGACCCGTACATACACGTTCGCGCCGCGGGAGAGCAACAGCCGGGTACGCGGCCAGTTGCGCACCTCTCCCCCGCGTACCCAGCGAGAACCGATGACCAGATCGGCCTCGCGCAAAGCGGTGAGCAGGCGCGGAAGTTCCTCCGGCTGGTGTGAGCCGTCGGCGTCCATCTCGACCAGGACACCGTAGCCGCGCTGCAACCCCCATCCAAAGCCGGCTACATAGGCCGCACCCAGACCCTCCTTGGTACCGCGGTGCAGGACGTGGACATGAGGATCGGCGCCGGCGAGGTCATCAGCGATCCGACCGGTGCCGTCGGGACTCGCGTCGTCGATGACCAGCAGGTCCACGTCCGGATTGGCCGTTCGGAGCCGGTTGACCGTGTCCTGAAGGTTCTCCCGTTCGTTGTAGGTGGGAACACACACGAGAACGCGCTCGCCGTCCACGCGGCTCCTTTCGATGTCGCCAGCGCTGTTGTCGGCGGTGCCGCCGCCTGTCTGCCCGTACTGTGGCCGGTGGCCGGCGGTCCGGTCGAACACGGATGCCTGTCGTGCCGACGCCTGCCCGGTCCGTAGGCCGAACGCTACAGCGAACAGTCCGATCATCACCAAGACCGTCTCCGGGATGATGCCGAGCCGGTCGGTAAGGGTACGCCCCGTGCGCAACGGGAGCGCGGCAGTCAGGGCAGCCGCCTCGTACAACCCGGATTGTGCGATGATCCGGCCGTCGGGAAGGATCAGTGCGCTCTGGCCGCTGGTGGACACCTGCACCGCGGCCCGCCCGTGTTCGACCGCGCGTAGCCGGGTCATGGCCAGCTGCTGCTCACTTTCGCCCTTACGCCCGAACGAGGCGTTGTTGGTCTGCACGACCAGCAGCTGCGCACCGGCGTTGACAGTCCTGCGGACGAGCCCGTCGTAGGCCACCTCAAAGCAGATGACATCACCGATGGTGATGTCATGGATGGTCAGTGCCCCGACCGCGGTGCCGTGGACGAAGTCGTTGGGCATCTCGGTGGCGAACCGGCTGACCAGTCTTTCGAGGACGGCCCGACCCGGCAGGTACTCGGCGAACGGCACCGGATGCTGCTTGACGTACATCTGCCCGGCCCAGCCATCCCCCTCCCACACCAGCCCCGCGTTGCGCGCCTTCCTCGGACTTGGCCCGTCGAGTACCGCGCCGACGAGGACGGGAGCACCCACCGCCTGGGCGGCCCGGTTCAGCAGGGCGCCCGCGCGGGGGTTGGCAAGCGGGTCGACGTCCGAGGCGTTCTCCGGCCACAGGACCAGGTCAGGCTGGGGGGTCCGGCCGGCCGCGACATCCGCCGCGAGCTGTTCGGTCTGTGTGACGTGGTTGGTGGTGACCTGGAACATGCGTCCGAGCGCGTTGAGACCCCCGGCCTGCGCGACGTTGCCCTGGATCGCCGCGACCTGCGCTGTGCCGGTCTGCGCTGTGGCCGGTAGCGGTACCGCAAGACCCACCAGCGTCACGGCGGCGGCTCCACCCAGTGGCCGGGCCGTCGCCGCGGCCGTCCGTCCCCAACTGCGCCTGGTGCCTGGCGTGCCTGTGTCACCCACGCCGGACGAACAGGACGAGCCGGCGGGACCCGCAGTCAGCACACCCGAGCGGATGGCGGCCGCGGCCAGCAGCGCACCGCAGCCGGCGACCGCGGCGGTCACCAGCGGCGAGCCGCCGAGCGCCGCAAGCGGAGTCAGCGGTGTGCCCGCCTGGCTGAAAGCCAGCTTTCCCCACGGGAAACCGCCGAATGGCGCGCGTCCGCGCACAGCCTCCTGAGCGACCCACACCGCGGCCACCCACAGGGGCCAGCCACGCACCCGCATCACCGCGGTGGTCGCGGGGGCGACCACCGCGAGCAGGGCCGCCTCGCCGACCGACAGCACCACCCAGCCGTCGATGCCGACGAACATCACGAAACGCAGCATCCCCAGCATGAAGCCCAGACCGAAAAGCATGCCGAGGCTAAACGACCAGCGCAGGCGCACACCGCGCACGACAAGGGTGAGGACGGCCACGGCGACCGGTGCCAGCGGCCAGATCCCAACCGGCGGGAACGCCAGGTACAGCGCCGCACCGGCGATGATCGCGAGCAGCGGCCGGATCAGCCGTCGGGCCGGCGAGGCGTCCTCGCCGATGTCGGACACGCCGGTGGGCGATGACGCGGCAACGCGACCAGCAGTCAGCATGTCCTGGGCTGTCACAGTCCTAGTGTCGGTCACCGGCCGGCCCGCGATCGACCGGGTCGGTGAAACATCCACCCGCGGGCCTCACTGGCCGGCGTATGCGGAGCCCGGTTGTCTCCTCAGCGGCCTGAGGATCTGGGCTTCCGGCACCGCGAGAAAAGCATGATCGCGACGCCTGTGGCCCGCTAACCTCGGTCGATCTGCCCGGAAACCCGCGCAGGGGCCGGTGACGTGTCTTTTTCCCGATGGTTGGCGAGAGGAAGCAGCGCCACACCGAGGATGATCAGAACCAGGGATCCCGTTTTGATCCAGCTGGCGTGTTCCGTGCCCAAAGCGATGCCGATGACGGCAACCGCGGCGGTCCCCAACGCCCCGAAGGCCGCGTACGAGACGCTCGGGCCCAGCCCGGTGAGCGCAACCCCGAAGAAGTAGGTGGTCAGGAGAAATCCGAGGACGGCGAGTACCGAGGGGATCGGGTTGCGGAAGCCGTGGGAGGCTGCGAGAGCGTAGGTGGCCGCCACGTCACAGGCGATCGCGGCCACCAGGAGCATCCAGCTCATCAGGGTCCTTCGGGAGCGATCGGTCGTTCGTCTGTGTCTGGCGACGGTGCGGCGGGTGACATCCGTGGCGGTCATTACCTCTTCCCGGGCCTCATTCCCGACGGCCCGGCCCGCTCGTGGTCCGTGCAGGTACCGCTGATCGGGTCTCGTTCGGAACCGCAGTCGACAGTACTACACGTAGCACGCAACCAAACACCCTGCGCATCTTCGGATCGGCGTGTCCACGTAGCTGGAACAATCGCGACGCATCGCAGCTAG
>NZ_CAAAFO010000083.1:30258-31415 GCF_900634715.1 Candidatus Protofrankia californiensis | reverse complement strand
TTTTGCAAACATTGATTACTAGTTGATTGACATTCCTGAAAAATAGTCTCCATGTTGTGGATAGGTTTATCGGTGACGAAACCGTATCTGGCGTGCGGGTGCGTGCCGCGAAATAACAACTTCTACACAATTTATACTGTGCAACAATGCGCAACCCTGCGCATGTCATGCCTGCCTGACGTGCTGACGGGGCGGGGGGCTGCGCCGCTTCGGGGAGGATCGAGGAGAACGGGAGGAAGACCGGGATAGAACGTGTGGTTGACAGCAACCGAGTAACGACCGGTACCGTTCATCTTGTCCACTCATGAGGCGGCTGCGGGAGTGCCTTCCCTGTCGACTAGACCGGCCAGCGGCCACCGGGCGCTCATGCGTCCGTGACCGCCCGGTACCAGGCCCGGTCGGAGGTGGGGTTGGACAGGAAGTTTCTCGTCGCCGACGAAGGAGGAGCTGCAAGGCAGCCCGGAGGGTCCCAGATCGTCCCCTAGACAACGGTGTCCCTGCCCGCATCCGGCGGGCAGGGAGTCGGTCCGAAGGGCGGTCCGGGGCCCTTTCTGTGTCCATGGACGGGATCGGGACGGACGGGTTGCTCACCGGCCGATCAGTGACCCGCAGACCTGGGCTGCCCGAACGGCAAAATATGATCGCGCGGTCGTCAGCCCTACAGCAGATCGTGGACGACCGTGCCGCGCACGACCGTGCGTACACAGGTCGGGGTGGGTCCGTCGAGATCGGGCAGCCCGGCGACGCCCGCCCGCGGGTCGGTGGACCATGCCGTGACACGGGCGTCCGGCACCTGGACCACCAGCTCCCCCGCCACCTGCCAGACCGCGAACGTCGCCGGAGCGCCGGGTGCGAGCAGCCCGCTGCCGTCACCGTCGGCCCGGGCCGCCCGCCACCCGCCCCTGGTCGCGGCGGAGAACGCCGCCCGAGCGCTCAGCGCCGCCGACGGCGTGTGGTGCGCGACCGCGGCACGCACGCCACCCCATGGGTCCAGCGGGGTCACCGGAGCGTCCGAGGACAGCGCAAGGACGACACCCGCGGCCGCCATCGCGGCGAACGGGTTCATCGTGGCCGCCCGGTCGGCTCCCAGCCGCCGGGCGTACATGCCGTCCTGGCCTCCCCAGCAGGCGTCGAAGGCCGGTTGTACGACGGCCACC
>NZ_CAAAFO010000083.1:28305-29886 GCF_900634715.1 Candidatus Protofrankia californiensis | reverse complement strand
TCGTACACGGTGTCGGCGTCCAGGTGCAGCAGGCCCCGGTCATCAACACTGCCGTGGTCGTTGATCCTGGTGTGGCCGTCGGCGCCGCCGGGGGCGTCCGCATAGGGGGCGCGCAATGCCGCGGTGCGTGATCCCAGCGATCCGTCGACGAACAGGTCGCCGCCGAGACCGACACCGAGAGCGAGGGCGGTGTCGATGTCCCCGGCCCAGTACCCGTGGACGGCGGGACCCGGTTCAGCGGCCGCGAGCGTGAGCAGGTCGCTGAGGTCGTCCGCGCTGGAGACCTCCGGCCCGGCCATCTCGTGCAGGGCGGCTATGCCGAGTGCGGCGGCATGCGCCCGGGTCCGGCGCTGGGCGGCTCGCCGCTGGCCTACGGACACGTTGTCGTAGGCGGTGGTCCGGGCCGCATGGTGGGCCTCGCCCTGGCACCGGCCGTCCCCGAGCCATCCCCGCATGCCGGGTGCGCCGCAGCGGGCCGCGAGCGCGGACGACACGACCGCGCAGTGGCCGTCGATGCGGGAGAGGTAGACGGCCGCGCCGCCGGCCGCGCGGTCAAGTTCGGCGGCTGTGGGCGGACGGGCCTCGGGCCAGGCCGTCTCGTCCCAGTTGGTGCCGAGCACGACGGTGGCGGGGTGACGCCGGACATGCTCGGCGAGCTGGTCGAGGGCGAAGGCCAGGGACGGCGCCCCGGACAGGTCGAGTCCGTCGAGGGCAAGCCCGGTCGCGGTCACGTGCACGTGGGCGTCCACGAATGCGGGCGTGACCACGGCGTCGTCGAGGTCCACGATCTCCTCGGCCGTCAGGGCGTCGGCGGCCGCGTCCGAGCCGATCCAGGCGATCCTGCCGTCCTCGACCAGCATCGCCGTCGCGAACGGGGATGCCGGGCTGTGGACCCGGCCACCGCGGTAGAGGACGCGCCGCCTGCTGTCGGGTTCAACCGTTACGGCGCCCACCGGTTGTCCGTCCTGTCCGTCCAGAGGGCCAGCTCCCCTGGCTACTCGCGGGTTCGACGACATGTCCGTCACACCTGAAAGTGTGCCTGCCGGAAATCGTGTCGGACGCCGTGGTGCCCGGTGGATCGGCCGTGTCGTCGAGAATCACGCGCCAGCCGACGGAGGAAGGCCGATAACGACACGATCATGTCTCTTTGTGCATGGCCGGCGACCCTGGGAGGCATCAGATGGCTGGTGGCCGTGCCTCGTACGGGGTGGACAGGACGACCATGGTGCGGGTCGAGACGTTCGCCGCGGCGCGGATCTCCTGCAGCAGGCTTTCCAGGTCGCCCGGGGTGCCGACCCGGACCTTGAGCAGGTAGCTCTCCTCACCGGCGACACTGTGGCATGCCTCGATGGCGGTCAGGTCCCGCAGCCGCTCCGGGGCGTCGTCCGGCTGACTCGGGTCGATCGGTTTGATCGACACGAACGCGGTGAGCGGGAGGCCGACCTCGGCGGCGTCGACGAGGGCCGCGTACGAGGTGATCACGCCACGCTGCTCCAGGCGTCGCACCCGCTGATGCACCGCGGACACGGACAGGCCGGTGGTCCGGCCGAGGTCGGTGTAGCTCATCCGGCCATCCCGACA
>NZ_CAAAFO010000083.1:27446-27927 GCF_900634715.1 Candidatus Protofrankia californiensis | reverse complement strand
TGTCAGGCTGGCCGGGTGCACACACCCACCGGTCGGCTGATGCTGCTCGACACCCCGTCGCTGTATTTCCGCGCCTTCCACGGGGTGCCGCGGTCGGTCCGCTCCCCGGACGGGACGCCCGTGAACGCCGTGCGGGGTCTGCTGGACACCTTGGCCCGCCAGATCGCCGAGATCCGTCCCACCCGGCTGGTCGCCTGCTTCGACGCGGACTGGCGCCCGCGGTTCCGGGTCGCGCTGCTGGAGTCGTACAAGGCCCACCGGGTGGCCGCCGGCAGCACCGACGGGGCCGAGGACGTCCCGGTGGCGCTCACCGTCCAGCTGCCCGTCATCGACGCCGTCCTGGACGCCGCCGGTATCGCCCGGATCTCGGCCACCGGCTACGAGGCGGACGACGTGATCGGCACGCTGGCCGTCCGCGATCAGGCGGAGGTGGACGTGCTGACCGGCGACCGCGATCTGTTCCAACTGGTCGACGACTCCC
>NZ_CAAAFO010000083.1:26188-27350 GCF_900634715.1 Candidatus Protofrankia californiensis | reverse complement strand
GGTATAGGCGCGAAGACCGCGGCGGCGCTGCTGGCCGGGTTCGGTTCGCTGGCAGCGGTCCGGGCCGCTGCCGCGCGGGGGGACACCGCCGGCTTCCCGGGCGGGAGCAGGCGGCGGATCGTCGAGGCCGAGGCCTATCTCGACGCGGCCGTCGCGGTGGTCGGGGTCGTCACTGACGTGGACCTGCCGCCGGTGCGTGACACGCTGCCCGCACAGCCCGCCGACCACGACGGCCTTGCCCGGCTGGCACGGCGGTGGGGCGTCGAGAAGGCGTCCGACCGGCTCCTCGCGGCACTGGCGGTGGCGTCGGCTACATCGGTTGTGTCGCTTGTCGCGTCCGTGCTTGTAATGTCCACCCGTACACGCTCCATGACCTTCGGCGCCGGACAGGGGAGACGGATCCTAGCCGGCGTGAGCCGGTTGCGGCCCCGGGCATCGGCGTCCCTTACTGTGACCCACCGGTGTCCCAATAACGGAATCCCAATAACGGAATGAGGTGAGGCGGTGGGGCTGCCCGAGCGGCTCGCGGGCAAGCGCGTCCTCGTCACGGGAGCGACCGGCTTCGTGGGCGAGGCACTGCTCGAACGGCTACTGTCCGATCTGCCCGACACCCACGTGGTCGTCCTCATCCGTCCCCGCGCCGGCAGGAGTGGACACGCCCGGTTCGCCGGTCTCGTGGCCAAACCGGCTTTTGCCGCATGGCGCGAGCGTGTCGGCGCGGACGGGGTCGAGCGGGCGCTGCGCGAACGGGTCACGGTGCTCGAAGGCGACCTGGAGCGGATGCCGGCGTTGCCGGCGGATCTCGACATCGTGATCCACTGCGCGGGTGAGGTGTCCTTCGACCCGCCGATCGACACGGGTTTCGCCACCAACCTCGGCGGTGTCCAGGAACTGCTGCGGGCCGTCCGGGACAGTGGCGCCCGGCCCCACCTCGTGCACATCTCCACGGCGTACGTGGCGGGCCTGCGGTCCGGGCACGTGGCCGAGGGCCGCCTGGTGCACAACGTCGACTGGCGGACGGAGCAGGCGGCCGCGCAGCGGGCGCGCGTGGCGGCCGAGGACGCCTCCCGCACCCCCGACGCGCTGCGCGGGTTCCGGGAGCAGGCCGAGGCCGAACACGTCCGCGCCGGGGCCCAGACGGTCTCCCGCGAGGCCGAGCGCC
>NZ_CAAAFO010000083.1:25285-25718 GCF_900634715.1 Candidatus Protofrankia californiensis | reverse complement strand
GGGGAGCGGGCCCGCGTGCTGGGCTGGACCGACTGCTACACCTTCACCAAGGCGCTCGCCGAGCGCTACCTGGAGGAGGAGCGGGACGGTCTGCCGCTGACGGTGGTGCGCCCGTCCATCATCGAAAGCGCGCTGGCCCGCCCGTTTCCGGGGTGGATCGAGGGCTTCAAGATGGCCGAACCGCTGATCATCGCCTACGGGCGCGGGGAGTTGCCGGACTTTCCGGCCTCCCCCGACGGCATCATCGACATCATCCCGGTCGACCTGGTGGTCAACGCGATCATCGCCGCGGCGGCGGCCACCCCGCCGGCATCCACCCCGGCCTACTACACGATCTGCTCGGGTTTCCGTAACCCGCTGCTGTTCCGGGACCTCTACGAGCACGTCCGTGAGTACTTCCAGCGCCACCCGTTGATCTCACGTAACCGTGGTG
>NZ_CAAAFO010000083.1:15670-25049 GCF_900634715.1 Candidatus Protofrankia californiensis | reverse complement strand
CGGCCGTGAACTGGCCGCGCTGGCCCGCGCGCTGCCCGGTTACGTGCGGGCCGAGCGGCGTGACCGGGGGCATCTCATCCGGGCGGTGTACACCCGCTATGCCGGCGCCGACCCCGACGAGCTCGCCCGCCTCGTCGACGAGGCCGCCGGGGACATCCTGCTGCGCCGGGTCAAGCCGGCGGCGATCCGCCGGGTCCGCGAGCACCGGGAGGCCGGGCACCGGACCGTCCTGCTCACCGGCGCGGTCGAGGTGCTCACCCGTCCGCTGGCGCCGCTGTTCGACGAGATCGTCGCGACCCGCCTCGCAGTCGGGGGGGACGGGCGGTGCACCGGGCGTCTGGTGTCGGCGCCGTTGGTCGGTGACGCCCGGGCGGCCTGGCTGAGCCACTACGCGGGACGGGTGGGCGCGAATTTGAGCGTGTCGTGGGGGTACGCCGACAGCCAGTCGGACCTGCCGATGCTGCGCGCCGTCGGCAACCCGGTGGCGGTTAATCCCGACCTGCCGCTGTACCGGGTCGCCCGCCGGTCCGGCTGGCCGATCGAGGAATGGCCCTCGACCCGGGGCGAACCACGCGCGGTGACGGCGAGCCGCGCCGAGCGCCAGGCCCACGCCGTGGCCGCGCGGGTGCGGGCTTGGCGCGGCGGGGAGCCGGTGGGAACGGGCACCGGGTCAGATCGCGCCCGGACCGTCTGGCCGGGAGCCCAGCGGTGAGCCGCGCGCTGGAGCTCTACCGGTCGCTGCCCCGCTATCTGACCACCCGGACGCTGTCGGGCCGGCTGCCGTCCCTGGCCGCTGCTGCGGCCACCACCACGGCGCCGTTGCGGCTGAGTGATCGGCCCGCTCCGTCCCGTCCCGGGCCGGACTGGGTGACGATCCGCCCACGGCTGTCGGGGATCTGCGGCTCGGATCTGGCCACCATCACCGGGCAGTCGTCGTTCTACTTCGCCTCCCTGGTGTCCATGCCGTTCGTCCCCGGGCACGAGATCGTGGCCGACACACAGACGGATGTCACTCTCTGTGATGACACGCAGCTACCAGCGGGCTCCCGGGTGGTCGTCGACCCGGTTCTGGGCTGTGCCGCCCGGGGCCTGCCCGCATGTGCCGGCTGCGCCGCCGGGCACACCAGCCGCTGTGATCGGATCACGTCCGGGCACCTGTCCCCCGGCCTGCAGACCGGCTACTGCGCGGACACCGGCGGCGGGTGGAGCCGGGCGCTGGTCGTGCACCGCTCGCAGCTGCATCCGGTGCCGGCGGACCTGCCGGACGAACGGGCGGTGCTGGTCGAGCCGCTCGCCTGCGCCGTGCACACCGCGTTGCGAGCCCGCCCCGCCGACGGCGACCGGGTGCTGATCATCGGTGCGGGCGCGGTGGGGCTGTTCACCCTGCTGGCGCTGCGCGCCTACACCAAGGCCGGTCCGGTGACCGTGGTCGCCAAGCATCGCCGGCAGGTGGAGCTGGCCCGGCGCTTCGGCGCGGACGAGATTCTCCCGCCGGCGTCCGCCGTCGGCGGGGTGCGCCGCGGCACCCGCGCGCTGCGGCTCGATCCGGAGGTCGGCCCGCCCTACCTGCTGGGTGGGGTGGACGTCGCGATCGACTGCGCGGGCAGCGCGTCGTCGCTGTCGACGGCACTGCGCACCACCCGGGCGGGCGGGCGGGTCGTGCTGTCGGGGGTTCCCACCGGTTCGGTCGATCTGACCCCGTTGTGGTTCCGTGAGCTGGAGCTGGTGGGCACCTACGCGTCGAGCATCGGCACGGACGACCGGACGGACTTCGACCGGGCCCTGGAGCTCGCGGCAACCGCGCCGCTGGACGGGATCGTGTCGGCCACCTACCCGCTGGACCGCTGGCGGGACGCGTTGGACCACGCGCTCGCGGCGGGGCGGCTCGGAGCGGTCAAGGTCGCCTTCGACCTGATGACGCCGTGACCCCTGATGACGCCGTGACAAGGCGCAGGCGGGGCCTGTTAGCAGGCACTATGACGTCTGCTGGGACGCTTATTCCATGGAGCCGGCGACAACCCAGTGTCGTTCGGACGAAACCGCGCGTGAGGGGATCGCACAGGTGAGACCGGGGTTCGTGCTCGAAGTCGATGGGCGGACTCCTCCGCTGCTCGTACACCAGGGTGAGGGGTTCGGGCTGGAACGCTTTCCGCTCGGCACCCGGGTGGTCTACCCACCGGAGTCGCTTCCGGCGCTGGCGGACGTTGACGGGGCGATCAGCCGGGCGCTGGCCGAGCCGGAGAACAGCGAGCCGTTGCGGGCGCTGCTGCGTCCGGGGATGCGTCTGACGATCGCCTTCGACGACCTGTCGATTCCGCTGCCGCCGATGCGCCGGCCTGACATCCGCCAGCGGGTGATCGAGCAGGTGCTGACGATCGCGGCCGAGGTTGGCGTCGACGACGTGGTGCTCATCGTGGCGAACGCCCTGCACCGCCGGATGACCGCCGCCGAGATCGAAAGGGCCGTCGGGGAACGGGTGTTCCGCTCGTTCTGGCCGGACAACCTCTACAACCACGACGCCGAGGACAGGGACAACCTCCTGCACATCGGCCTGACCGAGAACGGCGAGGACGTCGAGATCAACCGGCGGGCCGCCGAATCGGATCTGCTCGTCTACGTCAACGTCAACCTGGTGGCCATGGACGGCGGGCACAAGTCGGTGCCGATCGGGCTGGCGTCCTACAACAGCCTGCGCCACCATCACAACAGTCACACGATGGTGCACTCGCGGTCGTTCATGGACCACACCCGCTCGGCCATGCATTCCTCGGCATGGCGGATGGGCCGGCTGCTCGCCGACCATCTGAAGATTTTCACGGTGGAAACGACCGTGAACAACGCCTCGTTCCCGTCCCGTTACGCCTTCTTCACGAAGCGGGAGTGGGAATGGTCCGTGCGTGACCAGGCGATGGCGTTCGGGATGTCGCGGGGCCTGGCCGCCATGCCGGTGCGTCCCCGCCGCAGACTCTTCCAGGACCTGGTCGCGGACTATGGCGTCACCGGCGTGCATGCGGGCGAGACCGAAGCCGTGCATGCCAAGACGCTCGCGAACGTGCACCGCCAGCAACTCGTCGAGGTGAACGGGCAGAGCGACGTTCTCGTCGTCGGTCTGCCGTATCTCGGGCCGTACAACGTCAACTCGGTGATGAACCCGATCCTCGCGATGTGCCTGGGCCTGGGTTATTTCTTCAACATGTACCGGGGGCAGCCGCTGGTGCGCCGCGGCGGCGCGATGATTCTCTACCATCCGGTGACGCCGGAGTTCTCCCAGCTGCATCACCCGTCATATGTGGACTTCTTCGAGGAGGTTCTCGCCGAGTCCACCGATCCGGCGACGATCGAGGCGACCTTCGAGAAGCAGTACGCGACCGACCCCTGGTACACCCACCTGTACCGTACGTCCCACGCCTACCACGGCGTGCACCCGTTCTACATGTGGTATTGGGGTGCGCACGCCATGGACCACCTGGGGGACGTGGTGTGGGTCGGCGGTGACCGGGCGGCATGCGCGCGGATGGGTTTCCGGGCCGCGTCCACCCTGGCCGACGCGCTCGAGATGGTCTCGGCCACGGTGGGTCGTGATCCGTCCCTGACCTACCTGCACTCCCCGCCGCACGCCATCGCGGACGTGCGGTGATGGCACCCCGCATGCGGCAGAGCCTGGCCGGGGTGGGTCTGCGTGACATGGCGCGCGGCTGGCGGTGGGCGGCGCGCCCACCGGTCCCCCGCTCGGCCGAGCCGCACCAGCCGCCACCGCTGGCACGTGAGTTCCCCACGTCATGGGCGCGGACACCGGCGATGCGGGCGGCCCGGGTCGCCGCCCTGGAGCTCGGGATGCGACCCATGCTGGACGCGAACCTGTCACTGTCGGTGGCAGGGTTGGACGCGATCGAGGGGCTGCGCACTCCCGCGGTCTTCGTGTCGAACCATTCCAGCCATCTGGACGCGCCGCTGCTGCTGTGTGCGCTGCCGAGGAAGGTGCGGGATCACACCGCGGTGGCCGCCGCCGCCGACTACTTCTTCGACAGCTGGTGGCGGGGTCTGGGCACGGCCTTTCTGTTCGCGACCGTGCCGATCGAACGCCGTGGCGGCTCGCCGTCGACAGCACCCGCCGACCTGCTCGCCGACGGCTGGAATCTCATCATCTTCCCGGAGGGGACCCGCTCGAAGGACGGCCAGCCCGCCCGGTTCCGGTTCGGCGCGGCACATCTGGCGATCACCTGTGGGGTTCCGGTGGTGCCGGTCGGGATCCGCGGCAGTTTCGGTGCGATGCCGCGCGGCCGGGCCTGGACGATTCCAGGCCGGCCCGGGGTATCGGTACGGTTCGGCCGGCCCATGCACCCCGTCGACACCGACATCCGGTCCTTCACCAGCCGTATCTTCGCCGAGGTGTCCCGGTTGATGGATGAGGACGCCACGTCCTGGTGGGATTCGTTGCACGCGGCACCTGCCCTGTCGCCCACGCCGGCCCGGTCTGCACGCTCTCCCCAGAAGGCTCATTGGCGACGGGTCTGGGAAGCTACCGAACCGGTGGGATCTGCTAGGACGGCATCCCCGTGGAACGCCGCACGCCGCGGATCCGCAGGCTCGGAGGGTTCTCCGGGGCCGGCTTCAGGGAGGTCTCAGGAGCGTGGTGGCACCGATGCGACAGGCATTCGTACGTCCTCTCGCTGATCCCCCGTGATCCTCTCGCGATCTTCTCGTCGAATGTGAGAAAAGTCATATGTAGCCAAAAATGTGGATAACTCTGTTCACGGCGCGGTGGGTATCCACCGTGCCGCTGGGGACCACCTGTGGGTAACCGGAGACCGGCTGGACACCCCTGATGTCAAGAGTTGATTCCAGGTTCCGCAGGCCCGTCACTGGATCCATGGACCTGCGCAACCGGCCCCGCCGCTCGCACCCGCAGCACCGCTCGAACCGGGGTACCGACACCGTTGTCGCCAGCGGGCCCCACCCGTCAGCCCCCGGATCACTGCCATCGCCTTCCAGATCACTGCCACCGAGCGTGGCCCGGGTGGCCGATCGGACCCGCCTGTCCGCGGAGCTGCTGGCCGCGCTCCTCGACGTCCAGGAACGCACCCGGGTGTCACTGGACGACATCGAACTCGCCGACGCCCTCGCCGACCGGCTGCTCGCCCGCCGCCGCGACCGCCTCCACCTCGCCGCCGCCACCTAAAGCGCCGGCCATGTAACCACACGTCTCCTGCTGAACGGTCGCATGCGTCGATGAGCGCCAGCCACCGGAGAAGATCGGCACGAGTTTGTCGCCGTGTACGCTAATGCGGCCAAAAAGCGTACACGGCGACAAACTCGTTTGGATCATGAGCCATGCGAGTGGTTGCGGGCGGGATCCGCACGATCTCGTGAACGTCGGTCACTGGCCGGTGGCGAGACGGAGCGCTTCGTCCTTGCTCAGGACGGTCGCCCCCGCATCGTCGAGGTCGTCGAGGGCTTCCCGGATGTCGGCCATCAGCCGGGTGCTGCCCATGACGTCGAGGGTTTCCTCCAGCGACTCCAGGTCGTCGACGCTGATGACGATCGCGGCGGGCCTGCCGTGCCGGGTGATCACAACGCGGCCATGCTCACGTTCGACGCTGTCCACGACCTCCGAGAGCCGGTTCTTCACGTCCGCCAGCGACATCTGCTCCATGATCGACATAGCCACGAGGATAGCCACCAGCCTCGCTTCCGCTGATTCGAGAACCCGCGAAAAACTCAATGTGGACAAGCGCGGTTTTCCACAGATCGTAGTCAAGGCTGGCACGGAGGGTGTGGGACGATCAGCCTGGCGTTATGACGGAAGGACCAAAGGCGGCGCGATCATGCTTCTTTCGCGCTCGGGCTACTGAGAGGAGCCCATCATGGTGTTCATGGCGGTCGCGTATGAGGATCTCCCGATCCGGGAGGACGGGTTCACCGTCGACGACCTCGCGGAGATGCCCGACGACGGTCGGCTGTACGAGCTGGTGGACGGGGTGCTCCTGGTGAGCCCGGCACCCCGCTGGGAACACCAGGTCGGATGCGGCGAGCTGACGATGCTGCTGCGTGGAGCGTGTCCATCTGATCTTTACGTGTTCGGGCCGACCCCGGATGTGCGCAAGGGTCGGCGAACCAGCGTCCAACCGGACATATGCGTGGTCCACCGTACGGACCTCGTGCGCGGCGAACGGTACCTGGCCGTCCCAGTACTGGTCGTCGAGGTGCTCTCCCCCAGCAGCGTGGGCATCGACCGACTACTCAAACGCGACGTCTACGCCCGCCTCGGCGTCCCCCACTACTGGATCGTCGACACCGACAAACCGTCGATCACCACCCTGGCCCTCACCGGCACCGACTACCTCGAGACCGGCACCGCCCACGGCAACCAGCCACTGAAAATCACCGACCCGTTCCCGCTGACCATCACCCCCTCCCAACTCGTCCTCACCTGACATCTCACCCTCACCGGACATGACGTTCAGGTGACCCGCCACACTGGGATGGCACTGGCCGTCGGGGTGACGGGTGGGCTGTTCAACGGCCGACTTCCCTATACGGTCACCCGGTCGTGCCCGGTGGCGTAGCGGTAGGACGCTTCGAGCACGGTCCGTGCCACGTCCAGCTCCTCGACGGCGCGGGGGGCGTAGAGCATCACCACGTTGATCTCGGCGGAGTACAGCGGGTGCGGCTCTCCCCAACCCCTGGCCAGCAGCTCCTTCTGGTCCTCGTGTGAAAGCGCGAGGTGCAGGCTGCCGTCGACGTGCACGTGGGCGAATTCCGCCGTCAGCCGCGGCGGAAGCAACACCGCACCTTTCGCGGGAGCATGACCGTCCAGAAAGACGGCAAAAGCCCCGGGATCGGAGATCTCGCTGGGGCCGGTTACGGTGCCGGGAAGCTCGGTGGACATCCACTGCTGGAGTTGCTCCCTCACCGCTTTCGGGCTGTTCTGGGTGAATTGGACATGGGGGACGGCCGAGCCGATGTCGGGACGGTCGCCCTCGCGCTGCGGAAAAGCCGGCATAGTCATGGCGATACTCCTCGTCCGTCAGGATCGGGTCACCGGGGGCCTGCTGGCCGTCGTCACGTGGTGGCGTTGCGCGATGTCCTCACGGTTCCCCGCAGGCGGCGTGTGTCGCCTGTTCTCTGTTCCGACACGGAGCACGCTAGCATCCTCGGCATAGTAGGTTCCTAGAAGATAGTGGCTCTCTCTTTGGAAGCTTCGACCGGAAGCTTGGACGAAGGTGACGGAAGGGGGTGGGGTCATGGCCGAACATGCCGATGCCGAGCAGCATGCCGATGCCGAGCAGGCGTGCCCGATCAATCCGGTGATCGACCTGATGTTCAGCCGTTGGACCACGCCGATCCTGTGGGTACTCAGGCACCACGGCCGGCTGCGCTTCAACGAGCTCGAGCAGCACCTACGCCCGATCACGCCCAAGGTCCTCACCCAACGGCTGCGCCAGCTGGAACGAGACGGACTGGTCGTGCGCACCTACCACGCGCAGATCCCACCCCGCGTGGAGTACGAGATCAGCGAACTCGGGCTCACCCTCGTCCCGGTCTTCGCCACCCTCGTGCACTGGTCGGACGCTCACTTGTCGAAGGTCGAGGCGGCTCGCCTCGAATACGACGCCGCTAAGCAGAAATCAGGGGTTTGAGGAACAGCAGTCGTCCCATGGAAATACCCGTGCTATCCACGGGATAAATGGTCTTATCCGGTTTATCCGAAACCCGTCCGGCGCACGTGCCGATTCCTCCGGGAGCACCTTCCGACTGATACTGAGCACGTCCAACGTGATGCGTTCCGTCGTTGACACCGAAGGGGATCAGTATGAGCGAACAGAGCGTCTCCCACAGCCGCTGCGTCGCGTCGTCATGCACCCGGCCACCAGCCGCGCCAGCGTGGTCACCCCTGGCAGCAGCACCTTCCCCTTGCGTAGCCAGCCCACCGCGGCGTCGAACAGCGCCTTCGGCCCGTCCCCGGTCGTCCACGCCCACGCGTCCGTCCACCCCGCCTCAAACTCGTCGGCCACCGTGCTGAAGTCCCGGTAGCGGTAGGTCCGCTGGATCTCCCCGGCGTGTTCCCGGCGGGTCGACTCCCGTTGGGCGTACGTCTTGATGCACGACGGGTCGCTGATCCTGAGCTGCTCGGCGACGTAGTCCACCACCTCGGCCGGGACGTCGATCGGGTCCGCCAGGAACCTGCCGACACAGCGCACCGTGCCGATCGAGACCCCGAACCCAAGCCGCAGGTGATCTCGCTGCCGCTGGTCGACCAGCCGGCGGTCCTCGTCGTCGAGGAAGAAGAACCGTGCTAACTGCGCCCGCGACGGCGTGCCGACGAACGACCCGTGCGCAGCCGCCTGCTCGTCCGACAGGAACTCGACCGGCAACCCCCCGACCCCCGATCCGCATGCCTACGACCCACACGAGAGGTTAGATCAACAGGCCAGACACCCAGACGGGGCCACCGGCCGCCCGTCGGACGTTTCCGTTCGGATGTTCCTCGAGGGCCACCTTGTGGATGAGCGCGAGTTTTCCACAGATCGTGGCCAGGTCTGGCGCGGAGGGTGTGGGACGATCAATCTGGCGTCATGACCAAGAACCGCCAACCGCTCAGGCGGTCCGGGAGGCATGGCGGTGATGACCGTGGCCATGATGATGCTGGTGACCGTGTGGATGTGCCGGATCGTCCGGATGGTCGTGCGGGGCCTGGGGGGCGGCCACCCGATGTTCGAACCCGGGCAGCGCGACCCGGTACAGGCACGTGTCGCAGTTCATCCGGATGTCCCCGGCCAGCGCCTCGGTGAAGCGTTCGAGCACCAGGTCCACCAGTCCCTCGCAGTCACCGAGCAGGCCCGTGCAGCGCACGTCGATGTCGGGGTGGTCGGCGGCCCAGCCGGCGGCCTGGGCGACCACCCGGTCCGGCAGGACGCCCGCGAACAGGAAGTAGGGCGCTACCACGATCCGGGACGCCCCCAGCCGGCGGCAGCGCTCCAGGCCGGCCGGCACGCTCGGCTCGGCCAGGCTGATGAAGGCTGGTTCGACACCGGCGAACCCGCGTCCCTCCCACAGCAGCCGGGCGACCTTGGCGATCTCGGCGTTGGCGTCCGGGTCGGTGGATCCGCGGCTGACCAGCAGGACGGTCACCTCCGCCCGCTCGTCACGCGGGCACACCGTGTCGATCCGCTCGTCCAACGCCGTCAGCAACGTCGGATGCGGGCCGAGTGGGCGTCCATAGGCATAGTGCAGGCCTGGATGGCGGATGCGTTCCCGGGCGAGCGCGCCGGGAATGTCGCCCTTGGCGTGTCCGGCGGCCACCAGGGTCAGCGGTACCGCAGCGAGCCGAGTGTGGCCCGCCTCGACGAGCCTGGCCACCGCGTCGGCCACCGGGGGG